>NZ_CP117834.1:2027840-2706760 GCF_028735875.1 Shouchella hunanensis
ACGTATTGGACTATGTCGATTTGGCATTCCCCTGAAGACATGAAGGCCTTTAGAAATCATGGAGCACACCTAAGAGCAATGAAACATTCTAGGCAGCTGGCAGATGAGTTACAATACATTCAATTTTCGACAACGTCAAAAACATTGAGCTGGGATGAGTGCAAAGAAAAGCTTCATCAAAAGTATCGAGCTAATGAGTTAGTAACAGAAAAGAACGGCTTATGAGGCGTTTCATTTATTATTCAAATGACATCTAAAAACAAACAAATGTAAAACCCGGAGGAGCGCTCTATTCCTCCAGGTTTATTTTATTTAGTGATCACTCTTTTTCTTACCTCAATATTTCCTTGGACAGCACGAGAATAAGGGCATACTTGGTGTGCCTTTTCAACAAGTTCTTCTGCTTCTTGCTGAGACACACCATTCATTTCGACAATTAATTGTGCACTTAACCCGAATCCCTCCGGTTGTTTATCAATACTAATTTCTGCTGTAACTTCAGAAGTGATTCTTTTCTTTTTTTGCCCTGCGACCAAGTGCAATGCGCTATCAAAGCAAGCGGCATAGCCAGCAGAAAAGAGTTGTTCAGGGTTCGTGGTGCCTGCTTTTTCATTTCCGCCTAATCCTTTAGGTAATGAAAGCGATAAGTTTAACGTACCGTCCGATGATTCTACCTTTCCCTGACGTCCGCCTGAAGCTTTAGAAGATGCAGTATATAAAGCCATCGTACCCACTCCTTTTAATTTTGTGCAATTTAATTGTACACAACTTAATTGTGTTGTGTCAATTTGTTTGATGACAGTTCAGAAATTGCTATAATATCCTTAGGAGTGAGCCACTATGATAAATGAGATATTGAGATTAGATAACCAAATTTGTTTTCCATTGTATGCTGTAAACAAGGAGATGACTAAACGGTACCGACCATTGCTGGAAGAACTTAATGTCACCTATCCGCAGTACTTGGTCTTGCTAGTGTTATGGGAAAGTGGTGAAATGTCCGTTAAAGAACTAGGTGAACGTCTCTTTTTGGATTCAGGAACCTTGACCCCGATGTTGAAAAGAATGGAAGAGAATGAATTCATCGCTCGCAACCGTTCAAAAGGTGACGAGCGTGTTGTAAATGTCACTTTGACTGAACAAGGTGAGCAGGCTAGAGAGAAAGCAACTAAGATTCCGTTAAGATTTCTAGAGCAAACGAATTTAAATGAAGAAGAACTGATGCAGCTAAAACGAATTTTGGCTAAAATGCTTAAAAATAGTGAATAAGCATCTGCGCTTTAATGCAATAACCGTGCTTCAGAGTAGGCTTAAAGTAAAAAAGTAAATGTGAAAATAATGAGGGTTTGTATGAATCTATTCATTTTAGGAGCAACAGGGCGAGTAGGAAGGTTTATTCTACTAAACGCGCTTAAGGATAAAAACAACGTTACAGCTCTTGTGCGAGACCCTGAAAAACTAGATAGCTTTCTTAATGATGCACATTTGACTATAGTTCGTGGAAACGTATTAAACCGAGAAGATATACGTGGCGCCATAAAAAATGCTGATGTCGTCATAAGCGCTCTCAATACCGATGGAACTACTACGTTATCCGAAAGCATGCCTCAAATAATTGAAGAAATGCAACGAGAAGGAATCAAAAGGATTATAACAATCGGTACTGCAGGTATATTAAACAGCAGAGAATATGTTGATCTATTAAGATACGCTTCCCCAGAATCAAGGAGGAGGTCAACTCGCGCCGCTAAAGAACATCATAAAGTGTATGATTTACTGAAACAGACCAATTTAAACTGGACCATTGTCTGTCCTACTGCCCTTTCAGAAGCAGAAGCAGAAGGGGAATACCGTACAACAGTTGATTTCCTACCTGAAAATGGGAGAAAAATATCCATTAAAGACACTGCGGATTTTGCGTATATGCAGATTTTAAATCATACCCACATAAAGGCTCGTGTCGGAATTGCTTATTAAAAAGAAAAGAGAACGACTTTCTTGAACAACCGAACATCATACAAATAAATCCCTATAAATTTCCAGTGATACGCGAGCGTATTTTCTGTTTTTTCTCTTGAATAAGAATGTACGTTCGTATATAATGAGTGAAAATAAGGGAGGGCTTGCTATGACCAAAGGGGTTTTAAATCGGGCGTTAGAACGTAAAGAATGTGTCACGTTAATTTATTTGAATAAAGAGGGAGTCATTTCCCAAAGAGTGATTACGGTGCTTCAGTTGAAAGAGCGCTGGTTTGTCGCCTATTGTCACAGCAAGCGCCAACGAAGAGTGTTTAAGTATGAGAATGTCCTCTCGTTGAATCAAATTAAAAGAACGGTTTCATAGTAGTGGATAATTCTTATAACAACAGTTACTCATTGTATCTCTTTCTAAACTGTACCCACGAATTTTTGATACCGGAATAAGCACCAACTGCGGCATTTCCATAAAATAATCCCATGAAGATTCCAGTCAATAAGTTGTGTGGATGACTAATAAAGATGGAAATACATAATCCAAGCAATGTTGCAACAGTTGGTACAAAAGCAGACTTTATCGGAAACATCATTTTTATAGCTTGTGTCAGTAGAAGCACGCTGGGAACGGCAATAACACCATCCCATATGTTTGTGTGAATGGTTGGATAGTCCATGTTATCCATCCTTATTAATTTTTTACTAGCTTGTGCAGTAAATGGAGAATTATTCAAGAGAGTTCACAGTTGTTTTGTGAAACAGTAGAGAGCTAATTAAACGTTTGATTAATAAAGTTGTGTTCGCTTAAAAGCATACTTCCTATGAACTGGCCTTCGTCTATTGTTTGCTCTCGCTGGAGGGGCTGTTTTCGTCTAAACTGACAACAATGAGAATGAAGTTTTTTTATTCTAACGACAAGGGAGAGCGCATATGAACGATAACGTGATGATAAATCTTTCCATTGAAGATAAAGAAGTACCCCTATTAAGAGAAAGCGTAGGCTGGGCAAGAAGAGATCAAGATTACCCGCTTCTTTTTGAGCGCTGTACCTTTTGGGCAGGGATGAGAGGAAAGCACGGAGAACTCATTGCATTTGGTTATCTATGTGGAATGGGTTTAGAGCATGGATACATAGAAGACGTGATCGTCCACCCAGCGTATCAAGGTCTTGGTATCGGTGCTAAATTGGTGAAACGTCTGCTAGTCGAAGCAGAGACAGTTGGTATAGAAGTTGTCACTGTGACGTTTGATACAAAACATGCATCTTTTTATCAACGATGTGGGTTTACGTGTGGAGGGGGAGGGGTTTGGCGAAAAAGAAATAGGTAAAGCAAGGAGGAACGATATGAATAAAAAAAGACTCATTTTCGTTCTATGGCTCGTTTTGTTTCCACTGGTCACAACGGTATGCTTGACGCTGTATCGTTTCTTTAGAGGCTTTGAAATAGGGATAGAGCAAATGATCCCTCATTTTCTGGCGTTTGTGGTGACCGGAGCAGTGGCTCGTTTCATATGGTATCAAAGTGAGACCATACATCAAAAAGGAAAATAAAACTGTTTACGTATGGAGGCTGAGTCGATGCCTCTTTTTTTAGGTTGCTGTGATCGTTCCTTAACAAACTTTTATAGAGACGCTCAATGTCAGCAACTCTCTTTTTTCTAGAATAGTAAGCAAGTTAGAAGTAGGTAATTAAATTTGATATTTCATATAATTCATACTTGACAAATAAGATTAATCAGATTAGAGTCTATGTAACGACGAACACATTCATTTTAAGAGAGGGTGACCGGCGATTAAAGTGGAGCAACAAGTAGTAGATGAGATTGTGACACAGTTAGAAAAGCTTGAATATGGTTCATTACTCATTACAGTACATAATGGCAAAGTCACACAAGTAGATTGTACAGAGAAACGTAGATTGAATAAAAATTAGGCTGATCGGTCAACCGAAAGCTCACCAGAATGATGTGGTGGGCTTATTTTATTTCAAAAGGAGTGATGATAGGATGCATGTTCTTTTTTTATCAGGAAGTCCTAACCGATTATCAAAAACGAATGCTGTACTTAAAACGGTAACAATCGTTTGAAGTACCTTATAGTACGTCTACAATTGACATACTTGACGTACCTGCCGATGATTTAATGCAGGCAAGGTTTCAGTCTCCAGCAATTGAGAAAGTGAAAGAAGAGATAGAGAACGCAGACATTGTTGTAATTGGCAGCCCCGTTTATAAAGCGTCAGTTCCTGGCGTGCTAAAAGCATTGCTCGATCTTTTGCCTGAAGGAGCCTTAATAGGGAAGGTTGTATTACCCGTAGCAACTGGCGGAAGTATCGCTCACTATTTGTCTTTACAATATTCATTGCTTCCAGTTCTTCATATACTTGGAGCTACCTCTATTATCAAACCGATTTTCGTCTTAAGTGAGCATGTTCAGCTAGAAAATGGGGTTGCGCGCATTCAAGATACACAGTCATTAAAAAGGATAGATGAGGCTATTTCCAAGGTGAAATAATCCCTTAAACAAGCATCCTATACAAACGTATAAACAGAGTCGACCAGAACACTGGAGATGTGCTTAAAGCAGGTTTCATAGTGTTTTTTTTAATTTAAATGAAGGAGTGGGTACGTAATGGCAAATCGACATATGCATTTAGGGGCTTTTCTTATGACACCTGGTCACCATGTTGCAGCATGGAGGCACGAGGATAGTGCAAACGATGCAAAGGAGTGGCTCTCAGCAGACTATTATGTCCGTTTAGCTCAACTAGCAGAAAAAGGACTATTTGATATGGTGTTCTTTGCGGATCATTATGCGGACCGGACGAAACGAGAAGAAGATGTCTCACATAGTGTGACGGCCCGATTAGATCCTATTCTTCTCTTATCTGCAATGACCCATGGAACGTCGCGTATTGGATTGTGCGCTACTGCATCGACGAGTTTCTATGAGCCTTATTATCTAGCTCGTGCATTTGGAACCATTGATCATTTAAGTCATGGTCGAGCGGCCTGGAATGTGGTAACGAGCGGTAATGCTTACGAAGCGCTAAATTTTAGTCGCGACGCTCATTATGACCATGCACTTCGATACGAACGTGCAACGGAAAGCTTGAAGGTGGCGAAAAAGCTTTGGGCAAGTTGGGAGGAAGACGCCATTGTTTTAGATAAGAAAGCAGGACGTTTTACAGATTCGTCAAAAGTGCGAACGATCGATCATGAAGGTCATTTCTTCTCCGTTCCTGGTCCATTGAATATACCCCGTCCCGTTCAAGGTCACCCAGTTATTGTGCAAGCTGGATCGTCTGAACCTGGGAAAGAATTAGCCGCTTCATCGGCTGAAGTTATTTTCACCGCTTGGAAAACAAGAAAAGATGCAGAAGTATTTTATCGTGATGTGAAGCAACGATTGGTCAAGTACGGCCGGGATGCGAATGACTTAAAAGTAATGCCGGGTGTAATGCCGATCATTGGAAAGACAGAGGAGGAAGCGAAAGAGAAAGCGGCACATTTCCGCTCATTAATACCAGAAGAAGCGGGGCTTCGCTTATTATCAGGGTTGTTAAACTTTGATTTAACAGGCTATCCACTTGATGGACCACTCCCCGATCTTCCTCCGGTTGAAACGAATAATGGGGCGAAAACACGATTCGAACTTGTGACGAAACTGGCCAAAGTAGAGAATTTGACCATTCGTCAACTGTATCAACATATTGCAGGTGCAAGAGGCCATCGTGAAATCTATGGCACGCCTGAGCAAATTGCAGATCAGCTGCAGGATTGGTTTGAAAATGGTGCTGCAGATGGCTTTAATATCATGGCACCACTATTACCAGATGGACTAGAAGAATTTATTACGGAAGTCATCCCCATTTTGCAAGAAAGAGGCTTGTTCCGTACGAACTATGAAGGAAGAACGTTGCGTGATCATTTGGGATTAAAAAAACCTAATGCTGCAGAGGTGTTACAGCGTTAAGGGGGTTGGTTAAGTTGAATTGGAAACAATCGATGATGATGTTGGGGGCCTGCGTCTTAGCTTCTTGTTCAAACCATACGAGTGCCCAAGTGGAAGAAGGAATTCCTGTTCTTCGTTACCAAGGAACAGCAAATACTGTCATGCCGTGGGAACTCGCTGATGACCTAGGTTATATGAATGGAATCAAGTTGGAATGGATTGGTGATGGAACGAGTGGACCGGAGAGTATTCAAGCAACGATGACAGGGGATGTAGAGTTTGGTGGAGCGTTTAACGGTGCCATCCTTCAGCTACAATATGCAGGGGCTGGTGTGACATCGGTCATTCATTATTACGGGTCCGATGAAGAAACGTATGCAGGATACTATGTCTTGGAAGATAGCCCGATTAAAGAAGCGGACGATTTAATCGGTGGAAATGTTGGTGTTAATACGTTAGGTGCCCATCATGAATTTTCAACAGTAGAGTATGCGCGACAGAATGGATTAACGAAAAGTCAGGTCGATGACATCGGTCGAATCATTATCCCTCCTGCGTCAGGTGAACAGGCGCTGCGTTCTGGGCAGTTGGAAGTAACGACGTTGAGCGGTATTATTCGAGATAAAGCATTGGAAACAGGAGGTTTGCGCCCGCTCTTCAAAGATATCGATTTATTTGGTCCATTTAATGCTGGGAGTATCGTCTTTAGAGATGATTACATAGAAGAACAGCCCGAGGCGGTCGAGGTATTTGTCAGTGGAATGGCAAGAGCCATTGAATGGATGAAAGAGAATGAAGCAGAAGTTGTGCGGGAACGAATGCGAACTATCGTTGAAACAAGAGGTCGAAATGAACAAACGGATTTAATTGACTACTGGAAAAGCAGTGGAATCGAATCTCCTGGAGGTGCGATTCGTCAGATTGATTTTGAGCGATGGGAAGATTGGTTAGTCGAAGAGGGGCGAATGTCAAAAGGTGAAACACAAATGGATGAGGTGTATACCAATCGGTTTAATCCATACCTGAACGAATTAGAGGAAGGAAGTGAATGAGGTGGGACACATCGCAATTAAAGTAGATAACTTGACTCATCAATTTAAAGGAAACCGAAACGAGACCGTGACCGCCATTTCAAACTTAAGCCTGTCTGTTGAGAAAGGAGAATTCTTTGTTATAGTCGGCCCGAGCGGGTGTGGCAAATCGACCTTGCTTGATTTGCTTGCTGGGTTACAGCTACCTACTCAAGGGCGCATCGTTGTAAATGGAAAGCAGGTGTCTAAACCGAGTTTAACTCGGGGGTTTGTGTTTCAACAATATGCCCTATTGCCATGGAGAACAACAATTGAAAATGTAGCCATTGGCTTAGAAGAATTAGGGTTAAAGCGAAAAGAACGTCTTGCCAAGGCGGCTTCGTATATTGAACTTGTCGGGTTAAAAGGGTTTGAAGAGACGTATCCCCATCAGTTATCGGGAGGAATGAAGCAACGGGTTGCCATTGCACGAAGCTTAGCCTATGACCCCGAGGTTCTTCTCATGGATGAACCATTTGGAGCACTTGATGCCCAAACACGAGAAAGTCTCCAATTAGAGTTACTGGAGATTTGGAGGAAAACGAATAAAACGATTGTATTTATTACACACAGCATTGACGAAGCAATTGTCCTCGGTCAACGTGTCGCGGTAATGAGTCAAAGACCTGGAAGAATCTCACATATTGTGGATACACCATTATTTGAAACGAAAAAAAAGGAAGACCCCCGTTCATTACCAGCATTTGCTATGCATAGACAAAACGTATGGAACTTGCTACATGGAGAGGAGGAGGTGTATGCATGGAACGAATAACCCATGTGCCTGAAGCAAATCGGCAGTGGTCAGCGCGGTTTAACCGTTATGCTTTCCAGAGTCTATCATTTCTTAAGTCCATAACAGCCATTGCACTTTTCTTTTTGTTATGGGAAATCGCCCCTCGAATGGGTATGGTTGATGCTGTTTTTATGCCACCTTTCTCTACTGTTCTGGCAAGTGGCTTCGAGTTAGCTTTAAATGGGCAGTTGTTTTCACACATTAGTGCTAGCTTTACGCGGTCGATCATTGGATTTTTAGTAGGAATGATCATTGCGATTCCTCTTGGACTAGTAATTGGGTGGTTTACGACGTTTAGTAAATGGTTAACGCCCCTTTTAGAATTGTTTCGTAATACAGCAGCGCTAGCGGTGTTACCTGTTTTCATCTTGTTGCTTGGAATAGGGGAACTCTCTAAAGTCACTGTTGTCATCTACGCATGTTTCTTTCCTATTCTCATTAGTACCATTAGTGCCGTTCGACATGTTGACCCTTTATATATAAAAGCAGGGAAATCGTTAGCGTTAACGCCTTACCGCTTGTTCATGAAGATAATCTTGCCAGCATCTGTACCAACGATTTTTGTCGGTCTTCGCCTGGCAGCAGCGTCATCTATTTTAGTTTTAGTTGCTGCGGAAATGATTGGAGCCAAAGCAGGGTTGGGTTATTTGATTATTAGCAGTCAACATACATTTCAGATTCCACATATGTATGTGGGCATCCTGACCATCTCTATTATCGGTTTAGGGGTAAACGCGCTTCTTGTTTTTATTGAGAAAAAACTGTTGCATTGGAAATGACATCTAAGTAGTGAAAAAAGCGCTTCAGACAGTGGTTCCTTGGGTTTTCACTCGTCTGGTGCGCTATTTTGTGCTGTTTGTACTTTCACTCTCTATTACCTTTTCCTACGAGATTCGTTTATACAGCTGTCTAACTACTCGGTGGGATGTGCAGAATCAGTCTGGTTTTTTGTCTATAAATAACGTTTCCTAGAATAGGAACAGTTGTCGCTATGTTCTTTTGCTTTAAAAGAATTGGAAGTGCTACAAGTAAAAAGGGAAACATGGCAATACATTGGAACAAAACTAGCAAAAATCTCCTTCAACCAAAAAGCCTATATCATATAAGTTGCTCATTTGGTATGATTTACAGAATCATTGATAGTTTCATAGAAACCTATGTTTAGCTAACCTAATATTCGGGAATGAACGATAGGTAGTTTAAAAGGAGGGGGAGAATGCGTTTTTTAAAAACAGTGACAGCCCTATCGATTATTGTCTTACTCCTGTTTATGACGTATGAACAAGTGAGCGCGTCCACAAACGTTGGTGTCGTTCAAAGTGATGCGCCATTAAACGTAAGGGATCTTCCTTCTGAAGAAGGTTCCATCATTGGGAAGCTCGAACCTGGAAATAAAATTGAATATTTTAACACGTCAACAGACTGGGTTAAAATCACGTATGCTGGACAAGTTGGCTATGTAAGTAAAGCATTTATTAGTGGCGCAACAAGTACAGAGGCAACGTCAACAACAGGGCATGTGGAGACGAAGACAGGTGTGATCGCCTCAACGGGTGGACTAAATGTTCGGTCTGGACCACAACAATCGGAAAGCGTTCTTGGGCAGTTGGCAAATGGTACACAAATTGATTACATTGACTTAGGGAATGACTGGGCGCAAATAACCTATAACGGGGCAATTGGATTTATACATACTCATTACATACAATCTATGGTTACGTCACCTACAGTTACTCCTATTGTTAATAAGCCAACAGCTAAACAAGGGTTTAAAGTCGTACTTGACGCTGGACATGGCGGTTATGATTCGGGTGCCGTTGCAAATGGCCTCTTAGAAAAGCATGTAGTAAAAGCGTATAAGGATGAGCTAAAGCGAACGTTAGCAGCAGATGGCATTGAAGTTATTGAAACGCGAACAGGTGATGAGTTTGTTTCCCTTTCGAGTCGAGTGAACCAAGCAAATCAAGCGCAAGCAGATTTGTTTCTTAGCATTCATGCTAATAGTTTTGCCGATCCGAATGTTCGTGGTTTTGAGACTCATTACTACCAATCTAGTAAAGAGGCAAGCGTTATTAATAAGGAGATTCGCCGATTAAACTCTGGTTATACAAGAGGAATCTATCAGTCTAATTTCCAAGTTCTTCGCGATTCAAATGTTCCAGCTGTTTTAATTGAAGTTGGTTACTTAACAAATGCTGATGATGCCTACCGTATGCAAACCAATCAGCATCAACAAGAAGTAAGTGAAGCCGTTCGACGTGCGGTGCAACAATTAAAATAAGCTAGTAATAAGAAGCCTTTCTCAAAGAAGGTTTCTTATTTTTTTTGCAGGATTTACTCTCGTTTTGTCGAAAGAAAAGAGGCATAATGAGGTGATAAGAATGGAAGTGTTTCAATCTATAGGGTTGGCGGTACTGCCAGTACTCATCATAGGTACGTTTGCGGTTTCCACCATTGCGATAACTGCTGTGAAGGAACAGAAGAAACAACTAGAACAGTTAGAAAGGCGACTTGCACAACTAGAACGACAATCATAGAGAAGAGGATGTGCCATCATGTTTGCACGTAAACTAACAGGACAACTGACACTGAAACTAATTGATTTTCAAGATGCTGATGCGATTTTCACATTAACGAATGAAAATCGGACGTACTTAAAAGAATGGCTCCCCTGGCTCGATCATATTAAAGAAGTAGGTGATACCGCTACGTTTATTCGACGCTGTTTGCAGAGTCACGCAGATAACAATGGGCTTCATACGGTTATTATCTATGACGGTCATGTAGTCGGAATGGCGAGTTTTAATACGTTGAACTGGGCAAATAAAACAGCCTCCATTGGTTACTGGGTGAGTGAAAAGGTTCAAGGTAGAGGCATTGTCACAGCCGTGGCCCATGACTTAACAAACTATGCTTTCCGACAACTAAACATGAACAAAGTCGAAATTCGTGCCGCTTCCGGAAATCGAAAGAGTCAAAGAGTTCCGATGAAGCTTGGCTTTACAAATGAAGGGACGATCAGACAAGCAGAATGGTTGTACGATCATTATGTAGATCATGTTGTATTTGGAATGTTGGCGTCTGAATGGGGAAAGACCGAGTGAATGAGCTCGGTCTTTATTAAGGTTACTAGTGGGCATGTTGTACATGTCTTTTGTAAGAATGAGCCTGGAAAGTAAGGAACGAAACGATGTCGTTTCAAACCCCTGGAAGAATTAGAGACAATTGTGTTAATGGAGAAGGAAGGGACGACTCTTCACGAGTAAGATGTCATTTCCATTCGTGAGGTTTGTTACATCTCGTTTCTTGTAAGACAGAAGACATTGGTTCCTAATGATGGCGATACTCTTTTTGTGTTAGGTGCAAACAAGGTTAAAGCAGGGAGTAAAGCTTCTATTAGCATTGTATTGTTACCGAAGCCACAGACGCTGTAAGTTGTAACATCCTGCTATTTTTGCTAAATGACAGTATGTCTTTGAAAACGAATGGGTATATTGAAACGATAACGTTCATTTTTCTAGTGAAGGGTGATCATCATGTCCAAATCGGTTCGAATGGAGAAAGCATCGCCTTGTTCGAGGGTGGGCGCTAAGCTAAACATAATGGCTATTGAAAGCATGGCTCAAACAATTGTTGGTTCAGACGATCCTGCTATTATAGAAGAAACGATGAAAGGATTGTGGGAAGGGAAAAACAATCGCTTCAGCCACGAATTTGCTTATGAAGCAAAAGTAGGTAACAAAACACTTGGAATGATTACGTGCTACCCAACAAGCGTCATGAATCAATTAGTTCTTCCGACAGCCAAACAAATTTTGCACATAAGACGATTTGCTATGGTCAACTATGCAGTCAAGAATGTGCGTACCCTCTATGCCATGATGACGATGGAGGAAGGGAAGAAGGATGAGTTTCATATAGGTGCGATGGCCATACTACCTGAAAGCAGAGGGCTAGGTATTGGTGGAATGCTGCTTCATTATGCTGAAGCGCGTGCGAAAGATTGCTCTTTTAAGAAACTATCGCTAACGGTTCGAGAAAACAATCCCCGTGCGAAGCAGTTATACGAGCGGGTTGGCTATCAAGTTGTAGGAAAGATTGATCAAGGATCTTTTAAACTTTTTCGGATGGTTAAAGCGGTGTAGCAGTAGAAAATCAAGAAAGGAGCGAACGTATGGCTAAGCATAAAATTTACACGATGCCGTTTGCAAGCGTTTATCCACATTATGTGAATAAGGTTGAAAGAAAAGGCCGGACAAAAGCCGAGCTCGATGAGGTCATTCAATGGTTAACTGGCTATCGTCCAGAAGCGCTAGAAGCGCATTTGGAAAAGCAAACAGATATGGAATCGTTTTTTTCAGGTGCCCCAATCATGAACCCATCACGGTCTCTTATTAAAGGTGTTATATGTGGTGTTCGGGTGGAAGATATTGAAGAACCACTTATGAGAGAAATTCGTTACTTGGATAAATTAGTAGATGAGCTGGCAAGAGGTAAGGCAATGGAGAAGGTATTACGAGGCTAGTGAACGGTCGCAACCCACTTTTCTAGTTATCCAAGTCGCTTCGTTTAGTTTCGCTTGGGATACTTAATCACTTTGAGGTGCGTACTTGTTTAGAAGAATGCTTAGGTTTATAGTCAATTTGAAACAAAAAATCTTAACGATGAAGGTGAGAATCCATGAGATTTCAGGATAAAGTTGTATTAATAACAGGTGCTTCTGGAGGGATTGGGATAAAGGCAGCAGAGCTTTTTCAAGCGGAAGGAGCTAAACTCGCTTTAGTCGATTTAAATAAAGAAGCTTTAGAGAAAGCATCTGTTGAAGCAAACCTAGACAAAGACAAAACATTGCTAGTAGCTGGAGATGTTTCTAAAGAGAATGATGTCCAAGCATTTGTAGAGAATACTGTTGATCACTATGGACAAATTGATATTTTTATTAATAATGCAGGAATTAATGGTGAATTTGGTTTGTTAACCGAACAAACCCTTGATAATTTTCAAAATGTCTTAAATGTAAATACAACAGGTGTGTTTCTTGGGCTGAAGTACGTGATGCAAGTGATGAAAAAACAACAAAATGGTGTTATCGTGAATACAGCTTCCAACGGTGGGCTGCTTGGCGCACCTGGAATGGGTCCTTATGTGGCGTCAAAACATGCTGTGATTGCATTAACGAAAACGGCTGCTTTGGAAGGTGCTGCGGAAAATATTCGCGTTGTAGCTGTTGCACCTTCTGGAGTAGATACAGCCATGATTCGTTCAATTGAACAAAATACAAACCCAGATAACGTCGATGAAGCACGTAAACAATTCGAAGCGAGTGTTCCGCTTAATCGCTATGCAACAGTAGAAGAGATTGCTAAACTAATGTTGTTTTTATCCTCTGAAGAGGCATCCTTTATCACGGGTAGCTATTATCGGATTGATGGTGGACAAGGGGCAACGTCTGTTTAAATAGCGTTGATGAATCGAAAAAGACGTAAATGTGAAAGAACCTTGTATTCTTTTCGTTAGGTTTTGAATTTCGTCTATTTCCTGCTATGCTAGATCTACAAAAAACTAATGGATAGGGTCTATGGATAAAAAAGGAGGCGATGTAAAAGTGGCTAGGAAGGTTCTCTATGTCTTCATTGCACTTTTACTTGTCAGTGTAGCAGGTATTGTTTTAGTGAATTACATTCCTGAGGAGACGACGATAGAAGAAGAGATTACTCGTTATGAAAGTGAAAACGGTGAAATCACATCTATTCAAATCATACAAGAGTCAAGTGAACGTTCACATTCAACCAGAAGAGAAGTGACGATAGATGACCGTGATAAAATCATGGAACTCTTTGATGGAGCGACCGAACTCGTTCCGAATGACCGTGCACCAACGGTAACGTATCATCTAGAAGTTGAAACAACAGAGCAATCCATTTATACAGCACCGACCATTCTTGTGAGCGATGCCACCTTTGCCTGGGGAGAGAATCGCTTTCATGTTAATGGAGAAAATACGTTATTTGAAGCGATTGAAACAGGTGATTTTGATTGGACGACTGACGAAGAATAGCTCGATAGAGAGGCCTTTTGCGAAGGTCTCTTTTTTTTATTTAACGATTCATTTTAGTGGTAGATTATCTGCCCACTTCTCTTAAGAAAGTGGAAAACTTTGTTAAGCTAAAGTAAACAAAGGTAGATGGAGGGAGTGTGGCAAATGAAGAAACAGGTAGGACTAGCAGTTGGGATAGGTGTAGGTAGTACCCTTGCAACTCAAGGAGTCTATGCAGAAGAATTTCCTTTACATACAATGGATGCTCAGGAGGCAGAAGGTCAACATTATGTACCCTCAACAGTGGACAATGTTCGCTGGGGAGAACTACCAAACCGGACAAGTGCACCGGTATTAAAGATGGAATCAGGCGAAACCATTACATTTGATACAGTTTCAGCTGAAGGGCTACTTGATGATCAAGGCAGAGATCCTGTTTCTTACTTTGGTCAGTATGGTGTGAAGCCAAAAGATATTCTTTCCGAAGCGATTGCCATTGCGGAATCCGATATTGTCAATCTATTCGGCGAACATGGCCCTCATATTGTGACAGGGCCAGTTGAAATTAAAGGGGCAGAACCAGGCGATGTATTAAAAGTAGAAACGTTGTCACTCACGCCGCGGGTTCCATACGGCGTTATTTCAAACCGACACGGTCGTGGTGCATTACCTGGAGAATTTCCTGAAAATGAAGGACCAGCTGAAGAAGCAAGTGTTGAAAATCCAGAATGGTTTCATAACGTATCCGTTTTCACCCCTATTACAATGCGAAACGGGCAATGGTATGGTGAAATTCCAGGAGAAGATGTGTTTTTTCCACTTCAACCTTTCATGGGAATGATGGGCGTTGCAACCGACACGACCGAAAGAGTAGACAGTGTCCCTCCTACCCGAACAGGTGGGAATATTGATATCAATGACTTAGGTGTAGGGTCAACCCTTTACTTACCGATTGAAGTGGAAGGCGGCCTGTTTTACACTGGTGATCCTCATTTTTCACAAGGAGATGGGGAAGTCGCGTTGAGTGCTCTTGAAGGGTCGCTTCGGGTAACCTTTCGTTTGTCGTTATTAAAAAAAGGTGATCCAGGTATACCCGGAAACGCTCATACGTTTACCCAACCAATTGGTGAAACAGAAGACTATTGGTTGCCAATTGGTCTTGATGAAGATTTAAATGAAGCGATGAAAGATGCCACACGTCAATCGATCGACTTCTTGGAGCATCATTACGGTATGGACCGTGCTAAAGCACTTGCTTACTTAAGCGCAGCAACAGATTTTGAAGTTTCACAAGTAGTGGATCGAACGAAAGGAATTAATGGAAAAATTCGAAAAGCGGATTTTGAAAAAAGGCTGCCCAATGAAGTAGCAGCAACAACAGAAGGTGGACAGTTACCACAGACATCGACTAACTATGTTGCGTGGATAATTGGGGGCTTAAGTGTTGTAGGAGCAGCTTTTGCACTAGGTAGAAGAAAGAAACGATCTGTATAAGAAAAAGAGGCTCAGCATGGCTGTGTCTCTTTTTCTTTTCATGTAAATGAAACATTTTGTTCCAGTAACCGTAGAACATACAAAGGAAACAAGGAGGCGACGGCATGAAACAGGAATGGTTTACTTATGCGATTACGATAGCAGCGCTGACATTTGTTGGCTTCACTTCTTTTAATAACACGGCAGCTGCCCTCATATTCGGCATTGGAAGTGGAAGTATTTTTGGCTGGGTCATTGCCTCTATTCCGAAAATAAAACAATGATACTTTACTGTTATCACATTCGTTTATCAAGTTAAAAAAAGGAGCGCCTTTTATGTTTCGTTCATATCGTCAATGGAAACGCCGAAAGAAAGTAAATAAAGTAAAGGAAGGTGACGGGCACGCGCTAAAACCATTCCGTTTTTGGCAGCCATTCACGCGCTCTTTATTTTACTTGGAACTTACTGGTGATGAAGGTGAAACCCATGTGTATGCAGTGAACGTTCATTTTTTTAGCGAAGATAACACGGCAGAGTTATACCTTGATGGTAAGCATATGGCCACCTCAAGTCTTCCGGCGGCTTTCCCTGTACCTGGTGGTGTCATTGAAGTTGGAGCAACAGATTATGGCTTAAGTCGAATGCATTATGTGAGGGAAAGTGATCAACGAGAATACGTGTTACAGCCGGATAAGCGCTCGGGTGAAGGGTTGCGTCTAAGATTGGATCAACGGTTTCCTATAACAAGCAAAAGTTTAGGTCTGTCTGCGGTTATGGTATTGCTCGTCTCACTTATTCTCGGGTTACCACAATTACTAGAGCTCGTTACAAGCATACCGTGGATTCACGAACATATCGGCACTTTCCAGTCTCCAATTACGCTACCTGATTGGGTGAATACAACCCTAATTGTTGCTTCTGTCCTAGCTGGGATTGAGCGCGCGCTGCTGTTAAGAAATCATTGGCTCATTGATATGGAAACAGGCTATTGGGATAGCTAATAGAATCGTAAGAATGCGCGGTTTAGGTTATGATGTAGTTGGTATTATTTCGAATGGAGCGTATGCTTCTTAATGAATGTGGGGAGTAAGATGGAAGCTATTTTTATTATTCAGTTAGTCGTAGTACTATTCGTAAGCTCCATTGTACAATTTGTCTTGAAGAAGAAAGTAAAGCGATTTACGACTTCTTTTATTCATGCATCGATTATGTTAACGGTTTTACCAATCATATGGGCAAGAGGTTTTGAATTGCAGGCTGTCCAAGTCACTTTTTTAAATCATCAATTTCTCTACTTTATATCAGCATTTATGCTCGGCATTTGGGGCTTATTCTTGTATTTAATGGTAAGAGAAAATAAGAAAGAAACGGAAAACGCACTCTCTTAAGATGATGAGAGTGCGTTTTTGTGAATTATTTGAGCGTCCATCCATCTGGTAATGTATACGTCATTAAAACATCTGTTTCCTTTAACCGCTCACGAACATAAGAAGAAGTGGATGTTAACGTCGTGTCTGCATAAGCTGGGTGACACATAATCTCTACAGATTGTACGCCTTTATGATCGTCAAGGATGGTGTCTAACTCCTTATGATTGACTCCTTGTTTGTAAAACCTTTCATCAAATGCCTCTGTATACAGCTGCGTCTGTCGAGGCATCTCCTCAAAATTTTGCCGCCAGGGAAGTTGATACACTGCCGCTAGTTCTTCTATTACTGGACGTAGATGAGCCCAATTATGGATGTGATGATGGCTATCTAAATGACTAGGTGTTAACCCGAAGTCTAAGAATGTTTCAATTTGCTTCGTCCATTCTCGTAGCACGTCAGCTGGATTGATCAGACGTTCGTTTCGTTGTTCCAGAAGAGGTCTAAATTGACCAAACTGATTTGTAAGGCTTGGAACGTTATCAGCCAAAGGTGTACCGATTGTTAAGGCAAGGTGAACACCTACACGTAAGCTAGGGTGCTGGTGCGCAAGGGCAACGGCATGACGCGTGCCAGGCATATTTACAAGCATGGTCGTAGAAGAAACGACTCCATGTAAGTGGCAATCTAAAATACCGTAGTTGACTCCCCGTGATAACCCGAAATCATCTGCATTAAAAACAACAGTAGGCATGTTCGCTAAACCTCCATTAACTGTAGTGTCGTTCAATTTGAAAACTTGCTCGTTCCCCATGGAAATAGGTTTGCGAGTGCTCCGCAATCGTCCCATCTTCTAAGTAAGCGAGCGTTTCCAAGTAAAAGCACGGTGTCTGTTCTTCAGACGCAAGATGTGTGGCAATAGAAGGATCCATCGTCGTTAGTTGAAGGTGTTCCTCTGTTCGTGCAATACGGACGCTGTAGTGATCTCTCAGTGTAGAATACAAAGAAACGGAGCATTGTTCCTCTGTAATACCTGGAGCAATGGTCCAAGGAACATAAGCGATCTCATACTGTAAAGGTTTTTCATCGACGTAACGAACGCGAATGACTTTTTGAATGGCAGCATTGGCATCCGTGTGTAATAAATGGGACAACTCTTCATCAGCCGGGATAACTTGTAATGACAATACCTTAATGAAAGGTTTTTTTCCTTGTGAAGTGACTTGTTCCGTAAAAGAGGTAACCGTTTGGGATAAATTTGTGCGTATTTTCGGCTCCGCGACAAAAGTACCTTGTCCTTGTCTTCGAACCACATAGCCTTCCTGGCTGAGCTGTTGAAGAGCAGTACGGACAGTGGTGCGACTCACACCATATGTGTCACAAAACTCAGCTTCAGTCGGAAGTTGTGATTGAGGTGCGTATTCGTTTGCTTCTATCTTTTCAATAATGTTTTCTTTGATTTGCTGGTGCATCGCAGACATTGGCATGACCCCTCCAGATTCTATACCTTTATTGTATCATAAATGATGGGAAGTTTTCATACAAAGGTAATGACAAAATAGAGAATTACTTTTAAAGTTGTTATTACAAATAGTGCTGTACATTTCTTATTTGTTATGATAAATTGTAGTTGTATTAAGAAAGCGATTTCAATAAACAGTTATACCTACAAATAGAGTAGTAACAGGAGGGGCTATATGATGTTGAAGCTTGTCATCATAGGTGGAGGATCTAGCTATACGCCAGAAATTATAGAGGGCATGATTGACCGTCACGATCAATTCCCTGTGACGGAAATAGCGCTAGTGGATATTGAAAAAGGAAAACAAAAGCTAGACGTCATTTCACGTTTAGCAAAGCGAATGGTCAAAAAATCAGGAAAAGACATTACGATTACAGCTAGCCTTGATCGTCGAAAGGCATTAAAACATGCTGACTTCGTGACAAGTCAAATTCGAGTGGGGGGATTGAAAGCCAGAGAAAAAGACGAACGAATTCCACTTTCTTACGGTGCTTTAGGGCAGGAAACAAATGGTGCAGGAGGAATCTTTAAAGCTTTGCGAACGATACCGATTTTGTTAGAGGTTTCAAAGGATATGGCTGAGCTTTGTCCAAATGCATGGCTGATCAACTTCACGAATCCTGCTGGAATGGTAACAGAAGCTTTGTTGAAATATGGTTCTCATAAACGCGTCATCGGTGTGTGTAACATTCCATTTAATATGCGAACAGGTGTGGCAGAAATTCTAGGCTGCCAGACGGAAGACGTTGAAATTGAATTTATTGGCTTAAATCATTTTGTATTTGGTCGTCGCGTGCTTGTAAAAGGAGTGGACTATACATCGATTGTAATTGAGCGATTAAAAGATCCGTCAAATCAATATTCACCAGCAAATATCGTATCAGAAGGATGGTCGTCTACATTTTTATCTTCTTTTATGATGCTGCCGAATCCTTACCATAGCTATTACTTTAAAGGGGCAGAGATGCTAGAGAAAAGTTTGAAAGAGTATTGGGAGAATGGAACACGGGCTGAAGTCGTCCAGCAAGTAGAAGAAGAGCTCTTTAAAAAATATGACGATAAAGAGTTAACAGAAAAGCCTACCGAACTTGAGAAAAGAGGAGGGGCTTTCTATAGCGATGCTGCTTGTAACGTTATGACAAGTATCTATACAAATAAAGGCGATATTCAAACCGTTAACGTTCAAAATAATGGAACCATATCAGACTTACCGAACGATGCTGTCATTGAAACCAACGCTGTCATGGGGGCAGAGGGACCACGACCAATTTCGATAGGAGCGCTTCCACTCTCGATTCGAGGCATCATTCAATTGATGAAGAATATGGAGGAATTGGTCATTGAAGCAGCTGTAAAAGGCGATCGTGAGCGCCTGTATCAAGCGTTAGTCATCAATCCTCTTGTTCGAGAAGAAACGCTTGCAAACGATTTAATGGAAGAGTTATTGGAAGCACATAAAGAAGATTTGCCACAATTTTATCAGCAAGTATAAAAAGGGGGAATTTTTATGATGCAATGGTTAGAAAGAAATGTTGTGCCGGTAGCGGGGAAAATTGGCGCACAAAGGCATTTAGTTGCCATTCGAGATGGGTTCGTGAGCGTCATTCCTCTAATTATTATTGGCTCGTTTGCCATCCTACTTAACAATTTTCCACTACCGACAATCGAACGATACCAAGCGTTTATGATGGGGATTTTCGGTGAGAACTTCACTATGTTTGGTGGGAATATATGGGATGCCTCTTATGCAATTCTGGCTCTCCTTGTTACGATGGCCATTTCCTATCACCTAGCTCGTTCCTATCATGTTGATGGGTTAGCAGCAGCAATCTTATCGGTTTCCACATTCGTTATGCTGTCGCCGTTCACTGAGGATTGGGGACTCTCACTAGCATGGACAGGATCACAAGGTTTATTCGTTGCGTTATTTAATGCAATCATTGTAACTGAATTATTCCGAGTACTCGTAAATTCTAGATTTACAATTAAAATGCCACAGGGAGTACCTGAGGGTGTAACGAAATCTTTTCGCTCACTAATTCCATTTCTTATAATTCTCATAGGACTTAGCTTGCTACAAATATTTATGACGTTAGTTGTTCAGTTAAGCGTGCACGAATTAATCTTTGAATGGATTCAAACACCCTTATTAAAATTATCAAATTCATTACCAGCAGCACTCATCGTTGTGTTCCTTAATCATTTCTTATGGTTCTTCGGTTTACACGGAACGAATATTATGTCACCGATTATGGAAGGTGTATACTTATCAGCAAGTATTACAAATACGGAGCTGGTTCAAGCAGGAGCGAGTATTTTTGGGGATGAACTAGCCATTGTAACGAAAGCATTCTTTGATGCCTACGTGTTTATGGGTGGATCTGGAACCACATTGGCGCTCATTGCCGCAATCTTTATTGTAGCAAAAACGTCTCATTACCGTACGGTCGGGAAGTTAGGTGCACCAGGAGCTGCGTTTAATATCAATGAACCTATTATGTTCGGGATGCCAATTGTGTTGAATCCGTCACTGTTGATTCCATTTGTTTTATCGCCAATTCTGTTGACAATCATTTCTTATTTTGCAATTTCCCTTGGGTTTGTCGCGAAAACGGCAGTTGCGATTCCTTGGACAACACCGCCAATTATAAGCGGATTCCTTGTTTCAGGGCACTGGTCAGGTGTGGTTTTACAGCTCTTTAACTTAACACTTGCCACACTTATCTATATACCATTTATTCGCTTATCTGAACGTGCGCAAGAACGAATTGAAAAAGAAAACGGCTAAGAAGGAGTATCATCATGACAAAAACACTTGAAGAAATTTCGTTCACACTCATTCTGCATGCGGGAAATGCTCGCTCTTTTGCGATGGAAGCCATCCAAGCAGCAAAAGCTGGAGAATTTGAGCAAGCGGCAGGTAAATTAAAAGAAGCAGAGGATGCATTTGTGACGGCTCACCATGGACAAACGGAACTGTTGCAACAAGAAGCGCAAGGGAACGGGGTTACCCCTTCCATTTTATTAATTCATGCACAAGATCACTTAATGACGTCGATGACAGTAAAAGAAATGGCCGTTGAAATGGTTGAACTCTATCAACGCTTACCAAAGGGAGTGTAAAAAATGAATATTCTACTCGTATGTTCAGCTGGAATGTCTACTAGCATGCTCGTAACTAAAATGAGAGAAGCTGCTGAAATGAAAGGCGTAACGTGTGACATCGATGCCGTATCCGCTTCACAATTAAACGACCATTTAGAAAAAGTGGATGTCCTGTTAATCGGTCCACAAGTACGTTACATGCAAGCGCAAATTACGAAACAAGCGGAACCATACAACGTCAAAGTCGATCTGATTAATCAAATGGACTATGGGATGATGAAAGGTGAAAACGTATTGAATCAGGCGATACAGCTCGCTGAAGGAAAATAAGGTAGTACAAAAAGTATAGGCACTTGTCTATACTTTTTTTGTGTATAATGGGGAAATAGAGAAGCAAGCAGGAATGTTTACAAGTATGTTAAGCAGCTTTGAGGGCTAGCAATCGAACAAAGTGGAGGGAAAGAAATTGGACTATACAGTTATTCATGAATCCCCGCATCCAAAAGCCTATAATGAGTTACGATTGGAAGCGGGAATGAGTGGGAAATCGCTAGAGGCAGCTGAAATCGGTCTCCGTAATTCCTTATATGCAGTGACGTTGTACGATGACGAAGTGCTAATCGGTATGGGCAGAATCATTGGAGATGGAGGCGCTTTTTTTCAAATTGTTGATATTGCGGTGAAGCCTACCTATCAAGGAAATGGATTAGGGAGAGTTATTATGGAGCACCTTACCAATTACCTTGACCAGAACACACTACCAGGTTCTTACGTTAGCTTAATTGCAGATGGAGAAGCAGAGCATTTATACAAGAAATTCGCGTTTCAGTATACAGCTCCACGATCAAAAGGAATGTACCGTACGTATTAAAGGGACTAAGCCTTCTTTGTTCTCTAACTCTTAAGGGATAAAAAAAGTTTTCGTGGGTACGTTTTACGCATTTGAAGAGGGGTAACTAGTACATATAGGTATCAATCATGGTTAAGGAGGATATCTATTATGAATCGCTTTGAGCGAGAACTGTTTCGCCGGGAGTTATTCTTTCTGAAAGCAATGAGAAGGAAAGTGACCGGTAATGAAGCTCGCTTTGTTGAGATGTTGGATGACCAAATTAAGCATCTTGAAGCGATCCTTCATGAAGAAACAGAAAATATAATGACAGATTAGTGTAAAAGGATAGGGTTGACCTATCCTACATATCAACACGGGGAATCTTCCTTAACGTGATTGATCGCTAATCGGCTGCTTGCTCTGATTCAGAGAAGGGGCGCATGTGTATGCACATGCGCCTTCTTTTTGTCATTATAGTAGTCACTTGTTCTACTAAAATAGAGTAAAGCTTCCCTCAATAAATTCATAGACGAAAAGAAAGATTATAAAAGCCATAAGGACAATGGACCCAATGATCATTTGCCGCATAAGGTATTTCCATGTCTTCATTAATGGGGCGCCAAGACATGCTAACGCGAGTAACATCGCAAACAATACCGCAACTTCTATCATACTAAATCACCTCTAGATGACAATTCTTTCCTGAAGACGAACGACCTATACTAGTCTATGCGCCACGTGTTGCTTGTTTCATAAAAAAAGACAAACGAGTTGAAAGAGAAGCGTCACATGGGACGTGCTATCTTTCCGTATAGTTAAAGAATAGGTACAATTTCGTGTTTGGAAACCTGTCGCTGTGGTATATGAAAATAGAGTGAGAGGCGTCACGTGGCTTTTGAGCATGATTTTCCGATTTTGACCTTACTAAAAAACCAGAAAAATCATTTTTTTAGTAAAATAAATAAAAAAATTGAAATTTAATGGTTTTGAAACCATTCACTGTGGTATATAAATACATAAATCACGATGTTTTCCGTTTTGAAGTGTGTTCAATGCTCGTTATAATGTTTTTTACTTAATGAACGTTAACGGATTATATGAAATGTATTTTCAATATATAAAAAATTATTTATTTTTTATATATTTTAGGAGGATAAAAAATGACTGTACTTCTTGAGATGGAAAATATCAGTAAATCGTTTAAGCGAAAAAACGTCCTTAAAAATGTTACGTTGAATGTTCCGGCTGGTTCCATTGTTGGATTTGTAGGCGATAACGGAGCAGGAAAATCGACTACATTTAAAACCATTTTAGGATTAATAAAGAAAGATGAAGGAACAGTTCGATTATTTGGAGAGGAAATATATGGCCAGCAATCAACTTTAAGAGAACAAGTGGGCGTTGTCTTCGATGCCATTAATCTACCTGCTGAACTTACGATTAAGCAGTTAAATAAAGTGTTTGTGAAAATGTACAGCAGTTGGGATCAAGAGGCATTTGACAGGCTATTACAAACGTTCCATTTGCCGGTAGATAAAAAGGTAAAAGAATTTTCACGAGGGATGTCGATGAAGCTATCCGTTGCTGTAGCCCTTTCCCATAACGCTAAATTGCTTTTACTTGATGAGGCGACGGGAGGACTTGACCCATCCTCAAGAAAAGAATTATTAGATGAACTCAGTCGTTTTGTTGAGGTAAATAAAGGGGGAATCCTTTTATCCTCTCATATCATGAGTGACATTGAGAAGATTGCTGATCACCTTGTCTTTATCAAAGATGGAGAAATCATCTTAACGGAAAAGAGAGAAGTCATTCAAAATCAATACGCAATTGTTGAAATCAATGAAGAAGAACTATCGAAATTAGAGCCAGAGCATGTTGTGACATCCTATAAAGATAACAATGCACTTGTCGTTTTGGTTTCTGATAAAAGAGAGCTACCAGAAAACATAGCTGTTAATGAGCTGACATTAGAAGATTTAAGCGTTTTCTTAGCGAGAGGTGAAAAGAAATGAATGCTTTACTACTGACGAGTTATTACTTAGTTTATCGAAGTTTATTTATGTATATCGGCATATCCATTTTTGTGGCCGCATTGGTTTTAGGATTTGGTCAAGAATCCATGCACCCTTTTATTGTGTTGCTTACGCTATTATTAGTCTCCATCCCTGCAATGGAAGTAATTAAGCATGAGTCAAAGTCTGGCTACGATAAATTTGTGTTAACCATGCCAATCAATCGAGCTCATATCGTGTTTGGGCATTATCTTTTTTACTTAGCCGTACTGGCAATTGGAATTGTCATAACAACAGTAACCTTTTTAGTGTATTTTTTCGCAGTTGAAGAGTCTTACGTTCAACTACTCGTGCAAATAGCACCTTCTATTATGCTTGTGTTGTTAATCGGTGCACTTATTTTTCCTCTGCTTTATTTATTAGGGCCGGAGAAATCAGATGGTGTCTTAATTGTGGCGGCAGGGGCAGCTATCTTGGTTAGCTTTTTGATGGAACGAGTGGTTTCCAATCTTGTATTTGAACGATTTGCTTTGAATGAGGCAGAGACGTCATCAATGATTGTTTATTCACTGACTTTTGTGCTAATCGGTTTCACCATTTATATCCTTTCTTTCCTTATTGCTTTAAGTGTTTACAAGCGAAAAGAATTTTAATCGATCACGTTTAAACGGGAGGACTATTTTGAAGAAAGATACGTTTATAAGAGATGTGTTTGAATATGGTTTGACGTTAGTAGGCGTTAATATTCTATTTATTCTTACCGAAACACTGAACCTCAATCGGTCATTTAATACGGATGGCCAAGGAAATTGGAGCATCTTTGGTTTTTCGCTACAAGATTTCTTTACGAACAATTTTGCTCTCTATGAAACCTGGGTATTTAACATGATTTTGGTTTTTATGGTTGTGGCATGTCTATTCATGATTATTTTTAGAGCCATTAGGCGTGGAATGTAGCGTTTTGCTATTGTAGAGAAAAGGGAGGATGAAAAAGTTGGAGGGTAATTTTCTCTATCACCAGTATTTAAAAGTAGATTCGGAACATTATGGAAAAATACGTAAAGGGGAAGGAGGAGATTTAAAAGTTGAGGGAGACATTAAGAGCATGTACTCTGTTCATAGCGATGAGGAATCCGTTTGGACACATTATCAGGTAGAAGGCGTTCATTTACCAATACAAGGATGGAAAATCCACATTACTTCTTCTAAAAATGATGCGCAGAAAGTACTTAATAAAATAGCAAGGGTTTGTATGGAACGCAACCTTGTCTTTAAGCACTTAAAAGATCGACAGAGCTTTATGAAAATGAATTCAAAAAATGCGAACCGTGCCTCATCAGGGAAATTTATAACAGTTTATCCACTCAATGAGGAGCAATTTGTAGAGTTGTTAGATGTATTTGCTGACGCGACAAAGGATTATGAGAAAGGTCCATATATATTGAATGATAAGCGTTGGAAGGATAGTAATGTTTTTTATCGATATGGAGGATTTAAAACGATATTAAATGAAGATGGGGAGCATTGTATTTATGATGATACCGGGCAATTAATCCCGGATCAACGCAACCCATTCTATCAAGTACCACCATTTATGGAACCGTATGATGCTTACTTAGATTCATTAAACGTAAAAGATGATCTACTTTTAAACGAAGAGACGACTAAACTTAACGATTATAACATTGAAACATCTTTAAGCTACAGTAACGCTGGGGGAGTGTATTTAGCTACAAAAAAGGCAACTGACGAAAAAGTGATTATCAAAGAAGCGAGACCGGTAGCTGGTTTAGATGGAATAGGCAGAGATGCGTTAGAAAGGCAGAAGATCGAACTAGATGCACTAACGACATTAAATCAGGTGCCTGGAGTCGTGAACGTCCTAGATCACTTCCAAGCATGGGAACACTATTTTATTGTGGAAGAATACATTGAGGGCTCTGATTTAAGGTCGTGGCTCGTACGAAACTATCCTTTTGCAGGTAGTGTAGATTTGAACGTGTATGGTGAAGAGATTGTATCAATCATGACGAACCTTTATCACATTATTGATGATATGCACCAAAAAGGCATAGCAATGGGCGATATTCAACCAGCAAATGTGATTCTGACTTCAAGTGGAGAGGTGAAATTGATCGATTTTGAAACGGCGGTTTCCGTCTACTCCACGGAAAAGCCAGGGATGGCGACGACTGGTTTTGTTTCACAAGAAATAAAAGTTGCAGGAGCAAGAGATTGGTTTGGTTATCTAAAATTATTACGGTATATTTCTCTGCCGATCCTAACATCGGATACATTAGAAAAGTATCTTGCCCCTATTCAGTTGAATTGGATTAAGAATCAGTATCCAAGTCACGTTTATAAGCAATTTATTGATCTATTTGAAAAAGCAAACAATCAAATTCGCTACTATCAGAACGATATCCAGTTTAAGTGGCATTTAGAAGTGGACGAGCAGACAGAGGATCTGCAACTAATTGTGAAAAAACTAGTAAAAGGATTAGGTCAACATGTAACGGATGATGAAAGGTTCATCAATGGAGATATTCGTCAGTACGAGTTAAAGGATGCGAAATTTAACATACTAAATGGTGGGAGTGGAGCAGCGCTAACCCTTAATCGTGAAGGCCATTGTGTAGAAAAGATAGATAAGTGGATGAACACTTATTTATTGGATCAACTTCCAGATGTTCAAAACGTCGGTTTATTTTCAGGACTAGCTGGTATAAGTACGTTGCTTTATGAAAGAGGACATACGGAAACGGTTCAGCAAGTAATACGTAAAATAAATCAAACAGACGAAAGAAATGACCTGACATTACGCTCTGGCCTTTCTGGTGTCGGCTTGTTTTATATAAGTCTGTATCTAGAAACAAATAAAACCGAATATTTGGATTATACTGAAAATGTAGCGGAGAAGATCGCCTTTGCAAGAAAAACGCAAAAATCATTGAAAACAAACGACTGGTCTGCGGTGCCAATAGGGTTAATCGACGGCGTATCTGGCATTTCCTTGTTCTACGCTGCGCTCTATTCCGTTACGTCCAATGAAGATTATTTGTGTGAAGCAATTGAGTTAATAAAAGAAGATCTAGCGAAAACTCAAAAAGACGAAGAATCGGGAATCCTGCAAACACTAGATGAGAACAATCGATTATTGCCTTACTTGTCGGGAGGTTCAATCGGGATTGGCATTGCTATTTGGTTTTTAAATCACGTTAGCGATCAACAGCTGTTTAAAGAAGAGTTTGACTCCATTTTGAATCTCTCAAAGATCAGATGTACCATTAGTGGCGGGCTCTTCGATGGTGCAGGTGGATTTCTATTGTTACCATCCTTAGTAGAAGACAGACAAGCTCAATTGGACTATACGAAAGATGTCATTGAGTTGGCTCATTTGTTTTTAATTGAAAAAGAAGATACCTATATTTATCCAGGTAACTTTTCCTATCGATTATCGGATGATGTCTTCTCAGGTAGTTCAGGGATCATTCTAGCCTTTCAATCGATTATGAAAGAAAACCCATTGTATTGGCTGCCTCTCATAAACGTTGAAAACTTTGTAGCAAGCACGAGAGGGTCAAGACTTAAAGAAGTTCATTAAGGTTAATGGCTGTATGGACAAGCCGATTATTCTGTAAAGGAGGTGAGAAACATGAACCAAGTATTAGAATTACAAAAACTAGCACATGATGCAGATGGTCAAGGACAGTGGAGTGTTGAAAAATCACCAGCAACCGTGACCATCACAACAACGGCAGTAGGCTGGTCAACGGCAAGCAACGATTGTTAATGATAGGTTATGGATAAGAGGAGGTACCAATATGAATCAAGTATTAGAATTACAAAAATTAGGACATGATTCAGATGGTCAAGCACAATGGAGTGTTGAAAAATCACCAGCAACCATTACAACAACAAGAACGGTCATAGGTTGGTCAACAGCAAGTAATAGTTGCTAAAGGTACATTTACGAAGGAGGTGAGAAACATGAATCAAGTATTAGAATTACAGAAATTAGCACATGAAGTAGACGGTCAAGGACAATGGAGTGTTGAAAAATCACCAGCAACCATTACAACTACGACAACGGCAGTAGGTTGGTCAACAGCAAGCAACGGCTGTTAAAAGTAAGTGGGAATCTCTAAAGGAGGTGACGAATATGAATCAAGTCTTGGAATTACAAAAATTAGCGCATGATTCAGACGGTCAAGGGCAATGGAGTGTTGAAAAATCGCCAGCAACCGTGACCATTACGACAACGGCAGTAGGTTGGTCAACAGCAAGTAACGATTGCTAATAATAGGATATTTATAATAGGAGGTACCAACATGAATCAAGTATTAGAATTACAAAAGCTGGCAACTCATTCAAACGACCACGGGCAATGGAGCGTTGAAAAATCGCCAGCTACAGTGACCATAACAACAACCGCAGTAGGCTGGTCAACAGCAAGCAACGATTGTTAATTATGATGCAAGTTGTTAGTCCGTTTGGCTAACAACTTGCATATAGTATAGTCGGTTTGCAATAAAAACTCAAATGAGGGTGGTAGAAATGGACAAGTTATTAGAAGTTGTAAAGAGTCCTGAAGTGTTTGAAGAAGGGTCGCAAGATATTTGGCTTGATCCGGATCGTGCTGATTTTGTCTTACAGTCACATCTGGATGAAACAATGGACGGTGCAAGTAAAGATGCTCATTTTATTCAGCAGTCCATTGACCTTATATGTGAGTTAGCTCCGTTAACGAACCACCAATCCATTCTCGATCTTGGCTGTGGACCGGGACTGTACGCAGAAAAGTTAGCTGAGAGAGGATATAAGGTGACGGGCATAGATTTTGCTGAGAATTCAATTGAGTATGCGAAAAAAGAAGCGGAGAAAAAGAATCTCCCCATTGACTATCACTGTGGAGATTTCTTAACGATTAACTATGAAGAAGAATTTGATTCAACCCTATTGATTTATCAAATCTTCGGTATTTTGAAGCCTGATGAAAGAAAAAAGGTACTATCGAACATGTATAGAGCTCTTAAACCTGGAGGATTCGTGCTGCTAGACGTATTGTCAGATAAAAGTTTTGCAGATTTCGAAGAATCGAGAGAATGGAGTCTCTCAAGTAAAAATAGTATGCTATCAAGAAAAAAGCATTTAGGGTTAATATCTACTGAGAAATATCCTAATAATGTCTCACTTCAAAAAACCGTATTAGTGTTTGAAGACGGGGAAATCGTTAACTATCATTATTGGAATCAATACTTTAGTGTTGAAGACTTAAGACAAGAGATTGAAGAAGCTGGATTCACACTTGAACAAGTGTATGCAGACGTGAACGGTGAAACGTACAAAGCAGATGGTGAATTTATAGCGGCTGTTTTACGGAAATAAATAGAGACATACGTGGAGTTAATGAAGGTTTCCTTTATAAGGAATTACAGAGGTTTTGTTTTTCTTTCTTTTTTCAACTTGAAGTGGTCCCACGACTGAAACTCTAACTATGAAAAGAGACATTCACTATGGAAACGTTATCGTATAAACAGTTTGTTGGAATTTTTACTACCTATAGGCCGTCTCGAATGCTCCTAACAATTGCTTTTACACTTTCCTTGGTACAAACAGGGCTGTCGTTAGTCATTCCCTTAATTGCTATGGATCTTGTGAACTTACTTATCGAAGAATCGTTTAATGGGCTCCTACTTGCGGGGTTAGTACTTTTATTCGTTACTCAAGTTGTTTTATCTGGTCTATCCTTGTACTTAATGATTTATATCGGAGAAAAAGTGATTTTACGTCTTCGAGACGATTTGTGGAATCGAGTTGTACGATTGCCGCTTACGTTTTACGACAAAAACAATTCCGGCGAAATTATGAGCCGCATTACGAACGATACGAATGTGATGAAGAACTTTTTTATTGATCATTTAGTTCCTTTCTTTACAGGACTGGTTTCGATAGTCGGCTCTTTTATCATCCTCTTTGTTCTAAACTGGTCTATGGCACTGCTTTTTTTAGTCATTTTTCCATTAGCGTTCTTTGTGATAAAGCCTCTTGGAAAACGAATGTACAACGTTTCAAGAAACCTACAACAGGAGACGGCTTCTTTTCAAGGCGACTTAAGTAGAGTACTAGGAGACGTTCGATTAGTGAAATTTTCTGTTGCTGAAAAGCAAGAGGCAGCTGAAGGTGCTAAGCGCGCTACCAACCTTTATCGTCACGGATTATCTACTGGAAAAATACTAGCTGTTGTTGCTCCATTAATGACAACAACGATTCTACTTGTACTCGTTATGATTATTGGATATGGAGGCTATCAAGTAGCCACAGGGAGTCTGTCAGCAGGTGCGTTGGTCGCGGTCGTCTTTTACATCTTCCAAATTATCAACCCTCTTTCAATGATGGCACAATTTTTTACGCAAGCACAGAAAGCGATGGGTGCGACTGAGCGGGTTTATTTACTATTGAAAGAAAAACATGAAGGCACCGTTGCTTCAGTGAAAGAGTCTGTTAGAAAGAACCAACATGCTTTTAAAGGCATTCGCTTTTCAAATGTAGGGTTTTCGTACGACCAAGAGAGAAAGATTTTAAGAAAAATTAGCTTTACAGCAGAAGAAGATCATGTAACGGCTATAGTAGGACCTAGTGGGACTGGTAAGACCACAGTGTTTTCTCTGCTAGAACGCTTCTATTTAATTGATGAGGGTGACATTTTCTATAATAGTGATTCCATCTATTCCTATACATTAGAAGAGTGGAGAAGGAAAATAGCTTACGTTAGTCAAGAGTCACCGATTATGAGCGGGAGTATAAGAAAGAATATAACCTATGGGTTAAAGCAACCAAAAAGCGACCATGCCATTTACGAAGCCATAAACAAAGCGAACTTAATGAGTGATATCATGGCGCTACCAAAAGGATTGGACACGGAAGTAGGCGAACGAGGCATTCGCTTATCCGGTGGACAGAGACAAAGGATCGCCATTGCAAGAGCCATCTTAAGAGACGCGGATATCCTATTGCTCGATGAAGCAACAGCGCACTTAGATGGACAATCGGAAGCGCTAGTTCAAGACGCGTTAAACGAGTTAATGAGAAATCGAACAACGTTAATCATTGCGCACCGGATCTCAACTGTTCAAAACGCAAACAACATTGTAGTGATGGAAAATGGAGAAGTAACAGATCAAGGAATCCATGAGGATTTATACAAGAAAAATACGTTATATCATCATTTAGTAAATAGGCAAATGGTATCGAACAACCACGGCGCCTAATGAAGGGCAGTACAACTAGCGATGAAAAGGAAACCGTACCATGAACGAAAGACGAATGTCCGCCAACGGGATCATTCGTCTTTTTGTTGCATCGTCTATGCTTCTTACAAAAGAGTGTGCATGTTCTAATGGTGCGCATGATCGTTTGAAAATGGTTGTGAAGAGCCGTTTAGTAAATACTCCGCTTCTTCAGGTGTGATCTTGCCGACAGCAAAACGCTTTGTCGGCATCGCATATAAGTCACCAACCTGCGTGAAGGCTTTGGCGAAATAGAGTCCTTCCTGGGTAAAATCGACTTCCACTGCATAAATTCCGTTTCCTTCAGCAGTAGCCGTTACATACTCATGTTGTTCATGATTATTGGACCAAACTTCAAATCGAACAAGTTCGGCATCTGTGATCTCTTCCTCTCCTTGAGAAACGGAGGCATAAATCGTTTGTTTCCCTCCTTCTGAGATAGAATCTGGTAATTCGACACGTACTTGAAGCGGTTGAAACGCTGTGTACGCTTCAGGGTTATTACTGGTAAAGGAACAAGCAGACAGGAAAACAGTCATGCTTATGATGGTGAAAAGTAGTCGCATGTTATCAACCTCCTATGCGTGGAAAAACGCTTTGAGACGCTTGTTTTTTTGAATAAGGAAAACGTCCAATAAGAACACAACGAGAAGAGAAAGGGCAACAAGTGGAAACACAACAGCAAATAAGAGTAAAATGACGAGCAAAGCCCGGTTATGACGAATGGAGTTTGCTTTCGGAGCACCCATATGATGTTGAGGCTTCCGACGTCTCCATAAGAAAAACCCTGATACAATGATGCCAACTAAGCCGATACAAATGAGTAAGCCGAACAACTGATTAAGAAGTCCGAATTCAAGCCCTTTATGAATCGTAATCCCCGTTGCCATCCATTTTCCAACTAGACCATAGTCGTCATACCGATAATCGGCGAGAACAGCTCCTGTATATTGATCCACATACATCGTCGCTTCGTCTCTTGCTTGGTCAGGAAAGGCAGAAAGCGTGAAGGAGCCTGTTTCACTTCTTGGAAAGTAAACGGTGTAGCTCGGGTGTAATTCCCGGTGCAGTCCTGTTGTGACCACGTCATCAATCGAAACCTGTTCATACCCTTGCTCATTTCCAGAAAGCGGTACAGGTAATTTCTGTGCAGCCCAGGCTGATTCTGCCACATCCTCTGTTAAGGATTGCGGAGCATCACCTACCCAAATAGACGGGGGATAGCCATGTCCTGTACTTGTGGCTATATGCTGCACCCCGTTTCCCCAAAAACCAGTCCACAACATTCCTGTTAAAACGAAAAACAAGAGGCCAATGGATAGCCACGCAGCAGGCACTGCGTGTAAATCGCGAACAAGAACACGCTTACCTTTTCGCACCCGCGGTAGCCAGACCCCATAGAGGTTGGGTTTGGAGCGCCTTGGCCACCACAAATAAAGGCCACTAGCGATCAAAATAATGGTCCACGAAGCTGTGAGCTCAACAACTCGATCCCCAAACGTTCCGAGCATCAGCTCGCTATGTAATTCTATTAACCGTTCCATCACTCGATTTTGATCCATGAGCACCCCTAACGATTCCCCAGTGTATGGATTCATGAAGACGGTGCCGGATGCCCCGTCGTCAAATGAAGCGCCAATAGCAACAGATCGAGTGGCTTCTTCACTAGGGGAATAAGAGGTAACCGTTGCAATATTCTCGTGAGCAGTGAGCGCATTTGCGATCAACTCACTAGGCGGATACGTCACACCATCTTGGTTAGGACGCACATCGTAATACTCGCTGTAGATGGAAGCTTCAATCGTCCCTTTAAACAAGTAGATGCCTCCTGTAATCGCTAGAAGAAGTAAAATGGGTGCAATGATAAGACCAGCGTAAAAATGCCATCGCCAAACCGTACCATAACGCTTTAACGATCGAGGTGGATCTGTTTTCAATGGTCATTCCTCATTTCGATTATAATAATATAATGTTTGTTGAACTAACTATACAACAAGGATAACGAAATAATGTGAACTAATTGTGTGTTTAGGTTGGGAAAATAAAAAAAGCACCTAAACGGTTTAGAAACAAGGCTTTTCCATAACGTTGGTCGCTTTTAATCCTTTATAAAGTCCTGCTGGCGCCGCTTGATCGTATCAAACACCACCTCGACTTACCCTCCCAATCACCATTTTATACTTTTCTCCATCCCATGATTGATTTTTTTGCGAAGCTTTCTCTTTTTCTAGTAGAGGGGGGAACATCATATGGAAAATCTACCTGATTGGGCAATTTTATTAGGGAACTTTGGTTTTCCCACGCTCGTGGCTGTTTATTTATTGATTCGTTTTGAAAAACGAATTGAACATTTAACAGATGCGATTCGTGAACTAGAGAGAAGCACACATCAACAGAATGGAGGAAAACGATAATGGAACTAAAACAAGATTTTATCCCACAATCAAATTCAAATCGTCCGCAGACTGCTTTACGCCCAACGCATATTACGGTTCATGAGACCGCTAATACGTCTAATGGGGCAAATGCCGAAATGCATGCACGTTACGTAAAGGGGGCAGATGCTCAGGCAAGACAAGTCTCATGGCATGTGACGGTGGATGATACTCAAGCGATTCAACACTTGCCTTTTAACGAAATCGGTTGGCACGCTGGTGCAAACGGGAATCGCCAATCAATAGGGATTGAAATTTGTGTAAACCGAGATGGCAACTTTCCGCAGGCACGAGCAAACGCCATTTCCTTAGTGCGACGATTAATGAATGAACTATCAATTGGCATCAATTCAGTTGTTACGCACCAACATTGGACAGGCAAAAACTGTCCAGCAAATTTATTACCTTCTTGGAATCAATTTATTGCGGATGTTCGAGCAGGTACAAGCCCTGAACCGGCACCACCGATGGAGGGTCGTCTACTTCGCGTTATTGTCGACAGCTTATGGGTTTACAATCGACCGGATTGGAATGCACGCTATACGACGGTTTCAAGAAATGAAGTGTTCACCATTGCCGAGCAATTAACAGTAAATGGCTCACGCATGTATCGATTAAAAAGCGGGCTCTATATTACGGCGAATCCGTCCTACGTTCAATTGATCTAAAAAAACAGCCTGTCTCACTAGTGTGGGACAGGCTTTTGTAAAGTTTGTGTAAATGTATTTTGTAAGATGTGACGCAAACCGCTTCCGGTTAAGAGAATTTGCTATAATCCTCTTACACCAAATGCGTGAGGAAGCCCGAACGTAAAGGTGTTTAGTCAACAATACGTATACGATAGGGAGGGACACCCATTGGGAAGGCGACGCTTTTTAACAGAAATCAAACGGAACTAGCGCAAGAAACGGTTGCTTTTCTAAGCTGCCCTCTTTGTCATTCATAAAAGATTGAGGAGCTAAAGAGAAAAGTGAATCCGTTTCTGAGAGTGACTGAAACAAACAACAATTCTTGGAGGTGAATCCCTTCTTTAAGGGAAATCATTGGAAGTAAGCACATTTATTAATCTCTTGCTCATTGTACTATTTTTAGCATTAACCGCTTTCTTTGTAGCTTCTGAATTTGCGGTCGTCAAGATCCGAAGCTCACGAATTGATCAACTGATTGCGGAAGGAAATAAACAGGCGACTGTTGCCAAAACCATAACGCAGAATCTCGATTACTATTTATCGGCCTGTCAGCTTGGGATTACCGTAACAGCTTTAGGCTTAGGTGCACTTGGTAAGCCTGCTGTAAGTAGTTTGATGTATCCTTTGTTTGACTTCTTTAATGTGTCAGATTCCTTATCATCTGCTATTTCTTATGCAGTTGCGTTTTTGCTTGTGACCTATTTACACGTTGTCATCGGGGAAATGGCGCCTAAGACATTGGCAATTCAATTCTCGGAAAAAATGACTTTGCTTTTATCAGGGCCATTGTTTTGGTTCGGTAAACTGATGTACCCATTTATTCTGACGTTAAATGGTGCCTCTCGTTCATTGTTAAGAGTGTTTGGCGTCAAGCCGCTTGGTCATGATCAAGCGTACACAGAAGAAGAACTGAAAATTATTATGGCGCAAAGCTATGCAGGCGGCGCGATTGATAAAGAAGAACTTCAATATATGGAGAACGTCTTTTCATTTGACGAACATGTGGCAAAAGACATTATGGTGCCACGTACAGAAATGATTACCATCCATGAAGGCATGGCGATAGAGGAACTCGTGGCGTTAATGGATCGCTACAACTATACGCGATACCCAGTTATAGAAGATGGCGACAAAGACAATATTATTGGCGTCGTCAACGCGAAGAAAATGCTTCAAGCGATTGTTGCTGGTAAAGATGTATCCATTAAGTCCTATATGCGCGAGCTTCCATTTATTTTTGAAGCAACGAGCATTCAAGATGTGATGCACAAAATGCAAAAAGAAAAAGTGCATATGGCTGTCATTATTGATGAATTCGGTGGTACGGCAGGTCTTGTCACAATGGAAGAAGTCATTGAAGAATTGGTCGGGGAAATACGTGACGAATTCGATCGGGATGAAGAAAGCGATATTGAACAAGTCGGACCGAACGATTACTTGATTAACGGTCGTGTGCTGTTAAATGATTTAGAGGAGCAATTTGGATTGGTGTTTCATGATCGCGAACACGTGGATACCATCGGTGGCTGGCTCTTACAAAACAGTCACGTCATGGATGGACCGATTGAAGGCATTCAAATGGAAGTAGAAGGCCATGTTTGGTCGGTTGTAGCAGCAGACGAACACCATGTTAAGAAAGTAAAGTGGACGCAACCCCAACCAGTTAAGCTTACTCAAGCAACTTAAATGATACGGAGGTGAACCCTTCTCAACATGAGAAGGATGAATTGGACCCAATTATTAGTGTAAATCTAACCCTTGTCGCACTCTTTATTCTTTTGACCGGACTGTTTGTCGGTGGAGAATTTGCGATTTTAAAGGTTCGGATGTCAAGGCTTGATCAGCTCGTTTCAGAAGGGAACAAAAAAGCGGTTCTTGCTAAGAAAGTGGCACATGAGCTTGATTACTACCTATCTGCCTGCCAGCTAGGGATTACCATTACAGCGCTTGTGCTAGGTGCATTAGGTGAACCAACTGTTCAAAATATCCTGCGACCTGTGTTTGACTACTACAGCGTCCCAGACGCATTGGCAACCGCCATGTCTTACGCCATTGCCCTTGCTATCGTCACTTTTCTCCACGTGGTAATTGGAGAATTAGCGCCAAAAACACTTGCGATTCAGTTTCCTGAGAAGATGACGCTTCTATTAGCACCTCCCCTTTACTGGTTTGGGGTCATCATGGGACCCTTCATTCGCATTTTAAACGGATCAGCCCGCAAGTTACTAGGGTGGTTTGGCGTTAAACCAGCAGGGCATGAGACCGTCTACTCAGAAGAAGAGTTGAAGCTTATCGTCTCAGACAGTTACAATAGCGGACAAATCAACCAAACTGAGCTAGCTTACTTGGAAAACATCTTCTCATTTGATGGACGAACATTAAGCGAGATCATGATTCCGAAAGAGCAAGTCGTGACGTTACAGGAAAACATGGAGATCGATGACATTTTAACAACCATTGAGCAACAAGGATACACCCGTTATCCCGTTATAAACCGAGAAGGAACAAGGATCGTTGGTTTTGTAAACACGAAAGAAATGCTCACAAGTATCGCAGCAGGTCGTGCCAACGGGATCGATTCGTACTTGCACCACATCCCACGTGTAAAAGAATCTTTGATCATACAAGACGTCTTCTTAAAGATGAAAGCCACACGCACCCATATGGTGATGGTGACAAATGATCAAGGTGACATAAGCGGTCTTGTGACGATGGAAGACATTCTAAGTGAAATTGTCGGTGACTTGGAAGAAGAAGATTACGATAACGTTGGTCTGGCAACGTAAACGAAAACCTTTAGGGATTTTTCGTGTAAGTACGCAGAGCGTTATACACACGTGGACACATACCTTTCAAAAAAAGATAGGGAAACATTTTAATAAAGGTATCTGTAACGGCCAGACTTTTGTCTGGTCGTTTTTGTGCTTTTAAGGTAGTAAGATATAACGGGGGTTTCGGTAGTTTATTAGAAAATGTCACAATTTCACCCTGACTAAAGATGAAATTAATGTCGAATTAAATAGACAGCTACTGTTAAATAGAATTCTTATTGAAAATATTTTATAAGAAAAATTGTTTTTATTGAATGAATTTTTAGATTAATGTACAATTAATGTAGATTGGAGGTGAATAACAATGAAAAATAGATTACATACGATGGGTCTGGTCATGATTGCTTTCTTCATATTCTCTGGATTCTCTTTTAGTGAAACAGTTGAAGAAGTCAATGACGAAGAGGTGAGCATTTATTCTCACAATGTTGCAGCAAGCTATTTACCTAGTACAAATCGAATTGCAATAACTGTACTAAATGGAACTCCAAATGCTACCGCAACTGTTTTTGTTGCTCCTTATGGTCAATCAGTCCATGCTTCTACAACAATTAGATTAAATTCTGCTGGCAATGGAACTACCACTTTTACCCTACCTTCTAATGCACGGGGAACTTGGGCTGCAGGTGCTCGAATTGGCAATACTACTAAACAAGTAAATGTTAGAACGAGGTAAAGGTAAAGTGAAAAGGTAAAGCCCGATTGAAGGTGACTTCGTTCGGGCTTTTTAAGTAATAAAAAGCTACGAGGAAGAGACACTCCTCATAGCGATGCTAAGGATGCTAATGTTTTAAGTATTTTCGTAAAGCTTTGGCGCTAAGAAAAAGTAAGTAGAAGGCAAAACCAAGACCTACAAAAGCGATCACTTGCAATACCGTACCGAAATCGAAAATGATAAGCCCCTCCTTGAATCGTTCTAGTTAGTCAATCTACGACGAAGGGAAAGAGGGGGTTTCATTATAATGGGCTCGTAAGCATTCGTGCAATTGATATCTTAATGGGTATTTACTAGCAAAACGAATATATTCTCAACCTAAAGAGACGAATGGGATTGCGAATTTTTTGGGAGTTTGAAATAATTGATAGGAAGCTAAAAGTGAACGACGACAGTCTTACACTTGGTAAAGCAAAATGATGATTCCAATAAGGAGGATGTTTATGCGTCCACGCCCTTTGTCTATTGAAAATCCAGAGCATGATCGGTATGTGAGCCTTGTTCCTGATGGCGATATTAAAGACATACTTACTAATCAACGAAATGAGAACATTCCCTTCCTAAGCAGCGTGTCAGAGGAGTTAGCAAAAAAAGCATATGCTCCAGGAAAATGGACTTTAAAAGAAGTAATTGGGCATATGACCGATTCGGAACGTGTGATGGCGTATCGCATGCTTGCCATTGCGCGAAATGAAAGTGAACCACTCCCAGCAATGGACCAGAATCAATATGTTTCTGCAGCACACTTTAACAAACAATCGTGGGAGCAGTTACTCGTTGGTTTAGACGCGGTACGCGGCAACACGTTAAGCCTAATCTCAACCATTGATGATGAGGCGTGGGTTCGGTGTGGGACTGTAATGAACAGTTCGGTATCGGTAGGCGCCATTGCATATGGCATTGCCGGGCACGAATTACACCATATGAAAGTAATTAGAGCTAAATACGTGTAAACCTTTTTTAAAAGCATATGGTGGGGAAATTTGGGTTTGTGCTGAATTTTTATATATTGAAATTGTTTAAGAGCTGTGGCATGTATGCGTATCATCACTACGTTTTTTCTGTTTAAACTTTATAATGTCCCAATCTCCATATAATTCCTCATCACTGAATGTCATTCTCACTTCATAGGAATGGTGATTGTCAGAAGCAACTAAATCAACTTTGAATTGGTGTCCTTCTAAAGTTTTCTTAAAAGAATGACCATGTACGCAACTGAAACTCATTGGATTATCAAATTTCATTTTGAGTTCGTTGGAAATAGAGACGAACAGTATCGATTCAATAATCTGATCTTGTTGACTTTGGGAATTTGATTCACCATGAGCCTGTATTGGTGTCGAAAGGATTGTTGCAACGAATAGTATGAGTATAGGTACTTTCATTCATTCAGCTCCTTAAACAGCATTGTCGTTATTATGTACTAAAAGAAGAATGTAATTCAATTTTCACTGCTAGCATTTCCATTCAAAAATTTTAAAAACTGTTGTTTTTTTTCATATATCTTCTCTATAAACCGTATTACTTTAAAAAGGAGAGGATTTGAATGACTGACATGCAAGCTGAAAATGAGCATACGGGGGTAGAGCTAAAAAAGGTTATACGCACTACCATCCAAACAGGGGATACACCGTTTTTAAAAACCGATGGGAAGAAAATGCGGAATGAGTTTGGTACTGGTGTGGAAGTCATTTTACGTGGAACAAATGCTGGTGGTTGGCTGGTTATGGAGAATTGGATGTCACCAACAAACGCACCTGATCAAAAAACCGCAATGGATACCCTCACTTCACGCTTTGGTGAAGAAACAGCTTGGGAGCTCTTAAACCTTTTTCAAGATACGTACTGGCAAGAAAGTGATTTTGATCGCATTAAAGCGGAGGGGATGAATGTCATCCGGCTTCCCTTCACTTATTTTGAAATGTTAAACGATGACGGTAGCCTAAAAGCAACTGCTTTTGAACGAATGGATTGGTTTATAAATGAAGCGGAAAAACGAGCACTGTATATTATTTTGGATATGCATGGCGCGCCTGGCTCCCAAAATGGAAAGGATCATTCCGGCGACACACGGTTCCCTGACGTAGGGAATTTATATGGGAACGCTGAGAATATGGATCGGACTGTCTTTTTATGGGAGCGTATTGCAGAACGATATAAAGACAATCCATGGATTGCTGGATACGATTTACTGAACGAGCCTGGCGGTGCAAGTGGAAAGGAACAGTTTGACTTTTATGATCGCCTTTATCGAGCAGTTCGCAGAAAAGATCCAGATCACATCATTATTATAGAAGCGATTTGGGACCCGATGGACCTTCCGCACCCTGACTTGTACGGTTGGCAAAATGTTGTCTATTCGTATCACTTTTATGGATGGGACGACATTAACAACCTTGACTATCAGAAACAGTTTGTGGATTCAAAAGTGACGATGGTTAATGAATGGACCAATTACCCTGTCCCTCTTTTGGTTGGAGAATTTACATTGTTTAGCAATCTACAGAGTTGGGATTACGCGTTACGGGTATATGATGACCAACGATGGAGTTATACCACTTGGACATATAAGGTAACCGGTCAAGGAAGTAGCTGGGGCATGTACACAGGCAATCCGTTGGAAGTTGATATTTACTCCGACAGTGAAGCAGATATTAGAAGAAAATGGGCAACATCAGCAACGGAAACTAGTTTCACACGCAATGATCCTATTGTAGATGTCATTCAAAACTATACGAAACGCCCATAGCGTGTAAAAAGAGCAGTCGCCTAGGCAACTGCTCTTTTTAGTAGTCCTTATAAATCTTATTCAATTCACACGTTGTAGTCAGACACAACCTGTTGGTCCGCATTCGTATGTTTGAAACGTATCTTCGCTAGCGGTTTAGTTGAAGCCACTCGCTTAAATACATTCGTTCAGTCAGTTCTCTTTTGTTATCAAGTTTACAAATCAATTCTAAACTGTTACCGTCAGGGTCATTAAAATGAATTTTTGCATGTGCATATCCTTTTTGGGGCATGACAAATGGCTCGATTGGTTCAAATCCAAAGGCTTCTCTTGGTTTGTAACCTCGAGTATGTAGCCAATTAACTGACTGCATTAGGTCTTCTAACGATACTTGGAAAGCTATGTGTCGGATAGAAGGGTGATACTCATAATGGACTTCTTTTGTATGCCATAAACCTAACCAACTTTCATTCTTTACAATCCATAAAAAAGCTAGTTTATCTTCAAGAGTATGATCCAGTTCAAGTCCTAGACCTACATAAAATTCAATTGATTGCTTGATGTTACTTACAGGTAGATGTGCTTCATATAAACCTTTAATCATTCTAGAACCTCCGATTCGTTGTGTTGTAGATGTCTAATAAAACTATAATGGAAATGCCAGTTGATCACTTCAAACATAAGACACACACAGTCTACAACTTTAGTCGTAGAGTACAACACGATCAACCAAGCTTAAAAGATGTAGGGTCAAATACCCTATTTAAACGAAAGCGCAGTATGACCAAAATGTAGATATTCTTTCAGGTTAACTAGTTTCATTAGTAGATTGCTCTATAAAATGATGATGAACTAAATGATCTGGGTTATAATACAGATGAAGAGTTCAGTTTTTAATGTTGCGATTGGAGTTGTAGATGGTGTTGTTAATGCCATCAGAACACACATTTTGAAAAAAGGGATTGGTATCCCGGTAACGAGTGGATTGATATAACGAAATGAGAGTTCTAAGATATATAATCTATTTTTTAATAGCCGTTTTACTATCATACTTACCATCAAAATATTTGGAAAGTAATTTGTTGAATAGTTTAATTTCATTTTTAATATTCTGTGCTATTATGATACCTCTACTAACTTTTGAGGTTTTGAAATTACAAAAGCCAAAAAGTAAGTAAAAGAAAAAATAGATTATAGAGTAAAGATGTTTGAGAGAAATTAGAAGAATGATTTAGTTTTAAGAAGAGATTGACGCGAAATAGTGTCAATCTTTTTTATATTTAAGGTGGTAATTGGATAATAATCATAAGAATACACGATAAATCACAAACCAATTTACTAACATAATCATTACAAAATGGCAAAATTAATGAGATCAAACAAGGGAGAGGAACACCAACAATCCTATATTCATGGGCATTATGGAAAAGTGAAGCCGATAAGCGTATCCTTATTTTAGTTTAATTTCGTAGTTCTCTAATATTAGAGCACCCGTAAGTTGAAATAAGACATTTAGAATTGTATTTTACGGACCTTCGTAAGGAGGGTTTTCAACGTGGTCAGCAAAATTTTCTTTATAGGGGCAACCATCCAACATTATCTCTTTTGCCGCAACCTTAAAATCATATTTAGTGATCTTTAAATTATATTTATCAGCGTCAATTAACAACCAACAGGCTCCTTTGGCTCTGCTCTGTAATCCTACACTGCCTGCGTTAATGACTTTTTTAGCGTAAATATCTCTTTTAAATTGAATGTGGGTATGACCACAGATGATAACAGTTTGATTTACATTTTTAATCATCTCAAAGACTTCATTTTCAGGAGTATCTAACCTGATAGCCTCAGTATCGCTTCTAGGAGAGCCATGTATAAATAAATTATTACCTTCTACATGTGAAAATTTAAATGAACCTAACCATTCAAGTTGCTTAGTTGATAGTTGCTCAACACACCACTCATTTAATTCGTCAACCATATTTTCTACTCGTTTTTGGTTTTTATAGTGTTCAAATAACTCCCGATCGCCATTACCCATAATAAAGATAAATTCGTTTTTATATGCAAACAGTTTGTCTATGACTTTCTTAGGTTGTGGACCCCAAGCCAAATCACCACCAACAATGACTTTATCTACGTTTTCATTTTCAATTACTTTTAAAACAGCTTCTAACGCTCGATCATTACCATGTATATCATATAGTGCGGCTATTCGCATTTGTAGTCACCTTCTATCCGTTTTTATACTAAATAGTTCTACAAAATAGTATTGTTTACCTTGTAACATTACCCTGCCTTGTTCATCCTACGCTTTTAAAGGAAGAAAAATCCTGCTTATGAGAGGTTTAAACCTCAAGATGAACGGTAAAAGATGCATATGAATGAAACGGAGGAGAATGACATATGGATCACATAAACGAATTACTGACTCAAAAAATAGGACTTGGTACAGCACCCCTAGGCAATATGTTCCGGGAAGTGCCAGAAGAAGAAGCCCAAGCGACAATTGAAGCAGCCTGGAATGCAGGCATTCGTTATTATGACACCGCACCATTTTACGGGGCAGGTCTGGCCGAGCTTCGTTTAGGGAAGTTTCTCTCCAAGCAAAACCGAGATGACTATGTTCTAAGCACAAAGATCGGTCGCGTCATAGAAGATGAAACAGAGGAAAAAGAAGGTCTCTTTACGAATGGTCGAACGAACAAAATTACAACCGACTATTCGGCAGAGGCTACGCACACTTCCATTGATCAAAGCATGGAAAGACTGCAAACAAATCGTCTGGACTTTGTGTTTGTGCACGATTTGTCACCTGATTTTCACGGGGACGAATGGATTGCCAAATTTGAAGAAGCGCGAACAGGTGCATTCCTTGTTCTTGATGACTTAAAGAAACAAGGTGTCATAAAAGGATGGGGTCTCGGTGTAAACACAACCATCCCAATTGAGCTTGCTCTTCAACTTGAACAAGTGCATCCAACTATTAGTTTACAAGCAACCCAATACACTCTTCTCGATCATGAAGACACACTGCGCCGAATGATGCCTGAAGTCGAGCAATCGAATTCAGCGATTGTGGTAGGTGCACCGTATAGCTCAGGTGCCCTTCTTGGCGGAGATCACTATAACTACGGTGAGATCCCAGAAGACGTTCAAATAAAAATAAACAAACTAACAGAAGTAGCAGAGTCTCACGGCGTCAGCCTAAAAGCAGCAGCGCTCCAGTTCTCAACAGCGCATCCAGCTGTCGCTGCGGTTATTCCGGGATCAACGCGACCTGATCGCATTAAGGAAGACCTCGACGCGTTACAAGAGACAATCCCAGAAGCATTCTGGCAGGAATTAATTGAAAAACAACTCATTTCAGCGGTTGCACCATTGCCGTTGTAAAGGAAAAAGACATTCAGCACACGCTGGATGTCTTTTTATCTGTGAAAAGAACGAGTCAAAACAAAATATGAGGTAGTTGGACTGTATCGAACAAATAGAAGTTATTTAGAATGGATCGATATTGATTGTTGCAGTTATTATGTGGACTGTTTTATTTCCGTTTGTGAATAATGAGTGAGAGAGGGGAGAAGCATTGGGAATTAATGTATTATTTTAACAAAAAATACGCGAATGGATTTCAAAATTCGTAGATTCTTCAATTTATTTATGTTACTCTTTAGATGAAAGGGAATATTATTAATTTTTTATACAATAGAATAACTATTACTAGGGGTGCTTTTGTGTTAAAAGCTGAGAAAAGGCTAAAAGTCTTTAACTCTTTGAACCTGATCTGGTTTATACCAGCGGAGGGAAGTGTTGAGCATCAAAATTTTTTGAATGCTATTATTTGTTAACAAAAAACCACTTCCAATTCTGGAGTGGTTTTTATTTTATAGGAGGAGTGATAAGGAATGAGTCAAGGTAAAAAAATGTTTCTAGCGGGTCCCTTTAAAAGTTTGGTTAATTCAAATACAGGCATAATGGGTAAGCATGAAAAACAAAAATTAATAAATTTAATATCCTTTTTTGAAACAAGGGGTTTTTCAGTCCATAATGCACACAAACGCGAAGGTTGGGGGAAAGATTTCATGACGCCTGAAGAATGTACGGAAATTGATTTCAAAGAAATTAGTGCATGTGATCTTTTTGTTGCTTTCCCAGGAGCACCAGCTTCTCCAGGCACGCATATAGAAATTGGTTGGGCTTCCGCTTTAAACAAACCAATTGTTCTATTGTTAGAAGAAGAAAAAGACTATGCCTTTTTAATAAATGGTTTGGGTACGATCGCAAATGTAACGTTTATCCGTTTTCGAACAGAAGAAGATTATTTCAGTCAACTTGATAAGGTGTATTTGCAAATCGTTTAGGAGGTATTAGATATGCATTTCAATAACTTTCATGAAGCCTATATCGAAACACTATATGAAACCTATCACCATCCTCAATTTTTTAACGCACCACGCGGTAACCACAGCCGTGAAAAACTCAATCATCATTTGAGTATTGAAAACCCTGTAGAACGTATTTGTTATTTAGCAAGTCGAAAGACGAATATTGTATTTAATTTTGCGGAAGTGTTATGGTACTTATCTGCAAATAATGGTGTTGATTTTATTAGCTACTATAATAAGAAAATGAGCCAGTATTCAATGAATGGAAAGGTATTGACAGGTACAGCGTATGGACCGAAGATATTTGAATTTGGGAATGCGAAAGTGAATCAATGGAAGCAAATAAAAGATTTATTAACCTATGAGGACGTTGATTCAAAACGAGCATTTTTGCAGATCTTTGACGCGACTGAACTTATGGTTCCCGAGAACATTGATGTTTCTTGTACAGTAGGATTACAATTTTTTGTAAGAGAAAATAAACTATATATGGCGTCTTTTATGCGTGCAAATGATGCTTTCCGTGGAATCGTTAGTGATCTTTTTTCTTTTACTTTGATTCAAGAATTAATGGCAAGAGAGCTTCAACTAGATTTAGGTACATACTTTCATAATGTCGGTTCCATCCATGTCTATCAATCGGATAACGAATGGACTGAAAGGGTACTCCAAGAAGCGAAGTCTAACGTTCAAAAAATGAAGCCACAGTTTCAGTTTCCTACCATGCCTTTAACAGATAATTGGTCAGCAATTGAAACTGTATTAAACTATGAATCTTTATTAAGACAAGACCTAATTACATTGTCTTGCTCAGATATTGAACAACTGGATATAGCGGATTATTGGAAACAAGTTCTTTATCTTTTTAGTTTATATCAGTACATCGCTTATAAGCGAACAATTGATTTCTCTTTGTTTCGTCATTTACTACCGGTTTATCAACATTTAATGATGAATAAATGGCCCTCGTATTTCAAGACAAAAATAGAATAGATCAATTGGTATAGAGGAGGAAGGGTTGCTTATGGGAAAGACTTCTTTTAAAGAAGGTATGGTTGCGAATCAATTTGATGCGTACAATGACATTCTTGAACAAACGTTAGGGTTTCGTTTTGTTTTCCAAGCCCTTATTGAAAATCCAGATAGTAAAACTATACTTGACTATGGGTGTGGACCAGGGAAAGTCGCTTATAGATTGGCTGAGCGTACGGATCTAAATATTATTGCTGTAGACGAATCAAAAGAAATGCTCGAGATTGCTTTTGAAAAACGAGATCATCCAAAGATTGACTACCGTTTAATTCAAGATGATCGTTTATCTTTCATTAAGGACAACTCAGTGGATGGAGCGATTGCCTGTTATGTTTTCATAAATACAGAAAAGAAAGATCGAATTCAGCGCATTATGAAAGAGATTTATCGGGTTCTAAAACCTCAATCCCCTTTTGTCATTTTAGATACGAATCCTGACTCAACTGGTATCGCGTTTTCAACCTTTCAAAATGGTCTATCAGGAAAAAAGTATAGTTATGGAGAAGCGCGACAAGAATGGCTACACATCGAGAATCAAGATGACCTGATTTTAAATGATTTTCACTGGCCAAAGTCAATGTATCAAGAACTTCTTAAAAAAGTAGGGTTTCAGGAAATCGAACAAATCGAACCAACATTGCGAGATATTCCCGCTGAGGAATTACAGATGATTGAACAAAAGCATACATTTAACCAATGGAAAAATGAATGGGACTCCCCTCCCTTCGTTCTGTATCGATCAATAAAACCAGCACAAGAGTAAATCGTGAAGTTTCTTAGCTGTTCAAAGGAGAGGATCGTATGATTGTTGATGAATTTGATGTATTTTTCTTTGATTTAGATGGAGTGATATATATAGGGTCCGAACCACTTCCAGAAGCAGTAGAAACACTGGAACGTCTTCGGCGGGATCGAAAGATGATTCGTTTTCTAACAAATGATCCCTGTACAACACGAAAAAAAACAGTAAGTCGGTTAAATCGTTTAGGAATAGAGGCAAGTGACGAAGAAGTGATTACATCAGGTTGGGCGACTGCGCAATATTTACAGAAAGAAAAGATTAGAACGGCACTTGTTTTAGGCGATGAACATTTAAAATGGGAGTGTCAACAGGTTGGTATTACGATTGACGTCCAAGATACCGTTGATGCCGTTGTTGTCGGGTGGGATGGTGATGTGTCTTTTCATGACATCCAATTAGCAGCGCGGTGCATTCATAAAGGTGCAACATTTGTTGCGACCAATCCAGATAGAACCTATCCGACTCCGGAAGGTCCGTTACCTGCAGTTGGAGCTATGGTAGAAGCCATTCGCGTATCAACAGAGAAGAGGCCTATCATTGTAGGAAAACCATACCCTTATATGTTTGAAAAAGCGATGGCCGATTTCTCTTCATCCGATAGAATAGTAATGGTTGGTGATAATCCATATACTGACGTGTTAGGAGCACATCAGTCAGGGATACCAACCATTTTAATATCAGATCAAGAGACAACTAAATTTCCGTCTGCTAGAGATTTCCGAAATCCTGATGTGACGATACCGAATTTAAAATGTTTATTTGATCGTAAGATTGAAATTAAGCATTGGATTTCTCCTTCCTTTTCTTGGCCAGATCATATAAAAGCGGGAGTAGCGGGCATTATTTTTGATGAGAAGCAGCGCGTTCTCCTCATGAAGCGTGCCGATAACGGTTTATGGGGAATTCCTTCAGGTCATGTCGAACCAGGAGAAACTGTTGAAGAGGCGATCATTAGAGAAATTAGGGAAGAAACGGGTTTACAAGTTAAAGTGAGTCGATTAATTGGTGTTTATTCTGACCCAGCTTCACAAATCTTTGAATACCCCAACGGAAAGGTGAGTCACTTTATTACAAATTGTTTTGAATGTGAAGTTGTGGGAGGGAATTTAATTAAGGGAAATGAAGAAACATTAGATGTGCGTTACTTTGATTGCAATCAGTTACCTGAAGATCTTTTGCTGATGCATCCAAGATGGCTTGAAGATGCATTAGAAGAAAGACAGCTGTCTTATATACGTTAAGAAACGCAAAGCTTTGGGATGCTAGAAATTGGACTGGATAGTGATAGAATATCCTAAGGTTAATTAAGTGAACTAAGTAGGGATATCTTTCATTATCAAACAAAAGTTGCCGATTTTTAGTCAAGCATAACAAACGAGATTTGTAATGGATCGAATGACACACATTCTTATGAAGTACCTTTTGGGAAAATACAGTGTTGATAAAACACGCCATCAACAGGCGTGTTTTTTCAATGATTTAACGTTTTCTCGTTCATTTAAAAGCGGAGTAGGACTGGTTCGCTGGACAACAAACAAGTTAAGCTAACTCTTAAGGCGTTTGGCTTGCTCCATACTCGAAATCGTCCATCAGCATGCGCAAGGCAGCTTCAGTCGCTTCGGCAATGAGCGCATCATCGGACTCAGCATCTGCTTGTTCCTTGCTTGATAACACAGCGATTACAATTGGATCTTCATCTGGTGGCCAAATAATGCCGATGTCGTTTCGTGTTCCGTAGGAAGCAGAGCCGGTTTTATCGCCGACAAGCCAACCTTCAGGAACACCGGAACGGATGAGTGCATCGCCTGTGGTGTTATGAATCAGCCAGTCGTTTAACAGCGTTTGTTTTTCTTCGTCAAGTGCATCTCCAAGTGAAAAGGCATAGAGGCTTTCCGCAAGAGCCTTAGCTGTGCTTGTATCGCGTGTTTCTCCAGGTTTAACATCATTTAGTTCCGTCTCCATTCGTTCTGGTTCCGTCACTTCATCTCCGATTTCTCGGAGTGCCTCTTTAAACCCTGATGGACCGCCAATTTCATTGAAAATAAGATTAGCCGCTGTATTGTCGCTGTAGCGAATCGAGGCATCGCTTATTTCGTGTAGACTCATACCCGTCTCCACATGCTGCTCAGTAATCGGACTATATGTAACAAGGTCAGCTTCGGAAAACAGGATCTGCGTGTCTAACTCGTCAAGGGAAAGCTGTTGTAACAGCACGCCAACCGCCAACGCTTTGTGGGTCGAAGCATAGGCAAAGCGTTCATCCTCGTTGTATGCGATGGTCTGTCCATTACCCGTATCAAGTGCATACACGCCTAAGCGTGCATCATAGTGATCTTCAAGCACGGAAAATACTGCTGCACTGTTCTCGTCATCTGGTTGCTGTTGCTCGGTTGTCTCAGGTGTTCCGCAGGCAGCTAATACGGTTAATGTAAAAATGGCTCCATATCTCTTCAATGTCAATCAACCTTTCGTTATTAAGATTACAACTGTAGTCAATATTACAAATGTAATCTAATTCTGTCAAACGATTTTTATTCGTGGTATGATAAACGAAAAACGAAACAAGTGGAGGAGCGTATAACGAATGCTAGTGACACTTCTAGTGCTAACGTTGCTCATTAGCGCACTTTTTCTCGTTCGTCAGGGTATGAAACTAGTGCGACTACCGGCCATTTGGTTGGATCGTTTCTGGTCTCTTCTCTTTGTAGTACTTTTGCTCCCATTTCTTCCCCTTCAAGCCGTTCCTTTTTTTGCTGGAGAGACGAGGGGAGTAGAGCAACGTCCTCAACTTCCTGGAGAAGCGCAACTGACAGAAGCAACAAACATGACGATTTCTGACTTTAGCGTGTCTGTTACTAGGTTTGATTTAGGCTGGCTTGAGTCTGGTTTATTCGTGGTTTGGCTTGGAGGAATCGGATTTGGGTTGTGTCTTATTTTCCAATCCCTCTTTAAGCTAAAAACAATAATTGCTAAGGCGAGAGCTGTAAAGGACTCACGGTTAACGATCGCTTATGACGCCTGTGTCAAGGAGCTAGGACTTAAAAAGAAACCACGCCTATTGGAGTCAGGCTCAATCGAGTCACCCGTAACATGCGGAATTCTCCGTCCTTATCTCCTTGTTCCGGAAGGTTTGTATAATCTTTTTTCTACCGATGAGATTCGTTACATGTTCCTGCATGAACTAAAGCATCATCAGCTGCACCATCCTCGGATAAATGCGACCGCGCTCTTACTCCAAATGGTTTATTGGTTTCACCCGCTCGTCTGGCTCGCACGAAAAAAGATGGTAATGGACCGAGAGCTTGCCTGTGACGCAGCTGTTATTGAAACAATCGGCATGTGCGAGCGCAAAGCTTACGGGAGGACGCTGCTTCAGTTCATTGAGAAAAAACAATCCCATTCGTCGCTTGAACTCGGTGTTGGCGGGACGAAGAAACAGATTGAGACACGCATTTATTCTCTTATTCACTACCGCAGTTCTTCTAAAAAAGATACGGTCAAAGGTAGTCTTATTTACACGCTCGTAGTGTTGTTCATTGTCCTGCAGACGCCATGGCTTGCTCTAGGAGAGGTAGAGGAGCAAAGATATTCATTTGATCACTCAAATGCCAGCTATGAGGAGCTGTCTTCCTTTTTTGCTGATCATGATGGAAGCTTTGTGCTCTACAGCGCTAGAGAGAATCATTATTTCATTCATAATCGAGCCGGAAGTGAGCAACGCTATTCACCGAACTCCACATTTAAGATTTATAGTGCCTTGATCGGGCTTGAAGAAGGCATCGTTCAGCCAGATACCGTCCTCGCTTGGGACGGGACAGCACATGATTACCCTGAATGGAACCAGCAACAAACCCTCAATAGCGCGATGCAGTATTCGGTTAACTGGTATTTTGAAAAAATAGAAGCAGACATGTCACTTAACCAGATGATGACTTATATCAACGAGTTGAATTACGGCAACAAATCGATTGAGGGGCCGACGCCAGTTTGGCTCGAATCTTCGTTAACCATTTCTCCGGTTGAGCAAGTTGATTTGCTACATCGGTTGTATAGCAAAGAACTTCCGTTTCAAGGGGAATCCGTCATGGCGGTTAAAGACGCGCTCTTGCTTGAGCAAACGGGTGAAACCGCATTTTATGGCAAAACAGGGACTGGTGTGGTGAATGAACGGGCTGTGAACGGTTGGTTTGTGGGTTTTGTGGAAACGACAGACGATACGCTGTTTTTTGCCACGCATCTAGCTGGTGATGAAGAGGCCACGGGACAAAGTGCGGCTGATATAACCCGAGCCATTTTAGTAGATAAAGGAATTCTAACAGGGGGGATTGGAGTAAATGAGTAAAAACATGCCGAGCATTTCAGATGCAGAGTGGGAAGTGATGAAGGTACTCTGGAAAAATCCGCCGAAAAGTGCACGTCAAGTCGTGACAGAGCTCAAGGCGCTCGTTGACTGGAAGCCCAAAACAATCCGCACGCATCTTGACCGTTTAACCAAAAAAGAGATTATCAAAGTGAATCGAGATGAGCGACTTTACACGTTTACACCACTTTTTTCAGAAGATGAGTGTAAGCGGGCAGAAACCAATTCGTTTATTAAACGTGTTCATGACGGCACAACAAAATCGATGATGCTACAATTCATTGAAGACGAAACCCTCACAAAAGAAGATCTACAGGATCTTCGATCCTTGCTTGATGAAAAGCTAGATTAAAGAAAGAGCTGCAAAGGTAGAAGCATCTGCCTTTGCTTTTACCAATGGAGGATAGCACCAATCCATCCGCGTCAATTTTATAGCGTAAAGACGGTAAAGTGTATGAATACGTAAAAAAAACCAACCAATCGGTTGGTATCAATCGTACTCATTTATTTCTCTAAAAATTTCTTACCTCTGTTTTTGTCAACGGCTAAACGCAATAAAACGAAAAGGACACCAACACCAATCCCAATAACGGTATAAGCCATAATGTTTCCAACTGTATACTCATCAGAAACTAGAAAACCAACACCGGTAAATACAATAGCAAATGCAACAAGTAATACGGTGATTTTCACACCAGCGTTCATCTGGAACACCCTTCCATTTGTAACCTTATAATGATAGATTCCCAATAGTCGCAAAATGAAACATAAGGGGAGTATTCCCCTTATGTTTATGAGCAGCGCTCGTCGTCTGTACCCATGCATGTAATGTGCTACAAGCTGATCCTGTAATAAGTGCTGCAACACCTAAAAGGTTTGGCGAGCTCCAAAGTTGGAATTGTACTGGTGACACCTGCAATGTTGAAATGGATTCGTGCAGAGGGCGTCGCTGAAGAGGAACTTTCCGCTGTTCTTTCTCGTGAGCAGCTCATACCCATAGTGCACTATACAACTTATGAAGCTCTCCGAGATGTCAGTCCGTTACTCATGTCTAGAAGTGGTCTAGACACCGCTGAAGAACCGTTAGCGGATCTTGCTGTTAAACTTGCAGAGCTTGTTGAATTGTAAGAATTTTTTCTGGCATTTAGTGCAGCTAGTCAGTGAAAACCTGTCCAATAAGGGCAGGTTTTTTATTAGTGTTTTTGAAAACATATGGCTCCGAGCAATCATTTCAATTAAAAATATCTTGTACTTTTATTAGACGAATAACTGTTCATTATTAACTAAAATTAAATTAAATAAATCACAACGATTTATTAATTCTACTAAAAGGAGCAAGCGACTATGGCAACTATTTATCGATCTTACCGACGTCCTGATCCAGTAAGACCAGGACAAACGAATACCATTAGTACTGCTATTACTTACGGCGTTTCTTCGCACAACAACATTCCTGTTTCAGTATACGATTGCAAATACTGTTACGCAACTTGCGCAAGCGTAAATATACGATTGCAACGAATGGTAACATCTGCGGTGTATGAAACTGTCGGTTTGAGGTTAAACCGACGGGTTTGCGTTGCGCAGTTTTCTACACGAGTCGATGAGACGTTCACAAATGTACGAAAATCAAGCGCACCTATGCGTGTTCTCTGGACGATAGATGGTACTAACGAAACATCTCCAATTTTTTATCACGCTTAACCTTCATCTAATCAAAGACCATTATCTTTGAATAAGGAAAATAACTATTAATGATCAAGGAGGAAAAAATATGATTACTTTTAAAAAACAAGGTGACAAAAATATTCTTATGATTGAACAAGAAGAGGTCGTAGTTGATAAAGTGAAGATTTTGGAAGGTCAATTCTTAGCTATCGTCAGTTATTTGGATGAAGAAGATAATTTCCAAGAGGCTGAACTATTTTATCACTTGGATGAAAATGAAGTGAACGAATTCCTTGAGTCAATCGAAGAAGGGGTTCAACACAAGTATCAATTAAGCGAAGACCTTTTTAAATAAGTTCTAAATTAACAATTAAAGGTAGCCGATAGGCTACCTTTATTGGTTTTTCGATGGTGCAGGAATTGTCAGGCTCTCTCAGTCATGAATAGACTTAGTACAGTGTCACGTTGGGTTTGATAAAGCTCGTACCTAATTAATGAAACTATTTGAAACTACATATTAAAAAAGAATCTAGCGATTACCTGTTCCAACAGCTTTATTATTCTTATAGGACCAGCAATAATTCCGGTTAAAAACATTTTGTACTTTTATTAGATGAATAACTGTTCATTATTAACTAAAATTAACTTAAATAAATCACAACGATTTATTAATTCTACTAAAAGGAGTAAGCGATTATGGCAACTATTTATCGAACTTATCAACGCCGAATGCATGGAGGTGTTGAATTAAAACCTATTGAAACAGCTATTACCTATGCAATTTCCTCACACAACAATATACCAGTTTCAGTGTACAATTGCGGACCATGTTACGCTTCTTGTGGAACCGTAGATATTCGATTACAACGTATGGTGACGTCTGCAGTTTATGAAACAGTCGGAACAAGGTTAAACAGAAGGTATGGAGACACACGTATTTGCCCTGCTAGAAGTGTTGAAGAAACCTTCACAAATGTACGAAAATCAAGCGCACCTATGCGCGTTCTCTGGACGTTAGAAGGTATCAACGAAACATCTCCAACTTTTTATCACGCTTAATTTTCATCTAATTAAGATCACTATCTTTGAACAAGAAAAATAACTATTAATGAACCAGGAGGAAAAATAATGATTACTTTTAAAAAACAAGTTGACAAAAATATTCTTATGATTGAACAAGAAGAGGTCGTAGTTGATAAAAAGAAAGTTTCAGAAGGTCAATTCTTAGGTATTGTAAGTTATTTGGATAAACAAGAAAATTTCCAAGAAGCTGAGCTGTTTTATCATTTTGACGAAAATGAAGTGAATGAATTCCTTGAGTCAATCGAGGAAGGGGTTCAACAAAAGTATCAATTAAGCGAAGATCTTTTTAAATAAGTTTTAAATTCCAATTAGAGGTAACCTTATAGGTTACCTCTAATTGTTTCGATGTTACTTCTCTGGGAGAGTTTCTACTAAACGCTCAATGTTAAGTGTTGCTTCAATTATATATTTATAAGCTCTTTCCGAATGTGGAACCAATGTTGGAGGTCGAAACCGAATCCCTATGGATTTACGATAAGTCTTATTGGAATAGCGGATACAAAAAAGTAAATAAAGGTGAGTATTTACTTTAAACAAAGAATTGATTGTAAACGAATCAAAGATGTATCAATTATGTAACTACTTGGGATCAATAATCGTGTACTTTTCTTGTACGATCTTAAACTAAATATAGCTTAGTATTTAATTATTAAGTAAGAAGGAGTGAATAAACATGACTGATTATGTAACTCAAACAAATTATAAGAAATCCATCTTATAATGCTAAGTAACGTTTTTTTCTGTATATAATTTGCGAATACAAGAAGCTTAAGTTACACATAGGAGGTTACATTATGGATGAAATGGTTTTACAAGTCCAAAAGTGGTTAAACGTTAGTTATAGTTTTCGACCAAATTGGGGAGGACAAGTTCCTGAAAATGGACGTACTGGATGGTCAACTATGTATGGATTAACAAGGGCACTACAACTTGAGATCGGGATCGCTAATCCAGTTAACTCTTTTGGGCCAGCTACCTTAGCGGCATGTCCGACTTTACGAAAGGGTGATAATAATCATGTCGATTCCATAATCGTCATGATTCTTCAAGGAGCTATGTGGTGCAAAGGATACAGCCCTGGAGGTTTAACAGGAACATTCGGTCCTGGAACTGAAGATGGTGTCAAACAAATGCAAAGTGACGCTGGACTTACTCCAAATGGAATTGTTACACCGCGTGTTTTTCAGGCAATGTTAAATATGGACGCCTATAGATTAGTTAATAATGGCGATGAGAATATCCGATTAATTCAAAGAAATTTGAATGGAAACTACTATAATACAACAGCAATTCAACCTGCTGATGGTCATTATTCAAGAGACACAAATACAGCTCTAATCTATGGCTTGCAACTAGAAGCTAATGTTAGTGGAGCAAATGGTCACTTCGGTCTTGGTACAAGGGCCGCAACTCCAACAATTAGAATAGGTGACTCTCGAACAAACTTTGTTCAATTAATTCAATACTGTTTATATGTGAATAATTATAACCCTGGAAATTTTGGTGGGCGTTTTGATTCAACTATGGAAAATCAGGTTAAAGAATTTCAATCTTTCCACAAGTTACCTTCGGATGGTGTCGTCAATTTAAATACATGGATGTCGTTGCTTGTAAGTACAGGAAACCCTGATGTAAAAGGTTCAGGTATTGATACTTCTTACACTATTACTCCTGCTAGAGCACAAACCTTAGTCAACGATGGAAGACAGATAGTTGGGCGTTATTTAACAGGTTCTTTTGCACTATCATCGGCGGAGTTGAACACCATTTACGGATCAGGTCTTAGAGTTTTTCCGATCTATCAACGATTTGCAGATCATGCGGAATGGTTTTCTTATAATCAGGGCATTATTGATGCGAGAGATGCGATACAAGCAGCAACAACTCTACAGTTTTCTTATAATACAATTATTTATTTTGCAATTGATTTCGATGTGTCATTGCAACAAATAAACAATCTCATAATTCCTTATTTTACGGGTGTACATGAAGAGATAGATCGGTACCATGCAATGGGAGTTTCCTATAGAATTGGTGTCTACGGGCCTAGATATGCATGTACAGTTTTATCAGAAAGAGGATTAACCACTTCTAGTTTTGTAAGCGGTATGTCGACAGGTTTTTTCGGTAATAAAGGACACGTGTTGCCTGAAGACTGGGCTTTTAACCAAGTCAAAGAACACTCAATTGGATCTGGTGCAGGGCTATTAGATATCGATAATTTAATTGTCTCAGGTCGGGACCAAGGAGTATCTTCAAAAGATAATAGTGTCACTACTCCAAATATAGGAGACTATGTTTCCGAAAATGCTCCATTTATGAATAAGTTAAATGAATTATTTAACTTCGCATACGAACGATCAGATGGTGACAATCGAATTGCTAGCATATTGACTCTGAATTATTTACGAAGCGAAAATTATAATTCAACTGTTTGGATTCCTATTGCCGGTGCTATTGATTCAAACTTTGTAGAAGAAGCAGAACAAAGATTTGGCAAACCTTCAGACTTCCCAATTTTATACGATCCAATTACGGGGACTGATATGGATTTTATGCACATGTCAGCAACCTTAAATGCAATACTTTTCCAAAAAACTTTTACAATTGGAGATTTAGCCTCAAAACTCTCTGATTTCGCGGGATGGTTAGGCGATTTAATTACAGTAATAGATGATGCAAAACGTGCATTTGAACAAGGTCGGTTTAATTCCTTATATGATGCTGCTTACTATTATATCGGGCATACATCAGATTCAGCGGGGACATTTCCATTAGAAGATTTATTAGGAGATATGGATGCAATTAATATTGGTAGAGCATTAGATCTTAATGATACCAACGCTAACGTTTATGAGGAAATGAACACTTACTATCGTTTAGGGTTTCGTCGAAGATTCAAACAAGCTGCACATAATCGTTTTGAATATAACCGAGAAGAGATTTATAATGAAGCTTATCGACTATTGACTACTTTAAACCCATTGATTTCTACACCACGTACTTTATTCAGACAAGCTTTCAATGTGGATTCATTTTCAAATGAGGAAGCAGAAAATGTAGCAAAAGCATTTAGAGACGTTTGTTCAGAGTGGTTAGATAAAGAAGATTAATAATAACGACCACGATATATATCGTGGTCGTTATTTCATAGCATCCAATCAGACAGCCATAAGATCCTAACAATACTAAATGACTAAACTAGAACGAGGGCTGTTTGAAATACCCTAACAGGATTAAGTTTTTGCTTCCTCTCGGAAATACAATATGAACAAATAAAATCTAAAAAAGGCACATTAAAGATCTTTTTTATTCCTACTGGCAGCTGATTTACAATCTCTCACGATAACTCTTTATTCATAAGTATACGATTTTGAAAAAAGAACTAAATTTCCCTGTCGAGGTCAAGAACAAAAGTTTTCAGACTCTTAAAAATCATGGTTCTAAGAACGCACCCAAAGCAAATAATACCATTAGTAGAATCCAAAATAACCACGTTAATGATAAGGGAATTATTAGCAACAACATAAACAATCTGTGATAACGATTGGAATTAAAGAATATACTAATGGAAATTAGTGGGGTTAAGAACAAATAGATAGCTGCTACTACACCAAAAAATTGTTGCGAAAAAAAATAAAAGTTATAGGGAATAACAATTAACACTAATAGTACAATTAATAATAAGAGATTTACTTTTTCGCTCTTTTCGGTTTTTAGTAATTGCTTCAATAAATCCAATTTATTGCTCAATTCCTTTCTCTCTTTAACACTTAGTTTTCAACTTGAAAAACGTTTTCTCTAAATAAATTGTTTTTCTTATATATTATAATGCTAGTATCAGTAATAATCATAACATTTGATTACACCCACTTACATGCTGTTTCTGTAATCGGTTTTGTGAAATTAGAAATAGTTGCTTGTAACTAACATAACTAAACTAATTGTAAAATCTCGTATTTCCTTCTTCTTTGATTCAAATCTATCTAGAAAACGATATATAATCGTTCGTGAAACGCCCCACATTTTAGCAATATCTTTTATCGGCGTGCCATTTGAAACGAGAGTCTTCAACATTTCAATATCTTTATTAGGCTACCTCTGAATTGTCTCGATTTTATTTATCTGGGAGAGTTTCTACTAGACGCTCAATGTTAAGCGTTGCTTTAAATACATACTTATAAGCTTCTTCATAATCATGGTAACTTATGGAATCAGCAACTTGTAGATACTGTCTTGTTTCAGATGACCATAAATGTAATTCTTGATATTTTTTTAGATAAGGTTCTATATAATCCAGTTGTGCTTCAATACGATCAATTGTAGCTTGTAAAGCTCCCCAACCTTTTGGTAAACCACTCTCTTCTTGATTGACCGTATAGAATGAGTCATCATTTAAATATGTATGTTCTTCCTCCGTTAACTCTTCTCCAAGTGAGTCTACTCGCTCACCGTTAGGAGATACGAAACCGTCGGTATATAATTCTTTAACAATACTCATGAACAAACCGACAGCTTGGGTTTCAAAAGGTTGTATAGGATCAAGTGTGTTTGAATCAAATCCAAAAATATTGGTACTCGTTGCCATATTGGTATCCTCATCAAAAATGAGAAAGTTCTTGTAATAGATCTCACTTTCTGAAAAATCATAATCAAGATCTACTTCTCCATCTTGCTCATAGTACTCCCTTGCCTCATCAAGGCTTAAGCGACCTTCTTCTGGTAGCTTAAATGTATGGAAAAACGTTTCAATATTAGTGTAATCCTCTTGATTTAATTGAGATTCTAAACTATATAAATCTCGTTCGACATGATCCCAATCGTACTCATAACCAATGGTAATTGAATCCTCGCTTGAATGATCGGCTGTTGATGCTGTATGATCTGATGTCTCACTATCTTCGGTATTTATGCTTTCATTTGAACAACCTGAGATAAAGAACAGCAATGGAACAAATATATATCTATATTTCATATTTAAGTCACCTTCCTGTCATTTAAATATTTCCAACTTTAAGTGATTCATCTACGTCTACTTCACAGTCATATCTTCTTTCTCCAACAGACCCTACTTCTTCAACACTTACCCTTTTTAAAATGTTGCCGTCCTTCGTGTTTAGCGTAACCTCAATCCCTAACTGATCTTCATCAACAAAATAAAAGCCTGGGGTGTCTTATAATTCGGCTACCATTTGATTATTGCAATTTGGCCCCTTGTATTCATATTCCTTTGGTATAAAGCGTTCTTTGATCTCGTTTAAAGCTTCTTCGAGTGATTCGAGAGAGGTAATTTCAGCACGTACAGTTCACGCTCTATATTCCTCATCATAATCCACAAATGCAACATTTAAATTATTGCTTAAAAAATACGCAGTTGGGTAACTTTGTGATTCATTCAATTCATAATCACCATATAAATCTTCAAAATCATCCAAGGAATCTCCTATTCTTGCTGAATCGTTAAAGATACATCCACTAAGAGTTATCATTAAAACGGACAGATAACCAACAAGATGAATTCTGATAATAAAACCTCCTTACCTATCACTTTTCAATTTATTAGTAATATAACATACAAGTAGACGCTTTAACATTGTGAAAAAATTGTATTTTATTTAAGGGTTATTTTGATAATTTATTAGTACAATCTCATTAGGTAATAGGTTGAGATTTTAGTAATTTATAATTAAAATAAGAACATATGATCTTATTTAATATTTCATTGGAGGCGATTTGATGTATTCGACAAAATTGAGGCAAGCAACTATGAAACATATTGAAAACGAAATCAAAGTGATTAAAGAAACGGAGCATGAGATTGCCTATATGATATGGAACGGATTCTTAGATGAAAATTTTGCTCATGAAAACACAAAAAAAATGACTATGGCGTTCGTCAATAAAAGAATAAGGAAAATGGAGGACATTGTCTCTGTTATAAAAAAAACTTACGATGAGTCTTCGGAAGAACAGCAACAAGTAATCAAATTAAGATATTGGAGCAATAAAAGCTTAACTTGGGATGGAATTGCATTAGAATTAAATATGCATAGAAATACTGCAATCAATTATAAAAACGACTTTATTATATTAGTCGCTAAACGATTGGGTTGGATGTAATGTGAAATTCTTGTACAAATAAAGGTAGTTTTTCACTTAATGTTAAAGAGAGCTAGCGAGGCTAGGTCTCTTTTCTTTAAGGAGTGATATTACTTGGAAAGCGTATTTAAGGTTATTTTTAGCTTACTAGCAACAGTTTTTACGTTTTGGACAGGAGAGTGGGATGTATTGATTCAATATTTGTTAATATTCGTAATTATTGATTATATAACAGGGATGGTTAAAGCGTATAAGACTCAGCAATTATCAAGTAATGTGGGGTGGAAAGGGTTAATAAAAAAAATTACTATTTTCATTGTAATAGGAATTGCACACACTTTAGACATCTTGCTAATAGAAAGTTCAATTAACGAATTGAACGGTCAGGCTCTACCTACTCTAAGAACTTTGGTTATATGGGCTTATATCATTAATGAAATCCTTTCAATTCTTGAAAATATTGATGAGAGCGGTATTTATATACCCCCATTTCTCAAAAGGCTTCTTCGTCATTTAGAAAGAAATACTGAAAATAAATTTAAAGAGTAGGTGTTGAAAATGAAATTAGAAAAAGAGTTTATTCCATTAAGTAACAGTAATCGTCCTGGTACCATTATAAATCCTTCATATATTACCATACACGAAACAGCAAATACTTCAGTCGGTGCGAATGCTCAAATACATAGTAGCTATGTGAAAGGAGTGGACGCTCAAAACAGGCAAGTTTCTTGGCACATAACTGTTGATGATACTCAGGCTATTCAACACTTACCACTAAATGAAATGGGTTGGCATGCGGGACTGTGCGGAAACAAACAATCTATTGGTATTGAAATTTGTGTTAACCGAATGGAACGCTAGAGAATGATTTTTCTGTAAATATATAGTGATGAGAACCGATAAACAGGGTAGAGGATACGAAGAAAGGACTGCACCCGACATGCCAAATGAACGAACAGCGATGATGTATTTTCCAGATTCGAACCACGCATCTTCTTTAAAAGTGGTACAGGAGCCAACAAGCCAAATTCGCGGCTTTTACTTCAAAAAGAGCCTTTTAGCAGAAGTAGAGAAACTTGAGCACGCCAACAACTATGCTGTTTATTTTCTTATCTCGGATGTCGAAGAACCAAGTATCTACATTGGCCAGTCGATACATGGCATCAAACGATTAAAAGAACACTTAAAGCAAAAAGACTTTTGGCAGTTTGGCATTTTATTTGTTACCGACAATAATAGCTTCGATAAACAACTTATTGATTTTCTTGAATATGAATTTATCCAGCGCTTTAACGCTTCGACTTATATTGTAGAGAACCGGGATATGCGCATTAACAAACCGAATGTTAATTGGTATATGGCAGCGGCAATGAACACATTTGCTGGGCAAATTACCTTCTTACTAGAAGCATTAGGCGTGACAATAAAACAAGCAAAGCAAGTAGAGTCGTATGAAGGAGAACGAACCTATTACCGAGCCGAAAAAAACCACCCTGCTACCATCTATCTTCACGATGGACAATTTGTGATTACAAAGGGCTCTACCGTCCTATTTCCACAAGAAAAATTGAAACACTATAAAGACGAAGGAAAACTCTATCAGAAATTACAAGCGAAAATAAACCAACTAATTCAAGCAAACCAAGCCGATCCTATTGATGATAAATCCGCTCGCCTAACAGAAGACATCGTGTGTCCAAGTCCTAGCTATGCGGCAGACTTATGTAGCGGTGCGTCAAAAAATGGGTGGGAATATTGGCAAGGATTAAAGGAAGAGCGGGAAAGGTTAGGGTGAACACCTCTATTCGAGCCCTTCCCAACTATTAAGTCCATTGATGCTATTTTTCAATTATTTATTCGAAGCAAACCTTTCCTTCAGATTCAATTGCTTGCGCATGTTTATCGCCAATGCCTGAAATTCGTTTCATATCATTGTACGAAGAAAACGGTCTAAGCTGCATAATTTGACTTGCCCGATCCGGACCGATTTGGTAAATCCCTTGTACCTCTGCTTCAGAAGCAGTGTTAATATGAATGGACCCAGCAGGGCAGCTATGATTGCTTTCTTCGGAACTAGATTCTGAAGTAGAGGCAGTGACCGTTTTCGATTTGGCCGTTTCTAATTCGTCTTTAAGTGTAGAAACTTCCTCCTCTAACTTCGAGATGGTTGCTTCATTGTTTGAAAGACTGTCACTTTTTTCGGTGATTTGTTCATTGAGGGAAGAGATTTCGTTTTTGTACTCTTCTTCTATTTGATCTCGTAGATCTTCTTCAAATGAATCAAGTTGCTCTTCCATTTCTTCAATATGTAAAGATAATTCATCAATTTCTTCATCTTTTTCGACTATTGTTGCTTCAAGTTCTTCGATTAATGCTTGAGCTTCATCTAGTTCACTATCTTGGGCTGAAGCTTGTTCGCCTTCAGCGCAAGCGGATAAAGTAATTGCCATAGCGATTGCGATTAAAGCATAAGGTGCTTTCTTATGTCTTGTGGTATGTTGAAAAAAAGTAAACATATAAATAATACCTGCGAGTAAGACCATTGTTGCTAGTGCGATATTCATAGTAAACCTCCTAAAATGATGTATGCTATAATTATACTAATAACAAAGACCTAAGTCACGGATGTTTTCTATTAATTAATAATAGATAGACATTTGTGTTTATTTTGCTTTTTATTTAGCTTATAGCTAAAAGTTAATCTAAAAGGAGTTATTTAATGAAACGTACTTACTTAGAACTAGTTCCAGGCTTAGAAGTTACAAATAGTGAAATTAGTGCCTTGTTTGGTTGCGCCAATCAAGGAGGGATGAGACGCTCGTTAAAGACAAATACGCTAGTGCTTATTTCTGATAAAACCAAGCTTTACCAAGATCGAGAAAAAGACGGTGTTTTTTATTATACGGTCATGGGAAAGCTGGGAGACCAGGGCTTAACATTTCAACAGAACAAAACGTTGGCGAAATCCAACGAAAACAATGTATCTGTTCATCTATTTGTTGCATACAAAAAACGAATTTACACGTATAGAGGTCAATATGAATTAATAAACGAACCACTTCAAGAACACCAATTAGATGAAGAAAAAAATAATCGGTTTGTTTGGGTACTCCCTTTAAGAAAACGTTTGAATGATATTGATAAAAGTAGTTATACATACGGCCAATCGCAGAAGTTAGGCAATCATGACTCATGGGATCTTCATCATAATGTTGCAGTAAAAACAGCCGACCAATCGACCTTTGAATACGGTGAAACCGTCATACCTAAGCGTATACGTCCTTTCTTTAAGTCGACAAATCTCAAAGAAGGTGAAGAAAAAGAAATTACATTAATCTATCAAGAGTATATCTTTTCTGCAAAGGTTCAAGCGAGTGGCTCTCCACGTCATCGATTGAGATGGGAGAAACGGTTTACTCTGCTAATAAACGAATACGCAAATAGAGTTCAAGGTGAGGTTAAAATCTATTTCATATATGACGATGAAGAAACCTACAAAGTAATCTTATCTCGTAAAGACATAATGGATACGGTACATACTGATGTGATAGCAGAAGAATTAGAACAATATGGCGCTAGGACAGAGGGGAGAATTACTAGTTATTATGGGAAGAAATATGAGCGTGACCCAATTAATCGTGAGTTGGCCATACAAATCCACGGTGTAACCTGTGCTGCTTGTAATTTTAACTTTGAGCAAAAATATTGTGAAAGAGGCAGAGATTTTATTGAAATTCATCATATAAAGCCGTTAAGTTCTCTTGGTGGGAGTACAGAGATAAATCCTAAAGAAGACCTGGTTCCACTGTGTGCAAACTGTCATCGAATGGTTCATAGACGAAAAGATCACGTACTAACTATGGAAGAGTTAAAAGAAATTCTTCAGAAAGAGAATTAGAATTACTTAAACCTTAAAATTTCATTCATATCATCTATGTCTAAAGCTTCAGCAATCTTTTCTATATGTTCTAACTGAATCCGTTCGCGCTTCCCATTAGCTAATTCACTAAGCGTAGCGCGGCGAATTCCTGTTTTTAAATGAAGTGCATGAATAGTTAATTCGTGTTTATGGAGTAATTCATTAAGTGCTATTTCAACTTTTGGCATGTTAATCACCCAGCTTTCTAAAGTACTTGATGTACTTATAAGCGTACGTTATAATATATCCAAAAGTTGTACGTATATACGTACGAATATGAGGTGATCTTTTGCCAAACCGTAGAAGTACCATTTTCGCCATTGTCAAAGAAATTTCAGGCACAAATAGTCCCTTATTTTCATCAATATCAATGAAGAATATACAAAAAGAGATATACTCATTTATTCACGAAAGAATGACTACTACATATTCTGGTGAAATCTTTTGTTATTCAGGTCAAAAGATTCCAAGCTATAATGAGAATCCAATTTGGTTAATTTCCATTAATCTGTATAAAATGAATCAACTAACGAACAACTTTTGCTTGTCCATAGCAATCATTGAGAATAATACTCTGATTCAAGGTTGTGTTTATGATTATCGATTAAACAACCTTTATTACGCAGAAAAAAAGAAAGGTGCTTTCCTAAATGGACAGCCCATCTATCGTGACGAATTAATACGTTTAAAAGAAGCGGAAATTCGAATACATTCCTCATTTCTGCAGAAAGAACAGCCTTTAAATCCTTCTTATCAACGTGTAAGGATGGCAGAGCTTCCTACTGCTTTAGAGACGTGTTCAGTTGCAGAGGGGGATGCGGATATATTTATGACTATGAATCAGATTCCTCACGAATTTGCTGCTGCAAGCTTAATTGCAAAAGAGGCTGGGGTGGATGTAATGACGTTAGAAGGGCAAGAGTTATGTTGGAATAAAGTTTCTAGTGTATGGTGTGGTGTTGTTTAGATACGTTAAGATCTGTAGGTAGGTTATATTTAGAAGAAAACTTGTTGTTTCATTTTAAGAAAAGGAGAATTGATATTTTCTTTCTAGTCCTGATACTGTAAACAAAAAAACCAAACGACTTTTTCCGCTTTTTAAGACGGTCTTTTTACATTTCTAACGTGTATTAATTTGAAGGTAATCAATCATAGTTGAATTAGATGTTAGAAGCGTAAATTTTTATATAACCTTTTAGAATTGATGGAAATAATGAACTAGAGCATACAATATTTAAAGGAACAGAGTATCAATTAGTAATGGGGAAAAGTGTCAGACTAAATTCGATGGGATACCACAAGTAAAAGTAGCCGAAACTCTTCCGACCGAGTATAGCGACAACTTGATGGTCATTCAAGATCTTAAGAGTTAATAGAAAATAAGAGGTGTCTTTATTTTATTTTAAAGATTTAAACAAATATTAAATTTTAATTTAGTAAATCTGGATAGGCTACTCTGAGTTGGACAGATTTTTTAAGGTCAATTAGACTAAAAGCAATATACTTGAGGAGAATCTATGATGACCAAAAGAAAACGTCGAACGTTTAACGAGGAATTCAAAAAACAAATGGTGCGGCTTTACCAATCAGGAAAACCACGGAAGGAAATCATTCGGGAGTATGACTTAACGCCTTTTACGTTTGATAAGTGGATGAACCAATATGAAAACTCAGGATCATTTGAAGAAAAGGACAACCTTACAGAAGAACAAAAAGAGTTACGCGCACTTCGCAAACGAAATCAACAGCTTGAAATGGAAAATGATATGCAAGACTTGCCGCACTGATCATGGGACGAAAGTAAATGTGATTCGTCAAAACGCTCACAAGTACTCGGTATCAGCAATGTGCATCGTCCTCAACATCCCAAGAAGCGTTTATTACCACGAAAAAAACGAGAAATCCAACGATAGTGTCCTTTCAAAAGAGATAAATACGGATCTTTCAAGAAAGTCGACAAACGTATGACACAAGAAGAATTAAACACAAGTTGAAAGAATGCGGACACGTCGTGTCCAGACGCCTAATTACCCGTATTATAAAAGATTTATACAGTTGCTCAGTTCAAACCAATTAAAACCGCTTGTAATGAATCAGAAGTTGGGAATACATTAAATCGAATTCAAACAAGACAGAGAACTGAAGGTAATCGTGAGCGATTTAACCTACGTTCGTGTCCAACAAAAATGGCATTACATCTGTTTATTAATTGATTTATTTAATCGAGAAATCATTGGGTTTAGTGCTGGAGCCCATAAAAACGCCAAACTTGTTCAACGTGCCTTCGCATCTGTACAAGTAAATCTCAATCAACTAGAATGCTTTCACACAGATCGCAGAAGCGAGTTTAACTAAGTTGATTGATGATGCGCTAGATGCTTTTGAGATTAAGCGCTCATTGAGTAACAAAAGAAACCCTATGACAATGCCGTAGCTGAAACGATTTTAAAAAAATTAAAACCGAGTTCGTTCGCGGAAATGTTTTTATAGCCAACACGAACGTGATGTAGAACAATTTGATTATGTCCATTGGTACAATCATATTCGAGTTCACGGGTCCCTTGGATATGACACACTAACTGAATATAAAATAGTAGACCTTTAAAAGTGTCCGATTTACTGTTGCCATTCCAGGATGCAATTGAAAAGTTAGGGTGTCTAAGTCTCTCATTTTACTTTAAATTAATTTTTTTCAAAAGCTATTACACACCAGATTGAGTTTATTATTATAAGTATAATACTTCCTATAATAACACTGATGTTAGCAAAATTACTATAAAAATCAGTCAAAAAATAACTAAAAGCAATAGTTGATAATAGTATTAATATGCTCAGAATTAAACCTATGATACAAAAAAGACTTAAAATATAAAAAACTTTTTCATGACCTATTATATATAAAATTAAAGGGCTATAACAAAGAAAAATAACAAATAAAGTAGTCCACATCCCAACATCATTAAAGCTATAATATCCTCCTAGACTTAATACCTCCGAAAGTGACAACGACATAATTAATGAGGAAAAGACGACAAAAGATAATAAAGTAAAAATGATTATCTTTTTTCTGAAATGTAATTGCATATTGACTCCTTATAATTTAATTTTTATTTTTATCTTACTTGATATATTATATAATATAGTAATTTACCAATTTTCAGTAAGGGAGAATTTATATTGATTAAAGAAATTTCTACTCCAATTGGTCTATATCGCAAAGAAAAGTTTACTACAGAACAATCTTATTTCAAAAGTCATTTAGTAATAGGGTATTCTAAAACGAAAATATATTTGAATGATTACCTCAGTAAGCAAGAACATGAATCTTTGAAAGAGTTTAAGCATAGTAAAAGGCAATATGAATACTTAATAGGAAGGTATGTTGCTAAAAAGAGTATATTGCCATTTCTCCCTAATCATACTCCGAAAGATATAACAATAAAGAAAGGTATATTTGGCCAACCTATTGTTAGTTCCGTAATCAATTATGACAACTATCAATTAAGCCTAACCCATACAAGTAATTTTGCTGCCTCTCTTTCATATCCTGAGTTTCATCCAATGGGGATTGATCTTGAAGTTATAAATCCGAAGAATGATAAAATACTTAATAGAGTTTTAACCTATAAAGAAAAACTACTAATTGAAAAGATAAGTAGTAATGAATCAGAGGCACTGTCAATTATATGGACGGTTAAAGAATCAATCTCTAAGGTATTGCGAACAGGCTTAACAGTACCTTTAGATCTTTTAGCTATTAAAAATGTTAAGCAAGAAGAATTTCAGTACATATGTGAATTTGAAAACTTTCCTCAGTATAAAGCGGTTACTTGGATTTTCTCACCATTCATATTAACAATTTGTTTGCCTAAAAACACAATTATACAATTAGAAGACAGAAAAAAAATTAAACAATTTTTCAGCTTAAAATAAATATTTTACGCCACCCCTTTTTTAGTTCATGTACAGAATTTCAAACAGGATTTCTGTACTCCTCGTGTGTTTAATTAACATGCTTTAAACAGTAGTATACAGAAATTTCTAACATGAGGTAACATCTAAACAGATAATACACTTAATAATAAAAAAGATATACAAAAATATTCAAAGGCGTATTCCAATTTAATCATTATTAATCGTTTCAAAATAAACTTTTTTAAAAAAAGTTTCATTAAAAATTATTAATTACTATAATTATAATACTATAAACATTTATATATTTAGTCCCTTATGTAGTTGTTATTGGTATAAATTTATTATATTAGAATATGAATTTACGAATTTTTATAAATTTATTAAAAAATTGTACTTTTTTGTAATATCATGTATAATCTTTCCTATGCAACAAAAATAGTAAGAATTAAGTATTGTTAAAATTCAGTAGGAGGTTGTGATGGTTTTAGACGTACAAAATATAACTAAGGTATTTTTGGGGAAAAAGAAAACTAAGATTTACGCGAACGATGATATTAGTTTTAAAATTAATGAGGGCGAAATTTTTGGGCTAATGGGTCATAACGGTGCTGGAAAAACAACATTGGTTAATCAGATCATAGGTTCAACAAAACCAACAAGTGGAAATATATTTTTGAAAAATGAGAATGTACAAAAATCACCAACTAAAGCAAGAGGTATTTGTTCCGTACAGTCACAGTCACAGTTACCTTTGGGTTTTTTAACACCTGCTCAAGCCGTTTCAACAATGGGGAAAATGCGTTTAGCTAATAAAGAGGATGTTCAGAAAAGAATGAACTATTTATTTGACGCATTAGATATTGGCCAGTGGGCTAATACTGAGGGGATTCAACTTTCTGGGGGGATTAAACGACTGACCGCATTTTGTATGTCCGTCATTAGCCCAGGAGAATTAGTAATTTTAGACGAGCCAACAAATGATGTAGACCCTATGAGAAGACGCTATCTTTGGGATATAATACGTCAACTAACTAAAGATGGGACATCAGTTATTTTAGTAACACATAATGTCTTAGAAGCAGAAAAGGCAGTGGATAGGCTTGCTATATTACATAAAGGGAAATTTTTAGTTGAAGGAACACCCTCTCAAATAAAGAGTTCGGTGGATAATAAAATGAGATTGGAAGTTAATTTAATTAATGAAAATAGTTTAAATAATTTACCTGAATGGATAATAAATAAAAATACTGTAGGTAATAGATTAATAATGTCACTTGATTCAAATTCTGTCCCTTTAAGTATAGAGTGGGCAAGTGAACAGGTTAGACAGAATCACATTTTAGATTATACTCTTTCACCTACTACTCTAGAAGATGTTTATGTCGAACTTACAAGTGGGAAAGGAGAGTAAATAATGAAATTATACAAACAATTTAAATATGTTTTTCAAATGCAATTCCTTAGGAATTCAGGAAATCTAGTGTTTTTTGCAATAATACAAATAATGATATCTTTAGGAATTGTAATTGGTTTCACCTACCTTTTCGCAGACCCGGATTCAAATACTATATTATTTTTAGCTACGGGCGCTCCAACTTTGATTATGATAATTACTGGTTTAGTAATCCTTCCACAACAAATAGCTAATGCAAAATCTGAAGGTTATATTGATTTCGTACGTACATGGCCCGTGAATAGAGCGTTAATCCTCTCCGCGGATACGTTAACATGGCTTATTATCACAATACCTGGAATTGCTATTTCTACACTCTGTGCACATTTTATATTCGACCCTGGTTATTCAATATCTTGGACTGTAATACCAGCTCTACTATTAATCGCTTTGACTTCAATAGGTGTGGGTTACGGTTTTTCATATGCCTTACCGCCTCAAGCATCAGCAGCACTTTCACAGGTCTTAATTTTTGGTGCATTAATGTTCTCTCCTATTAATTTTCCAATGGACAGACTACCAGAGTGGTTACAATATTTACATCAGGTACTACCTCTATATTCTATGGCTGAAGTTATGAGAGCTTCAATGGCCTCAAATACGTTTACAGCCGATTTTATTCATTATGTTATTCTCACTATTTGGGGAATTATTGGATTTGGTGGCGCTATTTTAATCTTAAATAAAAAATAAAGAAAGGAATAGAGTAATCATGTCATTAGTAGGCGTTATAGGGGCCGGAGTTATGGGAGTGGATTTAGCAATTTCATTAGCCCAACATGGCCATAAGGTTTTGTTAAAAGACAATGATCCAGTTAAATTAAAAAGTGTTGAAGTAAGAATTAGAAAAAATATTAGAAGTTATAAAATGTTATCTAAAGAATATTATTCAGTAGTTCCAGATTCTATATTAGAAAAAATAACAGTTACAGATAACTATAATAACTTTGGAGAATGCTCATTTATTATAGAAAATACTTATGAGGAAATTAAGAATAAGATAACTGTTTTAGAGGAATTAAAAGAATATTGTAATGACGATTCCATAATTGGTATTAATACTAGTTGTATTTCAATAACTAAACTAGCTAAATATTTCAATAAACCGGACCACATAATTGGGACGCATTTTATGAATCCTGTGCCTTTGAAAGAAACAGTGGAAACAGTAAAAGGATATCATACATCACAAGAAACTATTGAAAAGACCACTTTATTTCTTCAGTCCATTAAAAAGAAGCCAATAGTAGTCGAAGATTCACCTGGATTCGTGGCAAATAGATTGTCTCATTTATTTATGAATGAGGCAGCCTATTTAGTCCAAGAAAAAATAGCCGACCCTTACCAAATAGATTTAATGTTTAAAAAAGGCTATGAACATAAATTAGGACCTTTAGAAACAATTGATCTTATCGGTCTAGATACTGTAGTAGATTCACTAAATGTGCTCTATTCTAGCTTACAAGATACCAAATTCAGGTGTTGTCCGTTACTTGTAAAAATGGTTAATGCTGGGTTATTAGGGAGAAAAGTGGGACAGGGTTTCTATAAATATTCATTGTAAAAAGGTAGGTGTTCTGAATGAAGCTTATTAAGTGTGTGATTTGGGACTTAGACAATACTTTGTGGGAAGGTACTTTACTTGAAGATAATAGTGTTAGACTAAAAGATGGTATTAGAGAGATATTGGAAAAACTGGATTCGGAAGGGGTGTTATTATCAATAGCCAGCAGAAATAACTTTGAACACGCCATGGATATTCTTAAAAAGTTGGGTATTGATCACTATTTCTTATATCCACAAATTAACTGGAGTGCTAAGTCTTTGTCAATTAAAAATATTCAAAAAGAAATAAATGTTGGATTTGATTCTCTACTGTTTATAGATGATCAACAATTTGAATTAGATGAAGTGAAAAGTGTTTATCCTGAAATAAATTTATTAAAGGCAGAAAATTATAGAGAAGTTGAAAATATGCAACAGCATTTACCCAAAATGCTAACTTTGGACAGTAAAAGAAGAAGATTAATGTTTGTAGAAGAACAAAAAAGGAGAGCGGCAGAGGAAATTTTTGAAGGGCCGTCTTCTAAATTTCTTTTTACCTTAAACATGGAATTTTTAATAAAAAGAGCTACACAAAGTGATTTAATGAGAGCGGAAGAACTTACTGTACGAACTAACCAATTAAATTCAACAGGAATACAATATAGTTATGATGAGCTTAATGATTATCTTAATTCTCAAAGTCATGATTTATGGATATGCGAACTAAAAGATAGGTATGGTTCTTATGGTAAGATTGGTTTGGCTTTGGTCGAAAACGATCATAGTTATTCTAATATTCGATTGCTGTTGATGTCATGTCGTACACTCTCGCGTGGGGTAGGTACAGTGTTACTTTCATTTTTAATGAAAAATGCTATTATGAATAACAAAAAATTAAGAGCTGATTTTTGTAAAACTGAACGTAATAGACAAATGTATTTGACATACAAATTTGCTAATTTTAACGAGGTAGATTCATCTAATAATGAAAAACTTTTATTAGAAAATGATTTAAGCTTGATTCAAGAATATCCACCCTATATTAAAGTAATAATTAAAAATAACAGAAATGAGGGTGTATCTATTGTGTAATATAAAGGTTGACTTAAGAAAATTTATAGAAGCCAATATGGAAATTTTTGATTATGAAGAAAGTATAAAAGATGATGATAACATCTTTGAAAAAGGATTTGTTAATTCGATATTTGCGATGAGATTGCTTCAATATATAGAAGATAAATATAATATAATAGTAAATGATGATGAAATATCCCTTAATAATTTTAGCTCAATTGATAATATAGTGAGTTTACTAAAAAGAACGGAAACATAAAAAATGGATAATAATTTATTTCTTAATAAAGTAGAAATGTTTGCTGAAGATTATATAAGACCAATAGCAGGTGAAATTGATAAAAAATGTTCATTCCCAATAGAGATCATAAACAGCCTTGGTAATTTAGGAGTCTTAGGTGCTACCGTCCCTAAAGAATACGGTGGTTTAAATTTAGATCCATTAACATATGGGAATTTAACAGAAAGTATTGGTAAAGCTTGTTCAGCTACACGTACACTTTTGACTGTTCATACCGCTTTAGTTTGTGAAACATTAGTTACATTTGGGACTGAAAAGCAAAAAGAAAAATATCTTCCCTTATTAGCATCTGGAGAAAAAATAGGTTGTTTTGCTTTGTCTGAACCAAACGTTGGAAGCGATGCGCGTTCTGTTAAAACCAATTATGAAAAAAAAGGGAATGAATATGTTATAAATGGTATAAAGAAATGGATATCATTTGCTGAAATAGCAGATATATACATAGTTATTGCTATTAATGAAGGTGAAATAACGGCCTTTTTGCTAGAAAAAGATATGCCAGGTATAACGGTTGAGCCGGTAAAGGGATTAATGGCTAGTAGAGGTTCTCATACAGGCAAATTAACTTTGAAAAATGTTGCTGTTTCAAAAGAACAGATCATCAGTCGAATTGGTAATGGGTTCTCATTTGTTGTGAATTCTGCTCTTTTTTATGGACGATTTAGTGTTGCATGGGGAGGGGTTGGTTTAGCCAAAGCTGCATTAGAAGAAATGGCTAAGTACTCAAGGAAGCGAGAACAATTTAATACAAAGATTGGTAATCATCAACTAGTTAAAAGAATCATTGGAGATTCTGTAACTAAAATTCATGCAGGTAGAGCCTTATGTGAAAAAGCAGCAGGATTGAGAATGAAAAAAGATGATTTGGCAATGATCGAGACAAACATTGCCAAATATTTTACTTCTAAAACTGCAGTAAGTGTAACCGCTGATGCAGTTCAAATTTTGGGTGCTAACGGCTGTACTGACAATTTTCCTGTTGAAAGGCTGTATAGAGAATCGAAAGTGTTAGAAATTATTGAAGGTTCTTCTCAAATACAAGAGATTCTAATAGGGAATTTTGGCTTAAAACAATATGGTCGCTAAACAACAATAAAAGGAGGTAAGTAAAAAATGACTATAAACAATCAAACAGATGTTAAAAAAAATAAACGAGTAAAAAAAAATAATGTGGAGAATAAGATATATGTAGTCATAATAGAAGAACTGTGTAAATTAACTGGAGAAATAAATGTAGATGAAGAGACTGGTTTTTTTGACACAGGATTAGATTCCAATCAGATACTGTTATTACAAGAAGGTATTGAAGATAGATTAAATATTACATTGTCAAGTACTGCAACTTTAGATTATCCAAATGTAAAAGAGTTATTCACATACATAAATTCGTTATTAAATAAAGAAAAATCAGATTTAAATATAAATCCTATAAATGCAAAGAAAATTAATACTAATAGAGATGTTGCTGTTGTTGGAATGTCCTGTCGATTTCCTGGTGGGGCAAATACTCCAGAAGAATTTTGGGAAGTTCTTATTAATAATATTGATCCCATAAAGGCTGCACCAAAAGAACGTTGGAAGTTAGACCCGCTAGCTAACGATAATGTTAAGACTATTGTTGGAGGCTATTTAGATAAAGTAGACGAATTTGATCCACTCTTTTTTGGTATATCCATTAAGGAAGCAGAAGCATTAGACCCTCAACATAGGATATTATTAGAACTTACATGGGAAGCAATTGAAGATGCCGGCTGGGATCCGAAAGATTTAGAAGGCAGTAAAACAGGAGTCTTTATAGGCATAACGAATAGTGACTACTCTCAAGTAGGTAGAGATTACGGGATTACGCCTGGACCTTATAGTCTTACTGGTACTATGAATAATAGTGCTTCAGGAAGAATTTCCTATACCTATGGTTTTAACGGTCCTAGCATTTCAATTGATACTGCTTGCTCATCATCTATTGTAGCGGTTCAACAAGCTATAATGAATTTACGAGAAGGTACTTGTGGTGTGGCAATTGCTGCAGGTGTTAACTTAATACTAAGATCTGAAAGCCATGCAAGCTTTTCTAGTCTACAAGCACTTTCTCCATCTGGAAGGTGTCGCTCCTTTGATTCTATGGCAGATGGATATATTCGGAGTGAGGGGGCCGCGTTGGTAGTTCTAAAACCACTAGAAGATGCCATTAAGAATGGAGATACAATTTATGGAGTGCTTAAAGGAGTATCTACAAATCACGATGGTCAAAGTGGTGGTTATACTGTACCAAATGGAAGAGCACAACAAAGCGTCATAAAAGAAGCTCTCAAAGACGCAGGTTTAAAACCACAGGACATAGATTATATTGAAGCTCATGGGTCTGGAACTAAAATAGGTGATCCACAAGAAGTAAATTCCTTACAAGAAATTTTTAAGGAGCGTAATGAACCCGCACTTCTTGGAAGTGTTAAATCAAATATTGGTCATACAGAAGTTGTTGCTGGGATGGCAGGCCTATTTAAAATATTACTATCATTAAGGTATAATCAAATTCCAGCTAATTTACATTACAATAAAGGAAATCCCCTAATTAATTGGGAAAAAAATTCTTTGAAAATAATTGATAAAAATACAAAATGGGAGAAAAATGCAATTAATAGCATGAGGAGAGCTGGTTTAACCTCTATAGGTATTAATGGAACAAACGCTCATCTAATTGTTGAAGAGGCACCTGAAATTAAAACTAATAATGAAACCGATATGGTACGTGATTATCAATTGTTCACTATTTCATCTAGAAATGAAAGAAATCTAAAAGAAACTATAAAAGAGTTGGTAAAGCTTTGCGAATCACCTAATGTAGATTTAGAGAATTTATGTCAAAATTTAAATTTAAAAAGATCTTTACATGATAATAAAATTTCTTTTAGCACTAACACTTTGTTGGATTTACAAGAAAAACTCAAAAAAATTGGTTCTGATATACCCTCATATGTAAAAAATCACATAACGGATAAAGAAAAGCCAGTAGTTTTTTTATTCACGGGACAAGGCTCCCAATATCTAAATATGGCTAGAGATTTATATGAAGATTCTAATGTGTTCAGAGATACTTTAACAAAGCTTAGTAAAGCATTTATCCCATATATTAAAGTATCAATAATAGATATACTTTATAAACCTAGTAAAGATAATCACGCTTTAGGGAGGGCATTATATACACAACCGATTATTTTCTCAGTTCAAGTTGCATTAGTAGAATTATGGAAATCGTTAGGAATTGAACCTGATTATTTGATAGGACATAGTATTGGTGAGTATGCTGCTGCATATGCAGATGGAATGATGGAATTAAAAGATGCTATATATATGGTAGCAACTCGTGCTGAAATTATGGATCAAAGCAATGCAACTGGTGAAATGCTTAGCATTTTAGCGACCATCGAAACCGTTCGAGAATTAATCAAAGATTATCCAGATATATCTATTGCTGCAATTAATACGACAGAAAATATCACTATTTCAGGCAGCAGCGAGAGTATTAGTTTCATTAAAACTAAAGCTAATAAAGCACGTATATTTGTAGAGAAATTAGATGTTACAAATGCTTATCACTCTAATTTTATGAAAGCCGATGCAGAAAAATTGACTGATAAATTTAAAACCATTATATTTCGTAGACCTACTTCAAGGTTTATTTCAACAGTTACAGGAAGTACTTCTGTAGAAAAGGTTGAAATAAACAGTGAATATTGGGGAAGACAGTTAAAAGAACCTGTTCTATTTAGCCAGGCTATTAATACAGTTGACTCTCTTGGTGGAAAGGTATTTTTAGAAATAGGAACTACTGCTACATTAGCGGGTCTAGTTGCTCAAATCTTACCAAGTTCTAGCTATAGTTTTCTTGTGTCACTTCGAAAAGCCGGTTCAAACTGGAAACATTTTCTTGAATCTGTGGGTAAGCTTTGGGAACTTGGATATAAGATTAATTTCAAAGCATTATACAATAAAAGAATGATGAGAACAAAAATACCTGTAACAAAATTCGATAAGAAAAAAATATGGTTCTCAGAGCCCGAAAGAATACAACAAAAAATCGTAATTAATAAAAAAGATCAAACAAGTAATAACCTAATTATGGAAGTTGATGCGGAATTTGAACAAAATAAAGTCAGTGAAGGACTATATGCTGTAATTTCTAAAATAACTGGAATAACTAAAAGTGATATAACTGACACAGTAAATTTATTCTCTTTAGGTTTTGATTCACTAATGATGGTACATCTTAAAAATTATATACAAGATGAATATCAAATTGAGGTACCTACAAATGTTTTTTATATGGACCTGCAAACAATTGAAGCTATTAAAAGTTATATAGTACGACATTTTTCTCAACTCAAGATTACTAGAAAAGATAATTTAATTACAGAGATAAATAATGAAAATTGTTCACTTGAAGATACAGGAAAAGTAGATATTGATGTAATTAAGAAAACAAGATTAAATGGTCATGAAACATTTGAGAATTTAATTAACAGGCAGTTAGACATTATGGAAAAACAAATTGATTTAATTGAAAAGCAGTCTGAAAAAAATTTTAATCAAATAGTTACTACTCCTCCTAAAACAGAGGAAAAAAAAATGAGAGCCATGCGGCCTCTTGCTAACCATACTTTAAACGAGAGACAGCTGAGTTTTTTGGATGAATTTACCGATAAGTGGACAACGAAAACTAGTAGTTCTAGAGATTACGCAGTTAAATATAGAGAGTCACTGGTAGACTGGATTGAAAATTTAAATTATGATCATTCTTTAAAAAAAATTGTTTATCCTATTGTTTCGGTTGCTTCTAAAGGGTCGAAATTTACTGATATTGATGGCAATGAGTTTATTGATACTTCTATGGGTTTTGGAGTTTCGTTTTTTGGTCATTCACCAGAATTCATAACTAAAGCAATAAAGCAACAACTAGAAAAGGGTATGGAATTAGGTCCACAATCAGCAGTTGTAGGGGAAGTTACTGATTTAATTAAAGAGTTGACTGGAACAGAGAGAGTAACATATTGTAACTCTGGAACAGAAGCTGTTATGGCTTCGCTTCGAATAGCTCGTTCAGTTACTAAGAAAAACAAGATAGTAAAATTCACTAATTCATATCATGGAACATTTGACGGTATTTTGGCAGAAGTAACAGACAGGAGCACGGGTCCACAAGCAATAGGCACACCTGATAGTATGGTTGAAGATACAGTAGTTTTGAGTTATGGAACTTACGAATCATTAGAAACAATCGAAACCTTAGGAAATAGTTTAGCGGCTGTTTTGGTTGAACCTGTGCAAAGTAGAAACCCGAACTTTCAACCAAAAGAGTTTTTAAAAAAATTACGAGAAGTATGTAGTAAAAATAGAATAGCATTAATTTTTGATGAAATGATTACTGGTTTTAGAGTCATGCCTGGAGGTGCACAACAATATTTTGGCGTTAATGCCGATATCGTAACGTATGGAAAATTAATAGGTGGAGGTATGCCTTTAGGAATAATAGCTGGTAAAAAGGATTACTTGGACATTCTTGACGGAGGATATTGGGGTTTTAATGATAATTCTTACCCGTCGGCTAATGTAAGTTCTTTTGGAGGAACGTTTTGTAAGCATCCTCTGACTATGGCTGCGACTAAAGCAGCTCTTCAAAAAATTAAACAAGAAGGATCAGACTTAATTAGCAAAGCTAACAGCGTCACTAATTACTTAGTTAGAGAAGCTAATCAATTCTTTGAAAGAGAATTTGTGCCTTTAAAATTAGATAGTTTTGGAAGTATGTATCGCTTTCAACCAGGTGTCTCTAAGAATATGTCTACTTTGTCTTATGAATTAAACTTATTCTTTAGAATTATGATGGACGAAGGTATCTATATTTGGGAAAGAAGAACTTGTGTGATGTCTGTAGAACATACAAAAGAAGATGTAAAAGGTATTTTAAATGCTCTACGACGAAGTGTAAAGAGAATTAGAGAGGGTGGGTTTGAATTTCGAAGTATACCTACTTCACCTTTAGAAGATGAACATTTAAACAAAAAAAGTGAAGAACAACCCTCTATTTCAGAAGATACACAAAATCAAGAGTTATCTGAAGAGGAAAGTAGAGTATTTTTCCTTTCAAATTTAAAAGGGGGTAATGAAGCCTATCAAATAAAAGGGGTTTACAACCTCAGTGGAAAGATTGATGTTTCAAAATTAAAACGTTCTTTTGAAGAAATTTCTAAGATTCATGAAGCTTTAAGAGCTTCTTATTGCATTCAAAACAATAGTGTTAAAAGAATTGTTAGTAAGGAGATTAACCAAGAATACGAAGTTTTTGATTTAAGAAAAAGTACATCGAAGAAAGCGTACAACGATTTTTGGGATAAGACTTTTGATTTAAGTATTGCGCCGTTGTGGAGATGGGCACTAGTTACTCATGAAAATGGAGAACAAAAGCTTCATTTAAACTTCCATCATATTATTGCAGATGGAGGCTCATTGAATATTTTAATGCAGGATTTAATGAAATTTTTCAACGGAGAGTCTATCTTAGAACCAGAAAAGCAATATACTGACTATATTATTCAGAGTAAGAGCTATATTAATACCTCATTAGCTCAATCTCAAAAGAAGTGGTGGGAATCCATGCTATCACCAGCCCCACCTTCTTTGAATTTACCAACTGATGCATCAAGACCTGAAGTAAATACATTCCAAGGAAAAAGTGTTTATTTCAATATAAATATTGAGGTATTAAATCAAGTTAGAGAATTAGCCAAACAAACATCTTCAACAGTAGTAATGGTTTTCTTAGCTATCTGGGTGGCTTTTCTAGGACGACTAAGCAATCAGACTGACTTCTGTGTAGGGGTACCATGGGATCAACGAAACAATGGTAACTTTAATCGAACAGTAGGTATGTTTGCTGAGACTCTCCCCATTAGAGTTCAACCTGCCTTTAGTCAAAGCTTTTTAGAAATTTTACAAGAAATAAAAGACTGTTGTTTGAATGCATATGGGAATTCAAATTACTCACTTAATCGTTTACTAGATGATTTAGAAATTAGTAGGGATATGAGTAGAAATCCTATCTTTGATGTGATGTTTAACTACGAGAATGATCTTAAGCGCATAATTAATTTAGATGGTGTTGAAGTTAAATTAGGCGAAACAGACGTGAAAAATGCACAATTTGATTTATTTCTAGATATGTTTGAAAGAAAAGAGGGTGTATTTTGTAACTTAACATATTCGAGCGAAATCTATAGTGAAAAAAGAGTAACAAATTGGATAGGTTATTTTAAGCAGTTTTTAGACAATACATTAAATGATCCTAATATATTGTTGAAGGATATTAGTTTTCTATCGAAAGAAGAGAGTAACAATATCTTGAAAAATGGGGAAGGGCCAAAATATGAGATCAGTGAAGACTTATCTATTAATCAATTATTAGTAGATTCATTTCAAAATAATTCGTCAAATTCCGCTGTTATCACCAATAGTGAAAATGTCTCTTATTCTGACTTAGAGTATCGCTCAAATAGGCTAGCTACTGCTATTTTAAATGCGGGTGTTGAACCTGGTGAACGAATTGCAATTCTTTTACCACGAACACCAAACCTTATGGTTGCGTTATTAGCTTGTATTAAGACAGGTTGTACGTTTATTCCCGTAGATTTAAACCTGCCTACAGAAAGAATTAATTACATGCTTAATGACAGTCAAGTTAAATTAATTTTAAACGATACAGGTATTGCTCCATTAAATATCAAAAGTATTAATGTACTTGATAACTTAAACAATGAGGTTATTGAAATAAATGAAAAAAGATCCTTAAACGACACAGCGTATATTTTATATACTTCTGGTTCAACAGGTAAGCCAAAAGGTGTAGAAATAACAAATGAAGCTTTTATTAACTTTATTATTGGTATAACATCTTCACTTGAACTTGCTGATAATCCAAGGTTTGCATGTCTAACAACAGTTTCTTTTGATATCTTCCTTTTAGAAACAATAGTATGTTTGGTAAACAATGGGTGTATTATTCTAGGCAATGAGAATGAAACTAGAGATCCAGAACTCATAAAAAAATTGGTTTTAAAAGGAAAAGTAAACTGTCTTCAGATGACGCCGACTCGTTTAAAACTTTTAAGCTCTAATCCTATCGTTTTTAAAGAAACTTTATATCAAATACAAACATTGGTTGTTGGCGGTGAGTCTTTTCCAACTGAATTACTTGAAACACTTAGAGAATTTGAGAACCTACGAGTTTTTAATGTTTATGGACCGACAGAAACTTGTATTTGGTCAACTTTTAAGGAGCTAACGGTCTCTAATGCAATAAATGTAGGCTCTCCTATAATGAATACTAACGTATATATTCTAGATGAGAATATGAATATATTACCTGAAGGGATTGAGGGAGATCTATGGATTGGTGGTAAGGGTCTTTCTAAAGGATATATTAATTTAGAAAGCCTCACACTTAAGCGCTTCCGCAACAACCCTTTTAAGGAAGGAAAAATATACTTAACAGGAGATAAAGCTTTCTGGAAAAACGGAGAGATTGTTTACTGTGGGCGTTCGGATGACCAAGTGAAAATAAGGGGCTATAGAATAGAGATTGGTGAGATTGAAACAATATTGAATAATCATCCTGAAATTGAATTTGGGGCAGTAGCAATCAAACAAATCGATCAATCTGAGGGCGAAATCATAGCATATTATAAAAGTAAAATAGATATTTCTGAGAGTGAAATTAGGCAATGGTTACAAAAAACTTTACCAAATTATATGATGCCTTCTTATATTATGAAGACAGATGCCATTCCTCAAAATCAAAATGGAAAAATTATTAGAGAACTTTTACCTACGCCCGTATTAAAAAAATCTTCAGAAACAATAGATTATAGTAACTCAGATTCTGAAGTAATAAAGCTTATTCATATATGGAAAAGAATTCTTGGTAGTAAACAGATTGGATTGAATGATTCATTCTTTGATTTAGGCGGTAATTCTTTAAAAATTGTATTACTGCATTCTGAAATAGAGAATATTTATCCTGGTCTTGTATCAGTAGCTGACCTTTTTTCATCACCTACAATAACAAAACTAAATGAATTATTAATTCAGAAAAAGAAAAGAAAATTACCATTAAAAGAAGTGCAAATGCCATCTGAGTGGTTTGATAAAAATAAAACCATTCCTGAAAAAATAACTAGAGTAGTAAAACCAGAAACGGTTGAGGGAATTAAAGAACTAGCTACTGATTTTAATGTGGAAAGCACGGAAATTCTTACAACAATTTTTGCGTTCTATCTTTCAAAAGTTACTAACAATAAATACATTCCTATATATTCTATCGTCGAATTTGATGAATTTAGTCTTCAAGAATTTGATTTTACTAAGGGTACTGACCTTTCAACAGTGTTAAATTTAGTAGCAAACAATGGCTTAAATAAGAAAACCATTTCAAATAACCAAATGTCTAACAGCCTGAAAGATAGAAGTATATATATTGGTTTCGGCTCCATTGACAAGATAAATAACAAACAAAAATTAAACATGAAAATAGCTTTAGAACAAGGTAAGAATGAAACCAAAATACACTTTATACTTTGTGAATCTATGAATGAAAAGAAAATACAGGAACATTTCGAAAATTATTTAGGAATACTTGACTCACTAGTACGAAAAAAACAAGTACATTAACTTATATAGAAGAAAGGGGATTAAAATGACAAATTTAGCTGTGGTTTTCCCGGGTCAAGCGTCTCAATATGTAGGTATGGGTAAGGAACTATATCATGACAACATTATGGTTCAAGAACTTTTTACTGAAGCCTCAGAAATTCTTGGTTACGACTTGGCGGATTTATGCTTTAATGGGCCCTCTCAAAAATTGAATTTAACTGAATATACACAACCTGCTGTTTTAACTATGAGTGTTGCTATGTATCAATTACTTAAAGATAAAAAAGGGTTTTCTCCTTCTTATTTAGCCGGTCACAGTATTGGAGAGATCTCTGCCTTAACTGCGTCTGGAGTACTAAGCTTTAAAGATGCTATCCATATTGCTAAAGCTCGTGGTGAGGCAATGGCAGCATGTGATCCTGATCAAGTTACAGGAATGTCAGCAGTGACCAAACTAGATGTAGACATGGTCGATAAGAGTATTAGTTCACTTGAGAATGTACAAATAGCTAATATTAACAGTCCTCTACAAACTGTTATCTCTGGCAAGAAGGATTCATTAAGAAAAGCAGAAGAAATTCTTATATCGTTAGGAGCGAAAATTATTCCATTAAATGTAAGTGGTGCTTTTCATAGTCAGTTTATGACCACTGCTTTAGAACCATTAGCGATAGCAATGGAGAATGTACATTTTAATGAATTTCAAATTCCTGTGGTGAGGGGAGATACAGGTCAACTTTACAAAGATAAGAACGAAGTTAAAGATATTTTATTAAATCAACTTATAAAGCCAGTATATTGGACAAAAGTATGTGGGAAACTCTCTGAATTAAATGTTACTCACCTAATTGAGTCTGGTCCAAAAGATGTCTTGAAAAATTTAGCGCTTAATTCAATTAATAATTTTGAGGCCTTATCTTATGATTTTGAAGAAGACCACAAATCAATTTTAACAATACTTGAATCATTATATCTAAAGCCAAATTTAATAGGTCTATGTTTAGGTGCAGCTGTCAGTACTAAGAATACAAACTGGGATGAAGAGGAATACAAAAATGGTGTAATTGCTCCTTATAAAGAAATTGAGAAGTATTACTTAAATATTAATAAAGAGAATAGACAACCTACGAAAGATGAAATGAAGGCATGCTTAGTGCTTTTAAGAAAAATCTTTAACACTAAAAATGTGCCTATATCAGAACAAGAAATTAGATTACATTCAATATTAACAAAAAACAATCAAGAAAATCTTCTCACTGAATTTTCACTAGAGGTGATATCTGGATGAAAACTCCAACAATCAACCTTGAAGACCTTAATTTAAATAATTTATTTCAAACCAACAGTAAGGATAATTCTAACAGTATTGCAGTTATCGGTATGGATGGTCGTGTTGGGCAAGCAGAGAATTTGTCAGATTTTTGGAGTATGCTTGTCGACGAACAGGAATTTAATAAAGAGCTACCCGTTTCAAGGAAGGTCGATATAGAATCTTATTTAAAGTTAAGTGGAGTGCAGGTGCCTCTTGGTGAAGAAGATTACATTAAAACAACATTTATGAATGATATTGCAGGCTTTGATTATAAATTTTTTGGTATATCCAAAAAAGAAGCAAATTATATGGACCCAAATCAAAGGATTTTGTTAGAAACGACTTGGAAAGCGCTTGAAGATGCTGGATACGGGGGTGAATCAATAAAGGGATCGAATACTGGTGTATACATTGGACATTCATCTGATTTTGGCAATGATTATAGATCAATTACTCGCGTATTAAGCTCAAATGAAGAAGTTGAAATTAGTGGAAATGTCAAATCAATGATGGCTAGTAGGCTATCTTACTATTTAAACTTAAATGGACCAGCATTAGTAGTCGATACCGCATGTTCATCTGGTCTAGTTGCTCTACTAACTGCTTGTAGGTCGCTACAATCCGGTGATTGTTCAATGGCTGTCGTTGGTGGCGTTAATACAGATATTATACCAGTAGTTGACAGAGATTTTGGAGTTGGTATTAGAGATATCAATGAAATAAATTCTAAAGATGGAAAAACAAGAACGTTTGATAATAGTTCGGATGGTACTTGTGCTGCAGAAGGGGCTTTTGCATTTGTTCTCAAGCCATTTGAAGAAGCAATAAAAGATAAGGATAACGTTAGAGCTGTTATTAAAGGTGGAGCAATCAATCAGGATGGTGCATCAAATGGAATAACATCACCAAACTCTGAAGCTCAAGGAAATTTAATCATAAAGGCGATAGAAAAAGCTAGTATATCAGCCGAAGATATTAGTTATTTTGAAGCACATGGAACTGCAACTAAATTAGGTGATCCTATAGAGATAGATGGAATTCAACGAGCCATGTCATTCTTTACAAACAAAAAACAATTTTGTGGTGTTGGATCATTAAAATCAAATATCGGTCACTTAGATAATGTAGCTGGCTTAGGTGGTCTTGCAAAGGTTATCCTTGCTATGTCATATAGAACCTTGCCTGCCACATTAAATTTCAACACTCCAAATGTTAATATCCCCTTTATTAATAGTCCAGTATATGTACATGATAGTAACAGAAACTGGGGGGAGGATAGCGCTCAGATCTTAATTGCAGGAGTAAGTAGTTTTGGTTTAAGTGGCACTAATTGTCATCTAATTCTACAATCTCCATCTATTGACTTTGAAGAGACCTTTTCTAACGAAATGTTTTTACTATTACCGATAAGTGCAAAAAGTTTTAAAGCATTAAGAGAATTAGTGAAAAGTTATATAAATTTATTGGACAATACAAAAGTTAATATTCACGATTTAGTATATACAGCATCAGTAGGTCGGTTTCATCACAATATAAGGCTCGCTATCCCTTTCAAAGAAGAAAATCAGCTTTTGAAAGATCTTAAACGTTTTATAGAAACCCCTATTGAGAGCGCTTATCAAGAGTTTATATGCAATGAACATAGAATAGTATCAGAGAATAAATTGAAGAAAAGAACTGGGGACTTGACCGAAATAGAACAATCTCAAATTTCGAGGTACGCCGATAATTCGCTTTTATTAGGTTTGCAAAATGAAAGTGAAATAGAGGCTATTGCAAAGCACTATGTGAGAGGAGCGAATATATCTTGGACTGCATTACTTAAAAATATTAACGCAAAGAAGGTGCCGCTTCCAACCTATCCCTTTCAACACGAAAAATGCTGGGTTAACCTAACCGGCTACAGTTCCATTAAATACAAAAATAAAGATGACTACAGTGTTGTTCATTCCTCACACGAATTAATTTTAAGCTGGGAACTAAACCCAAAAAGAGATTGGGAACTTTCGGGGCATAAAATTAATGGTCAGTGTGTTATGCCTGGAACTGGATACATAGAAATGGTAACTAAACTTATAAAGAACCAACTGCATGAAAATAGAAACGCGAAGTTAGAGCGAGTACTTTTTATTGAGCCTTTTATTGTATCTAATGATGAGACTAGAACTTTAAACTTAATAGTCGACAAGAAGGGAATACAAAAAAGCTTTACTTTTTCGAGCAATGATACAGACGGCACTAATCAGAAAACTCATGCTACGGGTTATATTATATTTGATGAAAAAGATCAAATTGCAATTAACAAGAAAATTGATTTAAATGAATTAAAGAAAAGTCTAACTTTTCCAGCAATAATCTATAATGAGGATGATACCAAAAATGGTTTGGTTGTTGATAAGAGATGGTCTAGGTCCTTTGTTAAGGGTCTTAAAGATTCTTCTTCAAGTGAATTTCTAATGACTTTTTCTTTACCTAATCAATTTCATGAAGAAATTGATTTATACAACCTACATCCAGCTTTAATGGATATGGCAGTGAATGCAGCTAATAACTTTATGAACGAAGAAGAATTTCATTTACCCCTTTCTTATGGTGAAATTAAAATTTACAAAAGTTTACCAAAAAACATAATTTCATACATCAAAAAAATTGATGTTAAAGGTCCTGAAATTCATAAATTTAATATTATGTTGTGTGATTTAAGTGGTAATACATTAGTTGATATAAAAGATTATTGTATAAAGTCAACTTCTCAATCAGATAATTTCGGAAAATCGAAATTTGGATATACTAATATTTTTATGAATTATTCCTCGCCTGAAAAATTGGTTCATCGCACTGGGACTATAGCTATTATAGGAAAAAAATCTGTTACAACAGTAGAAGCATCAAAGCAATTATTAAAGTTAGGTTATAAAGTAATTGAAGTTTATGAAAAGGATGACTGGGATCAGGCTCTTAAAACACTTAGAGAAATTAATTTATCTTTTGCTTTATTTAACTGGCATATCGATAGTAACTCGGAAAAAGAATATATTAAAGAGCCTTTAAATCAAAGTTTTTCTTTTATTAAATCGTGGATTAAAAGTAAAATAAAACCAAAGTATGGCCTTGCCATACTATTGAATAATTCTTGTGTTGTTAATCAGTTTGATGAAGTAATTAATCCTGAACAAACAGCTCTTAATGGATTTTGGTTATCTGTAGGTAAGGAAAATGCGCATTTGAAAATTAAATGTATCGATTTTGATGATAATACTTCCTTTTCAAGAATAGCTGATGAAATTTGCAGTAATAATAGGCCGGGATTAGTTGCATATAGAAAAAACGAAGCTTTTATCAGTCAGATTCAGAGAAGTCCTTTACCACCATTAGATAACAAATTAACTCAAATGAATTTAGATGGTATTTTTGTAATAACCGGAGGGACGGGAGCGCTTGGTTTAACCCTAACTAAGGCACTAATAAAAAAAGGTGTAAAGAAAATTGTATTGCTAGGTAATACAGAATACCCAATTAAGAAAGATTGGAAAAGTTATAATCCTAAATTAAATGATATTATCACTGAAAAAATGAATTTATTTATTGAGTTTGATGAGAAACTAGATTTATTTGAGGTATCAGCCTTAGATTTAAGTGATTATAACAAAGTCAATCAATTCCTAAATAAGTTAAGAATTAGATACGGAAAAATTCAAGGAATTTTTCATTTAGCCGGAAAAGCTGGGGATGGCTTTATACATAATAAAGACCGTTCAAATTTTGATTTAGTTGTTAACCCTAAAATGCTTGGCAGTTTTAATTTACATCGTGCTACTAGCTCTGATAATCTCGACTTTTTTGTTCTATTTTCAAGTATCTCATCTTTAATTGTTCAACCGGGGCAATCAGATTATACAGCCGCCAATATGTTTATGGATAGTTTATCTTATTTACGAGGTATGAAAAATTTACCAAGTTTAAGTATCCAATGGCCTGCTTGGAGAGAGATTGGAATGGCCTTTAATTATGGTGCAGTAGATGAAGATGAAGAATTTCCCCCTCTAAATGTAGAACAATGTTTGTCAATATTAGATAAACTTCTATGGTCAAGTGAAAATATTCCTGCTGTTATAATGCCGGGTACAAGACAATTTCAAGAAAAAAATAATGAACCTGATTTCTCACTAGACTCTCAAATCGACACTTTAGGGAGTATAGATGAAGTAGAGCATATTGTGAAAATAATTTGGTCTAAAACTTTAGAGATAAATAATGTAGATCTTGATGATGACTTTTCATCTTTAGGTGGTAATTCATTACTAACAACGCAGATGCTAAGAGGTTTTGAGCAATATTTTCCTGGAGTAATTGATATCTCTGATCTTTTTTCTTATACAACGATTAGTGAGCAAACGAAATACATCAAATCGAAATTAGAAAAGGAACACAATAAGAGTGAAGGTGTTAATAAGATTAATCGGACTATAGATGAAATCGATGTTAATACACTGGATAACTTACTAGAGCAGGTTTCCCATGGGAAAATTGGTATTCAAGATTCTACGAGTTATTTAGCTAACAAAAAATTGAGGTGATATTTAATGGAAAATATTAAACAGTATATTTTATCTCAAGTTGCGTCGCACCAACTATCAAAAGAAGAGGCAAAAGAATTACTAATTCCAATAATGAATTCCGAACAGACTAATAAAGATGTTGCAATTATTGGTATTGCATCTAAATTTCCAAACTCCAATAATCCGGACGAGTTCTGGGAATTGGTGAAATCAGGAACAAATTGTATTCAAGATTATCCAGATCAAAGAAAGAAAGACTTTGAAGATTTTCTTGAAAATCCTTCATATACTGAGTTTGTATTAGGTAAAAAAGTAAATAAAAAAGATAGCCAAAATGTACATGCTAAAGCTGGATACCTGGAGGAAATTGATAAATTCGATTCTAATTTTTTTGGAATTCCCCCAAATGAAGCAATCTTTATGGACCCACAACAAAGGTTGTCTTTAGAGGTAGCATGGGAAGCGATGGAAGATGCTGGATATGGAGGTGATACCTTAATCGGAAGTAATACTGCTGTTTTTATTGGGAAAGATGGTACTAATTACTCCTATTACAAAAATAGTTCAGAAGGTAACCCTCTTCAATTAACTGGTTCTTGGGAAAGTCTTATGCCAAGCAGAATTTCCTTTCTTTTTGACTTTAAAGGACCGAGCATGATAGTAGATACTGCTTGTTCTGCTGGATTAGTGAGTGTACACATGGCTACCCAATCACTGTTAAATAATGAGTGTGATTATGCTATTGCAGGTGGTATAAATCTTTCTTTTGGAGGGGAATTTAAACCGGAATTTCAAGGTGATGCAAATCTAGGTGAAGTGGAGTCAATAAGTGGACAAGTAAGAACTTTTGACTCTAAAGCAAGTGGTACAGTTTGGGGTGAAGGTGTTGGTCTTGTATTAATAAAAAGATTAGAGGATGCAATTAGGGATAAAGACAACATACAAGCTATTATAAAAGGAAGTTCTATAAATAATGACGGTGCATCTAGTAGTATTACCGCCCCAAATGCTGAAACGCAAGAAGAAGTTATTACCAATGCTTGGGAGAAAGCAGCTATTAATCCTGAAACAATTACTTATATGGAAGCACATGGAACAGGTACTGTTTTAGGCGACCCAATTGAGATTAAAGGCCTTACAAGTTCATTTAATAAGTATACAAATAAGAAACAATTTTGTGCAATCGGCTCACTTAAAACCAACATGGGCCATTTAGTTGGCGCTTCAGGAATTGCTTCATTAATTAAGATTGTAAAATCAATGGAGCATCAGGAGTTAGCGCCGACAATTAATTTTGAAACTCCTAATCCATATATTAATTTCTTAAATAGTCCTTTATATATAAATACTAAGTTGACGAGGTGGGAGGAATCTATTTCTCCAAGACGGGCAGCATTAAGCTCATTTGGTTTTAGTAGAACTAATTGTCATATGGTTCTAGAAGAGCCTCCTTCTATAGAAGATTCACTTGCATACCATAATGAGTATTGCTTAACAATTAGCGCAAAAAATGAAGAAGTACTTAATAAATACATTAATAATTACCTTAAATTTCTTACTAAAAGCAAGAGTTCTTTTGAAAACATTTGTTATACAAGTAACATTGGCAGAGGGCATTACACAAACCGTTTAATAGTCAGAGCTTCATCTAAAAACGATCTTATAACTAGGTTACAAGCTCTGCAAAATTTAAAAATAAATAGTGATTTTTCATTTATAGGCACTCACAAAGTAATAAAGGAAAATAGAACAAACATAAAGCAAGGAGAAATAACGAAAACACAACAAAATACCTTAACAAACGAAGCAAATAATAAAATTAATCAATACGTCTCCAGCGGGTCGAATGATACAAGTTTACTCAATGAAATCTGTGAATTATACATCGGTGGTGCGAATATTAATTGGAAGCTATTTTATCAAGATGAAAAAAGGCGAAGAGTTTCTTTACCTGTTTATCCATTGCAAAGGGTTCGCCATTGGGCACCAATTAAAAAGAGCAAGGTAATTAAAGATACTTATGAGAAGATGCATTCACTGGTTGAGAGGGAGATCATAACTACTCACCCAGAATCAGAATTCTGTTTTGAAACAGCACTTAATATAGATAAACACTGGGTTTTATCGGACCATAAGATAAACGGAAAAGCAGTATTACCAGGCACCAGCTATATTGAAATGGCTAGGTTTGCAGCTTCAAGAATATTTAATACAGATGCAATGAAATTTGAAAGTATATATTTTTTAACACCCATAGTATTAAATGAGGATCAAACAACCCTAACTAGAATAAATTTTTATAAAACTAGAACGGGAGGCTTAGAATTTAACATAAAAAGTCTGGATAGTTCTAAATGGGTTACTAATGTAGAAGGTCATATCTCGATGTTAAGAGAAGAGAGTTTAAAAAGAAAACATATTAACCTGCTTAAAGAACAAGCTTTTAAAATAGATGATGATTATGTTTTTGAAAGCAAAACTAAAGTTTTTCAATTTGGGGAACATTGGAATACAATTAAAAAGATTTGGCGTTTTGAGGGATCAGCATTAGGCTTACTTAAACTACCTGATAGCTTAAAAGAGGAATTAAATGAATTTAAACTTCATCCATCCATATTAGATAATGCGGTAAACTTGATTAGCCAAGATACCGAAGATACATTCCTTCCATATATGTATAAGAGTATCAATTTTTATGCAGGTTTTAGCAACACTGTATATTCACATGTTAAGGGAGATAAAGCTAATAGTTGGAAAAATGAGACCATGTCATATGACATTGAAATATTAGATGAAATGGGTAATGTCTTAGTAGAAATACTAGGATATACAGTTAAACGATTAAACTCAACCGAATTTTTAGACGCGCCAGTAACCAATAAATTATTAAGATTAGATTGGATTAAACGTAATAATGATCAGAAAGTAGAATTACAACCTATTAATTGGGGTCTTATTATTACAAAGGAACAAAAGGTAGAGAGCTTTATTAGAGATAATTATAAAGATATTTCCATATTTTACTTAGATGAATCTAATCTTTTGCAAGATAAAGATACGTTTGAACCAAGCATGAATGGAATATCTAAACTAATAAATGCAGCAGAGAAAAAAAACGTAACAGGAATCATTTTTGCAACAGATTTTACAATAAATACTGAAGAAATACATGACTTCATAAACTTTGAAAGTTCTTTAACAAAACGTAAATCATTAGGTGTAGAAGCCCTTTTTTATCTTTGTAAAAATTTGTTGATTAGTGAAAGTAAACAAATTGGGACTATTAAAGTCTTAACCAAAAATGCTATTAAAATAGATGGTAGAGAAAACGTAATAAATCCACTTGGGAATTCTTCTTTGTCTTTAGCTAATGTTATCAAACAAGAGTATAAACATTTTAAAGTAAATACACTAGATGTTTCCGACCATGTTCAATTAAGTACTATATTCGAAGAAATAAATTATGACAGATCTATTGCAATGCGAGAATCGGGCAATTTTGAACCAATTTTAGTGAATCATATTGAAGAAAGGTCCCAAAGACCTTTAGAGGATGGTGTATATATAATTTCGGGCGGGTTAGGTGGTCTTGGTCTAAGCATTGCGGAAAATCTTAGCCTAAATACAAACAACGAGATTATATTGTTAGGCAGAAGAAATATTGCACCCAAAAAAGAATGGGAAGAACTCTCTAAAACGGGTCATAAAGATTTGAAGATGCTTTATAAGAAATTAGTTACTATTAAACAAAATGCAAAAAGAGTCGAGTATATACAAATTGACATTTCTGACAACAGTTCAGTGGAGCTTATAAAAGAAGTTGCTCCAAAAAGTATAACAGGTATTTTCCATGCAGCTGGATTAGCAGGAGACGGATATTTATTATTAAAAGAAGAGGAAGACTTTAATGAAGTTTTAAGTGTCAAAATTAATGGTTCCTTAAATCTAATGAAATTAGTTCCAGAAGACTCTAATTCTTTCCTTATTTTATTTTCATCAATTACATCTTTAACAGGTGGGGAAGGGCAAGGAGATTACAGCGCGGCAAACGCCTTTATGGATTCTTTATCTGATTATGCAATAAATGTTGGTAAAAATGTTATAACAATTAACTGGCCAAATTGGGAAGAAATTGGTATGGCAGTGAAACACAATGTTAATTTGCAAGAGAGTTTATTTAATTCAATGTCCCCTAAGCAGGGAATGGAATGGATTGAGTCCATAATAGCTAAACCAGCAAAAAGGGTAATACCTACTACAATAAATAATAATGTGATAGCTGATTACTTAGAGGATATCCCTTTCAACATTTCAGAAGATATTTTGAAGACTAAGAGTGTTATTACCTATGATAGCGAAATACAACCAGAAAAAGATATTTTCATTTTAGGAGAAGATAATCCGTCTGAATCTCAATTGAAAATTGCAAAATGTTTCAGTTCAATATTGGGTTTATCAGAAATTGATATCTACTTGAGCTTTCAGGAAATGGGAGGTAATTCTTTAATGGCTACTCAATTACTTAAAAAAATTGATAAGGTGTACCCAGGAATAATTGATATCTCTGATTTATTTTCTTATCCAACAATAAATGAATTGGCAGGTTTAATAGATAATAAGTCTGGGGCATTTTCTAAACAACTGAAGCACACTTCTGGTAAATCGGTTGAGGAGGGACATAGCTCAATAACTAATTTAATTAAAGAAGAGTTGTCTGGTACGGAATTCCTAGATGAGTTTATTCATCTATTAGATGAGGAGAAATTAAAATGACTGTTTTTCAGAAATCTAATACAAAAAGAGAACTGGCTAGGTTTATTCTTGAGAAGGTTAAATTACAAGAACTAAAATCAGAAACTGCTATTGAATACCTTAAAGAACTTAATACGCCATCGGTTGATAACGAACCGATGGCAATAATAGGAATATCATGTAAATTTCCAGACGCTGAAACACCAGAAGAATATTGGGAAAATATTATCCATAGTAAGGATAGTATCAAATCTTTTCCAGATAACAGAGTTAACGATATCAAAAGAATTAACGGTGACACCAGTAATCTAATGAAAGCAGGCTTTCTTTCTGAAATAGCTTCTTTTGATGCAGAGTTTTTTAATATACCTCCAAAAGTAGCTTTGCAGATGGATCCTTATCATAGACTCCTTTTACAGGTTTTTGTTGAGGCAATTGAAAGAGCTGGCTATTACAAAAAACAATATTCTGGAAAAAATGTAGGTGTTTATGTGGGGAACGATCACACGCACCGAATGGAGAGTTCGTATCTTTCGTTTCTGTCAGAAAGAGATTTTACTGTACTTACTGGCTCATGGACTGGCTTATTGGCTAGTAGGATTTCATATTTATTAAACTTAAAGGGACCAGCGATGGTCATTGATACATCTTGTTCTTCTTCCTTAGTTGCAATAGATAATGCTATTAAGGCTATTCGAAATAATGATTGTGAAGAGGCTTTAATAGGAGGCATTAATTTATTATTACACCCCGGAGAATTTGATGGGGAAATACAATCGAATAGATATCAAGTACATACTTTTGATGAACGTGCAGAAGGCACTGCTTGGGGTGAAGGAGTAGCAGCAATTTTAATAAAACCTCTTTCAAGTGCTCAAAGAGACAAAGACCATATTTTTGGACTTATTAAGGGGATAGCTGTAAACAATGATGGGGCATCTAATGGACTAACCTCTCCAAATTCACGTGCTCAAAAAGAAGTGATTGTCAAAGCGTGGGAAAGAGCAGATATAAATCCTGAGAGTGTATCTTACATTGAAGCTCATGGAACTGGCACTAAGATTGGTGACCCGATTGAAGTAAAAGGTATTACTGAAGCATTTAACAGTTTTACTAATAAACGTCAATTTTGTGCAATAGGTTCTATCAAAACGAATATAGGTCATACAGTAGGAGCGGCCGGCTTAGCATCACTAATTAAAGTGGTATATGCGATGAAAAATAATGTAATTCCTCCAACGAATAATTTTGAATTACCGAATCCTTTAATTGATTTCTGTAATAGTCCCATATATGTTCAAGACATGGCACAGCCATGGTATTCCAATCATACACCAATGAGGGCAGGAATTAGTTCATTTAGTCTATCTGGAACTAACGCTCATCTTGTTTTAGAAGCTGCACCTAAAATAAATACAGTGAAAAGTGAAGATATTCATTTATTTCCAATATCAGGAAGAGATTATAATTTACTTTATAAGCTAACCAATAGGTATATTGATTTTTTAAAGATGAATAATAATTTGTCTTTAAAAGATTTATGCTACACTGCGGGAATAGGTCGGGAACACTATGGTTCTAGAGCATCCATTATTTGTAAAGATGTAAAAGGACTAATTGCAGGATTAAAAGGTTTAATTGAACTTTTAGATTCAAAGGTTGAACATAAGCAACAAAAGACGATTAATATTGACGATGTTACAATTATGTTATCTGGATATACTGAGAAGGTGCCAAAAGATAATCACCCTCATATAAAGAGAAAATTAAAGCAAAAGATCGACAGATTTATTGACACAAAAGAAGTGAGTTTACTTCAGTACATTTCTAATCATTATGTTTCAGGTATCGAAGTCGATTTTAAATTGTTAAATGGTGAGGATGCTAAGCGAGAACCTTTGCCTGCTCAAGTATTTAAAGAAAATCGTTATTGGGATGATGAATTTATTAACAATAACCCTGCTGTACTTAATTATGAAAAAGGAAACTTAGATTCAGAATCAACTACAAATAAAGTATGGGATCGATTTTATAAAAGCTCTTTTAATCTAATTACTGGTAAAGAGAAAACTTCTAAATTACGATCATTTATAGGTTGGTGTTGGGCTGAAATACTAGGATACCAAGAATTAAAAGTAAATGATAATTTCTACAAATTAGGTGGTGATTCAGTAACTGGCTTAAGGATTGTTCAACTCGTAAATACGGGCCTAAATTGTGAAATACCTCTATCCAGTTTAATGAAAAACAACATACTTTTAGATTTTTCTGATGATGTTGGTAATAACCTCGGATCTGACATAGGAGAAGTTGACGTTTTTTTGAATAATAAAAAAAATAATCCGCAGGTTATTGACAAAGAGCCAATAAATGATGAAGTTTTTGAACTTTCACCTTTGCAGAATAGTATATATCTTGCTAATCAACTTACAAATTCATTAGCATATAACGTAACAGGAATCAAAAAGGTATCAACAGAGGAAAAGCCGGAAAATATAGAAAGTATTTTTAAACAATTAATAAAAAGACATCCTTCTTTACGTACATCATTTATTGTAGATGAACAAGGACTACAACAAAAAGTGGAGCCCTATGTTAATTTTCAGTTAGACATTATAGAAATGTTACCTGAAGTAGGTTCTATTTTAGATGAAACTATAAATCAAGAAATACGAAAATACATTCGACCATTTGAATTAGCTAAAGCACCTTTATTTAGAGTTGGTTATTTCAAATCTAAAGATGATTCAGAATATGCCCACATAGTGGTAGACATGCACCACTTAGTAACAGATGGAGCATCGATGGGAATTTTATTTAGAGATTATGAAACCATTAAAAAAGGTGGAGTTTTACCTGTTATTAGATCAAATTACAGTGATTTTGTGGTTTGGAATAAATCTAGAATGAAAGAACCAAATCTATTAAATCAAAAAAAATGGTGGTTGAGTCAGTATAGAGATAATATTCCAAAGTTAAATTTAATAACTGATAAAAATCGACCTTCTGTTAACAATTACAAAGGGGCAAAAGTTTATCAATCTTTAAATAATGACGTTATTTCAGATTTGAAGTTAATAGCACAAAGGGCAGAGACTACCCCTTATGTTGTGATGTTATCTGCATTTCATGCACTTCTTTCCAGATTATCTGGTGAATCTGAAATTGTAATAGGCACACCTATATCAGGTAGAAATCATATTGATTTTAATGATACTGTTGGAATGTTTGTAAATACTTTACCTTTGCGAACTAAATCCAGTAAAGATGATACTTTTTTTGATCTAGTTGCTAATGTTAAAGATCTAATTTTCTCTGCATATGACAATAAGGAATATCCAATAGATTTACTTATTAGAGAATTAAACTTAGAAAGAAATTCAGGTAGCAACCCTCTTTTTAATGTTTATTTTGCATATCAAAATCTAGATATGGGATTAGAAGATAAATCTAAAGAAACATTTGTAGAATTTGATAATGGAACAGCAAAGTTTGATTTGACAGTTAGTGCAAGAGAAACAAAAAAAGGTATTTATATGGAATGGGAGTATTCAAAAGAATTATTTTACCCTTCTTCAATTGAAAATATATCGAATATATTTGAGCGTTTGTTAAAAATAATTATTAAGAGCCCAAATGATTCCTTAAGGTCTTTACAAATAGTCGATTCAATTGAAAATCATCAAAAAGTTGCTAAATCAGGCAGTAAAAGAAGTCCGAGTATAGTTGATAATTTCAATAATACTGTTGAGAATTACAAAAATAATATTGCGATAGCTATGGACGATCAACAATTAACATACGAGGAATTAAATTTAATAAGCAACAGAATAGCGCACTTGCTTTTAGATAGAGGAGTAAAAAAAGGAACAGGGGTATTACTCTTCATGAATCGTTCTTTTGATATGATTGCATCCATGCTAGGTATTTTAAAGGCAGGTTGTTATTATATCCCATTAGATCCCGATAATCCCCAAGAAAGGTTATTGAGCATTGTTGAAGATCAAAGGGATAAGGTTTTAATAACAAATCAAAACTTAGACCAAGTCTTTAATAATCAATTAAATTATTTAATAATTAATTTGAAAAATATACACCTGGAAGAGTATGAATCGCATAATCCAAATGTACAATATTCCTCTGAAGATTTGGCTTATGTAATGTATACTTCTGGTTCAACGGGAAAGCCAAAAGGTACTCTAATTAAACAAATAGGAATAGTGAATTTAGTGAATAGTGACGGCGTTACAGACATAAATGCGAAAGATAATTTTCTGCAATTATCAAATTATTCCTTTGATGGTTCTACGTTTGATATTTATGGTGCCTTATTAAATGGAGCTCAGTTAACACTAATTCATAGAGAGCAAATTCTCGACTTAAATTATTTAGCGAATCTTATTGAGCAGAAAAAGATTTCTATCTTCTTTATAACGACTGCATTATTTAATGCATTAATTGAAACTAATATAGAAAAATTGATTAATGTGAGAAAAATTTTAGTTGGTGGTGAGCAGGCTTCTAGTTACCATATAAATAAAGCTTATAAAGAATTGGGCCCAGGGAAAATAATAAACGCTTATGGACCTACTGAAACGACGGTATTTGCAACAGCTTATCCAATAAAAGAAATAGCAGAAAAAGACAATATACCTATTGGAAAAGAATTTGGAGATATAAAAATATATGTATTTAATGAAAATTTACAAGTTCAACCTGAGGGGTTTCCTGGAGAGCTTTACATTGGTGGGGAAAATGTAGCGAAAGGATATCAAGATTCCCCTATATTGACTAAAGAAAATTTCATTAATAATCCTCTTAATGAAAATGAAATTCTCTACAAAACAGGTGATCTAGGTTACAGATCCTTAGATGGTAATATACATTACTTAGGTAGAATTGATCATCAAATTAAATTACGTGGTTTCAGGATAGAATTATTGGAAATTGAAGCAACAGCTTTGAAAACTAAACTTGTTTCTGAAGCACATGCTGGAATAATTGATGATGAAAACGGTGGGAAAGTACTTTCTTTATGGATTGTTCCTACTAAAGAAGACCTAAATAAGGAAGAGCTTACGACAGAATTAAAAAAGTACTTACCAAATTACATGGTTCCAAATGTAATCTTCAAATTAAGTAAACTGCCTTTAAATAAAAATGGGAAAATTGATAAAACGCAATTACCTTATAACTTAGAGACTAAAAAGGAGTCTGAACAAATGTTCAATGAGAATGAAAAAGTCTTATTAAACGTTTGGAAAGATGTTTTAGGCCTGAAAGATATTGCTATAGAAGACAATTTTTTTAGCATAGGAGGAGACTCAATAAAAGCTATTCAAATTGTAGCCAGATTAAAGGGTTTAGACATGAATATAGTAATGAATGATCTGTTTCTATATCAAACTATTAAATCACTAGCTCCACACTTGAAAAATAATAGACAACTACAAGTTAATCAGGATGAAATTTATGGAGATTGCGAAACTAGTTGTGTTCAGGATTGGCACTTAAACTCACCAAACAGCTCCTTGAACCATTTCAATCAGGGTGTAATTATTGAAATGAAGAATGGTGAAATGTTAAAGGGAAATATTAACCATGCGTTAACAATGTTATGTAAACATCATGATTTACTAAGACTCTCTGTAAAGAATGGCAAAGAATTATATATTAAAGAATTCAATAATAATGCAAATGAATTTTTCCATATTCAAGAAATCTCCGAGGCCCTAGATGGTGATGCACTCAAAATGGAATTAAATAATGTTCAATCTCACATTCAATTAGAAGGCCCACTAATTGCAGTAGGCTATCAAAAGGCTAAAACCAATGGTAAGTTATTTATCTTTGTACATCATATTTCAGTAGACGTGGTTTCATGGAGTATCATAATTGAAGATTTTGTTTCATTATTAAGAAATAAAGATCATTTACTCCCCCTTAAAACCACGCCTTTCTCATTATGGGCAAGAGAGTTAAAAAACTGGGCGAATACTAAAGCACTTGAAGGTGATAAGCAATACTGGTTAAATGTAAGTGAAACTTACAAAAATATAAACAATAATCTTCCTATTTTAACATCACCATACAGCTACACAAGTAATAGAAAGGTTACTCTCAATAATGATTTAAGTAAATCATTAAATACTAATGCTAATTATGCTTATGGTACAACTGTTTTACATTTATTACTAACAATTATTAGCAGTACAATTAATCATTACTATTCGCAAGAAAATTTACTTGTTAATTTGGAAGGTCATGGAAGAGAGCATTTTAGTAATAATATTGATGTAAACAGAACAGTTGGATGGTTTACTAGTACGTTTCCAGCTTTGCTAAATAACGGTCTTACTCTAGGTAACACAATTAAAAATATCAAAGAAACAATAAATAATATCCCTCGAAAAGGAATTGGATTTGGAGCATTATTAAATTCTAGTGACATTCTAGATAAAGATGAAAAAACAAGAATCAAAAAATTAAAGCCGTCTGTGAACTTCAACTTTTTAGGTAACCAAGAAAATCAAGACATTAATTTAGATATAAAAGTTGACTTTTTACCTACTGATTTAACGGTTTCACAAGATTATATAATGGATTTCATTTTAGATATCATTGCATATCAAAAAAATGGGCACATTGTATTTGAATTTCGCTATCCGAAAAATTTATTTGATGAACATGAATTTAATTATTTTACAAATTTATTAATTGAAAACTGTGCTAAAATCGTTTCACATTGTTTAGAGCAAACAAAAATTGAAAAAACAGCTTCAGACTTTAGAGATTCAAATCTAACGGAGTCGGAATTAAACGATATCTTTGATGACTTACAAATTTAATATAAGGAGAATTAGATGATGAATTTAACTAAAGAAAACCTTAAAGATATTTATGAGTTGTCTCCTATGCAAAAAGGTATGATTTTTCAATATATGCTAGAGCCTAAGTCAACTGCATATGTTGAACAATTTGATTTTAAACTACGTGGAAAAATTAACCCATCTCAAATGCGTAATGCTTTTACTTATCTAATAAATAAGTATGATATTTTAAGAACAGTTTTTACTTACGGGAAAACCGATGAACCTAGACAAATTGTTTTAAAGGAATGGAAAACACCTTTTTCAATTGTAAATTTTAATAAAAGTGGTACATCGTTATTAGAAGAATTTAAGCAAAAAGATAGAGAAAGGGGGTTTAATTTAAAAGAAGAAATTCCCACTCGTATTACGTTAGTCAATACCGAGGAGGATACTTGGAACTTAATTCTTTCATTCCACCATATTATAATGGATGGATGGTCTCTTGGTCCTTTATTAACCGAACTTTTTAGTAAGTATCATGAAGAGAATATGGATATAGAGCCAAATCAATACCTATATAAAGATTATATAAAGTGGGTAAATCAACAGGATCAGGGAAGTGCAAAAAAATATTGGGGAAATTATTTACTAGATTATAAAAAATCGATAGGCTTACCAACTCCTAATGGCCAAAAAAAGAAAGGTTATTCACAAGAAATTCGATCATTCAATGTAACTTCAGAACAATATGAAAAAATGAAAAAATTTACTAAAAAGCATCATATAACTCTAAATACGGTATTTCATTCGATTTGGGGATTGCTCTTACAAAAGTTTAATAATACTCAAGATGTCGTGTATGGAAATGTTGTATCTGGTAGGTCTCCGCATATAATTGGAATTGAAAAAATGGTGGGGCTTTTTATTAACACATTGCCAATCAGAGTCTCTGTTGAGGAAGAAATGACATTTTTACAACTATGTAAAAAATTACAAGAAGAAAATTTTAGTTCTAATAAATTTGACTTTTACCCGTTATATGAAATTCAAAGTTTAAGTCCTCTGAGAAATAATCTTATAAATCACGTAGTAGCTTTCGAAAATTACCCTATGGATGAGCAACTTAAAAAACTTAAAGTTGAAAAAGGTGATTCATTTTATTTTGAGAGTTTAAGCTACTTCGAACAAACAAATTACGATTTGCATATTGTTGTAAATCCAGATATAAAATTCAATATAACATTTGTATACAATAAAAATATTTATGATGAAAATTTCATGCAAATTGTTGAAAGGAGTTTTTTGGAATTATTAAACACTTCTATAAATAATCATGATGAGCTAATATCATCACTAAAAGTTTGCTCAGATTTTGATGAATCTCAAATTATAAATCAATCTCTAACGGTTAAAAATAGAGATGTTACTTTAATTGATACATTTAAAAAAAATGTAACATCTAATAAGAACGAAATAGCAATTATTTTTAAAGAGCAACAATACAGCTATGAATTTATTGACAATTGGTCAGACGCTTTAGCAGGGAAGTTACAGCTTGAGGGTGTAAAGGCTGGGGATAAGGTAGGTTTATATTTCCCGAGATGTCCTGAATTAATCGTTAGTATATTAGCTGTGCTAAAAATAGGGGGAATTTATGTACCTTTAGACTTAGTAAACAATGTTAAAAGAACTGGCTATATTATTTCGGATGCCAATGTTAAACATGTAATTACTAATGCTGGCTTTCGGAGTGACTTGGAGGGAATTGAAAACTTATTTATAGTTAGCATGGAAGAGAGCATTAATTTAAATAAAACTGATTTAAGAAGATATTTTACTAGAGATTCGGCAAATGCTTATTTAATGTACACTTCTGGTTCAACAGGAAATCCGAAGGGCTGCCTTATAAGCCAAAACAATATATTAAGTTTTGTTAATAGCTTAGATTTTATCAATTGGGATAACGTTAATCGACTACTTCAAATTGGCTCACCAGCTTTTGATGCATGTACATTTGAAATTTGGGGAGCTCTGCTAAAAGGAAAAACACTAGTTATTGCAGAGCAAGAACAAGTATTAGATCCAGACAAGTTTAAAGAACTAATTAATAAAAATTCTATTGATATCTTCTTTCTTACAACTTCTTTATTTAATAAGTTTAGTGATTTCGATGCTTCCGTATTTGAAAATACTCAATATGTACTTGTTGGAGGAGAGGCTGGATCGGTTAAACATTTCTCACAAGTAGTTGAAGCATGTCCAAATACAAACTTAATAAATATATATGGGCCGACAGAAAACACTGCATTTTCAATGCATTATTTAATTGGAGCTTCTGACTCAAAACGCATAAATATGCCTATAGGCAAACCGCTTAAAAACACTTTAGCCTACGTATTTGATATGAAAGGTAATATACTGCCAGATGGGGCTATTGGAGAGCTTTATTTGAGTGGTTTTGGGGTAGGACAGGGTTATTATAACAAACCTAGTTTAAGCAAGGAAAAGTTCATTAAAAATCCTTATTACTCAGATCTTAGACTTTACAAAACTGGCGATTTAGTTAGAAAATTGCCAAATGGAAATTTTGAATTCGTAGAAAGAATAGATACACAAGTGAAAATTAGAGGTTACAGAATTGAATTAGGTGAGATTGAACAAATCATGATGAAGTTAGAAGGAATTATGGAAGTGGTTGTAACCGTCAAAAATATCAGGAATGAACATGAATTATGTGCCTATTTCACTGCATCAAATGATGTTTGCTTAGACAGTTTGAAACATGAACTGAAAACTCTTTTACCGCGGTACATGATTCCTGGTTTTTTCTGTAAATTAGACAAATTTGTATTAAATAACAATGGTAAAATCAATCATTCTAAATTACCTGAACCAGAGATCATTTATCAGAATAAAGCCCCTAGAAAATTAAATGTTGTAGAAGAGAATATTATTGCCATTTGCTCAAATATTCTAGAAGTAGATATAAATAAACTTAATAGTTCAGATAATTTTTTTGAAATTGGATTTAATTCTTTAAATCTAGTTACCTTAAATAATCGCTTAAAAAAGGAGTACTCAATAGACATACCCCTAACCACTTTATTTGAATTTTCATCTGTGGACAAGCTAGCAAAGTATTTAACTACTTCTGAAGATACTTCTAAAATTAATTCACGAATAAATCAAAAAGAAAATGAAGAACAAAAACAGTTAAAGAACAGCTTAATGAAATCGAAAACATTGTTACAAAGACTTGGAGGGAAATCATGAAAGTAGTGCAAGAATATAATGGGCTTGAGATAGCCGTTATCGGGATGTCAGGTAGATTTCCGGGTGCTTCTACAAAGAATGATTTTTGGGACAACCTTGTTAATGAGAAAGAGTCTATATCTTTTTTTGAAGATGAGGAGTTAATTTCGGCTGGTGTAGATCCTGATTTAATGAAAAATCCTAACTTTGTAAAAGCTAAGGGAATTTTTCCTAACTTAGATAGTTTTGATGCAGAATTTTTTAATTATACACCTAAAGATGCTTCTTTATTAGATCCTCAAGTTAGAGCATTACATGAGGAAGTTTACCACGCCTTAGAAGATGCAGGTTATGGCTCAGAAAAACGTAGAGATACAACAGGAGTCTTCTTAGGAGCCACAAATAACTTTTCGTGGGAATTGCAAACTGTTTTACAAAATTTAGATGATGGTCACCATTTTGCCACACTTCAATTAAACGATAAAGATTTTGCTTCAACCCGTATCGCATATAGTCTAAATCTACAAGGACCTAGTGTTACTGTACATAGTGCATGCTCAACCTCACTATTTGCTATTGATTTAGCCTGTAGAAATTTACTTACCGGATCCTGTTCATTAGCTATAGCTGGTGGTAGTGGTCTTACATTACCTAGCCATAACGGCTACCTATCTAAGGATGGTAGAATAAATTCACCAGATGGACATTGTAGGCCTTTTGATGCAAATGCACAAGGGACAGTGGAGGGTAATGGTGTAGGAGTGGTAATTTTAAAGAGGCTTGATGAAGCAATTCAAGATCGTGATAATATCTATGCTGTGATTAAGGGATCAGCTGTAAATAATGATGGAAACCGTAAAGTTGGCTTTACAGCACCAAGTGTTGATGGTCAGTCAGAAGTTATAGAAAGAGCTTTAGTAATGGCAGATGTCACTCCCCAGAGCATTTCCTATATAGAGGCACATGGCACTGGGACTATCTTGGGTGATCCTATTGAAATAGCTGGTTTAAAAAAAGTCTTTAATAATGTGGAACCTGAAAGTTGTGGAATTGGTTCTCTAAAATCAAATATTGGTCACCTCGACATTGCAGCTGGTGTATCATCCTTTATAAAAGCAACTTTAGCCTTAAAAAACAAAACAATTCCCGCTAGTTTAAATTTCGAAAAACCAAACCCTGGTTTAGAAATTGAGAATAGCCCTTTTAAGGTAGTAAGTGAAACCACCCCATGGGAGAGAAAAGTTGTATCGAACCAGCCTGAGTTATATGCCCCATTAAGAGCGGGTGTAAGCTCATATGGAATTGGTGGAACAAATGTTCATGTTATATTAGAAGAATCTCCTGAATTGGAAGAATCATCCAAAAGTAGAGATTGGAAATTTCTTGCGCTGTCTGCTAACTCCGATAAATCATTAGAGGAGTTACAAAATAGATTTTTAAACTTTTTAGAAGAGAATGACTGCGTATCTGCAGCTGACCTAGCTTGGAGTCAGCAGACACGTCAGAGAGAACTATCAAAAAGATTTGTTTTACCCTTCAAAAAAATCGATGATTTAAAAGAAAGCTTAAATAGTCGTATTAGAGACAAAGATTTATCAAAAGGTAAATTAATGTCTGCTATTAAAAAACCGTCTATTTACTTTATGTTCCCAGGGTTTGGATCTCAATATCCCGGAATGGCAAAAGAATTATACTACTCGGAGCCAATTTTTCAAATGTATTTAGATGAGTGTTTAAAAATAGCTGAGAATATAGGTGAGAACGAATTAAGAGATGCCTTATTAAATCCACAAACAGTTTTTAAGGATAGATTAAATGAAGCTGATTTATCTCAATTAGCATTATTTATTTTTGAATATTCTTTAGCGAAACTTTTAATATATTGGGATATTACTCCTAGCGGACTAATCGGTCATAGTCTAGGTGAATATACAAGCGCTTGCTTATCTGGAGTGTTTAATTTAGAAGCAGGAATAAAACTTGTTCTAACACGTGGCAAATTAATGAAATCGATGCCTAAAGGAAAAATGATTAGTGTTAATGCTTCTGCTCAAGATGTAATTCCATATTTAAGTGATAACAATGATGTAACAATCGCAGCAATTAACACACCGGATAAGTGTACGATATCTGGGTCGATAGATGAAATCAATAAATTAGTAAAAGTTTTAATGAAAGAAAAAATCATGTGTATTAAGTTACCAACAAATCATGCTTTCCATTCACGATTAATGGAAGGGGCTCACCCTGATTTGAGCTATGCATTCAAGAAAACTGAAATGAATAAACCTGAAATTCCTTATATATCAAATTTGACTGGGGACTGGATTAACAATAATGATTCCAATGATCCGAATTACTACTCAAAACATTTAAGCAACTGTGTTAAATTTGCTCAAGGTATTGACAAAATCTTAGAAGACAAAAGCGCAGTTCTTATTGAAGTAGGTCCTGGTAGAGCACTCTCTTCCTTTAGTAAACAAGCAAATAACTATAGTGCTAACACGACAGTTAATACCATTCGTGAAGAATCTGAAGAAATTGAGTGTAATAAACACTTAATTGGTACTTTAAGCAACTTATGGGGTACAGGGGTCAATATTAATTGGCAAAAATATTATAATGAAGAGACACGGAATCGAATAGAATTGCCCCAATATCCATTTCAACGGAAAAAATTTCAAATCGGAAAAGGAGATTTCACTCAATATTTAGAAGGCAAAGCTAATATTGAATTACCAACGTTTCCACAAGATGAGGAACAAAAAACTGAACAAAGAGTCCAGACCTCATCTTCGCCTCAAATAGGTGAAATAAATTGGGTGAGAACTTTTAAACTATCAAAAGCAAACGATGAGGATAAAAGAACTTGCCTAATTTTAGGCAGCAATGAACATTTTTATAATTTATTAAATAACATCAAAGATTGGAGATTTGCTTATTATAAAAAAAGTGAAAAATTTATCTATAATGGATTGTTGAATGGTCAAATTAGAGATAATTGTTTTATTGACTACTTTAGATTACTAAAAAATTTAATTAGTAACTCTCAATTCCCTAACACTATCATTTTTACTCCAGAATCCTGGAATGAGCTTAAAAAAGATCTAAAGTTAATTTTAATGATAGCTAAAGATTTCAAGGTAACTGAGAAAATTGAGTTTATTATATTAACTTCATCAAGTGAACAAAAAAATTGTACTACGATTACATCATATATTAACGGGGTACATGCTGAACATTCAAATCTAAAAATGAAACATTTGCAAGCTAACACTTCAGAAGAAGAGTGGCAAAATATTATAACTCTAGAGTTGAACTTTTGGGACAATCAAAAATTTGTTAAGTATGAGAATGGTCAGCGTTACATTAAAAAATTCCAACCAATTTATAATACAGAAACTATTGAGTTAGGAAAACAAAAAGCAAACATGAATAAGGCTATGATTTTGTGTGATGAGAGAAATCTATTAAGCTCAATAAGTTTAGCAAATTCAATAAATATGGATGGAAAAGGTGGAATAAAGGTATTACCATACAGGGTTACTCCTTTATTATATTCGCGGGATGTTATTAGTAATATTACTGAAATTTTTAATCAAAATGAGAGCTCTTCGACAATTAATACGAAAGGAAAAAAACTACATGCATTATTTGAGGAGTTAATAACAAGCCTAACCTTTAATTTTATATCCGAGAAAATGCAGTTAAGGCAGGATTCTAATTTTACGTTAACAAGTTTAAGAAACAATCTAAACATAGATCAATCTTTAAACTCCTACTTGGATTATTTGTTATCTATTCTTATAGAAGATAGAGTCATTAGAAAAACAGGTGACGAGGGAGGATATACTCTATTAGAACCAGGGAAAGTTAGAGAGGTTAATGCTATAAAGAAAGACATACTTGAAATAGATAATGAAAACGCACAACTAGATATAATCTCTGAACTGTACAACAAATTAGGGTTATTTTTATCTGGTAAATTTTCTGGTCAATCTATTTATAGAAGTATTAACAATAAATACAATTGCGACACCGTAATTAAAGAAGAAGACTTGTATATTTTTAAAATAATAAAAAAGGTACTTTCTAAAATAACTGATTCAACTCAAACAGTACAAATTTTAGATATTAGTAAAGATAGTACTTTATTAAAAACTTTGCACCCTATTTTAAATGACTTGAATGTAGAGTACTCCTTTGTTAACCCAACCCAAACCACAATTGATGAGTTACAACACTATGCCGAAAAGGTGAACATGGATTATCTGAACATTAAAAAGAGTAGTTTCAAAGAATTTGTAAAGGATGAGGATAGAGAACCAGAGTCATTTGATATAGTAATTGCTGCTCATTCAATAAGTACAAATACTTACGTTGCTGATTCTTGTCAAACCCTTCAAAAATTTTTAAAACCTAATGGTTTAGTGTTTGTTATTGAACATACCAAACAAAATAGAACTTTAAATATATTGAATGGATTAATGGTTGAATGGTGGGATTTTAAGGATAGAGTGATATCACCAACAATCTCAGAAAATCAATTATTTAATGCCGTTAAAGATAGCGAAAATTTATATCAAACAATTGCATTTACACCGAAAAATAGTAATTGTTGTATTTCTACGATAATAGTTAGTCAAAAAAAGGATACGAGTTATTATTTTGATAAGTTAGATAAATTAAATAAGGTCACAGTTTTGCCTTCATTAAAAACAGAGAGTATAGATGGTCTGAAAAAATCATTAAATCAGCAATTGATTAATGATGAGATTGAAGACATTTATTTGATAGATGAGATTCTTAATAGGGGTAAGAATGATAATTTTATTCAACCGAAAAATTGCTTTGAATTAGAATTGAAAAAAAATTTAATTAAATATCTTTGTGAATTGCAAAAGATAAATGTATGCATTTTATCAGTTATTCCAAATAAAAATAATTGGTGCTGGAGAGATACTGAATGGCTCTTTAACAAATCAGAACATGAACTCGAAAAATCGTACAGTATATATATGTCCGGTTCAGACATAAAGTATGCTTATGATACCTTTAATCATATGAGGAATTCAGGCATTCCTCAATTGCACTTCTTAAATCATTTATTAATTGATGATAAGAGAAATACACATGATGACAAAAGTGAAGTCCTAAATGAAATGTTGGAAATAGAGAAGCTTGTTAAGAGGATTTGGAGTAAGTTACTCGGACGAGTAGAAATTGATTTAAATTCGGACTTTTTCGAGTTAGGAGGAGACTCTTTTAAACTTATTCAAATGACAGTAGATTTAGAATCTGCTGGTTATCAGGTACTTATGAATGATGTTTATAAATATCCTACTATAAGATCTTTGACATCCTATCTTTACCAACAAGAAATGTTGTCGATTAAAAATATCAACAACGAGATAGATTTGGAAAATGAATTAACTTTCAAGACCGGCATTCTATGCAAAGTCAAGAATGATTTAGCGTATTTTGATAGTAAAATAAACGTCATATTTTTAGAGTCAGAGAATACTGGCGATATATCAATAGTTCGAGAAACGTTAGTAGAGTTGAAAGTTAAAAATGATTTACTTCCAAATTTTATTCTACTCTCTAACCATAAGGATATAAATTCATTTAACGTTGATCTAAAAGAGATTACTAAACCACAGCTGAACACTTTACTAAGGGAATTAGAAAGTGAACAAAGATTATATACTGAATCAATTGTAAAACAACCAACTTCTCAGACATTCGGTTTAAGTAACATTCAAAAAGGACATTTTAAAGGTAATTCACAATTACAGTTGTACCTAATTGAATTAAAAGAAATGGTGAACATTAACATGATGGAAAGAGCATTCTGCGATGTAGTCAGCAGCCATGGGTTATTAAGAAGTAGCCTTTTAAAAAAAATGAACGGATATAAATGGAAAGAACATTCAGCTCCATTAACTACGACACTTCCATTTGTAGATTTAACTGGGTACACGTCTAAATCTCAAAAGAAAGTTATGAGAGATATTGTAACAAAGGAGACCTCTTCAGACTTTATGAAGCAGATTCAACCTATGTATCATGTGATATTAATAAAGTTTAATGAGAAAGAATACAATTTATTCTTTCAATATGATCACTCAATTATAGATTTAACATCTGCTCAGATCATTAGACAACAAATTTTACAGCGTTATAGGGAAATTATGGATGGTACTAAAGAAGCGATTAAACTCTCTACTAATTACCAAGATTATTTGAAAGTACTTAATAAAGGCCCTATTAATATAACTCCAGAGAGTTTGATTAACAAGTTTGATTTGCAAGGATTTAGTAAGAACTTGATTTTAGCTGAAAAAAAAATAAAGGAGGTTAAAACGGCAAGAATTCATCAATTGAGATACAGTATTGATTTATCTAGATTCCAAAATGAATATGACCCATTTGATTTAACTGCTCAAATTTATCTACTTGTAATATCACGGATTTTAAAAATAGATCATGTACCCTTTAATCTAATTGTTCACAACAGAAGGTATCAAGATCATAATTTTTCAGACTTAGTTGGATTAGTTTTAGATGGAATTCCATTAAATATCCCAGTTAATCGAGAAAATCCAAATGAAATGACAACATTAATTTCTGAGCGTATGACCGAAATTACAAAACATAATGTTAATTTTATGAATTTGGTTTGGAATTTTTCATCTCTTATAAAATGGAGAAAAGTAATGAGTGAACTAAAAGGGAAAAATTTTCATTGTCCTTTCTTGTTGAATTTTGCTGGGAATGCCGAATCAGAGTACGATAAAGTTTGGGATATGAGCTTACAACAACTTGATGATGAAGATCAAAAAGGATTAGATTATGCAGATTTTTATGGAATAGTTAAGCTTGTGAATAATCAATTAGATTTCTTGGTTCTTAGCAAGATACAATCTGATATGGATAATCTGAAATCAATCTTTGAAGAAGAAACATCAAGATTGGTCAATTATTATAATGGGAAATTGAAAAGTTTGAATGCGTAAACTTTGATTAGAAGAGGAGATAATATGAATTTCAATTCAACAGATGCTTGGGTCTTGATAAAAGACCAGGGCAAGGCTACTTTTAAGAGAAAAGTATTTCAATTTGAAGAAATTAAAAAAGATGAAGTACTTGTGAAACCTATTTACGGTTGTGTTGAAGGCAATCTTTCACATGCAATAAATTTAAAACCTGAAGATATTTTTACTAGTAGAAATGAAGAAGAGATTATTTTAGGAAATGGAGGAGTTGTTCAAGTAGATAGTATAGGCTCAGAAGTTTCTAATCTGAAAGTTGGGGATTATGGAATATTTTTTTGTAATGGAGAACCGGATGAGTTTGGCTATCCAAAAAAAATAACTGCCTTTGATAAACCAAACAGTATGGGAGTTTTAGCAAAAAAATTAAAACTTCATCATAGTGAAATAATTAAGGTTCCGAAAGATAGCAACGTTACTCTACAGCAATGGGCAGCCTTTTCGCTTAAATATGTTACTGCTTGGTCTAACTTTAATATTGCTTATAAATGTTGGCAGTCTCAGATGCCTAATGTATCACCCGAAGATACTTATGTGTTCGGGTGGGGAGGAGGTGTTACATTCGCTGAATTAATGTTAGCGAAAAAGTTGGGATGTAAATGTTTTTTAATGACTTCAAAAAAAGAGCGTTTGGACATGCTTGAAAATTACGGAATAACAGGTGTAGACAGAAACGTTTATTGTAAATCAGATGAAGATTTTTTAACGTTTGTAGATAGAGTTACTAATGGAAGGGGGGTTTCAATATTTATTGATAATATTGGTCAATCAGTTTATAAATTGACAATGAAGTCACTTGGAAGACAAGGTGTAATAGCCACTTCAGGCTGGAAAACTGGGAATATGCTTCCATTACTTAGAGCTAATGAATGTCAAATGAGGCATATTCATGTACACACGCACTATGCAAGTTATGAAGAAGGTGTAGAGGCAATTGATTTCGCCATTAAGCATAATTGGTTACCTCCTTTAGATGGTGTGGAATATACATTTAATGAAGTACCGAAACTATTAGAATCATATAACGCTGGTGAAATATCCAGCTGGTTTCCCATATTTCAAGTTAACAAAAGGGGAGAGAAAAATGACTGAAATTTTAAAAATAGCTTCAATTGGTACTTATTTACCTTCGAAAAGGGTTGATAATAAGGCTAAAGCAGAAAAATATGGGTATGCAAAAACTTTTGTGGACCGAAAATTGGGCTTTAAAAGTATTGCTAAAAAGACTAAAGAAGAAACAGTTATTGAAATGTGTTTAAAAGCATATGACAATCTAACTAAAAAGCAAGAATTTAATGAAAAGGAAATAGAGTTGGTAACTGTAGTAACCCAAAGTAAAAGCGTGAGCATCCCTCATGCTTCGGCCATTATACACAATGAATTAAAACTAAATAAACAGTGTATGACTTTTGACATATCGCAAGGTTGTTCAGGATATGTTCATGCGCTTTCAATTGTAAAGAGCGTTATGCAATCTTTAAACTTTCAAAATGCACTAATTTTCACTTGTGACCCATATAGTGAAATAATCGACGACAATGATCCTAACGTAAGCATGATTTTTGGTGACGGTGCAACTGTTTCATTAATTAATAGCAAGGAAAGCGGTTTTTTTATGAAGGATTTCAAATTTGGCACTGTACCAGAAAGTAATGAATGTCTTATAAACAAAGATGGTTTTTTCAGAATGGATGGACGCAGAGTATTTAATTACGCTATTCAAGAAATACCTCAAAGCGTGAATCAGTTGTTGGATAAAAATCATGTGGCTAAAGATGAAGTAGATTTGTTTTTATTTCACCAAGGGTCTAAATATATTGTAGACTCTTTAACAAAACAACTGGAAGTCAATCAAGATTTGGTAATATTTAATTCTGATAACTATGGAAACACGGTTTCCTCTTCAATTCCTTTGTTATTATCTAGGTATCTTGATAGTTTAGAAATTAAAACTGTCATATTAAGTGGCTTTGGCGTTGGGTTTACATGGGGAACTTGTATACTATCTAAATAGGGAGCGATAAATTATGATGAAATTTGAAGATGTAATTAATGTAATGAAAAATGATGAAGCTATGTCTAAAGTTGTTAACCAAGCAACTTTAAAAGACTCTTTATCTAGTATTGGTTTAGATTCACTAGACGTTATGATGCTTGCGCATGAATTAGGTGAGGGGTTTGGAATGGAATTGGAATTGAATACTCAAAATAGCATAGATGATATATTAAATATTGCTAATGATAAACTGAATAGCATCAAAAAAAATAAAGGAGTTTGATATGACAAGACATAATTTGTTTTGTATACCTTATGCTGGGGGAGCAGCGGGTGCAATTTACGGAAAATGGGTACAAAAACTTAATCGGTCAATTAATCTAATCCCGTTAGAACTATCAGGACATGGTCGGAGAATGAATGAAGCTTTTTATAATTCATTAGATGCTGCAGTTGATGATCTAGTTTCTATTATTGTAAATAACGAGCATTTTTTAAAGAATTCGTTTTCTTTTTATGCCCATAGTATGGGGACAGTTTTAGCATATGAAATCTGTAATAAATTAATATCAAAAGGGTTTCCAACTCCCGAAAATTTGTTTATATCTGGTAGGCAACCACCGCATATAAAATATAAAAAAAATGGTATGCACTTATTGTCTGATGAGATTTTCATTAATGAAATAAAACAAATAGGAGGTACACCAGAGGAACTTTTTAAATCTCCAGAACTATTAAAGATATTCTTGCCCATTCTAAAAAGTGACTATAAAATTATTGAAGAATATCAATTTTTCCCACCAATAAAGCAGCTTGATTCGAATCTGATTTTTCTTTTTAGTAAGAATGACCCCTTGGTTACACTTGAAAATGTGAAAGAATGGAGTAAGTATACTTTTAAATCTTTTAAGCAGTTCGATTTTGAAGGAGGACACTTCTTTATTAATGAGGAATGGCAAGAAATATGTGATATTATTAGTCATGAACTTTTTAAAACAAATTGCTTAACTTAAATCTTAGAACGGAATTACTCTTAGTATTATTATAGGTAATTCCGTTTTTTTCTTAAACAGTAACTACTATTAACAAAGACAAAATAAAACCAATCCCCGAAATGGGTGTCATTATGTATTTCTCTTTTTTGCTCTTTGATAATAAATTGACTATAGTGTTAATCCCGAGAAATATTGTAAAGATAAGAACAATTAAATCAGTAGGTATCACTTTTATATAAGAAAAGCTTACACCTATATGTAATAGGTATACAAAGCACATTAGCCATAATATAAGTGCATTACAAGCACTTACAGCGCGTAAAACAGGGGGTAATACTTTATAATATCCTCCCATAGCTGCTTCACCTAATGGCAAACCTACCGTCAATAGAGCTTGAAAAAAACCTACAGTTGTTAAAATTGCTATTAACAATGATGTAATAGTTACAATGAAAATGTCCAAATTCCCAGTCACCCGCTTCTTGTAATCTGTAATAATTAAATTAACTCATTAATCAACCAACAATTAACCTCTGTAATAAAATAATATCCTCATCTTAATAAGAATTTTATTTTCTTCACCAATGTTTTTTATTTTCTCTCATACTTCTTTTATTTATATTAAATTGCATAGAAAATTATAACTAAAGGTGATTAAAAACATTAAGAAAATGTATAACTATATTTTCAAAATTAAAAAGCCTCCTTTAAATTATTTAATATAATTTATATTAAATACCTTATGTATTATTTAAACACTCAGGTTTATTCAAAGGAACATCCTGAAGTCCTATATATATATCAGTCTCGAGGCTTAATTAAATAGTCATTGGAGAAACGAAAAAATTTAAGAGGATGTCTGGATAGGCTACACTGAGTTGGACAGAATTTTTAAGGTCAATTAGACTAAAAGCAATATACTTGAGGAGAATCTATGATGACCAAAAGAAAACGTCGAACGTTTAGCGAGGAATTCAAAAAACAAATGGTGCGGCTTTATCAATCAGGAAAACCACGGAAGGAAATCATTCGGGAGTATGACTTAACGCCTTCTACGTTTGATAAGTGGATGAACCAATATGAAAACTCAGGATCATTTAAAGAAAAGGACAACCTTATAGAAGAACATAAAGAGTTACGCGCACTTCGCAAACGAAATCAACAGCTTGAAATGGAAAATGATATGCGAGACTTGCCGCACTGATCATGGGACGAAAGTAAATGTGATTCGTCAAAACGCTCACAAGTACTCGGTATCAGCAATGTGCATCGTCCCCAACATCCCAAGAAGCGTTTATTACCACGAAAAAAACGAGAAATCCAACGATAGTGTCCTTTCAAAAGAGATAAATACGGATCTTTCAAGAAAGTCGACAAACGTATGACACAAGAAGAATCAAACACAAGTTGAAAGAATGCGGACACGTCGTGTCCAGACGTCGAATTACCCGTATTATGAAAGAACAAGGACTTGTTTCTATTTATACAGTTGCCCAGTTTAAACCAACTAAAACCGCTTGTAATGAATCAGAAGTTGGGAATACATTAAAACGTGAATTTAGACAAGACCAGGAACTGAAGGTAGTCGTGAGCGACTTTAACCTACGTTCGTGTCCAACAAAAATGGCATTACATCTGTTTATTAATCGATTTATTTAACCGGAAAATCATTGGATTTAGTGCTGGAGCCCATAAAAACGCCAAGCTTGTTCAACGTGCCTTCGCATCTGTACAAATAAAACTCAATCAACTAGAATGCCTTCACACAGAACGCGGAAGCGAGTTTAACAATAAGCTAATTGATGATGCGCTAGAAGCTTTTGAGATTAAGCGCTCATTGAGTAACAAAGGAACACCCTATGACAATGCCGTAGCTGAAGCAACTTTTAAAACCATTAAAACAGAGTTCGTTCGAGGAAAGGTTTTTTCTAGCCAATACGAACTTGATCTATTTGATTAAGTCCATTGGTACAATCATATCCGAATTCACGGATCTCTTGGATATGCCACACCGACTGAATATAAAATAGTAGACCTTTAAAAAAGTGTCCGATTTACTGTTGCCATTCCACTTGCTGCTTTTAATGAAAAAGAAAAGCAGAAGCATGAAGCCTTAGCGTCCGTTAAGAAAAGAGAGAGAGACGATATGGAAAGAGTCGAACAGGAAATGGCTCATCTGAAAAAGAAACATGTCAGCACATCTATCGAACTCGAAGATCTAAAGAATGTACAAGCTCAAGCTGAAAGGAATTATGAGGTCATTAGCACAAAAAAGCCGAGCTTTTTCTGGGTGAAAAAACTGTTAAAGGTGCCGGAAATGAACGAATACATGCAAGAGCTTACAAGCGCAAATGACAAATTGAATCAGATGACTCAACAGCAAACAGACTTAAAAAAGACGCAGTCGAAATTGGAGAAGCAACTAAATGAACGAAAAAAGAGTAAAGAGCGCAGTGAAAAGGATTGAAGAATCACAGGCTGAATTCAATCAATGGATTAGTACTGAACAAACGATTTTGCGAAATTTAGAGCAGCAAATAACAGCCTTGAGAGAAGATTTGGTGAAAAGTGATAGGAAGGTACTTGATTTTTCACTCTCCTATGATCAACTCCAAAAATCCAACCCATGGTTTTCTGATCATTTCCGTACCTTACAATCAGAGCTCTTTATTTCAGCGTTAAAAGTAAGGAAACAATTTCTTTATGAAAACAGAAAGAATGTAAAGAAGGCGAGGATGATTTGGCAAAAGCAGTCTGATTACATTGCAAAAGAAAATGGGCTTTTAATACTTGCTGAGTCGTGGCAATGGATCAACTTCACGATTCCTGTCATTAGCACAACGTTTGCTAGTTTTGGTCGGATGTTTAAACATTTGAATGAAAACACAATCGGGAATTTATTTATAGATGAGGCGGGCCAAGCACTTCCGCAAGCGAGTGTCGGGGCCATCTTAAGAAGTAAAAAGGTGATGGTCGTTGGAGACCCATCACAAATCAAGCCTGTATTAACTTTAGATTCGCCTGTTTTGAGTTTGATAGGGAGGCATTACAAAGTAGATGAAACCTTTGTCTCCGCTGATGCATCGACTCAAACGCTTGTTGATGCAACGAGTCAGTTTGGCTTTCAAAAAGACGATGAAGAATGGATTGGTATCCCTCTTTGGGTGCATCGACGGTCCAATTACCCGATGTTTACCATTTCAAATGAGATCTCGTATAACAACTTAATGGTTCAAGGTAAAGAAGGGGATGGCGCACAGGGGAAATCAGATTGGTTTGATTCAACAGGAAACGCCATTGACAAGTATGTGAAAGAACAAGCTCTCTTACTTAAAAAGCTAATTACGCATCGTTTGCAAGAAAACCCAGATTTAGCTGAAGACATTTATGTCATCACGCCATTTAGAAACGTTGCTTTTAAAGTGGCACGTGTGTTAGATGACATTGATTTTACAAAAAGAGAAAACGGAAAACCAGTCAATGTTGGGACAGTACATACGTTTCAAGGGAAAGAAGCAAAGATTGTTTACTTTGTGTTAGGGGCAGATTCTACAAGTAGTGGTGCAGCTAGTTGGGCCGTATCTGAAGCCAATATTATGAATGTGGCAGCAACTCGTGCGAAAGAGGAATTTTACGTCATCGGTGATAAGGACTTATATGGATCTCTCGGAAGTAACGTGGCAGATAGTACTATCTCCATTATTGAAAAGTATAACGAAAAGGCACAACAGCTTACTTAACCTACGTTAGTCTCATTCATATCTGGTTGATAGAAATTTCATGATTTCGATTACTGTTCCAGATGACCAGGTTGATGTGATTCTCAGTCAACACATAGCTAAAGCAAAATATGGATATAAATACTGAGGCTGGGACAAAAGTAGATAGACAGACCAAAATGACGAACATTCCTGAAAATAGGAACGTTCGTCGTTTATTTTATATGAAAATTAACGGAAGGAGAATCCGAAGACTCCTGGGGGATCAGCACGTGTCTGAAGACTCTGGAGTGGCGGTTTTCCAAGGAGGAGGCTGAGGCCGTGTCCCCGGAAAGCGAAGGATTCTCCTGTAGCGGTGCTACTCAGCATATTTTAGACTATTCGTCTTTTTAAATACTACTTTTAGTTATGGCCCAGCCTCTTTTATAAAATGTAAAAAGCTCAAGATGAGCCGTAAACCGATCAAGATTGATTCATATCTGATTTTCCCCGAGACACTCATGAATTGCTTGTACCACTCTGGCTGAATCGTTCAGTATACTTATTAAGTTACTTATTCTTTGAGAAATAGAACTAATCCATATTCGTAAATTCTGAATAAACTTTTTATATCAGGGTAAGTGATTCTAAAGACAATTTTTAAAGGGAATGGTGACGATGCCTGGTCATTGGGGAAAGTACGTAGTGTTACTGATTCTATACATTCTTATTGGTATTGGGATGTATTACTTTTTTGATGGAAATCCATTTCCGATAGTCTTTTTATCGTTAGGAATAGCTTTTTGGTTGATAATATTTATATGGATAAAAATGAGCCGAAAAAAGGCTCAAAGAAAGCGTTAGACAATTTGTTTCATTTTAATTTGAACGGCAAACACACTAATCAAAGGAGAACATATGACAATATCGATCGTGTATGGAAAGACAGAAAATGTCCTAAACAATTTAAGTGGGATGGATATAAGACTGAATCAAGGGGAAATGGAAAACTACAATCGATTACGGTTTCCTAATGATCAGAGAGATTACCTAGCCGCTCATTTACTTGCTCGTTACTGTATACACCATCTTACGGGTGTAGCGATTCATGAAATAGAATTGACTCAGCATTGTGCCACTTGTGGTGGGAATCATGGCAAACCAGAAGTGATGCACCCTGCAACGACGTTTGTCTCTTGGTCACATACGAGTGGTTATGTGGCAAGTATTTCAGCTCATAAACCAGTAGGTATTGATATTGAAAAAATGGGGGCAGTATTGGATTCAGCATTTGGAGACTCATTCTTGTCGCCATTGGAGAGGGAAGGGATTTCTTTAGCAGATGGGGATGAAATCAGTTCTACCTTATACAAGTTGTGGGTTAAGAAAGAAAGCCTGATTAAGCTAGGGTTGTATCGAATCGAGGAGATGAGAGACATCTGTTTGGCTTCTAGTAACACTTTTTATTCTCATAATAGAAAGAAATACGCGTTTATTGATATTCATTCGAATCCTTTGATGGGAGCTGCTGTATACGAAATAGAAGATGGTGCCATAGAAAAGGTCTCGCTCACACATTTATAAATCGTCTACCTGACTCACTTCCTGTTCCTTTGCGCCATCAGTAAATGACACATTTCCCAATATCGGTCTAGCATATTGAAAGGTATACTTGTTAAAAGGTACAAATAGAAGCAATGAGATGCAGTATCTTGGGAACGTGTATGTTAAAAACGAAAAGGAGCTATTTTATGATGCAGCGCAGTCTAAAGGAAATTTTCTCAATGCAGGTAGACGAAAGACCAGAGGATATCGCGTTAACGTTTGGTCATTCGCACTTGACGTATGGAGAGCTAGATCAAGCTAGTAATCGTCTCGCCAATTATCTTCTGGATCAAGGTGTGAAGAAGGGTCAAGTAATCGGACTGTCCCTAGATCGGTCGCCTCAACTGATTGTAGCGATAGTAGCTACAATCAAGATTGGTTGTGTTTATGTCCCTATTGATTCGAAATACCCTCAAGAACGTATTGAATATATGATCGGTGATTCATGCGTCACGACTCTTATCACGACATCTACCACTCTCGCCCAAATGCCTTACCTTCAAATAGCTACCATCTTACTTGATCAAGAAGCAAGTCAAATTGATTTAATAAAAGCAACTCCTCCAGCTATGAACGTTGAACCACTTGATTTGGCTTATATTATGTACACTTCTGGATCGACTGGAACGCCAAAGGGTGTAGCGATCCCACATCAAGCTATTATACGACTAGTGAAAGAAACAAATTATTTTCAAATTGATCGCCATCAAACCGTAGGTCACTTTGCGTCCACTTCTTTTGATGCAGCCACCTTTGAGATATGGGGGGCTTTATTAAATGGTGCGAAGTTAGCCATAAGTAATCCGGAACCAATTTCACCGGAAAGTGTTGCTGAGGTGGTACGTAATCACAATGTATCGATTCTGTTTTTAACCACAGGTTTGTTTAACCTCATGGTTGATGAAAGGATAGACGATTTAATCGATGTTAACTACTTAATCAGTGGTGGGGAAGTGATGTCGCCTACCATTGCTAAAAAAGCTGTAGAACGATTGCCGAATACTCAGGTTTTTAATGTTTATGGTCCAACGGAAAATTGTGTATTTAGTACGGCATTTGAATTGACAAATCAAACAAATTTCGATACGAGCATTCCAATTGGTAAACTTCTCAATGGAACTTCGATGATAATCGTAAATGAGGAGTTGGACATTGTCGATGATGGTCAAGTCGGTGAACTTCTTTTAGGTGGTACCGGTCTTGCGAGTGGTTATTGGAATCGTGAGAATCTAACAAAAGAAAGGTTTATATACCTAAATCGTGAGCGTTTTTATAGAACAGGAGACCTTGTTCGTAAACTTCCAGATGGCAATATTGAGTATTTAGGTAGGATGGATCATCAAGTTAAAATTCGTGGTTTTCGAATAGAGCTTAATGAGATCGAAAATCACATTATACTAAATGATGAGATAAAACATTGTTCCGTTAGTATTCAAGAAAATACGCCAGGAGATAAACGCCTTGTGTCCTATCTTGTCCCGTTGAATCAAAAAACCTTTCACCTTAAAACATTAACAGCCTATCTAAAGCAAAAATTACCTGAATATATGATCCCCTCTAATTATGTCATACTAGATAGCTTACCCTTAACAACTAATGGGAAAGTAGATCGCGCGGCATTGTCGAATACACTGTTCACTCGTCCTAACTTTGGCGTGCCTTATAAAGCGCCACAAACAGAAAGGGAGCAACAGCTGGTACACATCTGGCAAGATCTATTACAAGTCGATCAGGTCGGAGTGGACGATGATTTTTTTGAACTTGGAGGAAACTCTCTTCTTGCAGCTCGAGCGATAATTCGTATGAAAGAAGCACTCGACACTTTCTTACCGTCAAGCGCGTTGTATAAGTATTCCACCATTTTCAAGCTAGCTAGCTTCCTAAAGAATCAATCTACAGAAACCGATTTAACTACAGTAAATTTAGCCAATGAGATTCAATTAGACGAACGCATTTCACCATCAACTACATTCAGCCCTTCATTCTATAAACAAAAAGCCATTTTCTTAACAGGAGCAACTGGATTTTTAGGGGCATTTTTAATCAAAGAATTTTTGGAGCATGATGAGGAAGCGAATATTTACTGTCTAGTTCGTGCATCTAGTGTAGCAGAAGGTCTTCGACGCATTAAACAGAATATGGAAAAGTATCATATTTGGTCTGATGCGTATGAGCCGAAGATTCTACCGATTCCTGGTCACTTAGATCGACCAATGTTCGGGCTAACCCGAGAGGAATTCGATCAATTAGCGAAAACCATTGACGTCATTTATCATAATGGGGCAAAAGTAAACTATGTTCAAGCTTACGATTTGCACAAAAGTGCAAACGTAACTGGTACACAAATAATCCTTGAACTTGCATGCACGTCAACTCTCAAACCGGTTCATTATGTATCAACGATTTCTGTATTTGGTCCGATTGGTTATTTTACGGATGTTAAAGAATTAAAAGAGGATAGTCGTTTGGAGATAAGTGAACCTTTTGTTTATAAAGACATGGGTTATGCGCAAAGCAAATGGGTTGCTGAAAGCGTAATGTGGGAAGCAAACAAAAGGGGTATTCCTATGACGGTGTTTCGTCCAGGCTTTATCATGGGTGATCGTCATACAGGTGTAAATAACACCGAAGATTACGTTGCTCGAATGATCAAAGGTTGCATCCAATTAGGGACTTATCCTCATTTACCTAGACAAAGAAAAGAATTTGTACCTGTAGATTTTGTGGCTAAAGCGGTACGAGAAATTTGTCTCGATCCAATTAACTTTGGAAAAGCATACCATCTAACGCCGCCGACAGATAGTATGGATCTTGAAGATTTCTTTGCAGAAATGAATACCACACTCGGCTATTCCCTTAAGGTGGTTCCTTATAAAGACTGGGTTGAGCAACTTATCGAGGAAACAAAGAATTCGAGCGATAATGCGTTGACACCATTTCTTACACTTCTCTCTGAAGAGCTTTATAATGGGAAGACAGCCTTTGAGCTTTATGAAAATATGCCCACGTACAATTCGAACAATGTGGAAAAGGCTCTTAGCGAGAGCGGGCTGACTTTTCCCATAATGGACAAGAAGTTGTTACGCACTTACTTTCATTATATGAAGAAGATAGGGTTTATTCCAGCACCACTAGTACGAGTTTAAAGATCGACTAAAGCCCAATTTGCTTTAGAAGAAGTGTTATGTTAACGAGGCTGGGCAAAAGTAGATAGACAGACCAAAATGACGAACATTCCTGAAAATAGGAACGTTCGTCGTTTGTTTTATATGAAAATGAGCAGAAGGAGAACCCGAAGACTCCTGGGGGATCAGCACGTGTCTGAAGACTCTGGAGTGGCGGTTTTCCAAGGAGGAGGCTGAGGCCGTGTCCCCGGAAAGCGAAGGATTCTCCTGTAGCAGTGCTACTCAGCATTTTTTAGACTATTCGTCTTTTCAAATACTACTTTTCGTTATGTCCCAGCCTCGTTTTATTGGTTTTTGACGTGCTTGAGGAGGATAGATGATTTACTGTTAAGTTTAATCGTGCCAATGAATACACTAGAAGTAACGTAACACTGAGAGGGTTTTTAGATGGTGATTACGTGTAAGTCTTATAGTATTTTATTCTTAAGTCTGTTCTTGTTGTTGCATGTATTTTTTTTAGACTGCTAATTTTGCTTAACAAGAAGAGTCCTTTAAGCTACTCTCTAAATGTAAAGAACTGACGTCCACCATTAAACATATTGGGATGGCGTTTAAGACCACCAAGTAGTTCAATTAAATGTGTTTGGAAATGGTATGGATCGTTTGAAAGTGTATTCCTTCATGAAAAATGGTTCGAATTAAAACTTGTTCGATGGTTTGCATGCCCATTTCAATAGGCGGATGAACGTCTTCTAGACGATCTTTATACCTTTCCATGATCAAATCTGGCTGCGAACGAAGCAATTCTTTTAGTTCTTGGTAGGAAGGGGTTTCAGTAGAAAAATGACTTGGATTTGTCCCATAACCAAACCATTTATGATAAGCGTGTGGATAGGGTATTTTTTCCTTTATTAATGTCTCGATCCACACATATTGATCGAGGTAAAGATGCCCCAAATTCCATCTAATATTATTATGAAAGCCATTGGGTACGATGTCAGCCTCTTCTGCACTTACACTGTTTAAACTAGTTAGAGTCTCTTCTCGGTAAGTCTTTAATTGTTTAAAAAGATTTTCATGAAATTTTTTCACTTTATCTCTCCCCTGTCAGATTATTCTGTATCGTTATCTAATTATACCGTTAGAGGAATAAAAAAGCTTCACTTCCTTAAATGCATAAGGTCGCTGAATGGAACGAATGAGCATTAGCAACCCAAAAAACGGCGATGACACGCAAAAAATGAAAAGTGCAACCAGGAATGGCGAGGTTGCAACCGCTGGTAGGTAGAGGGAAAATGATCATTGGATTACGATAAGAATGAGGTGAGGAGAATGGAATTTTATCAAAAACTAAAAAAATTGAGAGCTCAAAAAGGATGGTCTCAAGAGGAATTTGCTGAAAAGCTTCAAGTCTCGAGACAGGCAATCAGTAAATGGGAGAATGGTCAAGGGTTTCCAGAAACAGAAAAACTGGTGAAGATGAGTAGGTTATTTCACGTTTCCCTGGATTACCTATTAAAGGAGGAAGATCAATCTCTTGGAGAACAAGGAACGGAAGAAGGATACTATGCCAGTCAGGAAGTCGTGGAAGCCTATCTTCTAAATAAGAGGCAGGGTGCTAAGAAAATCGCAACTGGAGTGGCAATTCTTATAGCTTCGGTCTTATTACCGATGTATTTTCAACATGCGTTTAGCTATGTGTTGTTTATCGTAGTGATTGCTAGTGGAGTGGCTATCTTGGTATGGCAAGGGTTAAGTGTAAAAGCATATGAAGAACTCGAAACACAACCATTAATTTTTGATGATTCGTTTATTCAACAGTTTAAACAGAAAAGCTTGGCTCATCGTAAAAAGTTTGGACTCTTAATTGTCACCGGAATTGTCATCATCATATTAAGTTTTGGGATACCTTTTTTAGCTAGCGATACAAGTCATGCAGACAGAGATCCCCTCTTAGCATTAATGCCGTTAATATGGGCCTTTGCTGTGTATTTGTTTATTATTGCTGGTTCTGCAATGGACGGGGAGCGGTTGGTTACCCACAACAAAGAATACCTAAAGGAATATAAAGAATATGAGGAATCAACTAAACATGAGTGGATTCATGCGGTCATGTGGCCATTGGCAACGGTTGCTTTTTTGGCCATCGGTTTTATTTGGGATGCCTGGCATCCTGGATGGTTAGTATACTTGGCTGCAGCAGTTGTTACAGTCGCTTATACGACTTGGAAAAGTAGTAAAGAATGAATGAAGGATCGCACAAATTTTGGGTTATAGTATAAGAATCCCATTTTGCCCATTCGCTCGGGGTGTTGTATAGAAAAGAATCGCACTTTACTCTTCAATTAGATGCTGGAAAATGTCTCTACCCTGTGACATCTCCCTTATGAAGAAAAGTAGCTAAAAAAGCTATGAGGAATAGGTTTCCTCATAGCTATGTTAACGTTTGAAGGAGGTTCGTAAATGGAAAATTCACAAGAAAATCGTAATGTCACAGATGTCTCAAGTAACAGTTTGATTTTTATTCACTATTAAGGTCAGCTCTTCAGATTGATTTTCTAATTACTCCAAGATAATTGGATTAGAGAAATATGTTAAATGAAAAAATTTAACACTCAATTATGTAACGTAACTCCATATAGTGTTAACATTAGGTTTGTTAATACTACATATTGATAGGGAGGACAAATATGACGAGTGATGAGTTTCAAAATTGGATCCAAATTTATTATGAAGAACGAGGCTGGCACGATTTAGATATTTTTATTCGAATTGGTTTTCTATCTGAAGAAACTGGAGAAGTAGCTAGAGCAATTAGAGCTCTTGAAATCGGTAGAGATAGACCGGAAGAGGAAAGAGGAGATTATCAACAAAATAAGGTGGCTCTTACTGAAGAACTAGGGGATGTTTTAGGCAATATAGCAGTCATTGCTAATAAATATAATATCTCTTTAGAGGATGTTTTTACATTACATAGAAATAAATTAGAGGAAAGATACGCGGAAAAAGGTTAACACTAATTGAAAGTTGATCGAGTAAAGGCAAGGAACAAAATAAGGAGGATTTTATTATGGCTCATGTGTCAGGTAAAAGGAGAACAGATTCTGCTTCAAGAATAATAGTGGCATCACCACAAACCATTTATCAGTCATTCTTGCATGAAGAAGCACTCGTTTCGTGGCTTCCACCGGAAGGGATGTCAGGTCATATTGACATGTTTGATCCTCGCGAAGGAGGAACGTATCGATTGACCCTCACGTACGAAATGGATCACTCGAACCCTGGTAAGACATCAGAAAACACCGATGTGTCCCAAGTGAAGTTTTTAGAGTTGGTTCCGAACAAGCGAATTGTTCAATCAGTAAAATTCCATTCCGATGACCAAGAATTTTTAGGTGAGATGAAACAGACATGGCTCTTAGAACCCATTTCGGAAGGCACAAAGGTCACGATTATTTGTGAGAATGTACCTGAAGGTATTCGTAAGGAAGATCACGACACGGGTTTACGGTCCACTTTAGAGAATCTAGCTACCTTTACTGAATGACAAACTGTAAAAGCCATTTTTGATACCCTTCTTTATAGAAAGCATTGTTATTAGCAATCAGACGTCCTGAGGAATGATGTAGAGCAAAAATCAGCTATTCCTTTGAAAATTTAATTGATTAAATAATTAGACTGATTCATATCGAGTTCAAAAGTTTTGTATAGACGAGAAGAAAGAAGTTCTGATGCTTAAGCTTAATCCCATGATTATAGGTGTTTCACTCGTCTGCTCTACAATGATTTTTGAGAATACGACAACTACAACAATATATACAATGCTAATACAATGATTTCCAACCAACCAGGCTTTGTTTTTTCACTGTTATTCCGCTCCTATTTGCTATTTACTTCTTACCCTTTTTAAAGTTACTCAGTAAAAAGAATATGCCAGGAATTTTTAGTGGAATAGGAAAAGAGCCTAGACAGAGGACTAGGCTCTTTCTTATGATAGCAATCATATGTACGAGTCAACACCATTTGTTATGGAGCGGAGGAGATGTGCTAACTAATTAATCTGGTGCAAACTTAATAAATTCCTTTAATTCACTATCTGAGATAAACCGGCGTTTGTAGTCTAACACTGTGTATTTACTATAATCGTTTCCTGGTATGCGGATTGTCATATGGATTAACGTATAAGGTGGGTTCATAGGTCCTTCATATCCGATCACTCTCAGAGTAATATCATAAAAATCATTGGCTTCATTTCGAGTGATTTTTTCAATACGAGGTGCGAAATAGAGTTGATTATCGCCTTTTGTGGACATGGTCTCCAAAATGATATTTGTACCAAGTTCTCTAAGGAAAGCCCGTTCTAAAATGCTTGGTTGCTGTTTCTGATCAATTGTTTGTGTTTCTGCACTTGCGGGGTGAACGTTAGTCATAAATAAGAAACAAATCACAACCATAATTGAAATTGACTTCCACAAAGGACATACCTCTTTTCACTTTAATTAGTTACTAATTTGCTTCAAAACAACATCAATTATGTAAACTTAGTTTTTAGTCAGTCTGATCATTAAAACAATATAACGAAAGAATGCCTTATGTTACTATTAATTGGAAGGGGTGGTAGAATGATTATTCGCAACGTGGTCAGCACAGATTACTATACATTATCGCCATTAATTAATGAATGGTGGGGTGGTAGAGACATGTCTGGTCTGTTACCAAAATTATTTTTTAATCATTTCAACAATACAAGTTTTGTAGCCGTAGATAAGGACATGATTATAGGATTTTTAATTGGCTTTCTGTCTCAATTTCACCCAGAGGAGGCATATATCCATTTTGTAGGTGTTCATCCAAACTATCGTAAACAAAGAGTTGGTGAGAGCCTTTATCAAGCCTTTTTTGAAGAAATTCGCAATGAAAACCGTTCAAAAGTTCGATGTATTACTTCTCCAGTAAATAGAACATCTATTGCCTATCATACAAAAATAGGTTTTTCTATTGAAGCAGGCGATAAAATCGTTGATGGGATATCCGTACAATCAAATTATGATGGCCCTGGGCAAGACAGAGTGCTTTTTATGAAAGAACTTACTTAAAAGATAATAGATAAGATAGTTTAACTTATAACTTATATTGTTTAACAAAAACATTTTAAGATAACATGTCTAAAGAATGTATTATTTCAATAAAGAATTATTATAGACCCTTATAAAAAATACTCACAAAAAAGTCCGGTGTAAAGATATCTTTACATCTGGCTTTTTTTAAATTAACATACTATGTGTAAAGATATGTTGACAAAGGAGGATTAAATTGAATGTTTTAAATAAAATTGAAGAATTAAGGAAATGTAGAGGAATTACTCAAGTTAAATTAGCTGAAGATCTAAACGTTTCAAGGCAAACGATTAATGCTATTGAGAAACACAAATATAATCCATCATTGGAGCTTTCTCTAAAAATTTCGGAATACTTCGATGTGAAGGTAGAGGAATTATTTAAATTAGTGACAAAAGGAGAGGTTAAAAGGTGAATAAATACTTATCTCTATTCTTGATAATACCAATAGTAATGTTTGGATACACCATTTACCAATGGCTTAATAATAGTACGGTGGATTTAGCATCATTACTATTTGGATCATTTATTCTTTCCATAATTTTAGGTTATTCCAATAAAATAACTTCAGATAGCAACAGCAATCAAGATGAGTTAAGCGATTATATAAAGAATTATAGTTCAAGATTATCTTATTATATTTTAATGGCATTTGGCTTTATAATACTTTTCTTTTCAGAAGGTACGGGTTCTTTAGAAAACCTCACGAATATTCCCCTAGTTATTCTTTTGTGTTTATTTGTAATCACAAAGCCAACTGTTGAATTTTTTTATTCTAAACGATTCCTATAAGTTATTATGAAACCCTTCTTGTACAGAGAAGAGTTAACGGAGCATCCTTTTTTAAAACCCTGTAGAGTAAAAATATTTTTAGGGAATCTTTAAAATTCGAACTTTACGAATACACAACTTCAGATGAGCAAAATGGAATAAAAAATTTGTTTACATAAAACAAAACCTTTGTTAAAAGACAATAAAAATTATCTTCAAAGGAGGTTAATACCTTTGCTACGAAGATCTTTATTTTTTCTGCTCATTCTAATTATATTTCTATCTGCTTATGATATAGAAGATCAGATTGAAAAAGATTACAGGGATGCTGATTTTACGAATGTTGAGAAAGCTATTCAGATGTTTAAAGAATATACACATATTAATATGAAAAAACCGAGCTTTATACCAATTGAAACTTTCATATTTTTGGTAGGTATATAGACGAAGCGTATTTTAAAGGCAAACTTCAGTTAGAATATATAAACTCTGAAACAAATGATGTCATGGACATTTGGGTTTCGAGTCTGGCGAACGGATCTAAGCCTAAAATGCATGCTGATAAGATTCTAATTAACGAGAAGTATCAAGCTTTTTACGAAACGGAAGTTGCAGAGGATTTTTCGTTATAAGCTATAACACTTTGTGTTGATGATAAATCGTATCGGATTGAAATGATACGTTCACTTTCAAAAGAAGTTTATTCCTTGGAATCGTTAAGAGAAGTTGCTAATAAATTAATTGGACATTAACAAACTCAAGATGCTTATAAGTGTATGCGAAAGCTATAACCGCAAGTAAGAAAAGTGTATTTTTAAAAATAAATCGCAATACACCTTTTATTTTCCAATAAAGCCGGGTATCTGAAAACAAAGGAGATGGTAGCGCATGCAAAAGGTGACTGCATTGGCAGGGATATTCTTATTCGCATTTTTACTAGCTGGTTGTCAAAGTTCCAGGGATGAGTTGAATGCGCAAGGTCAAAGTACGACTGAAACCGAGGAAAAAGAATTAGAAGAACCAGACAATGAAAGTGAGGCCTTGGATTATGAAAAAGTGGAAGTGGAGGACCAATATGTACTTCATACTCATTTGATAGATGAGGGTCAGGCGTTTTATACGGCTTTTTCTATTAATCGTAACGAAAGTGAAGAAGTAAAATTATTGGAAGAGCAATTACTAAATTCCCTTGCTGAAAGTGATCCGTCTGAACAAGATATACTGAACTCTTATACAGATCTATCTGTTGAGTCACAAAAATTAACCGTCCAATTTAATGAAGAAGGAAATCAATTATCCACAACAACAGCACAAACGACGTTATTTTACGACTCGTTGTTCGGGATTAGTGACCTCTATGGAATAAAAGAGATTGTCTTTTTACATCCTGACGGGGGAACCGATATTATCGTAGCAGAAAGAGAGGTTAATGATCCCCTAGTTGTTGAAGAAGAACGAGGTGCAACTCGGGGCTATTATACAGTCTATGATGAAGCGTTAGAAGAAACCTTGTTTTTATCTGGCGGGGCACTTGAAGAACAGGTAGTTAATGAAGCGGGTGAGCTTTTATCGTTTTCGGAAACTGTGGAAAAGATGGCAACCATTGATAAAGAAGATGCATTTTACGCTTCTGCCGTTGTGAAAGGAATTGAGGTTGTAAACGCAACGCTTGGTAATGGAATGGCATCTGTACAGTATACAATGGATGAGGATATGGTAACAGAAGCGGATCGTGTTGTGTTTGAAAATGCTATCCAGCTTGCCGCACTTGATTTTCATGCGTCAAAAGTTGAGTTGGTCAATGATACGTTACAGGAGCATGTGCGCTATCCATTAATTGAAGAGTGAAAATTAGGACGGACTAGCTTTTTTAAGTTATTTCGTCTTTTTATAAATAAATGAAGAATTGATAGGGATACCAATGGGGTATTCCTATTCAATTTGTTAAGGATATACTGATGATCAGAAGTTGTATGGTTTTGTATAAAACATCGTGCACCTTTTTGTTGGTTACAACCTTCCTATAATTAGTAAAAGTGTTATTGAACAAAGTTTTTCTAATCACTTGGGCGATGGCCTTGTTTTGATAAGAATCAAGAAATGAAGAACCTTCAGATGAACCCAAAATATAATGAGTAGAAAAAGTTTTCTTCTAACATTGTAAAGGGTGAGTAGGTTGAGTGATTTTTATAACTGTACTAATATCCAATATTTTAGGCGTACGTTACGTAATGGTGGATTAGGTCAATTTGAATGTGAGTGTGAATTTAATGGAGCTACGGGCGCCACCGGTCCAACAGGCCCAACCGGGGCAACGGGCCCAACCGGGTTAACAGGAGCTGGCAGTACAGGTCCAACCGGTCCAACAGGAATTGGATTTGATAGTGGGATTGTCGAATATGATCCAGCGTTAGCACCTGGTTATCCAGTTGGTCAGCTAGTAAGTTTTGAAGGAAGCTTGTACGTAGTGAACACAGCTCCACCGACAGGAGAGCCAGGAACATCACCGGACTATAGCTTGGTTGCGTCGCGAGGAGCGACCGGGGCAACAGGAGCTGGAAGCACGGGAACGACCGGAGTAACAGGAGCCACAGGAGATACCGGAGCAACCGGAGCAACGGGAATAACCGGGGCAACAGGAGAAACCGGAGCAACAGGAGATACCGGAGTCACCGGGGCAACAGGAGAAACCGGAGCAACGGGAGATACAGGAGCAACTGGGGTAACGGGAGCCACCGGGGTAACGGGAGTGACCGGAGCCACGGGGTTAACCGGAGCCACAGGAGATACCGGAGTCACCGGGGCAACAGGAGAAACCGGAACTACAGGAACTACAGGAGCAACCGGAGAAGCGGGAGCAACCGGAGCCACAGGAGTAACGGGAGCCACCGGAGTCACCGGGGCAACAGGAGATACCGGAGTCACCGGGGCAACAGGAGAAACCGGAGCAACCGGAGCAACAGGAACTACAGGAGCCACAGGAGATACCGGAGTCACCGGGGCAACAGGAGAAACCGGAACTACAGGAACTACAGGAGCAACCGGAGAAGCGGGAGCAACCGGAGCCACAGGAGTAACGGGAGCCACCGGAGTCACCGGGGCAACAGGAGATACCGGAGTCACCGGGGCAACAGGAGAAACCGGAGCAACCGGAGCAACAGGAACTACAGGAGCCACAGGAGATACCGGAGTCACCGGGGCAACAGGAGAAACCGGAACTACAGGAACTACAGGAGCCACGGGAGAAACAGGAGCAACCGGAGAAACGGGAGCAACCGGAATAACGGGAGCTACGGGAGAAACAGGAGCCACGGGAATAACAGGAGCTACGGGAATAACAGGAGCTACGGGAGTCACGGGAATAACAGGGGCCACAGGAGCCACGGGAGTCACTGGGTTAACAGGAGTAACGGGAGCCACAGGTGTAGCCGGAATAACGGGAGAAGCGGGAGCAACCGGAATAACCGGAGTAACCGGAGCCATAGGAGAAACTGGGGCCACGGGAGCAACGGGAATAACAGGAACAACGGGAATAACAGGAGCGACAGGGTTAACGGGAGCCACGGGAGATACAGGAGTAACGGGTGCGACAGGTCCTGGCACAGGAGCCACGGGAGTGACCGGAGCCACCGGAGCCACAGGAGAAACGGGAGTAACGGGAGCCACGGGAGTAACCGGAGTAACGGGAGTAACAGGAGAAACGGGAGTGACCGGAGTAACGGGGGCCACGGGGTTAACCGGAGCCACAGGAGTAACGGGAGTAACGGGAGTGACCGGAGTAACGGGGGCCACGGGGATAACCGGAGCCACAGGAGTAACGGGAGCCACGGGATTAACAGGAGTAACGGGAGCCACAGGAGTAACGGGGTTAACCGGAGCCACAGGAGTAACGGGAGAAACGGGAGCCACGGGAGCCACAGGAGTAACGGGAGCCACGGGATTAACAGGAGCCACAGGTGCAACAGGAGTAACAGGAGTAACAGGAGTAACGGGAGCCACGGGGTTAACCGGAGCCACAGGTGCAACAGGAGTAACGGGAGCCACGGGAGTGACCGGAGCCACGGGGTTAACCGGAGCTACAGGTGCAACAGGAGCCACCGGAATAACGGGAACGACTGGTTCAACCGGAGTGGCTGGATCAGGAGCGGTTGTACCATTTGCGTCTGGATTACCGACAACGTTAACAACTATTGCTGGTGGATTGGCAGGAACAACGAGTTTAGTCGGGTTTGGTAATTCGGTTGTAGGCGTCAGTTTAGTGGGTGGAAATGCAATTGATCTTACTGGTGCAGCTGGAACATTATTAAACTTTGCTTTTGTTGTTCCAAGAAGTGGGACGATTACAGCGTTATCAGGGTTCTTTAGTGTGACAGCGGGACTTTCCTTAATTGGTTCCACCGTCACGATTACGGCTCAAGTCTTTCGATCTCCAGGTCCAACACCAACGAACACGTTAACAGCAATTCCTGGTGCAGTCGTAACGTTAGCACCAGCGTTGACTGGAGCGATCACGCTAGGTGCCACATCAAGCGGGATCACATCGGGGTTAAATATTCCAGTCGCGGCTGGCGATCGATTGTTGTTAGTATTTTCGGCGACAGCAACGGGATTAACACTACTAAATACTGTAGCGGGTTATGCTAGTGGGGGCTTAGCGCTAAACTAACGATACCAAACAAACTGCTGGAGATGAGTCCAGCAGTTTGTTTCTTTATGTTTCTGTATGGTTTCATTCTCGTCGTTTAGTGCAATGATCTTTCTTCTATTAATTGCTTGGCCCACTGACACCATTCTATATACATTTTTGCGTACCGAATGCCGTATTCAACTGTTAACAGAGCCCCAAGGTCTTGCTTGTTTTCTTGTTTGAAATGGTCTCTCCACGCTTCTGTCTTTTCTAACGTAATGCGTTCCCTTTCTATCACCTCATCTAAAAGAGTGAGCACTTCTTTGTGAGTTAAGATTGGGAAAATAGTGGTTTTAATAAGAAATTCATCTTTTATTTTGGCTGACTTTAATGGTTCTTCTACAGCCCATCTAATGAGTTCTTTTCTCCCTTTATCGGTAAGGGAATAAATTTTTTTATTAGGCGACGATTCTTGAATCACAAGCTCGTGGTCGACAAGTTCGTCTTTTTCCATTTTGTGAAGCTCTGTATAGATTTGACTGTGTGTCGAACCCCAAAAGTGAACCATCTGTTGCTTAAAAATGTGCACAACATCATAACCGGTCACTCGTCGCTTTGAAATGATACCTAAAAGGGCATATCGCAGACTCATATCTTATTCATTCCTTAAAGTTTGTCAATATAAAGAAACTATACCATATCTTCTTGACCATTGTATGGCGAGTGTTTATTATTACTATAGTTTCATATGTCAAAATAGACATATTGAAAAGAGGGGAGATTCGTATGTATAACGTTCTTTATCAAACGCACATTGGAACATGGGCGATTCTATTATTAGTCGTAATCGTCAGTCTGTTCTATCGTTCTTTCTATTTAAAGATCTTCTTTAGAGTTCTTGCAGTGTTGATGTTAACGAGTGGAATTGGTTTAGCCATTTCTCTTTCTTTTCCATTCGTCTTCGTAATGAAGTTGATTATAGCTATACTGTGCATAGGCTTAGTAGAAATGTTGTTAAAGCGAGAGAAGCCTATTAAATCCTACGTTCTATTAGGTTCAACCTTTGTCAGCTTTTTATTGTTATGCCTGATCGGTTTTGGGGTGATTCGATTCTAATGAAGAAAAGAATAAAAATTTTACTCGTCGTTATTCTCGCACTCCTATTATCTAGTATTCTAGGCTTTTATATATGGACGCAAAACACGTACAGTGCTGTTGATGACCTTCCAGAAAGTGTAAAGGCACAAGATGGCTGGCTTTTATTTGAAGCGGATGACCCGCAAAATGGGCTTGTCCTTTACCCAGGAGCCAAAGTAGAACCAGATGCTTACGCCTTTTTAGGTGAGGAATTAGCCAGCCAAGGCATCACGGTAGCCATTCCATCTGTCCGCTTGAATTTACCTATTTTTGACCTTTCTAAGGCGAATGAGTTGTTTCAAAGGGAGAGCGTTGACTCGTTGGACTGGTATATAGGTGGCCATTCCATGGGAGGAGCGGCAGCCGCTATGTATGCAGATGCAAACTTGGATAAGGTTTCTGGTTTAGTGTTACTAGGTGCTTACGCTGCTGATAATGATTACTTACGAACGTCTCAGCTTCCGGTTCTGTCGATTAGTGGTTCTGAAGACGGCTTAAGTACACCCGAAAAAATCAATCAGTATCGCCCAAATCTTCCTGATACTGCTCAATTTATTGAGATAGAAGGAGGAAATCACGCTCAGTTCGGGGTATATGGGCCACAATCTGGAGATAATGAAGCCGCTATTTCTGTTGATGAGCAACAAGAGATGATTCTAACAACTATTTTAGAGTGGATAGACGATCAGGGGGATGTATGAAGAAGCTACGAATTTTTGCCATCGTAACAACTATTGTTGTACTGTTTGTGCTACTTCAAGGTTCCATTGTCACGAAGACCGGCTCCGGGCAGGGATGTGGAACAACCTGGCCGCTCTGTTTTGGCGATGTTATTCCGTACAATCCAACGTTAGAAACCATTATTGAGTACACACACCGCTTACCATCCAGTATTGCCGGCATGCTTGTGTTCATCTTATCCTTTTGGTCTTGGAAACAGTTATCCTATGTAAAAGAGATTCGCTTTTTTGCTCTTTTAGCTTCAGCGGCTATTTTGCTTCAAGGCTTAATGGGAGCCGGTCAAGTTGTTTATGGGCAACCGCCGTTAATTATGGCTCTTCATTTCGGTTTTTCTGCCATTTCATTAGCGGCTGTCTCTGTTATCACGCTGTTTACATTTGAGAAGCGGTGGAATCCGTTTAAGGTGACTGTAGGAAAATCATTTCTTCGGTATGTGATAGCCCTCACCATTTATTCGTACTTGGTTATTTATACAGGGGCATTTGTGAAGCATATGGGCGCTGCGACGGCATGCTCTGGATTTCCATTATGTAATGGTGAATGGATCCTTTTTAGTGAAGGGGCGATTGTGTTTGCCCAAATGTTTCATCGGCTTGCAGGAATGACGTTAGCCTTGCTCGTACTTCTATTTGCCGTTTGGGCCATTCGTATGTACAAAAAGCAGCGATCCCTCGTTATCATTAGTTTGGCCAGTATAGGGTTGATTGGCATTCAACTTGCCAGTGGGATTGGAATGGTACTCACATATAATCAAAACTTAACAATTGGAATAATCCATGCACTAACGATTTCACTTTTATTTGCTTTGTTTACGTATACCATCGTTTTATCGAGAAGAGGATGATTGAAGATGACTGATTTAGATGATGCCTATGCGCTATGCTATGAAAAAATGAAAACACATTCTGCTACGTTTTCGAAAGCTTTTCATTTTCTCCCAGTAAAGCAGAGAAGAGCTGTTTGGGCGATTTATGCTTTTTGCAGACAAGCAGATGACATTGTTGACGATGAAGGCGAGATGTTTACAAAAAGGCGTAAACTAAAGACGTTTGAACAACAGTTCGATCAGATGCTTGTAGATAAAGATGTTTCCCAGCCCGAGTGGCTAGCACTAAAAGATGTGTTTAACCAGTTTCATGTGAATCCATTGGATTTTAAAGATCAATTAAAAGGACAAGCGTTTGATTTGCGAACAAAGCGGATCGTCACTGTAGAAGAGTTGGAGCAGTATTCGTACTTTGTAGCCAGTACTGTCGGATTAATGCTCTTACCTATTCTTGCGCCAAAGGATCATCACGCATTGAGGGAAAGCGCTATTGCCCTTGGAAAAGGAATGCAGCTTACGAACATCCTACGTGATGTGGGAGAGGACCTTCAAAGAGGTAAAATTTACTTGCCTCTTGATCTGATGAATGAGTACGGGGTGACCGAGGAGCAGTTAAAAGCAGGGGGTGTCGACCAATCGTTTATTGATCTGTGGGAAGCAGTAGCTAGAAAAGCCGAACACTACTATGACCAGTCTTTAGAGCAGTTGGATGTGTATCCTAATGAAGCCAAATTTAGTGTATATGGCGCTACTATCATGTACAGAGAGATTTTACAAGCAATTCGAATGGAAAAGTACGATGTGTTTTCCCGTAAGATTTATGTAGATGACCAGCGCAAAAAAGAGATATTAGCCCAATTACGATTAACGAAAGACGAGCACAGACAACCTCTTTGATAAGATTTTAAAATTTTGAACGTCTTGACATTTTGTAAAGAAGTACGGTGGATGGAAGAACCGTAAAGTAGAACGAATCAAATACACTGATTGGTGTTCAATTTAAGATCGTTAAAAATACCAAGAAGAAAAACTATTTGTTAGAAAAATTATTCGCTTCACATGGTGAGGATGTAGATTAAGAAAAAGTTACAATTTGTATCCTTAACTCGTTGTTAGTATATGCTTTTAACAATGAGGGAGTGTACAAGCTCCATCTTTTATTGTATGTCCAATCAATGTATCTACCTAAATGATAAAAAAAAGACAACCGTTACTTTGCGGTTGTCTTTTTTGTAGGATGTGCTAATCTCAAAACCTATTTGAGATCAAGATGGTAATTAATACTTCCTAAACCTATCAGTAGTAATTCACATGTTGAATGGAGCAGTTTCAACGGCTCCATTCAAGCGTTAGACAATTCCTTCTGCTGATTGTAACACATCAAAATTAAACATTAAGGATGATGCTAGTTGGTGCTTTTTCAACGTCGCCTTTTCCTCCACCTGCTTGTTCGACATCGCCTTTTCCGCCCGGAGAGTTAATCGTAATAATCGTGATGATGGCAGTTGCTAAAAGTGCATAAGACCATTTTTTTAAGTTTGATTCACCCCCACAATATGATTGTTTTGACCCATTTTTCGAGCCAACTTTTTTTGTCTTCAGGAATAAGTACATTTTAAGATTGGAAGATTAAATTTCACATACCATACTTATATAGAATTACTATTGCGTAAAGCGTTAATGAACGGAGCGATAAAGAGTAAAATCCTCATGATGTATATTTATTGCATTCATTTCTTCTGGATATCTTTATTTCAGATAATCCTTCAAATATATAGATTGAATTTCTGCTAATATGCTCTTCGAGTATTCTTTGAACTTTAATTCTCCCTTTTTCCCATTAGTGACATAGGAACCCGTTTGATGAGGTGGTCTTCCAATACTAGCGTTATATAATAACTCCGCTCCTTTACTTGGATGAGGAAAGAACCATTTTGTTATGTGTATTAGAAAAAAAGGAATCCCATTTTTCCGATCATTTCTTAATGTGTTATTTCCTCCTGGATCAACGCAAAGTATTTTTAACCCCTCTTTAGAAAGTTCGGAGGATATTTCTTGAGACCAGAGCGACATGGCTAACTTACTTGTAGAATAAGGTCCAATTAATTTTTTGAATTTTTTTGGGCGCATAAGATTCTCATATGTTATTTTATTTATGAATTTAAACGCATTTGTACTTGTATTAACAATCAGTTTATCTGAACCCTTTTTTAATAATGATTTTAATTCAAAAAGAAGGATATATGGTACAACTGTGTGTAATTCAAAATGTAACTCCCTTGATTGGGCAGAGTAATATTTTTTGTCAAAACTCCCACCTGCATTATTAAATAAAATGTCAATAACCTCTTCATTTTCTTTTATACTGTTTATAGTTAATTTTAGTTCAGTAAAATTTGATAGGTCAGCTTTATATATTCTAATTTTTCCCTCCTTTATTTTCATTTTGATATCTATTTCATTTTCAGGGAAGTTGGATCTAATTAGAGCAATAACAGACCACCCTTCACTTATTAACTTTTTTGTAAGTTCTAGGCCGATCCCTCTACTAGCCCCTGTGATTAGTGCTGTTTTTATCGAATTATTCATTAAACAGTCCCTCCTAATGTAAAAAGTATAAACCTTAGAGTTGACTCTAAGGCAAGAGAATGTAATCATTTAATTACTATTTTTAAAAGGGGTGATTGTTTGACTTACTCCATCAAACAGATTTCAGATATTGTTAACTTATCGACTCATACCATTCGCTATTATGAAAAAATAAATTTAATTCCTGAAATTGAAAGAACTAGTAGCGGATATCGTATTTATAACGACGAGGACATCGAGCGTCTAAAATTTATTACTTGCCTTAAAAATGTAGGAATGTCCTTAGATAATATAAAACCTTTTCTAACTATTAAAGCGAATGATTTACTTTCAGAATATCCAGAGTTGATTGATATGGCACTAAAACATAAAGAAGATATGATGAATCAAATAGCAGACTTAAAGAGAGTTATTGAGATAATTGATAGTAAACTTGAACAGAATTCTTTTACGTTTGAAAGATGATGACCTTTTTTGATATATAATTTACTTTCATCTTTATTGAAATGTATGTTTAGACTTGTATGTTAGGTTGATTTTGGGAGTTGAATGATTAAATTGGCGTACATTAGGTATGTTCGTGTTAGTTCTGCTGTGAAAAAATTTTCCGGTCGTACAGTAAAATAACAAATTGCTAATAAGAAAAAATTAAATAGCCGATAAGATGCGTGCTTTCTACCTGTTAATAAACACGTTCGTTCGTGAGGGGTTGCCTAAAAGTCTGCTAGGACAAATTATAAAGATAAGTCAACTACATGGAAATAAATAAGAAGACTTTAGTCTTGTTCTATTGTCCCCCTATTCATTAATCTTCTGTTTACGTTAGCTATATCAGTTGCAATGCCTTCTATCAATATTACGATTACGACTTGTATTTATTATTGACTTACCACTTGTACGATCATCAAGCCCTATTACGTGACCGAATTCATGAGAAGCTGCGCTCTTTCTAACATTGGCATTATTGCGAACTGAACTCAAATGAGTGTTTAGTAACCAATGGGAAGGCGTTTTGCGACCAGCTTGACCTTGATAAAGGATTCTAGCATAAGTATGAGGTTTTAGAGCATTTAATATTACAATTCCAGCTTTGATTAAAGAGTTAAAAGTTAATTTAATTCCAACCAAGGATCGTTGTTATAAAGTAAACTGAATGGTGTCTCTCCACGTTCAAACTTTTAAGATTTTGTAAAGTTCCTCGTGATAAGAAGGATTTCGTATACTGTCGTGATAGTATTTTAAGATACATTGTAACAAAAAGCTTTCGCAAGAGGTGATTGTGGTTGAATCACAAAAAAGAAAAAAGCAAGGTTCATACGTGGTGGGAGATCCTCGTTGTGTCCACAAAGTTAGGGTTAACCTCATTCGGAGGACCTATCGCTCATTTAGGGTATTTTCACGAGGAATATGTACGTCGAAAAAAGTGGATCAATGAAAAAAGCTATGCAGATTTAGTCGCATTGTCTCAATTCCTTCCTGGTCCTGCCAGTAGCCAAGTAGGGATTGGGATTGGCGTCCTTCGTGGTGGCGTTCTAGGAGGGGTTCTATCGTTCCTCGGCTTTACACTCCCGTCTATTTTTGTTCTTATTCTGTTCGCTCTATTTATGCAAACAACTGGTGTTGAGTTAACTGGTTGGATTCATGGTCTTAAATTGGTGGCAGTAGCAATTGTAGCTCATGCCATCATAGGAATGGCGAAAAATTTAACCCCCGATTTAAAAAGAAAAGCGATTGCCCTTCTCGCGTTGGTCGTTACCTTATTGTGGCATACACTGGCTGCACAAGTTGGAATCATACTGTTGGCTGCTTGTCTAGGTTATGTGATGTACAAGCATCAAGACAATCATGTGAAGTCTGAAATGTCCTTTCCGTTATCGCGTCGCTTTGGCATCATTTGCTTATCACTCTTTGTTGGCTTGCTTCTACTATTACCGCTAGTAAGAGAACTAACGTCCATTCAATGGATTGACATGTTTGATCGTTTTTATCGATCAGGTTCGATGGTTTTCGGCGGTGGTCATGTGGTGCTGCCTTTACTGGAACGAGAATTTGTGCCAACTGGATTGGTAAGTGAAGAGGCATTCCTTGCTGGGTATGGAGTGACCCAGGCCGTACCGGGACCATTGTTTACGTTCGCTGCTTATTTAGGAGCCACAATGAATGGATGGCTAGGCGGCTTAATGGCAACAGTGGCTATATTCTTACCGGCGTTTCTTTTAATACTAGGGGCGATTCCATTCTGGGACCAGTTAAGACGAAATCCTAAAGTAAACGGCGCATTAATGGGTGTAAATGCAGCTGTTGTTGGTCTTTTACTTTCTGCTTTTTATCAACCGATTTGGATAAGTGCTGTTTTTGAACCAATTGATTTTGCGCTTGTAGCGATTTTGTTTAGCATGTTGGTTTATTGGAAGCTACCGCCTTGGGTGATTGTTGTAACAGGGGCAATCTGTGGTGCTATAGTAAGTGCCCTCTAACTAACGAACACCCTTTTGTATTTTTAAGTGAAGAGCTGCATCTAAGCCAAGGCTGTGAAGCCTTGGCTTTATTGATGTATTCCTTCTTAATGTGGTCCTAAGAGAATTATTTTTAAAAATAGTATTGACAATAGAAGACGGTTCATCCTATATTATTGATACGTCAATCATTTCAATATCAATAATTGAGCAGTCAAGTAAAGGAGGCCATTAATGAATTCGTGTGCACTTAAAGTAGAACTGTTCTTAAAGTTACAGTCTGTAAATAAAGAGTTGAGTTCAGGTTTTGAATCTTGTTTTGGAGCCAGTACGTCACGTATTCAAATACTGCATGCCCTTCTTGAAGAAAACGAAATTCTTCAAGCGGACTTGCAGAAGCAATTGAATATAGATCCTGCCGCCATTACGAGACATTTAAAGCAATTGGAAAAGTCCGGCGTCATTAGTCGGTATCGAAAAGATAACGACCAACGTGCCACATGGGTTAAGTTAGAAGAGGTAGCAAAGATAGAGATAGAAAAGTCATACAAGGAAAAGAAAGAGTTTATTGATCAACTGTTTGATCGCTTCACAGAGGAAGAATTAAGTTTGTTCCATAAAATGATACAGCGCGTCGAGCTGAACATTGAAGAAGCCGTTCGTGCAAAGGAGAGTAATGAAAATGGATAAAGTGAAAAACGAAATGACAACGAAGGAACATTTTTTAAACGTACTTGAAAGTAGAAAATCCATTCGTATTTATGACGAGAACGTTAAAATCTCAAAAGAAGAAATGACTGAACTATTGGGAGCAGCTGTGAAAGCACCTTCTTCTGTTAACTTACAACCTTGGCGATTTGTTGTAATTGAAAGCGACGAAGCGAAATCAACATTAGCACCACTTGCTTCATTTAACCAAAACCAAGTAAAGACGTCGTCAGCGGTCATTGCCGTTTTTGCTGATATGAATAATTTAGATTATCTTGAAGAGATCTATGGCAAAGCGGTTGAACTAGGGCTGATGCCTGAAGAGGTGAAAGAAAATCAAGTTCCAGCTATCAGAGGTCTTTTATCAGGCATAAGTGACCAACAAAACAAGGAAAGCATTTTAATCGATGGCGGACTCGTATCGATGCAAATTATGCTAACAGCGAAAGCCTTTGGCTATGACACCAATCCAATTGGCGGGTTCGATAAAGAGAATATTGCTGAAGCATTTGGCTTAGAAAAAGAACGATACGTTCCGGTTATGTTAATTTCGATCGGTAAAGCGAACGAAGCTGGGTATAAATCGTACAGAATGCCAGTTGAACAAGTAACAGAATGGAAATAAGCTTCAATAAAAAGGACGTCCTCTAGGAGCGTTCTTTTTGTGTTAGCGATTAACGTGACGGTAATCTGTAAATGTATAAACATCGGAAAGAAAGGGTACAGACAAAAGAGAACCCTAATTTGTTTAGTGAAAACGGAAGGAGTTACGTGACATGAATACACAGCAAATGGAAAAAATCAAAACCGGTAAAGGATTTATAGCGGCTCTTGATCAGAGTGGCGGGAGTACACCAAAAGCGTTAGCTGAATACGGTGTACCAGAAGAAGCGTATGCTTCAGAGGAGGAGATGTTTGACCTCGTTCATGAAATGAGAACCCGCATTATTAAGTCTTCTGCCTTTCATTCTGATAAGATTCTTGGGGCGATCCTGTTTGAACAAACAATGGACCGTAAGATTGACGGTGATTATACAGCCGATTATCTCGCAAATAAAAAAGGCATTGTTCCTTTTCTAAAAGTGGATAAGGGATTAGCAGATGAAAAAGATGGCGTTCAATTAATGAAGCCAATCGATCATCTTGAGGAAACCCTCAAGCGTGCGAATGAGCGGCATATGTTTGGTACAAAGATGCGTTCTGTTATCAAAGAGGCCAATCAAGAGGGTATCCACCAGGTTGTCGAGCAACAGTTTGAAATGGGGAAGACCATTATGGGAGCAGGACTTGTCCCGATCATTGAACCAGAGGTCGACATTCATAGCGCTGATAAAGAAACGATAGAGAGCCAATTAAAAGAAGAGCTACTCACCCACTTGAACATGCTACGTGACGATGAACAGGTAATGTTGAAGCTCACCATTCCATCAAAAGAGGGATTTTATCAAGAGCTGGTTGATCATGATCGTGTCGTTCGTGTTGTCGTTCTTTCTGGAGGGTACTCTCGTGATGAAGCCAACACGAAGCTGAAACGTAATCAAGGGTTGATCGCGAGTTTTTCCAGAGCCCTTAGCCAAGATCTAAACGCCGATCAGTCTGAATCGGAATTTACCCATGCGCTACAAACAGCTGTTGATTCTATTTATGATGCTTCAGTAAACAAAACACAGTAAAAGGTCGGAACCCCATGCTCTCAGTGCATGGGGTTTTTTCGTGAAGGTTTGAATCTGCTACATCGTTATTTACGTATAGAGAAATGTATGGATGGAATTGTCTCTTAATCCACACCTAAGCCAATGGTTATGTAAAAAAATATAAAGGCGCTGAAATCTAGAGAAGGAGTGGAGCGAAGATGATAGTAGAAGCTGCACTATTACAAGTTATCCCAGGGAAAGAAAAGGAGTATGAAGAGGCCTTTCGAGAAGCGTCTGTTCTTATTTCTTCAATGAAAGGTTACCTGTCACATGAATTGCAACGTTGTCATGAAGTAAAAGGTAAATACTTGTTACTTGTGAAATGGGAAACCATAGAAGATCATACCATTGGATTTAGACAGTCGCTTGAATATATTCAGTGGAAGCAACTCCTTCATCATTTTTATGACCCGTTTCCGGTTGTGGAGCATTTTGAGGCTGTCTCGCTAAATTGAAGTAGAAATTTGTGTAAATAGAGGAGCGAGGTTATGGAAGAAGTGAAACCTTTACAAAAGAGGTCATACCCTTTTTGGTCTACTATTTGTTTTTTGCTGTGTGTAGCTGTTTGGGTTCCTAATATCGTTTTTCAAGTGGCAAGTCCGTTATTTCTCCTAACGTTTATTATTGGACCAGTTGGCATGATTCTAGCTCTGTGGAGAAAGTATTTTTTACTAGCTGCTCTCAATCTATTTGGGACGTTAAGTTTTTTTATCCTTATGTTTCTTGTATACTGGTTAAATTCATTCTGAAAAGAAGCATCTTAAAAAGCGTATAAAAATGGAACGAATTTACTACCATGATTTAACAGCGACACTTGTTGGAAGTGTTTAATCGAATTAACAGAATTTACTCGATATGAATAGAAAGATAGTCTGAAAGCAAACAGTGAGGAGCGGGTGATGTTACATTTGAGGATCGCATCTCCTGTTTGGCTTTACCTGTCAGCATAAACGTCGAAGGGTGGTGAAAAAAGTTCAGGAAGGCAATAGACATAGATTGAAACAGTATTGAATTTGGCATATCTTTACTCATGCGTTAATCCAATTTTTTTTAAAAAGATAAGTCAATTAAGATAAAAGTAGTCAGCAAATTGATCTTTTTGACAACTATAAATATTTATCATTTTTTTTTTGCAATAAATTCATGTGATTCATTTTAAATTTTGGAGTGTGTGTAAAATGTTGAAGAAACTAGTTGGTATTTTAGTGTGTGCTTCCTTTCTTACAGCTTGTAGCTCATCGGATGAACAATTATCAATTGGAAAGTACGATAATGAAAATAATGTGGTATTCTCAGATGTGGTTACCAATGAAGAAGATATTAACCAGTTTAAGTCGATTATAAATGAAGCAGAAAGTTTAGGTAATCAACCTAATGAAATACCTAATGAAGAACCTGTTCGTGTTGTTATGGTTAATAATCATGCTGATTCAACAATGGTAATGTATGTATCTATTTGGGAGATCGATGATAATACGGTTGTAATTTCTAGAGGTTTCAATACCAATGAAGATAGTTATTTACTATTGAATGCGGATTCTACAAAACAATTAAATGAGGTAATAAAAATAAATGACTAGTAACCATTATCCACCCGGTAGTTACGCTTCATTAAGTTGTAGGTAGAAGCAAGCACTGCCAAGAAGTTCGTTAGCTGTTCTTGCTGCTACCAGTGGGTTTAGATAGTGAACATTAAATAAAGAAAGACCTATAAAATGTAGTTTTACAGTTTGGTCTAACAGCATATTTCACTCTGTAAGATCTCTTTAACGATGGGAGCTTCGAGGTAGGCTCCTAGCCATAGAGCTCGCACTCATGCTGTGAAGTCATTGGGTAGTTGATATAGAAACAAGTGGATGGGACAGTGAAGAATGAGGAGTGACGATTAAAAAATAGCCCTGACAGCTTACGCTCAGAGGGCTAATTTCGTTTGTTTGTGGGGTGCTTATGAAGTGGCAAGAGTATCTTTATTGCCATAGTCTTTTTTTACTTTTTGTTTAATAGAAGGGGTAAAGCGGTCTAATCCAAGTTGTCCAGCGTTTTGTTTACTGATAAGAAGGATAATGGCCATAATAAGCATGAGCGGATTCGTTGATACGGTTCCTGCTAAGAGGAAAGAGGTATTCATCATACCACCGAAAAACGCTGCGCTTTTTGTGAAGAGACCAACAATAAGGGCGATTCCAATGAGGACTTCTCCCCACATAACGAGAAAGCTAAAAAGGTCGGCATAAGGGATGGCTACATGTTCTAAAAAAGCGACGTATAACGGGTAGGCAACATCTTCCCCTTTGAGCACAGGATTTGCAGCAGCAGCCTGTAAAAATCCACCTGCATGAAACTCTCCCCCAACTACTTTTCCAATACCAGAACTAAACCACATCCAGCCAAGTGATACACGAAGAATGGTTAAAAGCAACTGCGCCATTTTAGATGATTGTAAAAAATGTAACATAGGAAACCCTCCTTAGTTTGTGAATGTTTTCACATTATCTTTATACTCTTAGTATACACCTGATTATTTAATTGTGAAGTATTTCACAAACTAATTCACCGATTGTTCATATTTTGAATAGAGCGTTAGTACAAAGAGGCTTAAGTGGTTTCCTACAGACTCCACAGGAGCTGTTTTCAAATAGACGATCTTGCTCCTTTGTGTTATTGTAAACCAAATAATTTATAAGTTTACAATTGAATGGAGAGGCGGTTTTTTCGTGTATATTGGGAAACAGATTCATCATCATGCTTTGGCGCTACCAGACAAAATCGCTGTTATCTACAATAAAAAACAGATTACTTACAGTATGCTTCAAGAAAAAGTGGAGCAATACCGTGGAGAATTATATTGTGAAGCGCTAAAAGATCAGAAGAAAGGTCTCTTATCAGTGGCAATTGATGTGATGCAACAAGATGAGCAATTGTACTGGTTTTTAGCGGTGACAAGCCTTGGCTGGAATGGCGTACTTTGTCATCCGAATTGGTCTGAATGTGATGTGATTAAAATGGCTAAAAAAGCGACAGCAGACGTTATTTTGAGCAATCGTTTCCAAACAGCAGAAGCGGACATCCCCATTTGGAGAATGTCTAGTTTCGCTACGTCAGACGAAAAACAAGCTATTCCGTATGCAAAAGGAACGGAATTGTTTTACACAGGGTTTACCTCTGGAAGCACTGGGGAACCTAAAGCCTTTGTTCGGAACCATTTGTCGTGGTCAGGGAGCTTTGACGATGTGCAACAAGTGTTTGCGCTAAGCCAGTCAGATCGAGTTTGCATACCAGGATTGCTCTTTCATTCATTGTTTTTATTTGCAACCATTCATACACTCCATATTGGGGCAACGGTTTGTTTAGAGCAAGAATTTCAAGTGAAACAAACAAAGAATACAATTGAAGCTTTTAGAGTGAACGTTATTTATGGAGTGCCAACAATGCTGTATGCCCTATCTCAGGAGGGGATGGATGCACAGCATGTTGAAAAAGTCATTGTGTCTGGAGCGGAATGGCATGAAACGAATCGTGCTCAAGTAAAAGCAATCTTTAACCAAGCAACGCTTTATGAGTTTTACGGTGCATCAGAGCTAAGTTTTGTTTCGTACCTAAACCATTCAAATGGAAAACAGCTGAATGCTGCTGTTGGGGAACTTTTTCCCAGTGTAGAGGTTGAAGTAAAACGAGGTGGCCAACTTGTTGTTCGTAGCCCATATTTATTTACTGGCTATGTAGGACAAGCGCCAATTGGGGAATCATTTTCAGTTGGGGACATCGGCTATTTCGACGAACACCACATCTTACATGTTAAAGGGAGAATAGGGAATATGCTGACGATTGGGGGACATAATGTCTACCCAGAAGAGACGGAAAGAGTGGTAAAAGTGTTGCCGTTTGTAGAAGAAGCGGTAGCGGTTGGAACGTATCATAGGTATTGGGGTAATCAAATGGTGCTTTTCGTGCAAACTGCTCAAGCTCAGGAGTTTGCATTGGTACAAATAAAAGCAAGACTGAAAGAATGTTTACCTACACTCAAACGTCCAAGAAGGATTTACGTCGTAGAAGCATTGCCCTTATTAGCAAATGGAAAAGTCGATCGACAAGCGTTGGTAGGTGAAACGAGATGAATGCAGTCTATGTGGTGAAAGCAAAACGAACGGTTATTGGCAAAAAAGGGGGCATCCATAAGAAGGTTACACCTGAAAAGTTAGCGGCGGCAGTTTTGGCAGAACTAGGGAAGGCGCTACCAGTTGATGGGGTTATAATGGGTAATGCAGTTGGCGAAGGAGGGAATATCGCCCGGCATTCGTTACTTGAAGCAGGCTTTCATCCTAGCGTTCCCGGGTTGACTGTCGATAGCCAGTGTGGAGCAGGATTAGAAGCCATTGTCACCGCTGCTCGTTTTATTCAAGCAGGTGCTGGAGATTGTTACCTAGCTGGTGGTGTGGAAAGTACGAGTTTTGAGCCTGCTCGCTTTCGAGTTGGAGAAAAAACGCCAATTCCCCGGGCCTCGTTTGCCCCTGCCGACATCGGTGATCCTGATATGGCAGCATCCGCTGAAAGAGTGGCCGAGGGATTTCGTATTTCCAGAGCTGAGCAAGATGCGTATGCACTAGAAAGCTATAGGCGGGCTTATGAAGCGGATCTGGAAGGTCGCTTTGACGAAGAAAAAATTTTAGCACATCAAGGGATACGAGATGAAGGCATACGTAAGCTTTCGGAGAGGTTAGTTAAAAGAATGCCGCCTCTTACAATGCCATCTGGTACCATTACGGCGGCAAACTCGTGTGAAAAATCAGATGGGGCAGCAGCAGTGATCCTTATGTCAGAAAAAGCCTGCCGAGAAGCAGGTATAAAACCGTGGCTTCAATTCGTCGATAGCGTAAGCGCAGGTGATGATCCAAATTACGCTAGTATAAGTCCAATTGGTGCAATTCAAAAACTTCTCTATCGGAACTCTTTGCACATAGATGCTATCGGACGAATGGAATTTAATGAGGCCTACGCGGCGCAACTGATTGCTTGTGGAAAACACATCCCACTCTCATTTAGCCGAGTGAATGTATCAGGCGGTGCTCTGACTCTTGGTCACCCATATGGTGCTTCTGGTGCAATCAATGTCTGTCGCTTGTTTCACGAATTACCCCGCTGTAATATGAAGTATGGCATCGCCACAGTCGGTGCTGCTGGTGGTGTTGGAACGGCGGCTCTTTTTAAGAAGGTTTCAGTTACATGAGCAAAATCGCTAAACATAAAATGAACGCCAAACCAGAAAGTGGCGTCATGACCTTTTTTTCTTTTGCGCTTTTAGAAGCGAAGTTGGCTAATGTATTTACTGCCAGAAACAGTGTGAATAGCCAAGCAAGTAAATGAACAGGCAAAAAAGCAAAGCCAGTTAATACATTTGTATACGTTAAAAAGGTGACGGCCATCACGAGCAAGATCAATGCATTGGCAACACTAACAACACGCATGGGAAGTGGTAATACGCGATAGAAACCACCCATTGCATAGTCACCTAGCGGGAAACCTAAAGATAAGAAGATTTGAAAAACACTAATAATAATGAAGAGAATGCTCACTAATATGGCTAAAATAACGTCCAATGTTTTTTCTGCCTCCTTTAAAAACAAATTGTATTTCCCTTGTCGGTGTGATACGATCATAAGCATTCGAGGTGAGTATGGATGTTACTATACCAAATGAAAATACTTGTAAGCTCACAACTTCATCATCATAACAAGTAGTCTTGCTAGCCGATTTCTAAAAAATCGCCCATAGGAAGACTATTTCTCATGAAACCGTATTTGATTAAGTGTACCACTAATCAAGTGCGGTTTTTTCTGTTTACTAAAAAAAGGAGGAAAGAAAAATGAAGAAAATGGATTACCAAAATGTAAGAGGCACACAGGATTATTTACCCGCAGCGGAAGTTATACGGCGGAATATGAAGAGAACCCTTGAGGACGTGTTTAGTCAATATGGCTGTAAACCGCTAGAAACACCTATTTTGAACTATACCGATTTAATGGCTTCTAAATACGGTGGAGGCGCCGAAATTTTAGAAGAAATGTACACGTTAACAGACCGAGGAAAGCGTGATTTGGCACTGCGATACGATTTAACGATTCCGTTTGCAAAGGTAGTGGCGATGAATCCAACATTGACCATGCCATTTAAACGTTATGAGATTGGGAAAGTTTTTCGAGATGGTCCTATTAAAGCTGGGAGATTTCGGGAATTTACCCAATGTGATGTCGATATTGTTGGCGTTGACACCCAAGTTGCAGAAGCAGAATGCATGTTAATGGCGGTGGATGCGTGTGCAAAACTCGGATTACCAATGGTGATTCACTATAACAATCGGAAGCTGTTAACAGGTATGCTTGCATGTATAGGAGTAGAAAAGGAAAAACAAAGCAGAGTGATCCTCACTATCGACAAATTGGAGAAGATTGGTGCGAGCAACGTTGTGAAGGAGTTACACGCGCAAGGGCTATCTCAACAGGTAACAGGCACGATTGAGGCGTTTTTACAAGCAGGACATTCAATGGACTACTTTAAACGATACGCGGAAGAAAGTGTAGACGTGCAACAGGGAATAGCAGAAATAGAAGCACTACAGTCGTTTCTTACATCTTTAGCCATTGAGAAACAATGTGTCTTTAATCCTTTTCTTGCTAGAGGACTAGAAATCTACACGAGTACGGTATACGAGCTATTTTTAGAAGATGGAACGATTACGTCAAGTATTGGCAGTGGTGGTAGATATGATCAAGCGATTGGTGGATTAATTGGTACAGATGAAACGTTCTCAACAGTTGGCATATCCTTTGGCCTTGATGTTATGTATGAAGCGATTCGTTCTATGAACCAGCCAACTACTCCATTAGTGGATTATTACATTGTTCCATTAGGCAGGCAAACAGAAGCTCTGTTAGTAGCGCGTGAATTACGAGAACAGGGCTACCGTGTTGAATGTGAATGGACCAATAAGAATCTTCGAAAAGCCTTAACGAAAGCGAATAAAGAGGGAGTAAAGTATGTCATTATCATTGGGGAAGAGGAAGTGGAACAGAATCTGTACAAAAGAAAAGATATGCAGTCAGGTGAAGAGCAGAGGATTGCCTTTCGATTTGCGTAAACGGGTCTTAATCCATTAAATAGAGGAGTGGTTGCTATGAGAAACAGTGATGCACTGATCACAGTGTATCCTTCAAAGAAAAGAATGGCTTTGATCGCCGTCGGAGGAATGGTGTTCGTTTTAATTGGATCAGTATTCGTGATGCAAGTAGGATTAGTTGTAAAACTTATTGGAACGAGTTGCGCAATTTTTTTTGGTAGTTGTACAGTGTATGCGTTGATTCGGTTGTGTTCATTAAAAGAGTCATGTCGTATTGATCAAAATGGGTTGTATGAAAACGCCTCGGCTGCTAGTGCTGGCTACATAAAATGGGAAGAGGTAAAAGAGGTAGCAATTTATCACTATGCAGGTCAACGCTATTTGGGAATTGAACTTTTTGATGTAAAAGGTTTTATACGGAGACAGTCGCTTTTAAAGCGTTTGATGCTAACAATTAATTTGTGGATGCCATGGCTGAGAACCCCTATAAATGTTCCAGAAAAACTTGTTTCAGTGTCACTTGAAGAAATTCAAAGGGAAGTATACCGATATTTGAAAGAAAACGATTAGGCAGCCGTTAATGGTATTGTGATCAAAGCCCTTTATAGATAGTGGAACCATCGTTTTCTTATAAGAAGGGAAATAGAATCAGACGACATGTAAGTGTCGTCTGTATCGTTTATGCAGGAGTTGTTTTATTGGTTTGCTCAAGAAATAGATGAATGTGTTTGAGGTCATCATAGGGTAAGCGTTTTCCTCTAACAAGCTGATAGTCTTCCATGCAAATTCCGGTAATAATGATGAGATCACCCTCGTCAGCTAAGGACATTGCCTTTTGAATGGCTTTGCCTCTCTCTCCTACAAGATGTAAGTGCTCAGGTCTATTTGCGAAACCTGAAATGACATCTGACATCACCGTTTCTGGGTCTTCGTAGCCAGGATGGTCAACAGTTACAACGATTTCATCCGCTTTCCCTTCAACAGCCTTTGCAATTTCCGGCCGTAAATAAGACGGTCTGACGCCAATACCAGCAATAAGAAGTATTAATCGTTTATAAGAAAAGGGTTTTATAGTATGGAACAGTTTTTCAAAAGCGAAAGGACTATGAGCAAAGTCAAAAATTAACTGCCTTCCTGGATAATCGGTTAGTAATTGGAAGCGACCAGGAGCTCCTTTAACAAGTGGAAAACAACAAATAATTTCCTCTATAGCGTATCCTTTTACCAGACAAGTCGTGACGGCAGCTAAAAGGTTTGCAACATTGTGTTCTCCGAATATCGGTGCCATAACGGAGTAGCGTTTCCCATGGACGATTAAGTCGAATGAGGTACCGGATTGCTGCGTTTGTAGTTTTTGTGCCATGACGGTCGCTTCCTGTTCAATGCTATAGGTCCAAAGCTCTCCTTGAAACGAGTTGATAATGTCAGCTGACATCCCTGCATCATCAAGATTCACAACCGCTTTGTTTGCTTGTTGAAAAAGCTTTAGTTTTGCGTTTCGATAGTGCTCCATTGTATTGTGAAAATCAAGGTGCTCTGGTCGCAAATTCGAGTGAACCGCAATATCAAACCGTAACCCATGAAGGCGCCCTTGTTCAAGTGCAATAGAAGTAGCCTCCATCGCAACGTGAGTTGTTTTGTTTTCTCTAAGTTGATTGAAGAGCGTATAAAGATCAGATGATTCTGGTGTAGTAGGTGTGGTTGTTTCCACATTTATTTTTCCATTTTGATCCCAAACTCCTGCAGTTCCAATGGATGCGGTTGGCTCTCCAAGCGCGTTGACTAATGAGCGTATGTAAGCCGTTATGGTTGTTTTTCCGTTCGTACCGGTAATTCCAGTTAATGCGAGTTCCTTATGTTTGTTTTGATAGAAGGCAGACGCAAAATTGGCCAACGCTTTTTTACTATCGTGAACCACTACAAATGTGCGATCAGGTCTTTTATAATACCAATCCATTATAAGTTCTTTTTCGCTACCGACGATAACCTGAGCGCCATTTTTTATGGCAGAGTCAATAAATTGGTGACCATCCACGTGCTCTCCTTTTATACAAATGAAGCAACCATTAGTAGTTACTTTTCTTGAATCGTAGGTAATGGAATGAACGGTGGCAGGTGAGGGTCCGACAACAAATGAGATGGTTTCAAGCACGTTTGACTGTTTAAATAAATTCTCCAAAAAGGTACCTCCATAAATAGGTAGTAAGCTAGTCGTGCTTGTAGTAGAAAGACTAGTACCTACTCATACCTTTTAATTGGTTACTTAAAACCCAATTAATTAAAATAATTATTTATTTGGCAACCAAAGAGCAATAAGCTACCTAATGCCAGCCGCAAATTTTATAAAAGATATGCTTTTTTCACCATGTTCAAAAGGAGAACCTGATGCTAGATTTATATTCTAATACCATAGAATTACTTTCTATTGTGTCATTCTTCCTAAATTCGTTTTATTTTAGAAGAAGTCTGCATGTGTCGAACAAAAAATAGTTCATACGGCGTGCAAAAATACAAAAGAACTCCACATCGTTTAATCAGTTTGCTAAAATAAACAAGATGCGGCATTCTTACATACTAGTTATAGCAACCAAGAACTCTAGAAAGGTGCATACATTATAGAAAAGAAAGTAGGATTTACGTTGAACGACCCTTCTTTATATTGGTTAATAGGCTCTACTGTATTGCTACTCTGCTTGTTTTTTTGTGCGAAAAAATGGGCGTGGGCAAGATATGCATTACTCATAGCTTTTATTGCCGTTACGCTTCTTTATTTACTTTGGCGTTCTTTTTTTACGTTACCAACAATTGGTCTAGTCAGTTTAATTTTTGGGATACTTCTTCTACTAGCTGAATGGGCAGGTTTTTTACAATCCATTGTATTTACAATCCTATCGTGGCGGCCATTTAAAAGAAAAGCCATTCCGATATCTGTATTCGATGAATTACCAACGGTGGATGTATTTATTGCGACTTACAATGAACCAGAGGATCTGTTGAAACGAACCATTACGGCAAGTTTACAAATGCGATACCCAAAAGAAAAGTTAAACGTTTATGTATGTGACGATGGCAGACGGAAATCTGTTCAAGCCTTAGTCGAATCCATCGGAAACGCTACCTATATTAGCCGCCCGACGAATGAACATCAAAAAGCAGGTAATTTAAATCACGCTCTCACTTTAACCAGCGGTGAGTTTATCGTGACAATGGATGCGGATATGGTTCCAAGAGCGTCTTTTTTAGAACAGACTTTAGGCCATTTTATTGATCCTAAAGTATCTTTTGTTCAGGCACCACAAGTATTCTATAATGCAGATCCCTTTCAATATAATTTATTTTTTGAGGATCGCATAACGAATGAGCAAGATTTTTTTATGCGTCGGTTGGAAGAAGGCAAAGATCGCTTTAACGCTACAATGTACGTGGGTAGCAATGCCTTGTTCAGAAGAACATCATTAGAGAATATTGGTGGTTTTGCTACAGGTGTTATTACAGAAGATATGGCGACAGGGATGCTTTTACAGACAAACGGTCAAAAGTCCGTATTTGTCAATGAAACACTTGCTGTAGGTCTCTCACCAGAGACATATGCAGATTTGTTAAAGCAGCGTGATCGCTGGTGTCGTGGGAATATTCAGGTGATGAGAAAATGGAATCCTTTTACAATAAAAGGGCTCTCATTTATGCAGAGGTTGCTTTATGCAGATGGTATTCATTACTGGTTTTTCGGTATGTACAAAATGATTTACTTGTTGGCTCCTATCTTGTTTCTTTTATTTTCAATTTATTCATTACAAACAGATTTGTCTACATTGTTGCTGTTTTGGTTGCCTTCATTTGTGGCTTCTCAATTAGCGTTTCGTATTATATCAGGCAACAAACGAAGTGTGTTATGGAGTCATGTCTATGAGGTAGCCCTTGCGCCATATATGGCTCTTTCCGTATTAAGCGAGGTTTTCTTGAAAAAGGAAGTCCGGTTTAATGTCACTCGAAAAGGCGTACTTCAGCATAAGCGACATCTGTTATGGCTAACAAGTATGCCTTATCTACTTTTACTAGGATTATCCTTAACATCGATTGTTCTTGTTGGGGTACATTTCCTGACCCCAATGACGATATTTGCGAACTCGGATATGCTCTACATCAACTTATTCTGGATTTTGTACAATCTTGTTGCCCTTGTAATGGCATTGCTTGTTTCTATTGAACGTCCCCGTTTTCGTGGAGCAGAACGGTTTAATGTCGATATAAATGGCATGCTTACGTCTGACAAAAGGGAAATTGAGTGTAAAATAATTGACTTAAGTGAAACAGGAGCAAGGTTAATGGTGATGAATCGGGAGGATGCTTCTTGGTTATCGTTAGATGGAGAGTGGACATTGTCAACGAATCATCTGTCACAGGTTCCTGTTACAAAAGAGTGGATTAACACTAAACGAACGGTTGCTTATGTAGGAATTTCGTTTGATGCAATCAGTCAGCATCATTATGAAGCATTAATTGCAGAGCTATTTGCACACGGAAAAGATATTTATTCAGAACGTGAGTACAACAATGCTTCCCTCTTATATGCAATGTTAGGCTTTCTTAAGAAAACAGAACAAAGTCCAAGGCAACAGGAACGGCAAAGTATTAGACAGGCTGTTTCTGTTCCGATTATGCTCCAAGCTGATGATGAGATTGCTGCGACCATTACAGATCTTAGTTTAAGTGGATGTCGAGTTAAAATGAGTGATGGGAACGTTCCAATTTTGCCAGATCAAGTGATTGAGATCGTTGGAGAAGACGAGAGAATAGTATCGAAAAAAGCACGAGTGCAATGGATTCAAAAGAGGGGAAGGAAATTGGAGGCTGGTTTATTTTTCTTACCTAAACAAGGAGGTTAAGAATGTGAAATGGATAAATATCAGCTCCCTTTTTTAAAACAAGTAGACGACCATATTGATAGATGGAAGCAGGCTAACGGTGTATCAAGAGAAGAATGGCGCTTATTTTTACATTCTGTCAATGGAACCGGTGCATCCATTGGACTGGTTAGTTTAACCAATTGGGCTAAAGAGACCATGTCGGAAGAGCAATCCTTTCCAGATTGGCTTGATATGAATCGGTTAAACACGTATTTAAGCAAGATGCCGAAAACCATGAAGCGAGGTATCTCACCGGTAAGTCAGGAGGAAGCGGATCGGAATCCCTCGTTACTGTTAATAGTAGATCACGACCCCATTTTCATGACAGAAGTTAAAGAGTGGCTAGAATCAAAAGGGTACATGGTACTTGTAGCTCTAACAGTTCAAAAAGCTCTCCAATTAACCCAGTTGCAGAATCCAAGTTGTCTATTAATCAATCACTTTTTCATACGTGATTCATTGTTGGGCATTAAGCTCTTAAAACGATCTATTCGTGAATTTATACCTGTAATGATTGTTGGAGATTCTGATGTTGAGGAACAACGTATTACGGCTTTCAATTACGGAGTTACGGATTATTTAGCAAAACCGCTAGTATCAAATAGATTAGTAGCACAGTTAGCCAATCGAGTACAACATGCGAAACGTATTCAGGACCGAATTCTGACAGACCCTTTGACCGGTGCGTTTAATCGACGATTCTTAGAAGTTGAAGGCAACCGTTATTTAGAGTTATTTCAGCGTGGACAAGGATTCTTTAGCTTGGCAATGGTTGATTTGGATCACTTTAAACGGATCAATGATCAGCATGGTCATCTTGTTGGTGACGAAGTATTAAAGACGTTCAGCAAATTTGTACAAGATCATGTTCGGGAAGGTGATGTGTTCATTCGATTCGGTGGAGAAGAATTCGTCCTGTTATTACCACATACAACAGCAACACAAGCAGAAGTATTAGTGCAAAGGCTACGCACAACATTTGATGATCATTTGTTTGAAAGTGAAACTGGTACGTTTAAAGCAACGTTTTCCGCCGGTATTTGTGAGGTAGCGAAAGAATGGAAAACGTTAGCACAGATGCTTGAAAAAGTAGATCAAGCTTTGTATAAGGCAAAAGAATTAGGGAGAAACCGCACCTTATTATATGGAGATCATATGGAAAAAGGACTAGCATCATTTGAGTTAATTATCGTTGAGGATGACATGGTTCTTCGGGAGGCACTGGTTGAGCAAGCTAAAACCGTACAAGTAGAGGATGTAGAAATTACAGTAACATCTTATGAGAGTGGGACACGATTTATGGAAACCGACTGGTTTAAGCCAGATGGTAAGTACTTAATTTCACTCGATCGAATGATGCCCGGGCTTGATGGAATTGATGTACTAGCGAGGCTAAGGCGTGATTTCCCAGAATCACAAGTGATGGTATTGATGCTAACGAGTTCTGGCGAGCCAAGTGATATAGCAGACGCTCTAACATACGGAACCGATGATTACATCACCAAGCCGTTTAATCAAGTTGAATTGATTGCTAGAATGCGTAGATTAATAGAACGATCTATTTCCAAAAATATAGGCAGGTGAGCAAAGTGGCAAGAATTTTAGTTGCAGATGATGAATTAGTATTACGAATGCTGATTGTAGATTCTCTCGAAGATCTTGAGGTTGACATTGATGAAGCTCAGGATGGACAGGAAGCGGTAGACTTACTCTATCAAAACGAGTATGACTTAATTATATTAGATTATATGATGCCTCGCTTAACAGGTATTGAAGTGATTGATGCTATAACGAACATGGATGAAATGGCACAACGTCCTCATATCCTTATGTTAACAGCGAAAAGTCAACAAAGGGATCAAGAAGAAATCATTGCCAAAGGGGCAGATTCTTTTATAGCTAAACCGTTTAGTCCCCTTGTTCTTGTTGAAAAGGTGGAGGGTATATTGAGTGAAATCCTTCTTAAATAAACGTTTAAATCGACAATTGCTTATTCCGCTCGTTGTAATATGTGTCGTTGTCGTCTCACTGGGGATCTTACTTGGGTTTTATGCGTATTATTTGCAAGAAGATTATCGAGAGAAGCAAAGCCATTTAAGCGAAAAACAAGAGATTGCCCTAAACATATCTGACCATGCCTACCAAGTTCTAATCCGAGCTAGAGGCTATTACGCGTTTGCTTTGCCAGAAGAGAGAGAAGCCTTATTCGATGAGTATGCACAATTACAACTAAACATTGAAGAGTTCTCTCGTCTGGATTTAAGTGAGGAAGAAGCGTCAATGATTGAAGAAGTTCATGCTATTTCCTCCCGCTATTATGACGATTTCTTACCAATAGCGATGAATCTTGTAGAATCAGGAACGATGGAAGAATTGCAGCAGTATGCCACAAGCGGTGGAAATGAGACGGTTAATGAATTGATTGCAATGACGAATGCATATGTGGATGCAAATAATGCAGAGACGAATCGACAGGCTGAAGCGTATTCTAATTCAGTGTCTAACCTACTCATGATTTGCTTGATGTTTATTCTACTCATTATGGCTTTGTTGTTTTCGTTATTTGCAGTCTTATTTGCACGAATTACAAAACCGATCAAACAGTTAACAGCGGTATCTGAAGAATTGGCAACTTCTACTGATCAAGGTGTCGAGCTTCCAATAACGAAAAGAGAAGATGAAATTGGTATCCTATCTCGATCATTTGGAAAAATGGTTGTAGCGATTCAGGAAAAAGAAGAAGAACTGACTGCCCAAAATGAGGAATTAATTAGTCAACAGGACGAGCTCGAACAAAATCAGCGAAAACTATTGGATTCACTAGACGAAACTGAAAAAATAAAAGAACGTCTATTAAAATTCAATCAACTAAATCGCTCTATTTCTACAACCGTAAAAAAACAAGTGCTATTAGATGAGCTCATCCATCATTTGGATGAAATTTATCAAGCAGATAAAATGATCTTTACGCTGACAACAGATTTCTGTTACTCAGCAAAAGGGCTAGAGCAAGAAACGATTAAAACGTTTATCCAAACATTAAATCAAGGCATTCTGCCCATTCTAACAGCAAAGAAAGAGCCGTATATCGTTAGTCGTCAGGCAACAACCGCAGAAAAGGGAATTGCTGAAACGAGTGTCATTGCATTTGACTTATATGTACCAGTTTATACGTCTAATGATAAAATCATTGCTGTATTCGGTTCAACTCGCATGGGACAATCTTATAAGAAGGAAGAAATAGATGAAATGATTGGGGCAATGAATCAAATTGCTTTGGCCATTGAAAAAACGGTACTTTATGAAGAAACAGAGAAGAACCGACAGCTGAACCAAGATATTATTGACCACGTAAATGAAGCGATCCAATTTATTGACTACGAAGGTCGTTTAATTCATTACAATGAAGCCTTTGTTGGGATTATTAAGCATTTAAATTCCATTGGAAAGCAAGTGCCTTTTAATGAATGGGTACAATGGATGGCTCAGTCAGTAAAAGAAAGCTCGCAATTGGAATCATTTTTTAATTATGTTAATACAAACCGAGAACCGGCATCTACTCGCTATGAAACGGTTACTGCCGATGGACGTGTTTTTGAGGTGTACGCCCAGCCAATTCTACGCAGAAAAGCATTTGTAGGAACGATTTTGGTTCATAGGGACATGACAAAGGAATATGAAATTGATCAAATGAAATCAGAGCTGATTAGCACGGTTAGTCATGAATTAAGAACTCCGTTGACAAGCGTTTTAGGATTTACAGAGCTAATGTTAAACAGGGATTTAAAACCAGACCGACAAAAAAGGTATCTGGAATCCATTCATGGGGAAGCAAAGCGTTTAACCAATTTAATCAATAACTTTCTTGATTTGCAACGGATGGAAAATGGCGATTTTTATGAAGAAAAAACAGCCATTTCATTGCACCCATTAATGAAGCAGGTAATAGAACAATTTGTTCCTCACTATCAATCCCATCATTTTCATTGGAGGTTTGATGTTGATGATGACAGAATAATGGGTTCTGAAGAAAAGATTCAACAGTTGCTTATGAATTTAATTAGCAATGCGGTGAAGTTTTCGCCTAATGGTGGAGACATAATTGTTCGTACAAAACAAGAAGAGGACCACGTCATTATTGATGTAATGGACGAGGGACTGGGTATTCCTGAGCAAGACAGACCCAACTTATTTCGCAAATTTTTCCGTGTTGATAATAGTGATCGACGTTCTATCGGCGGAACAGGCCTTGGGTTACCAATCTGTAAAGAAATCGCAGAATTTCATGGAGGGACCATCTTTTTAAAATCTTCTTCTGAGGCAGGTACAGTTTTTCGCATCAGGCTTCCATTGGTTAAACCAAACAGTACTATTCAAGATGAACTAGATCGAGAGGAAACCCAGCATGCCATTTTATTACTAGAAGACGATCAAGCACTCGCTTTATTACTGGTCGACGAACTAAAAGCCGAGGGGTTTTCAGTTAAACACGTTACGACTATACAGGCAGGGATCGACTATGTAAAAGCTAAGAACGTTGATGCTTTCATTGTAGATTTGATGCTAGAAGATGGTGATGCTGGTTGGAAATTTATAAAGCAAGTAAAAGCGCTTGAAAAAACCAAGCAGAAGCCAATCTTTATTTCATCTGCTTTAAATGAGGTGAAAGAAAAAACAGAAGCGTATGATGTGAATTACTACCTTACAAAGCCTTATCCAGTAAAGACATTAATTAAGCAGATACATGACGTATTGGACGAAGCAGATGGTAAGGGATCGATTGTTTTTCCACAATAAGATAGACGACACCTATAGAGTCATAAGAAAATGGATAGAGAGAATCTGTCCATTTTCTTTACGTTGACTGTTCGATCAGATGTTTTCGAATGAAGCGATTCACTTGCTGTGGATTATCAAGATTTGTCGCATGGTGAGCGTTTTCGATGTAAACAAGTGTTGCACGAGGAATCTTATTTGCCATTTCTTTTTGTTGGCGCGCTGTCATCGTATCATGATCCCCTTGTAGAATAAGGGTAGGGCAGCTTACTTTGTGAAGATCCTCCTTGCTTTCCATTCTGGATACGGCATCCCAAATACGTACCCACTGCTTATGTGGGATAGAATGAACGGATTTTTTGATATAGTCAGCATTATTCTTATTAAAGGTTGATAGGGTTTTTGCTTGTATAGAAGCCATTAGGCTCATGGGGATGAATCTACTAGAAAGGCGGTTAATCGGAATAGCTAGTTTTTCGAACCAGTTATACGTATTGGTAAAGGGCGTGCCGATTAATAGTAAGGATTGTACGTAAGAAGGATAACGAATAGCTGTTTGCAACGAAATATGGCCCCCCATTGATAATCCACAAAGATGGGCTTGCTTTATACCTAAGTGTTGGAGAAGCGCGATTAAATCACTGCTAAATTCTTCAGAGTCTACTTTTCTATCCGGTAAAGTAGATTTTCCATGTCCCCGTACATCCCAAACGATTGTTTTGTAATCATTAGAGAGGTCCTCTACTTGTGGTTGCCACTGTGCATGATCCCATGAAGCCCCATGGGTAAAAAGAATTGCGTCACCAGAACCAGCGACTTCATAATAAATCTCACTATCATTATGAGAAAAAAATGGCATAAAGACCTCCTAGACAATGTGTATAGTAAATGGATAGAGTATGTATCTATCATTATGTTTCGATAGGGCTTTGTCAATGATTAATCAAACGTTTAATAAATCATGTACAACACCCTCCAAACGAATAAATTTCTAAACTATGAAACAATGTTTCTAATTCAAGGTTTTCATTAGCTAATTTCGGGTAACTGAAAATAGCTAGTGGTTTTTTCATTTTTTGTAAATGATGGGGCATAGCACCAATGATCATTTAGAAGAACTTGTTTTTTATGATTGGATATATTAAGAGATGTGAACCAGCGGTCATACCCAATCATTTGAAGCTCGTATTTGATAAGAGCTATTGTCTAGACATTTTTGATACATGCTCTATTACACTGTAGAGCGAGTGTAAAGGTTACGTTAAAGTTCGGTTAATGGAATTTCATTACTATAGCGATTTTGTTACGATTTAAGAGTGAATGAAAAATAAGTACATCATTCTTTTTATTAGAATGATTATTTTTCTTCTCCCTATTGATTGACAGTTTTGGTTTTTATATTTATGATATTTTTAAATAGTATATTAATTCTTTTTTTTTGAAATAAAACTAGAGAGGGGAAGCTTATGTGAAAACGATCAATCCTTCAATTTCTAAGATAATGACCATTTTTCATATGGATAAGACCTATATGAAGGGGAGTCGTAATCGGTTATATGATGCGAATGACATTGAATATTTGGATTACACTTCTCAATATGGAGCTCTGCCCCTTGGTTACAATCCTGAAGAGATTTGGCGAAGTATTAAGACATTTAACGAAAACCAATACCCAAGTATGTGTCAGCCGTCGGCCCCTTTTTTTGCAGAAGAATTAGCTATCCAACTAACTAACCTTTTTGTTGATGATCTTAATATTTGTACGTTTGCCCAAAGTGGTGCGGAATCGGTAGAGGCAGCAATAAAGTTAGCTAGGGCTCACTCGAAAAAAGAGAAAATTCTTTCTTGTCACAAAAGTTTTCATGGAAAAACACTCAGGGCCTTATCCGCTACAGGGCAAAAAGTGTATCAAGAACCGTTCTTTATTCACCATGAATCCTATCCTAAAATTCCTTACAATGATCTTCAAAGCTTGTTAAAAGTGTTGGAAACGAGTGGGGACGAGATTGCTGCGTTCATTGTCGAACCAATACAAGGTGAAGGTGGCGTTAATATCCCGGACGCTGAATACCTATCAAAAGCCATTGCTTTGTGTCATTCCTACGATGTATTGGTCATTGTGGATGAAATTCAAACGGGTCTCGGTCGATTGGGCAATTGGGCGGTGACATCTGAAGAGGAGCTGTTGCCAGACATCGTCTTGTTGTCAAAAGCGTTAGGTGGGGGATTAGTTCCGATCGCAGCTTGTATTAGTCGAGAAGTGCTATGGACGGATCGATTTGGTTTAAATCACAGCTCTACGTTTGCGAATAACAATTTTACCTCATGCGTAAGTTTATCCTTTATTCAAGCGATAAAAAAACAAGATCATTTCTTCGAGAATGTGCTTGAACTAGGGGATGAACTTCGACGAAAGCTTGAGCGAGTAAAGGAAAAGTGGCCGGGTGTCATAAAAGAAATTCGAGGTAAAGGTCTTCTTTCAGCTATAGAGTTTGAGCCAATAGATGCAAGTGATTCCTTCGAAATGGCGAACCTCATTTCATTCGGCGGATATGGGTACATGATTTCAGGTTACTTATTAAATGTCCATCATGTAAGGATCGTTCCTTTTTTAAATGATCCATTAACATTGAGGATGCAACCACCGTTGAACGTTGATCGAACCGATATTGATTTTTTCTGTGAAGCATTTGATCGTTTATGCGAGATCCTATGTAAAAAAGATTTCTATTTATTGTATCGCTATACAGTAGGGGATTGTCGTAAACCAGTTGAAGTAAACGATTATCGAGACCGAAACCTTCCGATTTTGTCATCAATGGTAGATGAGACGAGTCAGCTAGTAGGTTCGTTCGCGTTTCTTTGTCACTATCCTTCGACAAATGATTTGATAAAAAATACACCTTCGTTTGAACAGTTTAGTGAAGAAGAGTTAAAGGCCATTTTGAAATGGGAAGCAGACTTCTCCGGTGCAGGTGTCATTTGTAAATTGCCAGCAATCAAAGGGGCTGATGGCAATTATGCTGAAGGTTGGCTCATTGGCATTACATATGGCGGTGAAGAAATTCTTGAACGCCCAAAAGAAGAAGTCTTGAGCACGATTAAAGATGGTGTGAAGCTGGCAAAAGAGTTAGGGGCTGATGTCATTGGTTTAGGCGCATATACATCGATTGTTACAAGGGGGGGCTATGATCTACTCGATGAGGGTGTCACCTTAACAACGGGGAATACACTCACGATGATTAATGCGACTGAAGCGATGCTAAAAGGAGCGAATTTATTAAAGCATCGTGTTGCAGACTCCACTATTGGCGTAATCGGAGCGAACGGAGCTATTGGAAGAATTGGTTCATATCTATTAGCGAGGAAAACGTCAAAATTGACGCTAATCGGGAAAAATGGCAACAATCCTATTGCAAACTACAAGCGACTAAAGAAATTGGCTAATGGAATTTACCTTGATTGTCTAATGGAATGCAAAGAAAACACAGGAATTCGCAAGCGGTTGTTAGAGGTTCTCCATACTGCCCGACTGACAGACCGATTTGAAGAAGAAGTATTATTCCTGGATAAGTGGCTTGATGGTGCGTCTGTTACGAAATCATCTGTTCCAAATGTGATTGATCCAATCGAACGGCTTTTTGAGGAATTAAATGAACGAATTCCTATTAGGTACAGTGTTTATTTGGAAGAAGAATTAGCTGATATGGATCTCATTCTGACAGCGACGAGTTCAATGAGTGCGTTTGTTCCTGTTCAGTTAATTAAGGCAGGAGCCGTCATTTGCGATGTGTCTCAGCCTCCAAATGTCGGAAGGGATGTGCAAAAAGAACGGAAGGATGTTCTGATTATTGAAGGAGGACTTGTTCAGTATGCTGATCCAATTCGATTCGGACAAAACTTAGGCTATGAAGCAGGTCAGAACTTAGCTTGTTTGTCAGAGACGATGTTGCTTTCACTCGATCAAGCGAGTAAAAGTTATGGGATAGGCGGACGAATTCGAATGGAAGACGTGTATTACATTCAACGATTAGCAGAAAAACATCAATTTAAACTTGCAGATTTACAAAGCTTTGGGAAAAAAGTAACCAATGAAGAGATCTTGAACATTCGAGCAGAAATAGTGCTTCGTCAAGAAGAGATTGCTTATTCGTCTAGTACAATAAAGGAGGCTGGCAAATGAGTGGAGTCGATACTATGCAGCGAACTCAAGCACCATCGGTAGAAGATAAGCTTAAAGAAAGTATTTATCAAGATGAGTGGCTTTTATACACAACGAGTGATGAGGATTCGGATTCGGAAATAAGAGCACTTGATATTCAAAGAGACGATGTTGTTTTGTCTGTTACAGGCAGTGGTTGTCGAAGTTTAGCTCTACTTATAAAGGAACCGAATAAGCTGATTTCAATTGATGCCAATCCTTATCAGAACTTTTTACTCGAACTTAAAATAGCAGCGATTCGGCATTTTAAAAGAGAGGACTGTTTAGCGTTTTTTGGTATAACGGAAAGTGAGAACCGCAAAGAGATGTTTCAACAGTTAAAAGAAGATTTATCCGAACAAGCACAAACATTTTGGGTTAGGCACATTGAAAAGATTGACACAGGATTTATTTACTTAGGTAAACATGAGATGTTCTACAAAAAGTATATGGGTTCATTTTTGTTTCGTTTTAGACGGAAACAATTCAAAGAATTATTGGAATGCGAGACGATTGAACAGCAAAGAGACTATTACGATAAAAACTGGAATAATTTTTTATGGAAACGAGCGGTTAAGCTGTTGAGTCAAAGAGTGTTCTTTGAAAAATTCTTAGGTGATCCAAGCTATTTTAATCAAGTCAAGAAAGACTTTTCCATAGGTGATTATTTATTGTCGAGGTTTGAACATACCTTTAAACACCATTTGGTCAAAGACAATCACTTTCTTACCTTTCTATTTTGTGGGCAATATCTAAATGAGAAGGGTCTTCCTGTCTATCTACTAGAAGAGAATTATGACATTATCAAACACAATCTTCATCGAGTCGAGATCGTTACTGACCGGATTGATCCTTATTTAGCATCCTTACCAGCGCAATCGATTGATAAGTATTCACTTTCTGATATCTCTGGGTGGATTCCGTTAGAAGAGTTTCGCTCTATTCTTGAGGATGTGAAGCGGACGATGAGTAAGAGCGGAAGGCTATGCTATCGTAATTTTCTAGCGAAGCGTACTCTTAGTGAGGTGGGTATTGCTGGACTACGGCAAGATCGTGCAATGATGAATGAATTAGATGCGGCGGATCGTGCGTTTGCTTTTAGTTTTGAAGTCGCACAAAAGGAGGACACTCATGAATCCGTATTATGAAGTTGAATGGTATGATGATGAAACAGACACTCGGGTTTTTATTGTAATTGATCAATTAATAGGTGGATTAGCTGCTGGAGGCATACGAATGAGTCCAACGGTAACAATGGAAGATATTCGTAGTCTTGCTCATTTGATGACGAAGAAAAACAGTGTAATGGGCATTCCACTTGGTGGTGCAAAGATAGGGATTGTTGGTGACCCGGAAGGTGTTGATAAAGAAGAGAAATTAAAAGCATTTGGTCGCATGGCAGAATCTTTATTAAAAACAAAGCTTTTAATTGGAGAAGATATGGGAATATCCAGCCAAAACGTCAAATCAATCTACGAATCCATTCAATTTAATCCAATTGAACTGGTTGCTCAAATAAGAAAACAACAAGGAATGCACATCCAGATGCCTGAAGGGAAAAGTATTGATGACTTATTAAGTGAAGAGTTTATGGACTACCTTGCTGGCTTTGGTCTAATGGAGGCAATGGAAGAGGCTGCTCAACTGATAAATCTTGATCTGAACCAAGCTCAGGTCGGACTTCAAGGTTTTGGAACGGTGGGTAGTGGGATTGCGATGCTTTTGCTAGAGAAAGGGTCGACTATAACAGCGATTAGTGATGCTCATCGTTGTATGTACAGACAAACAGGTTTTTCTCTTGCTGAACTTCAAGTCTTAAAAGAGCACGGAGGAGTCATACAGCCTGAGCTATTTAGAAATGTTAAGATCGTACCATCTAGCGAGATCGTTGGATTACCTGTAGATATTTTTATACCTGCATCGATTTCAAATGCTATACACAGAGACAATGCAGGTAGTTTAAAGGCTAGCCTCATTGTGGAAGCTGCGAATTTTCCAACAACGAATGAAGCAGAGCAAATTTTGTTGAAGATGCATAAGATGATCCTCCCTGATTTTGTTGTGAACGCCGGATCGGCGACAGGTTTTGGCTTACTAATAACAGGGCAAGCAGAGTATCAGGATGTCTTTCAAGCATGTGCTCAGCGAATTAGAGAAACAGTGAGAACGATTTTAACAGAGAGTTTAAAGGGCGAAAAAACGCCGCGGGAGATCGCAGATGAAATGGCTTCTTACAACTTAAACGAAATGGTAACAAACGAGCAAGCTAAAGTGGAGACCAAATAAATCATGTAAGGCATTTGTGTTTCGATAGGCATGATTGACACCTGCTATCGATCATTATAAGCTTTTAGTTATATAACTAACTTAATAATGAGGGGGATAAGCATGGCTGAACCAAATGTGATTACGAAACAAGATTTAATTGAATCTGCGAAAACGTGTATCGTTGAAAATGGCGTCAATAAATTAACGCTTAAAGCAGTTGCGCAAGGAGCAGGAGTAACGCAAGGCACTGTTTATTATCATTTTAAAACGAAAGACCAGCTAATGGTTGAAGTCGTAAGTGATATGTGTCAAACGTCATGGAATCGTTTAGAAAAAATGAAAAAAAACTCGGACCAACAGGCGAAAGAATGGATTCAAACCGGTCTAAAATCTGCAACTGAGAGAAATTCAAGCGATTCGTCCTACCACTCTTTATTTTCATCATTGGTCACAGCTAGTTTGCATAACGATAAGATACGTGAACAAATCAGTGAACTACTAACCTATGAAAATCAAGTGTTACAAAAACAAATTGAAGCTGTAGTAGGTGAAAGGCTTTATGGTGTATCGGCAGAGACATGGAGTGTGTTAATGAACGCTTTAATTGATGGTTTAGCCATTCAGTCTATGATGATTGAAGATTTCGACGCAGCAAAAGTGTTTAAAGGACTTGAAACACTCCTTCTAAAACAGATGGAAGACAATCAAACATCCTAGTGATTAAAGAATAAAATGGTACACAGGAGGTGATGACGCTTGTTCTTTCTATTTTGGGGTTTCTTAGTATGGTTAGGGGCAACGGCTATCTTTCGATTTTTAGGCCAATTCTTCTTCATCCCGGATAATACCTTTTTTCTAGTGGCAGCGTATGTCATTGTTATTCCGTTAATTCTTGTTATTACGCTACCCCTTTATCGGTATAAAAAGCTGAACGCTTTTAATCAATTGAAAGCAGCAATCTTTATTGCGTTACCAGGAATGCTGTTCGATGTTATTGTGTTAATTTATTTCGCAGAGTTTTTTGTGAATTTGGAGCCGGAAATGGACCGGTTTTTTGCATCGTGGTTATTATTGGCTTATTCTGTCATTTTGCTTACAGGATTGATTCCTAGTGGAAAACAACGTTCTTAAAAATGAGGAGGGATTGGAATGTCATTGTTTTTAGAAAAGGAACGACAAGTATTTCGTCAATATTTTCCAACGATTGATGAAGCGTTTGGAAAAGATTCTTTGTGGGATCGTGAAAAGCATACAGACGAACTTCTTCAACAAGCGAAAGAATCAGGAATGACCGCATTAATGATTCCAAAAGAGTATGGTGGCAAAGGAGCGACGGCTCTGGATGCCATCTATATCCAACGTTGGATTGCGAGTAAATCTCCTTCTCTTGCTGTTTCGTTAATGATGCACCAATTCTCAGTTGCGTCTCTAATTGAAGCTGCAACCATACAACCTAATTTACAAGAAGTCCTTAAACAAATCGCTGAAAACAATCTATTGTTAGCCTCTGCATTTGCAGAAGGGGTAGAGAACACCCTTTTTACACCAACTGTTCAAGCGAAGGGAGTAGATGGTGGCATCGTTGTAAATGGAACAAAAAAACCATGTACGAATTCAAGGACAATGGATCTCTTAACGGCCAGTGTTGGTCTTCCAAACGGAGATTTGGCGGTTATTACCATACCTTCAAACACAGATGGTATTCATGTGAATGACTTTTGGGAACATTGGATTTTGAAAGGTACCCACACGGAAGAGGTAGTATTAAAAGATGTGTTTGTCCCTAACGCTTGCATCTATCGTGCTGGGCCACCTGAAAGTGTAGATTCGACTATTACAAACGGGTTACTCTGGTTCGAACTTTTTATGATTGCTACATATATAGGTGTTACATCAACCCTTGTTGAGAAAGTAAATAAGGCGAATCGTGTGCCTTTGGATCGATTGTTTGAGCTAATGGCTGAGCTGGAAGGCGCGATGACTTCGTTAGAAGGGATTGCCTTTAAGTTTGAGAGTAAGCAGTATGAAGAGTCTATTCTTCAGGAAACCCTTTTTGCTCGCCATGCAATCGACAAGACGTTGGAGCGACTTTCCACAAAAGCCGCAAAAATGCTTGGAGGCCTAAACTACCTAACGTCTAAAGAAACCTCTTATTTGTTGCTTGTCAATCAGTTAATTTCGTTCCATCCGCCTTCTAAAACGGAAACGCTACAGATGTTTGAACTGTATGCACGAGGAATTGAACAGGAAGTGACTGTTCAGTGATAATAGAATGAATCCCTTGCTACTAGGATTTTACTCCTAGTAGCTTTTCTCTTTATAGGAAATCGATCTAGGATACAACCTTTAAACTAATAATACACGCAATAATCCCACCTACTAACGCGAGCTTCTTCCAATTCTTTGGTTCGTTAAACAGAAACATCCCTAAAAGGACACTTCCAGATGCGCCTATTCCTGTCCAAATCCCGTAGCCAATGCTGATGGGGACCTCAACAAGAGAGAGGGACAGAAATAAAAGACTAAGCCCCATAAACAGAAAGAAAAAAAGAGTAGGCTTTAATTTGGTAAAGCCCTCTGTTAATTTAAGGTTAATGACGCCGCATACCTCAAAGCAACCAGCTAAGACTAAAAACATCCAATACATTAGATTTCGCCTCCAGTACGAGTATCCGGCGGTTCATCTTTTACTAATTTAAGACCAATAATACATGTGATGAGTAGTACGACAATAATCACTTTCGGTAAGCTAACAGGATCACCTAATAAAGCCATGCCAATTAGCGCTGTTCCAAACGCTCCAAGTCCGGTAAAAACGGCATAAGCAGTTGATACTGGCAACGTCTTTAACGTTTTCGCAAAGCAAAAAAAGCTTAAAATAAACAAGATGACGGTTGGTATGACAACTTCTATTTTGGTGAATCCATCTGAGTAATCAAGACCGAGTGCCCAACCTACTTCCAGTATCCCTCCGATGACTAAATACACCCAAGCCATATGAACGCTCCTTCACAACTCTATTTAAGAAAATGACGAATCAGAAACGGAGTCATTACAATTTTCCTAGGTCCTATTGAACCCGAAATTGATTTTATGACAATTAGTCAGTATGTGCAATAGAAAAATGATCCAGTATGTAATGATACCGATTACTTTGTGAACGTTTTGTTGCGTAAACGAAAAAAGCTGTCTATAAGAATCAGACAGCCTGTTAAAATTTATTTGTTTTCATTTTGTTCATGAACCACCACGTAAACACGATTACGACAATGATCATCCAAAGGTAAGGGGTGAGTAAATAAGGCAGTAAGGTGTCGCTCGTTACGCCATAATACAAGTGATAATTGGGAAACACAGCAATCCATTGCATGTAACCTAGTTGGTGATTCATAAGCAAGCCTTCGAGAAACAAGTAAAACAAGGCAATAGGAGTACCATACAAGCTCACTTCAATAGTGTTTTTTGCCTGTAACCCTATAAACGTTCCAGCAAGTAGCATGATGATAATAATGGGAAAACTAAGAACAAGTAAGTTGAAGCTAATCGTTGGATCGAATCGATAGAAGAGTAAAAAGAGAAAAACAAGAACGGATGTAACGAGAAATGATACAAACATTTTTATAATAAGGACATCTTTAATGGAAAAGCCAACTTGTTGCAAGCGTCTTAGCGTCCCTTGTTCTCTTTCTTCAACTACAAGATTTCCTTGCGTAAACATCGTTACCATAGCAAAGGTAAACCCGATCACAAAGGAAATCGGAAGTTCTTGTCGCGGGTACCATAAGAAAATAAGCGTAACGAGAAGGCAGATGAAAAAGTTAAAGAGAACTTGCCCATTCCAACGTAAATCTAATAGATCTTTGTAAAATAACGCTTTTTTCTGTTCTTTTGTGAGTCTGTTCATAGTTGAATCAACTCTTTCAACTTACTATAATTTCCTTTTGATAATGGAATCGTACTCTTGGACGTGTTATCTAGACTAAGACTATAGCTATTTTTACTCCACACGATAATCTCCCTGACTCGTTGAAGATTAACTAAGTACGAGCGATGACACCTGAAAAACCCTAACGGTTGTAAGCGTTCCTCTAGCGCTTTAATGGTCGTTGAAGAAGAGAACTCCTCATGGTTAACAAATAAATACGTTTGCCCATCCCGTGCTTCAATATAATCAATTTCCATTGGATTAAAGAGCATAATTTTGTCGTCAATCTTGGCACTTACTTTATTGAATTGGACTTGCATATCCGTGCTATCTGGAGAAGGTTTTTCCTCTAGTATTCCTGACTCTTCGTTATCTTGTTCCACTTCATGTAAGCCACGTTCATTGTACCGGTATACTTTGTTCCCTAATCGGATGGCATCTTCTAGCGTTGTGGTGAAGATAAGGATAGTGCCACCGTTTTCAGCTAAATGGGTGAGTAAGGTATGCAGTACTTGCTTTGATTGTAGATCAAGCATAAGCGAAGGATCTTCAAATAGACACACTTCGGCCTGTTGTATCAGAGCTGAAGCAAGTTGTAAGCGACATTTTTCGGAATGTGTCAGGAACTTTGTTTTTTTGTGTGCACATGTTTGCAGTTCACACATCGTTAAAATCGTGTTCAACTCAACGTCTTGTTGATACAATCTGCACCAAAATTTTACGGTTTCGATAACGGTTAACCGCCGATATAAGCCATCATCACGCTGAAAAAGATACACGTTGTGTTCAGGAAATGTTATCGTACCACTCTTTAGTTGTTTTGGATGATGAAATAGCTCAAATAGACGCTGAATGTACTCATTCTCGCTTTGAATAGCAAGGATATCCCCTTTTTCAGCAGTGAGCGTCAAAGGGGGTAACTTTACGATGTTTCCTTCAATTTTTGTTAAATTATTAAAAGAAAATGCCATGGTTGATTAAGGCTCCTTTGTCATCTTGTTCTTAGTGTATACGGTAGGGAGGGAAATTCATAATGGTTTGTGCTTATCTCCGCTTCCTAACGTGATTGCAAGAATGACAATTCCTAAGATGCTTATAAAGCCAGCCGGAACGAACCATGAGGGAGAATCGTAGTTTGGCAGGAAAGGGACGGCTTTTGATAATGGATCATAAATGACTAAAAAAGGTAACACAGCTAAAAGAAACATGAGCAATGCTAAAAAAAGTTTAACCGATGCTTTCAAGACGAACAAATCCTTTCGTTTTAAGAGAATGGATTCAGGTTCGGTACATATTCAAGGAGGTTTATGCCATAGTGGAACGCAATGCCTAAAGCAATGGACCATGTACCAATGGCGATTCCTTGCCATAGACTGACATATGATTTTTCAGCTCCTGACGCAATGGAGATCGCTGCGCAAACATGATAACAAATGATCGGACCAGCAAAGGAAAGGCCGGCGACCCCATATTTATTGAAGATTCCTTGTGCCCGTGCATAGCGCTTTGTTGATTTCTTCCCATTCGATTTGCGGAACTTCGCAATGAGCCAGATAAAGATCATAACGGATAACCAGTTGGCGATAGCCGCAATAAGAATGACGGGGATACTCGGAAAGCCAAAAAGAATACCGATTGGTACGGCCACATAGGATTCGAAAAAAGGAATAATTGAAATAACAAATACACTTAGATATTGTACCCACGTATCTGCCTCAATTAAGGTAATTAAAAGATTTTGGAAGGTTTCCATGTTCATCACTCCTGTTTAATTTGTCTTCTCCATCATATTGGCTGCTTGCTTTTACCGCATTCAAATACTGGTGAAAAGAGGCAGAATTCTGATGGAAGGAGAATAATCGGTGTGAATGGTACTTGGTAATGCGGTAAGGCTTGCTTTGGATGGATTCAAACTTACGTTTCTTCTTGAATGGAGTTGTAGGGTTGCTGAATGGAGCCGGTGAGTGTAATCATTTAGACAATCTCTTAAAGAAAAATTCTGATAAGTACTGTTTTTTTCTTTATACATGATTTATGATAATTATGTAGACTGGTCTAATTAAAAATAGGGGTGTGGGAGGGAAACATGGTCGAAGTATTATGGGGATTGGCTGGCTGTTTTACGATTATCGGCATACTGTTTTTACTATCAGAAAACAAAGCGAAAATTAACTTTTACACAGTAGGGGTTGGTTTTGCTCTTCAGATTTTATTAGGTTTCGCCGTTCTTCGATGGGAGTTTGGTCGCGAGGCATTACTTGTTGTATCGGATTGGATTATAACGGTTATTGGCTACGGGAACGAAGGCTTGGCATTTGTGTTTGGCCCACTGGCTCAAGGGGGAGAGTTTGCCATCTTTGCGGTAACGGTTCTTGGCATGATCATTTTCTTAACAGTTCTTATTAGTTTGCTTTATCATATTGGTGTTATGCAATGGGTCGTCCGAATTCTTGGTGGTGGTATTGCGAAGCTCATGCGTACATCCTATACAGAATCCGTTGCAGCAGCAGCAAATATGTTTTTAGGTAATACGCAAACGCCATTAACCATCAAACCCTATCTACATACGATGACACGCTCACAAGTATTTTCATTAATGGTTGGCTGTTTATCGTCTGTGTCAGGTGCTGTAATGATTGGTTTAAGCACAATGGGTATTCCGTTAAACTATCTGTTGACGGCTGCGGTCATGTCGGCTCCAACAGGTATTATGCTTGCTAAACTGATGGTTCCAGAAACAGAAGTGACACAAGAACGCTTTTCTGACATTGCCGCAAGTGTAGATGAACGTAACAAAGACACGAATCTTCTTGATGTGATTCAAGAAAGTTCCAGAGACGGTCTTCAATATGCGATAAATGTTGGATTAATGCTAATCGCGTTTATTAGCTTAATTGCGTTATTGAATGGATTCATTGGTGGTTTAGGTGGACTTGTGGGACTGGAAAACGTTACGCTAGAAAAGATGCTAGGGTTTGTATTCGCTCCAATTGCGTTTCTTATTGGCATACCATGGGGGGAAGCGGTGCAAGCGGGTAATTTAATTGCTCAGAAGTTATTAGTGAATGAATTTGTTGCATTTAGCAGTTTTTATTCATCAATGGATGCATTTTCGCCTAAATCCATTGCGATTCTCACGTTTGCCTTAAGTGGATTTGCGAACTTTGGCGCAGCTGGCAGCTTAATTGGTATGCTTTCACGTATGGTTCCAGATCGGAAAAAAGAATTTCAAGGCATGTTTGGAAAAGCGTTGTTTGCAGCCACTTGTGCAAACCTCTTAAATGGCGCAGTGATTATGATTATATTATAATTTTGTTAGCTGACAGAACAATAAGGGATTGGATAAGGTGTCTAAATCGACAAAAACAAATATGATTGAAACAATGGCAAAGCTTTTGCAAAAGCAAGGGTATCATGGTACTGGACTAAATGAAGTCATTCAGGTGAGCGGCAGTCCAAAAGGCTCTATTTACCATCATTTCCCAGGTGGGAAAGAAGCATTAGCAGTGGCAGCAATCCAATGGACGCAGGAGCAAGTGCATACGTATTTAACGACGCAATTAGCAAAAGAAAAAACAGCCAATACCGCTATTGCACAGCTCATTGAGGATAGTGCGAATCAATTTGATGAAGGTACATATTTTCGCGGTGTGCCGATGATTGCTCTAACCCTTGAAAACGCTTCATCAAGTGAAGCGATACGGTTAGCTTGTAAAGAGGCATTTGAAGATTGGGAACGCCTCATTGCCGAAAAATTAATGGAGGATGGTCTTCATGAAGCAGAGGCACTGAGACGGGCATCAGTTATTCACTCCATGATGCAAGGTGCAGCCGCAGTCAGTTTTGCCAAGCAATCAAGTGAACCACTGCGATTAGTCGCAACTCATATTTCTATTTAGGAGGAAGAAACATGAATCTAATTGAACAAATAAAAGAAGCAACAAGCTATATTCAATCAAAAACAAGTACGGTTCCAGAAGTAGGCATTATCCTAGGCTCTGGGCTTGGTAACCTAGCAGATGATTTAACAAATGCGGTAGAAATCCCATATGAAGACATTCCACATTTCTCAAAATCAGCAGCCATTGGCCACGCCAATAAGCTCGTTATTGGTGAATTAAATGGCAAGACGGTTGCGGCAATGAAAGGGCGCTATCATTATTATGAAGGCTACACTCTCGGTCAAGTTACCTTCCCGGTTCGTGTGATGAAGGCATTAGGGATACAGACAGTTATCATTACGAATGCGTGTGGCGCTGTTAACACATCCTTTAATCCAGGTGAACTTATGTTGATTAACGACCACATTAATCTAGTAGGATCAAATCCGTTAATTGGTGAAAATGAGAATGAACTTGGACCACGTTTTCCGGACTTATCAGAAGTATATAGCGGGCGCCTTCGCAGTATTGCGAAAAAAGTTGCTGAAGAACAAGGCACAAAAGTAAATGAAGGCGTGTATAGTTGGTGGAGTGGTCCTGCTTATGAAACCCCAGCAGAAATTCGCATGATTCGTACTCTAGGAGGAGACGCTGTTGGGATGTCGACTGTTCCTGAAGCGACGGTGGCTACTCACGCAGGTATGGAAGTGTTAGGGATTTCCTGTTTAACGAATATGGCTTGCGGAATTTTAGATGAGCCGCTAAGTCATGACGATGTGATCGTGGTTGCGGGTAAAGCGAACCAAGCGTTTACGTCGCTTGTTAAAGGCATTTTAAAAGAACTGTAAAGAAGAGGAAACCTGTCGATTGGACAGGTTTTTTTAATTGGTATGGTTGGAGTGCTTTTCTTTTCGAAGGTGTGAAAGTTCTTCTAAAATGTGCTCTTGGGTCTCTTTTATGGCGGTTAGATCTTGACGAAATTGTGCTTGCTCCGATTGATTCTGTTTAATCGTCTCTGCATGTTTCTTTCGCTGTGTGTTGATTTTTGGGATGAGAACAATAAGGAAAATAAGCGTGAGCAGTAAGGATACGAGCGGGATAAGTAGCATAATGAGGTTAATAGTCATCTTCTCCAAGACCTCCTTTTCTTTCACTTTAGCATAAAGATGGAAAGGTTTTCTATTAAAGGTTGTAACGAATACTAGTTGACATCGGTTACAAAAAGCAGTATGGTGTAATCATAATACAATACGGGATTGTTACTGATTCGATCAGGCATTACCTATGTTAAGAGCACGCAAGCATTTTTTGTGTTTCTTAAGATGGGATTTTTGTTGTTTTTGGATAGGTGGAGGACGTAGTATGAAATTCATAAAAGCATTCAATAACAATGTTGCATTGGTGAAAGATGATTCTGAGTTAGAGTGGATTATCATGGGAACAGGCGTCGGTTTTCAGAAAAGCAAGGGCGACCTCATTCCTGAGGAGGACATTCGTCGTAAATTTGTTGCGGAACAATCTTCTACTCGAAAGCCTATTATGCAAGTGTTGAATGAAATTGATCCTAAAGTCCTCGACGTATCAGTAGAAATTATTAAAAATGCTGAATCCAGTTTAAAGGTTACATTTACGAACTCTATTTATTTAACCCTTGCCGATCATTTAAGTTTTGCAATCAAACGCTCAAATGAACGAATTGATTATGCTGAAGCGAGCCGCTGGGAAGTGAAAAATCTCTATCCTAAGGAATATGAAGCAGCGAAGGAAGCCATTCGTCAAGTATTTGACAAGCTTGATGTGCTGTTACCGAAAAGCGAAGAGACGTTTCTAACCTATCATTTTGTGAATGGTCAGCAAGAAAACAAAACGAAAATGGAAGAAACATTAAAGATGACAGAGTTGATTAATCGTGTGATTGAACTTGTTCAATACCATTTTCAGATTAAATTAGACGAGGATTCTTTGAACTATACAAGGTTTGTTACTCATCTACGCTATTTTTTAATACGACAAATGAAGCAAGACGCACTTGAACAAGAGGAAGTGGATAAAACCCTTCTGGAGCTAGTGAAAACGAAGTATGAAAAAGCGTATCAGGCGGTTGAAAAGATAGCAAAACTACTGGAAACAAAATACGGTTGGACACTTTCATCCAATGAAAGGCTATATCTTACTTTACATGTTTGGCGTGTGACCAAACGTTAATTGAATACTGAAGAGTCATAGAGGATTGTTACTGATTTGATCAGGCATTACCCAAACGGTACGGCATACGTCGACTGTTTGGGTATTTTTTATGCCCAAAATAGGAGGAAAACAATGACAAAGCATAAGGAACTAGCAGAAAAAGTCCTTAGTCATGTAGGCGGAGCAGGAAACGTTTATCAAGCATGGCATTGCGTTACCCGTTTACGCTTTAATTTAACAAACAAAGACAACGTTGACATTGAAGCCATTAAACAAATAGATGGCGTATTAGGCGCTCAATTTTCAGGCGATCAGTTTCAAGTCATTATTGGAAACAAAGTGGCTGATGTTTACGCAGAGTTAGAACCACTAGTAGAAAATGAAGGTGGGGGAAAAAACGACCAAAAGAGTGGAAAGTCAGGCGTCATCTCGTCTGTTATGGACTTTATCTCTGGTGTGTTCACTCCTATTCTTCCGGCTTTAGCAGGCGCCGGTTTACTTAAAGGGTTTCTGGCTTTATTTGTAACCGTTGGCTGGATGACAAATACAGGTGATACGTATGCGGTTTTAAATGCGATTGGCGATAGTGTCTTTTATTTCCTGCCGTTTTTCCTAGCTGTTTCTACAGCTCGTAAAGTAAAGACAAATGAGTATCTTGCTTTAATTGTAGCTGGGACGATGATGTATCCAACATTTATTGATGCTGCTAATGGACTGACGGATCAAACAAGTTTTACGTTGTTTAATCTTTCATTCATTTCCATCCCTGTCTTAAGTTATGCATCGAGTGTTATTCCCATTATCTTATCTGTTCTACTTTTAAAATATGTTTATAACGGCGTTAAAAAAGTAGTACCGTCTGTTATTTCATTAATGTTCTCGCCTTTACTTACATTCTTAATTGTTTTGCCTATAACGTTATGGATTATTGGTCCACTTGGATCGAATTTAGGGGAAGGACTTTCAACTGTTTTTGTTTGGCTTTTTGATGTCGCAGGTCCTGTCGCAGGGTTGCTACTAGGTGGTCTTATGCCGCTCGTTATCATGACGGGGATGCATTATGCGTTTGTTCCAATTGCGATTCAGAACATTAACTCCAGCGGAACCGATACATTTTTGCAACCTATGATGTTCATTAGCAATTTAGCTCAATCAGGGGCAGCTTTTGGTGTTGCAGTTCGATCGAGAAATAAAGCGTTAAAACAATTAGCTGCCTCTTCAGGTATTTCAGCGATGATCGGTATTACGGAACCAGCCATGTATGGAGTGAACATGAAGTTAAAGAAACCGTTTATTTATGCCATGCTTTCAAGTGGTGTACTTGGTGCCTTTGCAGGATGGTATGGTTTTAAAGCCTTTGCTCTTGGTGGTTTAGTAGGTGTATTTTCGATTCCTGTTTTTGCAGATCCTAGTGGAGCGGTTGGCGCGATTGTCGTAGCGGTTCTTCTGTTTGTTCTTTCGCTTGTCATTCCGTTTGTGCTCGTATTGGTCTTAGGTTTTAAAGACATACCAGAAGAAAACGATTCAACGCCAGTAGTTGAAAATAAAAAGGAAATCGTTGCTTCAGGTAAAGAAAAAGCAATCAACTCCCCATTAAAAGGAGAATTAGTACCTTTAAAAGACTTATCTGATCCTACGTTTGCCCAGGAAATTATGGGAAAAGGCGTCGCGATTGAGCCGACAGAAAACCGGATTATTGCTCCTATATCTGGAGAGGTCATGGTTCTTCCTGACTCTCAACATGCGATTGGGATTAAAGGAGACGAAGGCGAAGAAATTCTCATTCACATAGGAATTGATACCGTGTCCCTCAAAGGAGAGCACTTCAAAGCATTCGTACAAGTAGGGGATCGGATTGAGGTTGGGGAACTGCTCATAACGTTTGATCGTGAGGCCATCAAGGAAGCTGGATTTCAAACGGTAACGATGATCATTGTAACGAATACACCAGATTATCTAGATGTCCTTCCTATGAACGAATCTGGTCTTATCTTTGAAGGGGAACAACTGTTAACCATTATTCGCTAAACGTTTTGGGGGCTGCAGCGCAGTGGCCCCCAAAGAAATGAACAGGAAAGGGACGATGAGAAAATGAAAAACGAAATAACTGGATTTGATTCACATTTTCTATGGGGAGGCGCAACAGCTGCCAACCAAGTAGAAGGTGCATTTGATAAAGATGGAAAAGGCCTTTCAACTGCTGATATGGTCCCGTATATTCCAAAATCAAAACGGGGCATGAATATGGCGATGGATGTCACGTCAGAATACATTGAAGATGTGTTGGCTGGGAAAAGAGAAGATCGCTTCCCGAAACGAGATGGTGTTGATTTTTATCACCGTTACAAAGAAGACATTGCCCTATTTGCAGAACTAGGTTTTAAAGTATTCCGTCTGTCCATAAATTGGGCACGTATTTTTCCGAATGGAGATGATGCGGAGCCGAATGAAAAGGGATTGCAGTTTTATGAAAATGTCTTTAAAGAGTTAAAAAAATACAAGATCGAACCATTGGTTACACTTTCACATTATGAAACACCACTCGCGCTTACGCGAAAGTATAATGGGTGGTACAGTCGTGAAGTCATCGGCTTCTTTACACGTTATGCAGAAACGGTGTTTACGCGTTATAAAGACCTTGTTAAATATTGGCTAACATTTAATGAAATTAACGTTATGACGCATAGCCCTTATACAGGTGGCGGGGTTTTAATTGATCGTGTTCCGAATAAAACAAGCGACCAAATTGCTTACCAAGCGGTTCACCATCAGTTCGTAGCAAGTGCTTTAGCGACGAAATTAGCGCATGAGATTATCCCAGGGTCCCAAGTTGGTTGTATGCTGGCAAGAATGCAGACTTATCCAGTAACCAACCATCCAGACGATATTTTAAAAGCGCAACGAGATAATGATTTGAACTTGTTCTTTACAGACGTTCACGCTAAAGGTGAGTACCCTTCCTATATGAATCGGTTCTTTGCAGAGAATGAGATTGTGATTGAAAAAGAAGCAGAAGATGACACCATTTTGAAGCAGTATCCAGTCGACTTTATCTCATTCAGCTATTACATGTCTATTTCAGTTACGACCCACGGTGATCACGAGGATACGGTTGGAAACCTAGTCAAAGGTGCTGTGAAAAATCAGTATCTTGAATCATCCGATTGGGGCTGGCAAATTGATCCTAAAGGTTTACGTGTTACCCTGCGTGATTTCCACAACCGATATGGTAAACCATTATTTATTGTTGAGAACGGTTTAGGGGCGTACGACACGGTTGAAGCGGATGGCACGATAAAGGATACGTATCGAATTGATTACTTGAAGCAGCACATTGAACAGATGAAAGAGGCTGTTAAAGATGGTGTGAACTTGCTTGGGTATACGGCTTGGGGGCCAATTGATTTAATTAGTATGTCAACATCGGAAATGTCAAAGCGGTATGGCTTTATTTATGTCGATCAGGATGACGAAGGAAATGGTACGTTAAATCGCTCCAAAAAAGCTTCATTTGCTTGGTACAAAAATGTGATTGCAACGAATGGGGAAGAATTATAATAAAAGCGAAAAGGAGATAGAGGCTAATTAGCCCTTATCTCCTTTTTTTATCATCGTGCAGATAGACAACGGCTAACTGAATGCTAGAACGTCGAATGCCTCTCATTTGTTTGTACATAGATGGTTGCTAAATACTCAAGATAGTCATGTAAGGTGTCTTCGTTTTCGCTCATATTGGTCAAGATAGGGAATAATATCTCCATTTCCTCTTCAGAAGCCGTAATAATTTCATTTACAATGAAAGCTGTATCCATCATGTGAAGGTCTTGATCAATAGAAAAGCGATAGCGCTTATGTATAGTAAGTTTTTCTGCAAATAATTGCTGTAACTGTGAAGGTAAACTCATAAAATGTATCCTCCTTTTTAAAACGTAATGATTACGTTTTGTTAAGTAATAGTATACAGAAATGTGCTGTAAGAAGCAAGTAGCCTACAAAAAACAAAAAACTGCCCCTAAAAGGACAGTTTTACTTATTAAATGGCAAGTGTATCTTTATAGGTGTTACCGTCTTTCATCACAAAAGTAATGTGTTCAGGGTTCTCCAAAATGTGTATGTCATCAAGTGGATTACCGTTTACGATAATGACATCAGCCCATTTACCAGCCTCAATCGTACCTACTTTTTCTCCCCAGCCCATACATTCTGCAGCGGTTTTCGTTGACGCAACAATGGCTTCCATTGGCGACATGCCAATTTCACACATCAGACCAAGCTCTCGGAGATTAATGCCGTGTGGAAAAACACCTGCATCGGTACCCATTGCGATTTTCACACCTGCTTTGTACGCTTTTTCAATGCTTTTCTTATGAATATCAATCACTTCTTTTGACTTTTCAATGGCATAAGGAGCCATCGTGTTTGATGTTTCTGCAGCTTCTAAGACGGCGAGAGGAGCAAGCAGGGTTGGGACGAGATAGGTACCATGTTCAAGCATAAGCTCCAAGGCTTCATCGTCAATAAAAATGCCATGCTCGATGGAATGAATGCCGGCACGAACAGCGTTTTTAATCCCTTCTGCACCTTGACCGTGAGCCATTACTTTCACACCTTTACGAAACGTTGCTTCTTCGACCATCACTTCAAGTTCTTCCTGAGAGAACTGAGTGAATTCTGGATGATCGGTAGGGCTTGACACGCCACCAGTCGCATGGACTTTCACAACATCAGCTCCGGCACGCAACATTTCACGAACGGTTTTGCGTACTTCTTCACGACCGTCACATTTTCCATCAGGCATGCCAGGATAAACAGGTGGTGTCGTATCAATTCCTGAAATGTTCCAACTATCGCCGTGGCCGCCTGTAATCGTAAGAGGGTTAATGCTTACTTGCATTCTAGGACCCGCTACTAACCCGTCTTCTACGGCTTTTTTTATACCTGCATCAGCAAAACCTGCGTCGCGAACAGAAGTAATTCCTGTCTGAATCGTCGTTTCTAGTCGCTTGGCTGCTTCAAAGAATCGATACGAGAAAGGTGTTAATAACGATTCTTGCACATTTTTAATTTCAAGTGCCATATGAACGTGAGTATCAATGAGTCCTGGAAGGAGGTATTGACCACCTCCATCGATAATCGTTGCGTCTGAAGGAATGGTAATGGTTTGAGAAGTGCCTACCGCTTTAATGTGATTCTTCTCCACAAGCACAACTGCCTGTTCAATGGCGTCATTGCCTGTACCGTCAATCATTGTTACGTTTGTAATAGCTGTTATCGTCATGTAAACCGTCTCCTTTTAAAGTGTTGATATTAAAATACTTGCGATTGCTACAGAGCCGACTGTTACGGAGGTAAAGCCACCAATTAACATCGGCGCCATTAGCTCATCCATAATTCGTTGACGTTCGGCCTCGGTTCGACCTTCGCTACGACTAATCTCCTCAACGATGAGGTAATCTCCAGGGAAACCATAAAGGGCTGTAAGCACAACCGGAATCGATTTATTCGTATCCCATTTAAAAAGCTTTGCTCCGATAATGGCACCGAGCATGAGCCCAGCAATGCCGACAATCATAATAACCATAACCGGTAGTAGGGAAGCGACAATTTGATCCCAAGTGACACCGATGAGGGAATTAATGACAACGAATATTAACGCAATCATCGTGATACCTGAGCTATTTGCTTTTTCCATTGAACGTTCTGGTAAAAAGCGAAGGGCCGCTGCGGCTACACCGATAGCGAGTGCCCAAAGGCTGGCGTTAATACCTGTAAACTGTCCTAAAAAGACTGCAAGAGCACCACCTGCGAAAAGGAGAAAAATAATGACAAAATGGCTTTGCATCCATTCTTTTGGAAGCACATAGCTTTTTTCTTTTTCTGTTGAATCAGGCGCTAACCCTTGAGCAGCGTCTGCAGCGGTTTCATCCGCTCGAATTTTTTTCGCATAGCGAGCGAGAAAAATAGATGTTAACGGCATTCCAAAGAAATTTTGAATAGTAAAAACAGTAATAGGAATAGCAATAATGGCTGTTAAGCCAGCTTCTCTTAATCCATCGGCCGTTACAATATACGCAATGATTCCGCCTGTAATGGGACCGGCGCCTGCCACAGCCGTTGCATAGTCAAAAAGAAGCGTGACAATAACGATGACACCAATAACAGAAAAGGCTAAACCAATTAATGTAATCAATACAGCTTGATATTGTTTGAACATGGTTTTTAATGGAATCATTGTCCCTAAATGAACAATTAATACAGGTACAAGGACGCCGCCGACAGCAACGAATGTTGAGGCAGCAATGTACTCTTCAGGTAAGATCCCCGTTTGTAACAAAACAAACACTGTTGCGACAACCACAAGTAATGTTGGAATTCTTGCTCGAGATTTAATGGAAATGACCTCACCGATGGCAATGATCGCGATGAATAAAAGTGCTAAATAAATAGGTTGCAAACCGGTTCCTCCTCTGTCAAAGTCTTGCACTGCTCGTTGACAAAAGAGTCTGAACAAATGCTTACATCTGACTATAGTCTAAAAAGACAGACAATTCTATAGTCTTATTCGACAAAATTCACGGCTTATTTTTGTCTTTTGTGGCTAAATGAATTTATTTCTAAATAGTTTGCAATTTTTAAAGCTAAATGGGTATTAAAGGCTTCTTCTACTGTAAACCCTTTTATTTTAAGGAGTTCATAGATTTTTTTTAACCGGTACTTTACGGTATTTACATGAACGTAAAGCACAAGGGCTGTTTCTTTTAACCGCTGACCTTGTTCCATATAGACAAAGAGAGTGTTGAGTAATTCACCTGATGGGTCATGTGTCATTAGTGTGCCTAGTTTATCAAAAACGTAGTCTGTTAGTTCTTCTTTGTTCATATTCAAAAATAAGCGGTAGGGGCCAAGTGAATCAAAGTCGACCAGTTCATTCGGACGTTGTTTACGCTGCAAATAGTGAATGACCCGAACGGCTTCCATATAGGATTCTTTTAGAGCTGTTGGCTTGGATACATGGCGACCAAGACCTACATAACCAGATAGGTTCCACTTAGACTGTGTATAGGATAGCAATTCGTGTAAAAAACCCTTAATCTTTGAAGGGACAGACGCGCTTGAAAACGTAAAAAGAAACGTTAAGTCGAAATGGCGTTCATAGACAATGGTGACATCGCTTAGTTTAGATTGTTCATAATACACTTTACGCATAAGCTGTTGCTTCATACGATTATACATCGGAACCGGTACACCTGAATGCTCTAACTGTAGCTTTCCAATCACATAACGCTGATGCGAACCTGTGGGAATGTGCATGAGCAATTCTTGAGTCGGGGCTTCAGGTTCTGATGAATGAATAACCATTTCTAGCAGTCTTGCAGTATACATAAGGTCGTCTACATCTTGTTTTTCTCGTTGATGGAGCTCCATCACGAAAATAGGTAAAGCCTGTTCAATCGCTACTTGATCAAGTGGATTTAACATGGCTTCTTTACTTCCAATGATAATGAGAAGCCCAATTGGTTCTGTATCAATTTGAATTGGAAATGTGTACAGCGCTGTTTGATCGTTATCCATTGTCCATGTTTGTACACCTTGATGTTTTTCAATATAAAGTGATGTTAGCATGCTTTCTAAGAGAGTAGACGGAAGAGCAAATGGTGATCGTTCTGGATAACTAGACAATTCTTCAGCAAATTCGTTCACAACGACGACATGCTTTGATAGTAAATGAGCTAAAGCACCTGTAATGTCATTCAATCCTCCATAAGAAAGGGACACCCGAGAGAGTGCTTGGTGGATTTCTTGCGTTCGCTTATTTTGGGAATACAAGCGTGCATTTTCAACAGCAATCGATGCTTGCCGTGCAAACGTTTCTAATAGGTCGAGGTCGTTTGGCTCGAATGTATGCTTTCGTTCAAAGATATCAACCGTCAATACGCCAATACACGTCCCATCTGATAGATAGAGAGGGACAGAAAGAGCGCTAACTGGGTATGCTAACTCAGGCAAGGATTGTTCATAATATAGGGCATTTTGAGTGCTTAAGTTGGCCATGCCTGTTTTAGTGTCGTGAAGATGAGAATAAATGTTGCCTCGTTTTTGTTGAAACGTTTTACCACTCATGCCTTCCCCTGGCTTTAAGCGGACTTTTCCTAATGTTTCCATGTTGAAGCCGATTGCGCTCTCTGCATAAAGAACGTCTTGTTGTTCGTCATATAAAAATAAAACGCCAGCCGTTGAGCCATCAATGACATGTAAGGCTTCTTGTAAGAGTTGGCGTAAGACATCAGGCAATTCCCGGGTCGAGCTCAACACACGAATGGAAGCCATTAAGCTCGTTAGTTGTCGATCTGTTTTCATAGAGCATCTCCTTACTTTTGTTCTGTTAAGCATAAGGGAAGGATGAGGGATTGGCTAGTGTTTTGGCGGAGAGTAATTGTTTCCAATATCTTAATTCGAGACTACTAGATCTTAAGGGAGCAGGAATATAGAAATGATGCGACCACGCTATACTAAATAGAACAATAAGAGGAGGGATGTCATGAAACACATTTTGAAAGCGTTTGCTTTTTTGGTTGTTTTTTTATTTGGAAGCTTGATTGTGACGGGTGCTCATGGAAAGACACATGAATTGCCATTATTCTATTATGAACAAACGATCATTGATCCAGATGATCTGATGTACAATCCCACAGGAGAATATGATTTCCCGACAGTCATTCGAGCTGAAGATTATTTTGACCAACCTCTTGGAACCTATTACATGTACTATGGACCTCATGATAGACCTGGTGGTATTGCGCTTGCTTATGCGGATTCTATCAAAGGTCCTTGGATTGAATACAGTGGGAATCCAATCATCGCAAGAGATTGGCAACCGCATTACAGTGTATCCCACGTTGCTTCAGCACATCCAATTTGGAATGAAGAAGAAGAGAAGTTATTTCTCTATTTTCATGGAGAGAATTCAGTGACACGCCTTGCTACATCAGAAGACGGCATTCATTTTGATTATGAGCAAGTGGTCATTCGCACGAGTGATTATACAGAAATTAATGAAGCCTCTTATGCGCGGGTGTTCGAGCATGAACTTGAAGGGAAAGACAATCGTTACGTCATGACGTTAATGGGAAATAACAATGGCACGAGGAAAATCTATTTAGCGTGGTCGAAAGATGGACGTGAATGGGAGACACAGCAGGAACCGCTAATCTCACCTCAACCGGACCAAGGAGGGAATCTATCCGGTGCGTATTACTTTCCTTATAACGGCAATCATTACGTAACGGTTCATGGAGGATCTGGCAATCAATATGTAGTCGATGTTGGTGAAAATTTTGATCAAGAAATTCATTTAGGCGCTTATTATCAGCCGGCACAAAATGCTCCAGAGAACGGACGAGCGGCTTCTCGTTCGTATATTTATTCGGAGAATGAGCTTTACATGATCTATGAAGCAGGACAACGCGGGTCAACAAAAATTGCGCTTGCTCGTGCCATATATGATGAAGAAGTACGAGACATGGCTAAAGCTACACTACGTTCCACGGATGTAGTTGTCACTATAGGAAGCGAAATTGAGTTCGAAATAATAGCCGAACGTTACGATGGATCCCTCATTGATAAGCAGGAATTAGACGTTGAATTAACATCAAGTGATTCCTCAATCGTTCGCGTTGATCAAGGGAAGCTCTATTCAGGTTCAGAAGGATTTGCAACAGTTCAAGCCGAAGTGTATTACAAAGGAAAACGTCTTTCGACAAATTCCGTGTTATTTGAGGTTCGTGAAGGAGAGGTCTGGAATGTCATTGACGAATCCTTTGTCGATTACACGAGACGTTGGCAAGTTGCTAAGGGAAGCGCGGCTCAAGGAACCATTGAGCAAGGGGCTGGGTTCGTTGACATTCAAGAAGAGCGAAGAGGGAGCGGTTCTTTTCATTACCTCACACATAGCGGGTTTTACTTGCCTGATTTTCACTTTACCCTTGAAGCAGATCTCGCTGTTCTGGGACCAAGCCGAGGAAACGAGATGAGTATTAGACATGGCAACCAACAAAAATCAATTTTTATTCAGTATGATGGTGAGAGAGGGTGGATCCAAGACAGACTAAATCAGCCGACTGTTTCAGTGGAAATGAATCCAACTGCTCAAGCACGGTACACGCTTGTTTCAACAGGAAGAACGACGTACGACGTGTATCGTGAGGGTGAGTTTTTATTCCATTCGACATCGATCGCACAAACGGGTCAAGACCTGTTGAAAATTGGAGCGGATTCACAAGGTGATGCTGCCATGCGAGTAGAATCACTTAGAATGCAAACGAATCTTACTGAGTAAGCGAAATGGAACCTTCTGATCAAGAAGGTTCTTTTTCTATAAAAGGGAGGGATGGAAGTGTATAAAGTTGTTATTGCAGAAGATGAGAAAATGATACGAAAAGGACTGGTAACAATTGTGAATCAGCTTGTTAGGGATTTTACCGTTATTGGTGAGGCCGATAATGGCGAGACGGCGCTCCATTTGCTCGCTCATGATTGTCCTGATGTCTTGGTAACGGATATTCGAATGCCGAAACGAGATGGATTATCGTTAATGAAACAAGTCCGTGCTTATTTTCCACAGGTGCGCATTATCGTTGTCAGTGGTCACGAAGAATTTTCGTACGCTCAGCAAGCTATTCAGCACGGGGTGAGTCGCTATTTATTAAAGCCGATTGATCGAACAGAAGTGGTAGCTGCTTTCGATGAAATTAAAGCCGGATTAAGTGAGGTGGAAGAGAGCTATCACGAAGATCCGTTCATTCAGCAAGTGGATGACTATATTAAAGCGCATATAGATCAAGACATTACGTTAACAGATGTAGCTAAGCTTGTGCACTTACATCCGACTTATTTCAGTCAATGGTTTAAAGACAAGAGTGGAAAGAACTTTTCTACGTATGTCACTGAAAGAAGGTTGAAACGGGCTGAGACGTTACTTCATCAAACCAACTTGCGCATTTACGAGATAGCGAGAATGTCAGGCTATCAAAGTCAGAAACATTTTATGAAGCTATTTAAGAAAGAAAAGCAGTGTACACCGACGCAGTACAGGAAGAAAACGTTTATGCAACAAAAGTGAGGTGGGAAAAGCATGTCACTGAGACAGAAAATCATCGTGTTGTTTCTCGCTATTGTATTGGTGCCTTTAAATCTACTGGGAATGATTACCTATTCCTATTTTTCGAAAACGTTGGAGGATCAAACGTACCATTACACGGTACAAGTGATTGATCAATTGAATCAGAACGTCAATGCATTTATTGATGAAATGCACCGATTATCCCTTCTTCCTCTATACGATCGAGAAATTTTAACGATTTTAAAGAACCGAACCGAGGATTCTTATTCTTATTATCCACAAACGGAAGAACTTGAACGCATGAGTTCGTTTCTATCTACCCTCTCCTATAATCGAAAAGAGCTTTCTGGGGTTCATATTATTGCAAGAGATGGAAGTTTGTTTAGCGATCTCGGTTCACCTCGAACGGTACATCGTATTAGTGATGAATCTAGCTTCTGGCATCAGAATATTCAACAAGGAGAAGGTGCTTCTTTGCTCGTGCCTGCTCACGAGCCAGCCTATATGGTTGGGAACGAAAAGACCGTTTTCTCAGTTGGCCGCTTACTCCGAGATCCAGATGGGTTCCGTCCCCTTGGCATGATTAAAGTCGATATCGAAATGAGCTATATTGAATCCCTGTTAACAGATGTGGATTTGTCAGAAGAAGCGTCTATCACAATGGTTGATCGTCATGGACAGCTCATTTATGAAACTGGAAAAGCCATTACGCCTATTTTAAAGAAAGTAGACAAAGAGGGACAACCCCTTGTTGAACGTGAACGAGTGACGGCTGATGGCGTAAATTATTTACCGGTGCTCCGGCAATCGAGTGGAGAGGTTCAGACGATTGTGCTGTTACCAGAAAATGAAATTGTCGGTGCCTCCCAGTCACTCCGAATCGTCACCATTGGATTAATGGTAGCGGTGTCAGGGGTCATCCTTTTATTAGCGCGAGTCGCTGAGCGTTCATTAACCAAGCCAATCTTTGAGCTACGCCAAATGATGGAAAAGGCTGAAAAAGGAGAATTTCAGCACCGTATGACGCCTTCTTCGAAAGACGAGCTGGGTCAACTTGCTCTTAGCTATAATCATATGATGGAGCAGATTAACGAGCTGATTGCAAAAGTGTATCAAACCGAAATACGTGAAAAAGATGCCGAAATAAAAGCACTGCAAACGCAAATGAACCCCCACTTTATTTACAATACATTAGAACATATAAATATGATTGCGATTACAAAACATGAATACGAACTTTCCGATATGGTCGCTTCTCTCGGACGCCTTATCCGCTACAGCATCGATCAGAAAACCCGGTTTGTTCCTTTGCGAGATGAACTGTTATTCGTTAAAGCGTATATAGCCATTCAAGAAAAACGATTAGAAGGAAAAGTAACGTTTGATATCTCCATACCAGAGAAGATGTTGACGCTCTTCATCCCAAAATTGATTCTTCAACCGTTGCTTGAAAATGCCATCGTGCATGGACATCAACATGGTGAAATAAAAGGAAGAATTGGAGTAAAGGGGTGGCAAGATCACACGTTTTCTTACTTGGAAGTGAGAGATCAAGGGCAAGGAATGAAGCAGTCCATGAGTATTGGAACTGGAAACCGTGTGGCGCTTAACAATATCGCAGAGCGACTTGCGCTGCTTTTAGGAGAACAAGCTGTGCTGACCATTAAGAGCGAGGAAGGAATAGGGATGTCCGTCACAATCACTTTACCAAAGACCTGAATAAAAGATACCAAATCAAAAACGAGCACCCTCCCGAATTGTAAGCGCTTTATTTAAACTGAGAATAAGAACAAAAAAGGGGGATCTAAGATGAAAAGATGGGGTGTTAGCGCGGGATTTTTGCTTATTGTGGCAGGCTGTTCTTCCTCTGGTGGGTCGGCGACAAATGATGGAGAAGAACAAATTGAATTGACCTTTTCAACATGGGGCAATGAAAACCACATTGCCGTTTATGAAGAATTATTAGAGGCCTATTACGTCGATCATCCAAATGTAAACGTTACGATTCAAACAACACCATTTCCAGATTACCAGCAAAATATGACGGTATTAGCGGCTGGACAAGAACTTCCAGACATCGGCTGGGCGGCTGAACGGATGGTGCCACAATTTATCGAGAATAACATTCTTGCAGACATTGGGGTTCTTCGACAAGATGAATCATTTAACTTCGATGATATCTTGCCAGGCACGATTACCCAGTACGAAGTGGACGACGCCCTCTATGGTGTGCCGTTTTCTAGTCCACCTCATATCATTTATTACAATAAAACACTGTTTGAAGAAAAAGGTTTAGACACACCACAAGAACTTGAAAGTCGAGGAGACTGGACGTGGGAGGCTTTTGAAGAAGCCGCAGCTGTTATTGCCGAAGATGAAGGTGTTTACGGTGCCAATTTCTTTCGGGCTTGGGAAACGTGGGAAAACCTACTTGCTCATACGCGAGCTGAGGGAGGCGACCTTTTTAACGAAGAGACAACCGAGTTTACGTGGAACAGTGATGCTGGTATTTCGACATTAGCGATGCTCGATCGAATGATGTTTGAAGATCGCTCTCATCCACGCGCAGGCGATCAGGTTGCATTTGAAGCTGGTAATGTAGGGATGTTCTTTGATGTCTATAGCTATGTATCAACGGCTAGAGGCATTGACGCATTTGAGTGGGATATTGCGCCAGTTCCCCTTGGCTCAGCAGGGCGCTCGCCGATTCTTGGTCAGGCAGGTTATGTGATGTTTGAAGGAACCGAGCATCCAGAAGAAGCGCTTGATCTCATTCGCTACTTTGCGAGTGAAACAGGAATGGAAGCAACCTCTACTTATTTTGCACCACCACGCGCATCGGTACTTGAATCGGATGCATTTATTGAACAACCTGGTAATCCTCCTCGGGAAAGCATGGAGTCAACGATCTTAAGCTTAAGCGAGGAAGCACGTGTCTTACCGATTCACCCTGAATGGCAAAACATCGACAATCACATTCTACAAGGGTTTGACCGGTTATTTGGTCAGACTGCGGAACCAGCCGACATTCTTGAACAGATGGAAGCGAGTATTAATCCGCTGGTGCAAGAGTGAGCTGCGGAGGGATTAAGAAATGAATGTAGATACGCAACCTGAACAAAACCAAACAAAACGGCGAAAACCATTTTTCAAACAAGATACTCTCGCAGGCTGGTTGTTTCTTAGTCCAATGCTCATCGGTTTCACTGTTTTTATGTTCGTGCCAATTGGCTTTGCCTTTTATATGAGCTTTACAGACTGGCCGTTGCTTGGTCAGTCGGAGTTCATTGGAACGGCGAATTATCGAGCTATTGTCCAAGACCCAGAATTCCAACAAGTGATGGGCAATACGATTTTGTTTACTGCCGGGCTTGTGCCTTTTAATATTCTTCTTGCTCTTGGATTGGCACTGCTACTGCGCCATCCGCTACCACTGATGGGCATGTTCCGAACGATTGTCTTTGTACCGGTAGTCACAACACTTGTTGTATGGGCGATTGTCTGGCGCTATATGTTTGCGACTGATTACGGATTTATTAACTCCATCCTTGGTTGGGTTGGAGTTGAACCACAAGCATGGCTCTATAGTAAGGACTTGGCGATGCCGGCTGTTATTATCACAAGTGTGTTGAAAAATGTAGGACTAAACATGGTCCTGTTTTTAGCAGCATTACAGATGGTGCCGAAGAATTTATACGAAGCGGCACGAATCGATGGAGCAGGGAGCTGGCGTCAATTCCAGAACATTACGCTTCCCATTATTTCCCCAACCGTGTTTCTAGCAACTATTATTACAATCATTGGGGCGATGAAAATCTTCGCCCAAATCTTTGTGATGACACGTGGAGGTCCGGAAAGTAGCACGAAAGTGATCGTCTACTATATTTGGGAAAAAGCCTTTCGTCTGTTTGACATGGGCTACGCTTCAGCGGCTGCGTTTATTCTATTTTTTCTAATCTTTGCATTCACATTGATTCAATGGTGGCTACGGAAAAGGTGGGTTTACAATGAAGATTAATTCCATGTCCACACTTATTCGTTATTTGCTCTTAACAATGATCTCGGCGATTATGCTGCTTCCCTTCATTTGGATGGTAACCACGTCATTAAAAGATCCAAATCAAATTTTCTCACTGCCACCAACGTTTATTCCAAATCCGATTCAGTGGGACAGCTATATCAATGTGTTAACCAGTACGTATTTTTTGAGGCAAATGTTCAACAGCATCTACATTGGTGCCGCCGTCACAATTGGGACAGTATTCCTTGCCTCTCTAGCAGGCTATGCGTTTGCTCGGATCCCTTTTAAAGGCAGAAATCTTGTTTTTCTCGCTTTTTTAAGTGTCATGATGATCCCCGGCGAAGTCACGATTATTCCGCTTTTTCTGTTTATGAGAGAACTTGGGTGGATTGATACACATTGGCCGTTAATCATCATTCCAATCTTTGGTGCTGGTGGAGCATTTGGCATCTTTGTGATGCGCCAATTTTTTAAACAAGTTCCTGCTGAATTAGAAGATGCAGCCCGAATAGATGGCTGTTCTCGCTTTCGAATTTTCTTGCAGATTATGCTACCGCTATCAAAACCGGCATTAGCAACGGTCACCATTTTTACCTTTTTAACGAACTGGAACGAGTTTTTGGAGCCTTTAATTTTTATTAACTCAAGGGAGTTAATGACCTTGCCGCTCGCGCTCTCCTTATTTACAGATGAAGCAGGAACCGATTGGAGCTCGCTCATGAGCGCATCTGTTCTAGCGACGTTGCCTGTGCTAGTCATCTTTTTTTTCGCACAGAAGCAATTCATCGAGAGCTTAGCTATGTCTGGTTCAAAAGAATAAGAAAAACGGAGGTCCTATAAATGAGACAGATCACAGAAGTAGAAAAACAAGTGCGCGTACGAGGAGAGGCAGACGTTGTTGTATGTGGAGGAGGTCCTGCAGGAATTGGTGCTGCTTTAAGTGCTGCACGTAACGGTGCCAAAACGATTTTACTTGAATCCCACGGTTTTCTTGGCGGCATGGGAACAGCGGGGATGGTGACATCTTTCGCATATGGCTATCATGACAAAGAGCGCTTTATTACCGGTGGCATCTTTCAAGAAATTCGACAAAAGCTCTATGATAGAGGTGGTCTCATCATGACCGATCGCAAAGGCTGGGAGCCCTTTAATGCAGAGCAGTATAAGATACTTGCATTTGAGCTTCTTGCTGAAGCAGGTGTGGAGCTTCTTTGTCACACGACGATTGTTGATACGATTACGAAAGACGGCACCATCGAAGCGATTCTCATTGAAAGCAAGGCAGGTAGGGAGGCGCTGATAGCGACTCATGTTATTGATGCAACAGGTGATGGAGACGTGGCGGAACGAGCCGGGGCGACCTGCAAGATTGGTAGAGATAAAGACGGAGGTACCCAGCCCTCCTCACTCATGTACGTGCTCGGCAACGTTGATACAGCCGCTCTCGGCCATAAGCTTGACGAAGAAGGACGCCGTGGTTATTGGAAAACCGATGACGGCTATCACTATTTAAATGCAACAGGCTTCGCACGGGAAATTGAACAAGCTAAGCGAGATGGCTTTCTAACGAAAGTAAACCGAGATCATGTCGCGGCCATCTTTACCGTTCCATGGATGGACAACGTTGTCGGCATTAACTTTGGCCGAATTCAAGGAAAAAATGCCCTCGATCCGCGCGATCTGACAGATGCGGAAGTGCTCGGACGGGAACAAGTGCTAGACGGAATCGCTTTTCTAAAAGAATATGTCCCGGGCTTCGAGCGAGCAGAACTTCTGCAAACGGCGCCACAAGTAGGTATACGTGAAACGAGACGTGTTATCGGAGACTACGTTATGACACAAGAAGATATTGTCGACTTAAAGCAGTTCGACGACTGCATCGCGCAATCTTGTTACATGATTGACATTCACTCACCAGACTCAGCTACAACCGAAATCTACAAATTACCGAAAGGAACCCACTACGACATCCCCTATCGCTCACTCCTACCAAAGGGACTGAACAACCTGCTGGTTGCTGGTCGCTGCATCTCAGCGACCCACGAAGCCCTCGGCTCTTTTCGGGTTCAAGCAATCTGCCTCGCAATCGGTGAAGCTGCTGGAGCAGCCGCCACTCTTGCTGTAAAAGAATCTTGCACTCCACGAGAGATTAACGTGAAGCAGTTGCAAGACACGCTGGTTGGACAAGGTGCGATATTGAGTTAATGGAGGAGACCCCTGCGCGAGGTCTAAATAGAGAGAACCCCTTTTTGCTACTAAAGGGGTTCTTTTTTTTCGTGTACACTTTTTACTATAGTCTGTAGGGAACAAATAATCTAGTAAACGTAATTTGACTTTAATAGACAGTTTCTTTATGTTCCTATAAAATGGAAAAGAAAAAAGTGAATGGTAGCTATTGAATGAACATTGCAAAAACCATAAGTAGAAAAGGAGGGTCGTTTTTACTGTGGCTGACTTGACGAAAATTCTTAATTTGCAAACGAAACTTGGCACGATGCGCACACAGCTCGGAAATACAGAAGATAAGATTGAGCGGTTAAAAAAAGCAAAAAATGCCCTAAGCACTGAACAAGAAATGCTCCATAACCATAAAGCGAGAATGAACGAGCCAGAGATTGATGGCAACGCTTGGCGCGGCAATGCAGCATCCGAGCATGAGGATATTCGAAGTGAGATGCACGCATCGTACGTAGATGCGCAGGATCGTGCTGAGGGAATGCTTAGCTCTATCGAATCAGAAATTTCCAATCTGCAAGGTGAAGCGTCTAGGTGCTTAACCTCTATACTAACAATGGAAACGTCTTTGCAAACATTGCGAAACCGTCTATCAACGTAAATCGAGAGGAGATCCCCTTATGCCTGAAATTAAAGTGAATGAAGAAGAAATACTAAGCGTATTAAGTGAAGCAGGTGAAAAAGCAAGTTTCATAGTTTCAGATAGTGAACCGGCGATTGAGACATCATCGATGGCCTTTCTTACAAAACTGGTCGAGTTCGAAAGTGGATACGCTAATCAACTTAAGGCGTTTTTAGATGTGTTCAAAAGCGTGCAACAAGAAAGTGAGGAGCTTATTAAAACATACGGAGAAGTCGATCGCTCACTCGCAAGCCATAGATAATGATAGGAAAGGATGCCGAATGAATGAAGGTTCTTGATGTACAAGAAGTGATGGATGCGATTGACAAAATCAAAATTTCCAAGCAACAGGATTCTGATAACATTGAAAGCTTGCGAGCGAGCATCCAGAAGATTGAACAACTAGAGACCTTGCAAGGCAAAGGCGGAGAGGCGTTAAAAGACCATTTTAGGAGGCTTCATTTACCTGTTCTCGAAGCGTTTCATTTACTCATTCGTCAATACATGGAACAATTAGATAGAGTAAAATCGAACTTACTAGGCTTTGAATCAAGCTCGGCCATCGTTAGGGAGGAGTTTCTTTCTGGTGAGCTAAAAAACGGGCTCGATCGCATCGCCACAACGGCAACAGAGGATGCCAACGAAATTGAATCAATCCGCACATCCATTAGTGATATTCTCCCGCTTACGCCTTTTTCAATGGAAGGGGTCTTAAGACAGGTAGACCGTGGCAAAGACCACGCAAAAGAAACGATTGAGACATTACACGCCCTCGACGAACAAAATGAAGCATTGCTAGCCCAAGCTGAAAGCACGCTCCGAGAAGTAACGAACGTCGTCTCTCAAGTCGCAAACTGGTCGAGCGGCGGGGCAATTCTATCAGCAGAAACGCTTGCCGAAGTCGATGCGAATGTAGAGGCTTTATACGCGAACCTCGTTACCGAAGCGATCCAGATGACGCCACCAGATCCATTTGACCTGACAGGACATGAAAGCGTGATGTACCAGACAGCGTTACCACTTGAGTTCCTCTACACTGGTGCCTATGCCAACATCCCAGGTGGACTCGAGGCAATGAGCTGGTATTACATGAATCAGTTCCCAGTTAGTGCGATGATGAATAACGAACAAGCGATTCAGGCATGCGTGGCGCCCCCAGTCGAGCAAGACGTGGATGAAGGCGGGGGATGGTTGAATGCAACGTTCAACTTTTTTAAAGGGCTAGGAAGCGGAGCTGTAAATGCCGTAGGAGATGCGGTTGAAGGTGTTGTTGATGTCGTTACTGACCCAATAGGGTTCATTACTGATACGGCTGAATTTATTGGTGCGATTGTGGATGATCCTGCGTTGGTAGGGGAAATCGCAACTGAACTATGGCACGCATTTGAGGACGATGTGATTAATGGAGATGCTCAAAGTAGAGGCGAGTGGACTGGCTATGCTCTTGGGCTCGTTGGAACAGCGGTTGTCGGCGATAAAGGTGTCTCGAAAATAGCGAATAGCGGCCAACTCGCCAAGTTAGGGAGAATCGGTGGCAAGGACGGCTACAAAACCCGGCATGAAATCGAATTGCGACTAGCAACGCAAACGCCTCCAACCCGACCGAGCTTGCGAACTTCTATGAGTAACACGCGAACTAGAGGAGTACAAGCACTCAACACCTATGCAAAAAACATGAAAATGAGCGCTACAATAGCCACTGGCCAAGCGAGCATTGCCGTAAAAGGCGCCACTGGGCAAGTGAAAGATCGCTTTGTTCGTGGGATGGATAATCTCCAAACCAACCTCAATGGCAATACGCCTGCTCTTGCGCCAGCCGGAGGCCCAGTGAACCATGTGCCATATAATGCGATGGATTCGCGGAAGATTCAACAAGATGTTGGCGGGGTAAAGCAGGAGCAGTTGAGGAAGATTGAGGTAGGCAGTGGGGTAGAAGGTCCTAAAATACTCAACAATGGTAAATCATTGGACGAAATGGCTAAAATATACGCAGGAATGGTTATGTCCAATAAGAAGTGGTCATGGAATAAAGATGTGGAGAATGGTAAATCTTTATCCATTAAAGAGAAAAAGCTTATAAAAGAAAAAGCGATTGTGATGAATGCTATACCGAAAGTAGAAGTGAAGAGAGTTCATGGAATGAAATTTGGTTTTGCGGATTTTAAAAGTGCAGGATTGGTTTTAGAAACTAAATATCTACCTGAAAAATTATGGAAAACTTCTGACGTTGAACAATTTAATTGGTTGGATTCAGCTGTAGGTGGAAGAATTGCTGGAACGACATGGCATCATTCTGAAATTCCAGGGGAAATGCAGCTTGTTGAAACTGGTATACACGATATAATACCTCATAACGGGGGGAGAACAAAAGGAATGTGGGCTGATGCACCTAGGTAAGTGTTGTGTTAAATCTTTGTTATTTAAATTTACAGTTTTATAAACCTATAGTTAAGGGGTGTTTCATGTGAAGATTAAAGAAGAATCAATTGTAAAGCCTAGACCAACATTAGATCTACTAAATGAGGAGGAGAATATCTGGAATGTGGAACTTCCTAATGATTATAAGAAATTCTTAATCAATTATAATGGTGGTATTCCAGAACAAAATTCATTTAATGTTCAATCTCGTACCTATGCTATTGATCGATTTTTATGTGTTCTTGAGGAAAGTGATGAGAATGTTGAAAGTATTTACGATATAGATGTAACCTTGACAAGAATTGAAGAACGTTTAACAACAAATGAAGACTTGGTTGGGGTTGAACTTTTACCAATTGCAATTTTGTTTAATGGTGACTATGTATGCCTAGACTACAAAAATGTTAATAAGGAACCTCGTGTTTGCTTATGGAATCATGAGGAATCTGGGGAGCTTGATCCGATAACTTATCATGTCGCAAATAATTTTAATGAATGGATTAATTCATTAAAATAGCAGGAAAAGGGTTTGTTTTTTACAGGAGTAAGCGAAATACTTATGCCCAAAGAAAAGTTGGTGGTCAATGAATGAAGAAGAGTATTCTAGATTATGGAACAATCTTTTAGATACAATGCAAGAGTTAAAGAAAGCGTTTGTTGCAAACAAGCAGGAACCTAGGACAAATTTCACAATGCTTGTAGATAATACAGGAAAAATAAACATTGATTCTAGTTATGAAGATTTGTCTAATAGAGATCCTCATGTTAAAGCTCGACCTTTTACAACCATTGCTTCTAGTAGCAATGGTTGTTTCTCTTGAGACCGTAGCTTGCAAAGCTTGGACAAGTCGGTGGCAAGGACGGCTACAAAAGCCGGTATGAAATGGAATTACGATTGGCTGCGCAAACAACGTTTTTGATATCTTGGAAGGGGAAATACCAAAAGAGTTCAATTCGATTCCAAATGACCATGGTGGGAATGAAATTCTGATTGGAGTAAGTGGCGAAAGTAATCTTAATACGATCTTAAGCCATAGCCAAATAGCTCTAGGCTATGGCTTTTTCTGACGTACTTGTAGCTTAGAACACAAACGTGTTTAAAATTCGTGGAGGATAGCCCTTTCTGAAGGTAAATCTGTTGAAGTTCAAATCACTCCTATTTACAATGAACGTTCAAAGAGACCTACCTCTTTCGATATTGAATATAAAATAGATGGCAAAAGATTTGAAGATAACCTAACAAACTATTGATAGTGGAGGAATCACAATGAACGAGAAAATGTCTCGAGTGTTTATCGGAATAATGGCTTATGAGTAAAAGAGTCCACATAAAGAAGGTTGTAAATCAAGACTATTCATAGCCACAAAGAAAAGCAGCCATTGGCTGCTTTTCTGTTGCGTTCATTTTGCTTGTTCTTTTGATTTCTTTGACTTTCTCGTAGTTCAGAACCAGCTTTTTATCCTCCCGCCCAAACCGTTACTCCTGCAGCATCTTTTTTAAGAAGCGTTCCGAACCCGCGCCACTCCGCTAATTATCAAAAACAACACATCCACAACATAATCAACATATCGGAATTGTTAAACCTACATAAATGAAAGCGTATTCAAAGATAAGAAGCTTCAAATGAGAATGTTACATATTGATACAATTTCAAGCGGAGTGCTACGATTGGAACAATTTAAGACGAAGGAGGAAATGGATGGGACTACAAACAAAAAAGCTGGTTTCTCACCAGACGAGCGCTCCGCCCCCGATCATAAAGAGGAAAAAGAACAGAAAAATTTTGCAAAATTGGCAACTATATATTTTTATACTGCCAGCTTTTTTATATTTTTTTATCTTCCATTATATACCTCTTTACGGTGTGCAAATTGCTTTTAAGGATTTTACACCAACAGCAGGTATAACAGGAAGTGAATGGGTTGGCTTTAAGCATTTTATCCGCTTTTTTGATTCCTATTATTTTTGGGATTTAATTCGCAATACACTGGGCATTAGTGTATACGAATTAATTGTTGGTTTTCCACTACCAATTATTTTGGCGTTATTATTAAATGAGGCAAAGGATAACTTTTTTAAACGTTCGGTTCAGACCGTCACGTATGCACCGCATTTTATATCCGTGGTTGTCATTGCGGGAATGGTCATTGCTTTTCTTTCACCTGTTACCGGTGTTATTAATCATTTTGTTCAATTTCTAGGGTTTGAGCCAATTGCCTTTATGACAGATCCTGCTTGGTTTAAAACCGTATATGTATTATCTGGCGTATGGCAAAGTACGGGCTGGGGAACGATCATTTATTTGGCAGCGCTTTCTGGAGTGGACCCCCAGCATCATGAAGCGGCTATCGTGGAAGGGGCAAATCGATTACAGCGCATTTGGCATATTAACATCCCATTTATTTTCCCGACAATGGTTATTTTACTAATCATGAACGTTGGTAGCATTATGGCAATGGGCTTTGAAAAAATTCTCTTACTTCAAAATCCTTTAAATCTAGAGTCTTCAAATGTCATCGCAACGTTCGTTTACAAAGCAGGTTTACTTGATGCGCAATATAGTTTTGCATCTGCGGTAGGTCTCTTTAACGCAGTGATCAATGCCATTTTACTTATCGTTGTGAACCAAATTGCGAGAAAAACGAGTGAAACAAGTCTGTGGTAGGAGGGTACAGTCATGAATACGAAAATCAGAGAAACCAAAGTTGATAAAGTATTTAAAGCCTTTGTTTACTTCTGTTTAACAGTGGCGCTGGCTGTTGTTCTTTATCCTCTTATCTATATTATTAGTGCATCCATTAGTAGTCCAACTTCCGTCAATAGTGGGCAGATGTGGCTTTTCCCCATTGATATAACGTTTGCTGGGTACGAGATGATTTTTCAAAATAGTGAGATTTGGAGAGGGTATTTAAACACGATACTTTACACAACCCTTGGAACGTTTATTAACCTAGCTGTGACAATACCAGCGGCATACGCCTTATCAAGAAGAGATTTTTTTGGCAGAGGCTTCTTTACAGGGATGTTTGTTCTGACGATGTTTTTCAGTGGCGGACTAATCCCAACTTACCTTGTTGTTAGGGATCTTGGTATGATTGATACGATTTGGGCGATGGTCTTGCCGAATGCCGCAGCAGTATGGAATATTATTATTGCCCGGGTGTTCTTTCAAATGACCATACCGAAAGGGTTAGAAGAAGCAGCGAAGATTGATGGCGCTTCTAATTTCAAACTATTCTTCAAAATCATTCTGCCTCTATCTGCTCCTATTATTGCGGTCATGGCGTTGTTTTATGGAGTCGGTCATTGGAATGGTTACTTTAATGCACTCATTTACTTATCTGATCGGAATTTATATCCCCTTCAGATGGTATTAAGGGAGATTCTTGTGTTAAATGAAATGTCTTCAAACAATACAGAAATAACTGGCGAGATGGCCCAAGCTTTACACAGCCGACAACAGCTTTCTGCCATTGTAAAGTACGGTGTGATGATCGTATCTACACTTCCAATCATCATTGTCTACCCGTTTCTACAACGTTATTTCGTAAAGGGTGTAATGATCGGGTCCTTAAAGGGTTAAAAGCAATTGTTTTTATAAAAAACGAGAGGGGTTTTGAAATGAAGAAAACATTAAAGCTGTGCTTAACAGGACTTTGTTGTGTAGGATTTGTTGCTGCTTGTAGTTCGAGTGATACGGATGGAGACTCGACCTCTAATACGAATCCTGATGTTGAAGTAAGTAAAGAGGGCTTTCCTATCGTTGAAGAGGAAATTACATTATCGCTCATGGCACCTGGTACAGGACTTGCTGAGTGGAAAGACATGCCGACTTTGCAAGAGTACTCAGAAATGACGAATATCTCGTTTGAGTACACGACGCCCCCAATGAGTGATTTTGCAACACGATTAAACCTTGCGTTTGCCAGTGGCGATGTGGCTGATATTATTTATGGCGCAGGCACATCAAACTTAACACCAGGAATGGAAGTGGATTATGGGAGACAAGGAATCCTAATTCCACTTGAAGATCTTATTGCTGAATATGCGCCAAATATTCAACGGTTATTAGATGAAAATCCTGACATTGCTCGTTCAATTACAACGGTTGATGGTCATATTTATTCGTTACCGGTCATTAATCAGCACCCGAATTCAAGCTGGGCTGTGCCAATGTGGTACAACGGTGAGTGGCTAGATGCCCTTGATGCAGAAGTGCCTACAACAACAGATGAGTTATATGATTTGCTTGTCCGTTTTAGAGATGAAGACCCGAATGGTAATGGAGAAGCCGACGAGATTCCGTTGCTTGATGTTCAAATGAATAGTACGCGTTTAGCATTTCTCGGGGCATTTGGTATGAAGGCTTGGGGAATTGAAGAAGTGGATGGGGAAGTACGGTATGCCCCTCATACGGAAAACTATAAGGAATACTTGACGTACATGAATAAATTGTTTGAAGAGGGACTTCTTGATCCGGAAACATTTTCTCAGTCTGATGAGCAAAAGAAAGCAAAAGGACAAGAAAACAGACTTGGTTTATTCCCGGATTGGTTCTCGTTCTTTACGACTGGTCAATCAGAAGATGAAGCTATGAACAATCCAATGTTTCATGCGTTATCTAGTCCTATAACTGATGAACCACTTATTCCAATTAATCCAGGCATTACAAGAGGGACGTTTGCGATTACAAGTAATAATGAATACCCAGAAGCTTCTATTCGATGGGTTGACTACTTCTATTCGGATGAAGGATCTGAATTCTTAGATCATGGACCGGAAGGCTATCTTTTTGAGCGTGATGAAGATGGAAATAAAGTGAAGCTTGATCCGCCACCTCAATTCGATAGTGCAGAGGATTACCGTGGGACATTAACTCCGGCCTATGGTATCCCAACACCAACACTAGTAAAACGAGTCGAAGGTGTTGAAGTGAGCGAATTTGATCAGTTTCTCGATGCTGAAACAGAAGAAAAAATTGGACCTTATGGTGAAGTGCCGATTCCTCTCCTTTATTTAACGAATGAGGAGCAAGAAATCGTCAATACGATTGAAGTAGACCTTAAATCATATGTAGAACAGTTAGAGGCACGGTTTATTACGGGCGTGGAACCTCTATCAAACTGGGATAAATATGTGGATACCATTGAAAGTATGAACATTGAAGAATACATTGAGATTTATCAAGTCGCCTATGATCGTTGGGCAAGTAGCTAATTAAAAATGAAGCTCGTATTAAACTTGAGTTCAAGTCGTATACGAGCTTTTTCTCATAAAAAGGAGGAATGGAGATGACGGATAACCTCTACGAATTAACAGAAGGTGTACATCATTACAGTAAAGAAGAGAGCTATGTGGAGCCGAAAGAGGTAGCGTTACAAGCGCAATTGGAATGGTTTAAAGATCAAAAGATTGGACTGATGATGCACTGGGGACCGTATGCACAGCTTGGTGTCGTTGAGTCATGGGCACTAAGTGATGAGGATGCGGAGTGGTCGAGAGAAGAAATTGATTGGGAGCACGATCCAAAATCATTAAAGCAACAGTACGTTGCGTTAAACAAAACCTTTAATCCAATTCGATTCCAGCCTGATGCTTGGGCGGATTTAGCAAAGGAAACTGGATTTAAATATCTTGTGTTTACAACAAAACATCACGATGGTTTTGCGATGTGGGATACAAAGACAACAGAGTATAAAGTCACAGGTTCAGCTTGTCCGTTTCATCGGCATCCTTATGCTGACGTATGTAAGCAGCTTTTTGATGCGTTTAGAGCTAGAGGGTTGGGAATATCAGCGTATTTTTCAAAAGCTGATTGGCATGTTCCATCGTACTGGACTCCGAATAAGACAGGTGATGCATACACGAGGCGGGGACCTTCTTACGATCCACAGGATCATCCAGCATTATGGGAACAATTTGTCCAATTTACCCACGAACAAATCCTAGAACTGTTAACGAACTACGGCAGAATCGACATGCTTTGGCTGGATGCAGGATGGGTATCGCCCAAAAACAACCAAGACATTCGATTAGGAGAAGTGGTAGAGAAGGCGAGGGAATCCCAACCTTGGCTTCTTGCGGCTGATCGCACAGTCGGCGGCCCATATGAAAATATATTGACGCCTGAACAAATGGTTCCTAAGGACCCAATTCATGTCCCTTGGGAAAGTTGTATAACGATGGGGAGTGCTTTTTCATTTCGATATGAAGATGACTATAAATCAGGTAGAGCGCTTGTTCATTTATTAATAGAGATCGTGTCTAAGGGTGGGAATTTAGCGTTAAATGTTGCACCACAGCCGGATGGCCGCCTGCCTAGAGGTGCAGTTAAGCGTATGAAGGAATTAGGTGCTTGGCTACAGCAATATGGTGAGGCTATCTATGAAACAAGAACAGTGTCCCCCTACTATTTAGAAAACATGGCCTTTACAGCGAAGGGGAATATCGTTTATTGCTTTGTTCTCATTCATACGAAAGAAGATCTAAACGGTGGTTCATTAACGATTCCTTATGAAGGTGCTGTTGAACAAGTAGAGTTGATGAATAACGGTCAAGTATTGTCTTTTCATAGAGTTGAGAACGAGTTGGTTGTAATCCGACCAAAATGGGAAGGCGATCATGACCTTCCATACGCATACGTATTTAAATTAACGATCGATCTCTAATAAAGCGAGAGAAGGAATGGTAGATATGCAGCGCTTACGAAGGTGTTTAAATCAAATGCAAGAGTGGATCAATCACGATCGTATCGACATTAAAGAGTGGGTGGGAAAACGTAGTTACTATAAAAATCCAGGTGAATATGAACAAATGGATGAAGAGCCGTATGCCATTCAAGTTGGAGATCGGTTAATTGAATCTGGAGAAACGCTAATCATTGAAAAAGAGCTTTTAGTTCCAGAAGTGTTTATAGATGCAGAGATTGATTTTGTTTTTAACGTAGGTCAGCATGGGGTGAAAACAAATCATGAAGGGTTAGTGTATCTCGACGGTGTTCCCTACCATGGTATTGATCGGAATCGACATGAATTTCCCCTTCCTAAAAGAGCAAATGGTCAACCTTCGTATAGGATAAAAATTGAGCTGTTTAATCCGACGGCTCAAGTCATTGATCCATTAAATAGGCAAAACGAGCCAGCAGAATATGCGCCGGCGCCATTGTATTTATTGGAGAGTGCTTTCGTTCGGAAAAACAAAGGGTTAGAGAAATTGTATTACACGATGAAGGTCTATTTGGAAGCCGCTATGTTGCTACCAGAATCCGATTTAAACCGAATAAAGATTGTTAACGAGCTGACGCTAGTAAAGAAATGGCTAATGAATACAGAAGTAGCCACGCTTATGAAAGAGAGTGCATTGGTCAATGAGAAAGAAGCTGCTCTTTCGCACGCTTTAACAGAGATAGATGTAAAGAATCGCGGATCTCTCCATATGGTCGGGCAATCCCATATTGATTTAGCCTGGTTATGGCCAATGAAAGAGGCTGTTCGAAAAACAAGTCGTACGTTTTCGACGATGAGTACGTTGTTAGATCGTTATGACCATTTTCGCTATGCTCAAAGTCAACCTCAAGCCTATGCGTTTGTTAAAGCCCATTATCCTGAGCTTTATAAGCGGGTGAAGCAGCATATCCGTAGTGGACGTTGGGAAGTCGTTGGAGGCATGTGGGTAGAGCCAGACTTGAACATTCCATCTGGTGAATCGCTCGTACGACAACTTTTGTATGGGATGACCTTTTATAAAGAAGAGTTTGGTAAGCAGCCTCGAATTGAGTGGTTGCCGGATACGTTCGGTTATTGTGCGTCTCTACCACAACTGTTGAAAAAAGCAGGCTTGGATTATTTTATGACAACGAAAATGAATTGGAATGACACCAACCCGTTTCCATATGATCTCTTTAATTGGGTGGGAATCGACGGTACAAGCATTCTTTCTTACATCAACCACGGCGTTAATGAGCATACACACCCAAAGGAAATAGCTGAACATTGGGGAAGCTATAAGCAAAAGGCGGTCCAACCAGAGCAAATGCTTCTCTATGGCCATGGTGATGGAGGGGGCGGTGTAACGAAGGAAATGCTCGAATACGTAGAGCGATCTGCTAGCTTACCAGGACTTCCAGCTACATCCTATAGCACGGCACATCAGTTTTTTGATCGCGTTGTAGATGCAAATCCTGTCCTTCCTACTTGGGTTGGAGATCTTTACTTGGAACTTCATCGAGGTACATATACGACACATGCGCAAGTAAAACGGTGGAATCGGAAAGCAGAAGTTTTATACCGTGACGCCGAAATTTGGTCCAGTCTATTAAACTTCCAAACGAGTAAGTGGGAAGTCACGAGTCTTGATGCAGGATGGAAGCTCTTATTGTTTAATCAATTTCACGACATTATTCCTGGTACTTCGATTCCAGAAGTATATGAAAGAGCAGAAGCAGATTATAAAGAGCTTATGTGTATTGGAAAAGATGTCAAGCAACTAGCCCTGCAGTCGCTCGCTCAAGAGATTGAAACAGAACGAATGGGTCAGCCGCTTGTTGTGTTTAATAGTCTCTCGTGGGAGCGATCCGAAGTCGTAAAGCTAGTAGGGAAAGAAGAGCTGTTGAAGCTTGACGTAGTGGATGAGAACGATCAGTCGTTAAAGAGTGACTGCTTTATAGAAGAAGATGGGCAAGTGACTCGGCTAATTTATGTGCCAGCTATTCCGCAAATGGGCTATCGAACAATATGGTTACGACCAGAAAAACAGAAGATGAAAGCAATCCAAGAGCAGCCCTTTATTTGGAAGTGGGAAACCGATTTTTATCAGATCGAATGGAATACAAATGGCGAAATGACGCGATTATATGATAAAAAGGCATGTCGGGAAGTGCTGAAGCAAGGTGAATGCGGCAACCAGTTTCAGCTCTTTCATGACCAGCCCACTTATTGGGATGCGTGGGATATCGACCCTCTGTTTGCTGAGCAAGAGGCATATCGACCTGAGTTATTGTCAGTGGATGTTGTATTAAAAGGAAAGACGATGGATCGAATTCGGTTTAAATGGAACATCTCTAACTCGTTTATTGAGCAAGACCTTGTGTTGTACCATCATTCAGGCAGATTAGATTTCGAAACAAAGGTAAGCTGGCACGAAAACCACAAGTTGTTAAAAGTGGCTTTCCCAGTTCATGTTCAAACGAGTAAAGCCACATTTGAAATTCCGTTCGGTGTCGTTGAGAGAGCGACTCATTCTAATACAAGTTGGGAAAAGGCGCAATTTGAAGTGTGTGGACATCGTTTTGCAGATGTCTCGGAAGGAAATTACGGTGTCAGCTTGTTAAACGACTGCAAATATGGCTACGACGTTAAAGGTAGTCAGCTCCGTTTATCGTTACTAAGAGCACCCAAATGGCCAGATCCCAATGCTGATCAAGGAAATCACTTGTTTACCTATTCACTTCTTCCTCACCAAGGCACGTGGAATTCGGCAAACGTTGTACGGAGCGGCTATGAATTAAACCATTCCGTCACTTCTATACAGGTCGATGCTCATAAAGGAACATTGCCAGCTCGACACAGCTTTATCGAGTTAAATGCGACACATGCAATTTTGGATACCGTGAAGCGATCGGAAAAGGATGAAGGCGTTACGATGCGATTCTATGAATCGAGTGGAGGACAGGAAGCGATGGAAGTGAAACTCTCACAAACCGCCTTTCAACAGGCAACTGAAACAAACTTGTTAGAAACGCCCCTTGCTCCGCTGTCTATGGAAGCAGGCGTTTTGCGTACAACAATCAAGCCTTTTGAAGTGAAGACAATTACATTCAGTAACAAGTAAGGAGTTGGATGGTCGATGAGTTATAAAGACCCGAGCTTGCCAATTGAGATGCGCGTTGAAGCGTTGCTGTCGCAGATGACGTTAAAAGAAAAAGTTGGGCAGCTTAATCAAAAAATGTACGGATGGGATGCGTATGACAAAACAAACGAAGGGATTGAGCTAACAGAAGCATTTAAAGAGCAGGTTCGCTTCGGGGAAGGAATGGGTGCTCTTTATGGTTTGTTTCGCTCTGATCCTTGGTCTGGTGTAACGTATGAGAACGGAATCCCGACAGAACAAAATGCTTCAATAGCAAATACCATTCAACGTTATGTTATGGAACATACAAGGCTAGGTATTCCTATTCTACTATCTGAAGAGTGCCCTCACGGCCATCAAGCATTAGACGGAACAATGATTCCAACCAATATTGGCGTTGGCTCGACGTGGAATCCAGAGCTAATGGAACAGGCATACAGTCATATTGCGACTGAAATCCGTTCGAGAGGAGCACACCTTGGTTTAATTTCTACTTTAGACATTTTACGAGATCCGAGGTGGGGCAGATCAGAGGAATGTTTTAGTGAAGATCCCTTTTTAGCGGCGGAAATGACGAAAGCGGCAGTATATGGCTTACAAGGTAGGGCGGATAGACCAGGTAAAACTCATATTGGTGCGGTATTAAAACATTTTGCTGCTCAAGGTGCTGGAGAAAGAGGGCTTAATGCGGGTCCTGTTCCCATCGGTGAACGAGAACTGCGTGAAATTCACTTGCCCGGTATGAAAGCTGGAGTAGAAGCAGGTGCGCTTGGTTGTATGGCTGCGTACAACGAAATCGACGGTATTCCTTGCCATGCAAATGAGTCATTATTGACAGGGATTCTTCGAGACGAGTGGGGATTTGAAGGGATTGTGATGGCAGATGGCGTGGCAAACGATCGGCTTCAGCAATTAACAGGAAGTGTTGAAAAAGCTGCTGCCTTGGCACTTTCTGCAGGCGTTGATTTAAGTTTATGGGACGTTGCTTTTACGAGATTAAGTGAAGCCGTTACGAACGGTGATGTGAAAGAGGAGCTTATAGACAGAGCCGTTCGTCGTGTGTTACGGCTTAAATTCCTACTCGGCTTGTTTGAAGAACCATTTGTTGATGAGAGCCGTTCAAAAGAAGCAGTTGGCCATTCCTCTTTTAAACAGCTAAACGAGCAAGTGGCCCGTGAAACCATCGTTTTACTTAAGAACGAATGTGCCATACTACCATTGGAGAAAAAAACGAAAAAAATCGCTGTTATTGGACCGAATGCGGATCAAATCGAACATCAGTTAGGAGACTATACCTCGTTTCGGCGAATGGATAAAGGGACGACCATTTTAAAAGGGATTCAACAACGAAGTGCTGGAGAAGTAATTTATTCTAAAGGATGTAGCGTACGTGGGTATTCGAAAGAGGGGTTTGAGGAAGCCATTACCGCAGCTACCGATGCAGATGTTGCGATTGTTGTCATTGGTGGAAGTAGTGCAAGGAATGTGGAGTTATCTTTTGATACGAATGGTGCTGCTATCATTGATGATCATCGAGCAGAAATGGACTGCGGAGAAGGTGTAGATGTAGCCAATTTACAGCTTGGTGGGGTTCAGCAAGAACTATTGAGTGAACTAGCCAAAACAGGTACTCCCTTAATCGCAATTGTCATCCAAGGAAGGCCACATGCGCTCACCGAAATTGAACCCTATTGCAACGCTATACTATGTGGTTGGTATCCTGGTGAAGAGGGAGGAACAGCCATAAGCGAGGTGTTATTTGGAGACGTCAATCCGAGTGGAAAGCTAGCGGTATCCATGCCCCGCTCAAGTGCACATTTACCGATTTATTACAATTATAAGGACCAGGGAAGAGCTCCTACCTACTTGGATATGGAAGCAACGCCGCTTTTTTCTTTTGGATATGGTCTAAGCTATACGACGTTTGTGTTACAACAGATACGTGTACAAAACCCAAGTATTTCTCTAGCACGTTTACGAGAGGGAGAAATGATTTCCATACAAGTTGATGTTGTAAATACTGGTTTAGTAGAAGGCTCTGAGGTGGTTCAATTGTATATAAAAGATGTGGAAGCATCGACAACCCGTAGAATAAAAGAATTAAAAGCCTTCAAAAAAATACTACTGGCACCGCAAGAAAAAAAGACGGTGACATTAACAGTAGGAGAAGAGGCGCTTTCCATCTGGAATAAAGACATGGAGTTTGGTCCTGAGCCTGGAAAGGTGAACGTAATGGTCGGAAGTGATTCTCAGAAAACAGAAGAGGTAACGATTACTATACTTGAACAATAAGTCGTAAATGGATAATAAAGGGATTTATATTCTTTCATTTCGAAAAAATGAAAAAAGAATGTAAATCCCTCTTGCTTGTGGTGAGGTTTTATCGCTATCATAGAATAAATACATAGCAGAACGTGTTAGGTCCTTTTTTGAAAGGGCTTACGAAAAGGATGGTTTAAGAGGAGGTGGATAGGTGCTGACTAAAAGAGGTTCGAAATTACTATACAAATATATCATCTCCTATCTTCTCGTATTCCTTGTTCCATTTACGATTATGAGTATTGTCATTTACTATAATGCTGTAACGAGTTTAAGAGAAGAAATTGAGCAATCGAATATTAATAATCTTGAACAGGTTAGGAATTTAACGGATGAACGTTTGTCCGAGCTCGTTACATTATCAGCAAGGATTTCTTTAGATCCACGGCTTACCCCTTATATGATTAGTCATCCCTATTATGGGGGAGAGGCGACGGATGAGTTAAGAAAGTATCGAGCAAATAGTGCGATAGTCGAGGAATTATTTGTTTACTATAAACAGCAAGATGTTCTCTATTCGACAAATGGCTCGTACTCGATGAATGCGCTTTTACAAAATAGTGAGGAACTTCAGCGAGTAGGGAGAGGAGAGTTGCTCGCTGACCTACATACAGACGTACCGCTTATACGAGTAGCCAGCAACCGTATTCTTTACCATGTACCGATTTCACCGAACTCGGAAAAGCCGCATGGAACCGTCATGTTTTTTATAGAGGAATCAACGATCATTAATATGATTCGCAATCTTCTAGGTGAAATAGAAGGGAATGTGTACATCTTTAACAAAGATCGTGAAACCGTCGCATCTGTAACAAGTGATGAGTTGGTTCAAACAGAGGATATTCAATCGTTATCAAACGGTTTTACAGGTGTAGAAACGGTTCAACTACATGGAAGTGATTATTCAATGGTTTCGGTGGAATCAGATGTGAGTGGTTGGACATTTGTTACAGTAATGGATCAAAATCAATTTTTTATTAAGCTCAATAACGTACAAGTCATTATGATCTCTTTTTTAGTTGTCTTGTTTGTCGTAGGGTTAGTCTTAGCCGTTCTTTTAGGTAGAAATCAATACAAGCCGATTAGTCAGCTCATCGCCATCACACACAAAGGAAAGCATTCCCCACCTTTTGTTAAAGGTGAAAATGAATTAGAGAATCTAGGCAAAACCGTTACATCCTTGTATGAGAATCATGAATTGTTAAATGAAACCATTGATCTACATCAGCCATTTGCACGTGACCAATTTCTAATTCGTCTTTTAAGAGGACATTACCATGACTCTGAAGAGATTGAGTTGATTATGGATTCGCTGAAATTGTCTTTGAAAGGAGATCGTTTTTTCGTTGTTATTGCGCAATTTGAACTCGAATCGTTTTCAAATACAAAGGACAAAGACAAGCTTTTACAACTGGTTTCAAAGAAGACGTTAGAAAACGCTACTGCTTATGCTGTTGACTTTCTTCATTCTGATTCAATTGTTGTCATGATTTCAATGGATGTTTTGGAGGAGAAAGTGAACAGAGGTTTTCTTGATAAAATGGTTCATGACATTCAAAAGGAAATGAAGGACTTTACCGTTTACAAACCAACGATCGGTGTTGGTCAACTGTACGACGATAAGACAAAGATTAATCGCTCTTACATTGAAGCGCTCGCTACAATGGAATATAAATTTTCCGCTCCTCAAGGAAGCGTTCTGTTCTTTGAGGATTTAGAGACAGAAACCCATCATTTGCTAGGTTATTTAAAGGAAGAGCAAATGAAGTATGTACAAAGTATCAAGCAAGGCGATTTTACTGTCGCAGACGAAATGCTCGGCGATATGTTTGAAGCGTTAGGAAGCAAGGGGCTTTCAATTAATGAAATCAAATGTATTTGTTTTGACATTATTAATACGACGCTACGAACCGTATCTGAATTAGGCTTTTATCAATATATGAAGCAAGTTGACCAATTAGTTGAATTCAAGTCCATTACACAATTGCATAAGCAGCTGCAATGTGTTGTTGAAGTTATTTGCAACGAAGTGGAAGAAAAGAAGGATAGTCATAACAATAAATTGAAAAAGGATATCCTTACTTATATTGAGCAAAACTATAAAAATTACGAGATATCATTAGAAGTGGTTGCACAAGAATTTTATCTCTCTGTTTCCTATTTAAGTCGGTTTATCAAAGAACAAACAGGTGAAACGTTCACTCAATTAATACAACGGTTGCGTATTCGTTATGTAAAAGAACGGTTAACTCGTACTGACCAGCCAATTAAAGATGTTGTGAGTGATGTTGGGTATAAGGACGTAGCTAATTTCATTCGTAAATTTAAGAAAATTGAAGGCATGACACCAGGTGAATACCGAAAAATTCATAAAGGATAGTAGACGATCTTTTAGTTGAAAGATCGTCTAGGTGTCACACTAGTAAAAGAACACGGTTTCTCTTAACCGTGTTCTTTTTTATTTTCATCTCTCTATTCAGTTTTCGTTAAAAGAGCGAGAAGGCGGCTAACTTGAGAAAAGTGGCGTCTTAACTCCACGGTGTATAAAAATTTTTATAATTTGTTCTTTTTATAAAGAATGCTTATTTATAGGGGTTTTTTACACTTATTTTACCGGTGAGTGCTTAAAGAAAAAAGGTGTATGTAAAGTACAAATTTTTTTAAATTATTAGACTTGTTATACTTTTCGAAGACAAACATCGAGGTTTTTATACACCATAGAACAAGATTTTAGTAGAAAGGAGGTTTAAGTAAGTCAAAACGTACGAATGAAGTCGAATGGTCATATTACAGGGAGGTTCTAAGTGAGAAATAGGAAGATTGATTATAAGAAGAAAATGCATGCGCGGAACAGAAGGGTTACTAAAAAAACAACTGCTATTATTGCTGCTTCATCTTTACTATTCACAACGACTCAACTAGCATTTCCTGCAACAACTAGCTTAAGTCCATTAACGAATCCATCTGTTGCTTTAGCGGCACCCATTGAACAAGCGTCGTTACTTAATGTTTCGATTTTAGAAAATACATCACTTGTCTCAAATAATGGGGAGAGACAAGAAAAGAACGAATCTGGAAACTATGATCTTGATTTAACGTTTAGTGGAACGGGTCTTGCAAACGTTGGCTTGGCGGATAACAAAGTAGTTGTTTTCACCCTACCTGAAGAACTTCAAGGAAAAGTAGTGGGAAATACAACCGTTACGATTAACGCGCAGCTAACAGCAGTGACACCTGGGGATTTGCCTGGTATATCACCCATTATTAATACGGTAGGTACTGCAGTGGAGGCGTTGACAAGTATACCTGGCATTAACAATATCCTGGACTTGAATCCACTAAACACTGCGTTTGATTCGGTGCGTAGTGTACAAGATTTAGGCGCTTATGAGGTCGAGGTAGCTGGGATTGTCTCTGAAGATGGAACCACGATTACGGTTGATTTCACAGAAGGTCTTGGTGAATATGTTCGTGAAGCCTTTGTCGAATTCTTAACACCACTTAGGGATGCGATTAATGAACTTGAATATAATGGGCTTGTACCTGGTGTAAGAACAGCCATTGAAGCACTTAAAACAGCTGCAAATCCTTTATTTGATTTAATTGACGCTATTGTGGATGGATCTAGTGATCTCTTAACGTCTGCACTAGACGTCAATTTATTGGGAAGCACGCAATTTAGGCTACAAACAGAAATAAGCGATCCAATGGTACCAAACGCTGTTGTGAGTGCAGCAGCAATCAATGAAACGTTCATTGACATTGATTTACTGAATGCCATTCGTACTGAAGGAGCAAGACAAAATTTAATTTTTGATGATGAATCTGATGCTGATGCTGATGCCGACGCTGACGCAGATGCTGATGCTGATGCGGATGCCGATGCAGATGCTGACGCCGATGCTGATGCTGACGCTGATGCGGATGCTGACGCTGATGCTGATGCCGATGCGGATGCTGACGCCGATTCTGACGCCGATGCTGATGCTGATGCTGACGCTGATGCCGACGCTGACGCGGATGCGGATGCTGATGCTGATGCTGACGCTGATGCTGATGCGGATGCCGATGCGGATGCTGACGCCGATGCTGATGCCGATGCTGACGCCGATGCGGATGCGGATGCCGACGCTGATGCTGATGCGGATGCTGATGCCGACGCTGATGCTGATGCTGATGCTGATGCGGATGCTGACGCTGATGCGGATGCCGATGCGGATGCTGACGCTGATGCCGACGCCGATGCTGATGCTGATGCTGACGCTGATGCCGACGCTGACGCCGATGCTGATGCGGATGCGGATGCCGATGCGGACGCCGATGCGGATGCTGACGCTGACGCCGATGCCGATGCCGATGCCGATGCGGACGCCGATGCGGATGCTGATGCCGACGCTGATGCCGATGCGGATGCTGACGCTGATGCGGATGCCGACGCTGACGCAGATGCTGATGCGGATGCCGATGCAGATGCTGACGCCGATGCGGATGCTGACGCTGACGCTGACGCTGACGCCGATGCGGATGCTGATGCTGACGCTGATGCCGACGCTGACGCGGATGCGGATGCTGATGCTGATGCTGACGCTGATGCTGATGCGGATGCCGATGCGGATGCTGACGCCGATGCTGATGCCGATGCTGACGCCGATGCGGATGCGGATGCCGACGCTGATGCTGATGCGGATGCTGATGCCGACGCTGATGCTGATGCTGATGCTGATGCGGATGCTGACGCTGATGCGGATGCCGATGCGGATGCTGACGCTGATGCCGACGCTGATGCCGATGCTGACGCTGATGCCGACGCTGACGCCGATGCGGATGCGGATGCGGATGCCGATGCGGACGCCGATGCGGATGCTGACGCTGACGCCGATGCCGATGCGGACGCCGATGCGGATGCTGACGCTGATGCCGACGCTGATGCCGATGCGGATGCTGACGCTGATGCGGATGCCGACGCTGACGCAGATGCTGATGCGGATGCCGATGCAGATGCTGACGCCGATGCGGATGCTGACGCTGACGCTGACGCTGACGCTGACGCCGATGCTGATGCGGACGCAGATGCTGATGCTGACGCCGATGCGGATGCGGACGCTGACGCCGATGCGGATGCGGATGCGGATGCGGATGCCGATGCTGACGCCGATGCGGATGCGGATGCCGATGCGGATGCTGACGCCGATTCTGACGCCGATGCGGATGCTGATGCGGATGCTGACGCGGATGCTGACGCTGATGCCGATGCTGACGCCGATGCGGATGCTGACTCAGATTCAGATTCTGATGATGATGATCCGGCTGAAGGAGTATTTCCAGACGCCCCGAGATCAACACCAATCTTTGAGGATGATTTGATACTAACTGGTGAAGGGCTCGTTGGATCAACTGTCTACGCACTTGTTAACGGTCAAATTATTGGTTCAAGTGAAGTGTCAGCAATCAGAGCACTTGGAATTATTATTGACAATAACGGTACGTTCTCAATTGAACTGGATGAGCCGTTACCAGCTGGAACAATTATTGAATTTTATCAAATTGATGAAGATGGTCAGCAAAGTGAATCTTCTTATGCAAGGGTTTTACCAATTAGCGACGATGGTGATGCTGACGCTGACGCCGATGCTGACGCCGATGCGGATGCCGATGCGGATGCTGACGCTGATGCGGATGCCGACGCGGATGCTGACGCTGATGCGGATGCTGACGCTGATGCGGATGCCGACGCTGATGCTGACGCCGATGCTGACGCCGATGCGGATGCTGACGCTGATGCGGATGCGGATGCCGATGCGGATGCCGATGCGGATGCTGACGCTGATGCCGACGCTGACGCTGACGCTGATGCGGATGCCGACGCTGATGCTGACGCTGATGCGGATGCCGACGCTGATGCGGATGCTGATGCGGATGCCGATGCTGACAAAGATAGAGACTATGAGCGAATTGATAATCGTTATGGAGGGGACTCTGGCAAAGGCTATGATGGCAGTGGCGATAAGCTGCCGAAAACAGCTACCCATGCTTGGGCTTATGGAGCTGCTGGAGTTGTTGCACTTCTTTCAGGTCTATTTGCAAGAGTGTTCGGTCGAAATAGGAAGAATGGATAAGCGTTACCAATAAGAATGCGTTAGAGGGGAGAATCTTCTCCCCCCTAACCTATTAATTAGGAGGAATGTACATGGAAACATCGCAATCGAAATTAGCAGACTCATTAGAAAAAAAGCTAGATCTTTTTTATGAGACTCTTCAAAAAGAAGGGCATTTAGGTTTTCTGAAAAACACAACACGAGTCATTCTTTTTCTATCGATTGGAAGTCCAAAGCGCAGGGCAGATGTTTTCCAGGCTAGTGAGACGCTTCCATTAAAAGCATGGCGAGTTGTTAAGAGACAAGCGCTTCAGCATTATAAAGAAAGTCACTATGATTGGGTGAAATTGGATATTGTTGAAAATGAAGAAAGCCATAGCGTAAATGAATTCGTGAAGATCATAACAGAAACAAAGAAAAACTATTATCGAAAAGGAATTTCTTTCGACAAACAGTATCGGTTTGCTTTTTTAGAGCAGGAGATAAACGGAAACGCCATAGTGCAAATTGATAAGCATACAGGAAGAGGTTTTATCCAAGAAAAGAATTTAAAAGAGTATGCTAAGAGTCATCGTCCTTTAATGCCTAAGCTTGATCTTAGTAGGATCGATAAGATTCGAACGTTTACTACACGTGGATTCTTTTTTGAGGAAAATCGCCTATTCCCTACGCACAACACAAATTTAGATAATGGACGGAGAAAGACCCCGTTAACAATAGATGAAGTAGAACGTTTGGTACGAGAAAGCGCCACTTTTCTAGCAAACCAAGTAAAAGATACAGGGGCATTTGTATATGGGTATTTTTCTTGTTTTGATAAGGAAATTCAGTTCTATAATGTGCTAAGACATGCGAGTACGTTGTATTCCATGTTAGAGGCTTACGAGCTTTACCCCGATGACGTTTTGGAGAAAGCTATAAAAAGAGGGCTACATTATCTCGTCAATCACTGTACACGTAACTATACCATTCAATCCGTTCGAGTTGCTTATATGATCGACGGCGTCGGAGAAAATAAAGAAATTAAGCTTGGCGCAAATGCGGCTGCTATATTGGCATTAACAAAATTTCAGGAAGTTTTTAAACAAAATCAGTATGTAGAGATAACTCGTTTATTAGGGGAAGGTATAGTACAGATGCAAAAACGTGATGGCAGTTTTAATCATGTTTTGTACCCCGAAGATCTACAGGTGAAAGAAGATTTTAGAATTATTTATTACGACGGGGAAGCGGCATTTGCACTAATGCGTCTTTACGAACAGGATCCACAATCAAGATGGATCGATGCAGTTGAGCTCGCCTTTCGTTATTTTATCGAAAAAAAATATTGGAAGCATCATGATCACTGGTTGAGCTATTGTACCAATGAGCTAACTAAGTATCGACCACGTAAAGAGTATTTCGAGTTTGGCTTACATAACGTTTTGAAAAAGCTAAACTTCATTAAGAAAAGAGAAACAACGTATCCTACGTTTCTTGAACTTACGTTAGCCGGGTGGAATATGGTATCACGATTAAGGGCGCATGGATTGGAAGGATTGCTTACCCAAAAAGAGATTCAGCGATTAGAAGAAACATTTCACATCCGAGCAGAATATCAAAGAAATGGCTTCTTCTATCCAGAGGTAGCCATGTACTTCAAGAAGCCGAGCAGGATTTTAGGTAGCTTCTATATTCGTCATCACTCATTTCGTTCACGGATTGATGATACCGAGCATTATTTGTCAGGGTATGTAGCCTATTACAAGCTCTTGAAAAATCGCTCTGGCTATAAAGAAAGGGGGGTTTCGTAATTAAAGCGTGGAGAATCATAGGCAATAGCTTAATGGTAGTTGGCATCTGTTTGCTGGTTTGGTTTGGGTATGATCACTATCAGACGAAGTCTATGCAAAATCAATCATTGGCAGAAGCTCAAGAGCGACTATTTGTTGATTTGGGAAATGATCATTTATTAGATCCATCGAACTTGACGATGACAAATAAAGATGAACCACAGCAGCGATCATTTCTCTCGCCAAGTAGCGAGCAAGCAAGGGAGTCCTTCCAATCGATAGACATCAATCAAGGTGAGTCTTTCGCTATTTTAGAGATTGAGTCTTTAAATCGACAGCTTCCTATTGTAGAAGGGACGAATCCAGAAGAGTTGCAGCGTGGGGTTGGTCATTATCGTGATTCTGTTTTACCAGGTGGCAATGAACAAATACTTTTATCTGGGCACAGAGATACGGTCTTTCGCGATTTCGGTCAATTAGAGATAGGTGATCTATTTATTATGCATATGGAATATGGTTCATTCCGGTATAAAATCGAGGAAACTGATATCGTAGATGCCGATGATCGAACGGTCATTCGGGAGATGGGTGAAGAAGTATTGGTAGTTACAACATGCTACCCCTTTGACTTCATCAACCACGCCCCGGAACGATTCGTTATCTATGCTTATCCTATTGATTAATGTTGAAAGGTCTTTGTCCTATAGTCGCTGAATAACGCTTCTACTAGCTCATCTTGATTTGTTAACAAATCAGAAAGCGTGTATTGATCAAGCACATTCAGGTAGGCATCGAGCGCTTCTTGAAGCGCTCGTTTTAATTTACAGGCGGGTTCTAAAGCGCAAAAACCGTCTTTTTTCATGCACGTAACAAGCTCCAAGTTTTCATATTTTCGAATGATGTTTCCGATTTGTATATACTCCGGAGCTTGCGCTAGTTTATACCCACCGTTTCTTCCGTTTACCGAATCAATATAGCCTGACTTGTTTAATTCCCACGCAATTTTTTTAAGATGATTAATAGAGACGTCATAGACGCTAGAAATCTCATTTAATGTAATAATTTCATTCTCTTTTATCCCTAGGTACATGAGCGTACGTAAAGATGTATCGGTGAAAATGGTCAATTGCATGGCTCTCCCTCTTTTCTTTGTTTGTGTTTTTTCTCTCTTTTTAAAATTCTGTTTCTATTAACAATGTAGCATCTTAACACATTGCAAAAAACTTGTATGTGGCATACACATTTAGAGCTGGTGAAACAGAAGAGAGTGAAAAAGGTTAGAGTGACAAGGGTTTGGTAGAGTTTACTGATCAATGTGAGGACAGGTTGGGAAATATTTAGTCTATTAATGAGGGGAAGCGATGAATGGTTGTAAAGAATCTAAAAAACAGCCCCCTTTTAAGGAGCTGCTGCTTCATTACATATAGTGAATTTGGTTTTTATAGTTTGTCATCATCTGTTCGTTATAGCTATCTCCACCATCGATGTTTGCGCTGCGGAAAATGGGGATCTCTTTTCCCTTCGCTTCAAGCTTCTCAATAAATTTGAGTACGATGGAATGAATAACAAAGCTTCCAGAAATCGTCGAAGTTGGAGCCACTTTCTGTGAGAGAGACTGAATGGAGACTGCTGCATCTCCAGGTTCTCCATAATTATCAATCACAAGATCACTCACTTCAAATAACCGTTTCCCAGAAGAGTGACGAGAAGTAACGCCCATTGAATAGGTGAGGTTCGTCAACGAAATAACGTTCATTCCCCGTGCTTTCGCTTCTATAGCTAGATCAATTGCCACAGGGTTTCGACCGGATACAGAATGAATAAAGACAACATCGCCTTGTTGAACAGGCTTTGAATCAAGAATAATTTGCCCAAACCCTTCAAGTCGTTCCAATTTAGAAGTAAGTGTAATGGGTTCGACATTTAGCATTAATGCAGGACTGAAGAGCGGGTTAAAGAGTGCAAGCCCTCCTGCGCGGTAAAACGCATCTTCAGCCACAATGCCTGCGTGGGAAGCGCCAAAGATATAGAGAGAGCGACCATTTTCGACTGCCTCCTCCATAAGTGTTGCTGCTTGTTCAAGAGTGGATTCTTGTTCTTGTGAAATCCGTGTAAGGATTTGCTCAATCGATTGGTAAAACTGTTTCATATAAGACATTTCGTTATCCTCCTGGAAAAAGACGTGCAATCAGATCACCTAAGAAACTCCAGAGTGAAAAGTCGTTTCCACCGAAAATGACAATCCAATCTGCGGCTGTTCCACTCAAAATAGGGACAGACAGACCGACAAGCAAGATCATAACAACACCAGCTACAGCAGAACCAGCAATGGCACCTCTTAATCCACCTTGTCCGTTGGCAATAATGGCGGCAGTTCCAATTTCAAAGAAACACGTAATCGTTAAAGGAACGATAACAAAAGAGAAGACCCCCATACTACCTGTAATAAAAATGGTTGCAACCGATGTAACCATCGAAACAACAAATCCAATTAAGACAGCATTAGGTGCATAAGGGAATAAAATAGGTGCGTCTAGTGCTGGTACAGCATTTGGTATCCATTTTTGTGAAATCCCTTGAAAGGCTGGAATGATTTCAGCAAGCATCATTCTTACACCAAGCAATAGAACGGTTAACCCAGCCCCGAAAAGAATCCCTTGCATGACGCTATAAATGATCAAGTTTTGTTCTACACCAAAAGCTGTTGAAGCCGTATCAAAACCAATAATCATGCTAACCACAATGTAAACAAAGAACATCACAATGGAAGAGGTGATGCTGATTTCACGAAGAAATTCCGTTGAACTCGGAAATTTAATATCTTCAGACGATTTTCCTTTTGTCCCAAAAAGTTTCCCAACCATCCCTGCAATTAAAGAAAGTATGGTTGTTGGATGCCCAATAATAAAATCATCTGACTGGGTTACTTTTCGAACGAAAGGTCGTAACAATGCTGGAGCAATAATAATATAAAGAGCTGTTAAAATAGAAGCAAAAAGAACGAGTTGCGTATTTGATAAATCGTTTTCAATACCGACTGCAACAAAGATAAAAGGGAACCAAAACAGCATATGCCCTGTTAAGAAAACGTGCTTAATAGGTGTAAAGCGTGCAACGACTAAATTAATAAGAAAGGCAATTAACATGGCAAGACCAATTTGTGTACCATATTGACTCAGAATGGTATCGGCACCTAGAGCAGGTGCAACCTCCGGATTATCAATGTTGTACATGACGTTAAAGCCTTCTGTTAATGGTGCAATGGAGTTCATTAAAATATTCGTACCTTGAGTAAGAATAACAACGCCAATGACTGTTTTCGCAGTACCTGAAACAACTGAAGAAAAATCTTTTCGAAGCAGCAGCAGACCTGTGAGAGCGATGAGACCTAAGAAGATAGCTGGTTCACGAATAACTTCAATAAGAAAATCCATTACTGTTTGCATAAAGAACCCCCCTTTTTATAGATAGAAGGAACTTAGGCATTATGCCTGAAGTTCCGCCTCAACTTTTTCTTTGATTTCTGCTTTGTTAACAAAGCTATTGATAATAATAACTGGCTTATTGACTGTTTTCTGCAGTTTTTCGCCTAATTCTTTACTTGTGAAAATATAATCTGCTGGAGTGCTTTGGGCAGAGCCAACATCACCTGTAAATACATCCGCTTGAATGCCGAGGTCTTTTAATACCCCATCTAAGTTCATTTTCAAAACCATAGAAGATCCGAGCCCGAAACCACATACTGTCATAATTTTTACTTTAGCCATTCTTGTATCTCTCCTTTACATTAAGTTAAAAATGTCTTCTTTTGTTTGAGCATGGCGCAGTTGTTCGACTTTTTCTTCGTTAATGAGTACGCTTGAAAGCTGTTCAATAAGCTTCAAATGTGCTTCTGTTCCAGTTGCAGAAAACGAGAACACAAGATCAACAGGGTCGTTTTGTTCGCTTCCAAATGATACAGCCTCGTCAAGTATTGCCAGTGATATCGCATCTTCATGTACAGCTTTACTTGGCCTAGCATGTGCCATTGCAATACCAGGACCGATTACAATGTAGGGGCCATTTTCTTTTACAGAATGAATCATTTGAGCAATATACTCTTGCGTAATGGCGCCTGTTTCTAAAAGCAAAGACCCAGACGCTCGAATGGCTTCTTCCCAGTTGCTTGCTTTTACGTTAACGGCAACATGTTCTTTTCGTATCCATGTAGTCATCATGTCGCGTCCTTTCTTCCAATCCATTTTTGTAACAGCTGTGTGCGAGATGTTTCATTTTCTAGATAGTGAAAGAGCTGTATAAAATCTTGGTTATGCGCTTCCTTCATAGCTAGGACGATAATCATCGTGACTTGTTCAGGATTAAGGTCTCCAAATTCAATCTCGTTTTCTAGTATTGTTAAACTAATGCCTTCTTTTTTTACATACTCGGGGCTTGCATGAACAAAAGCCACTTTCGGAAGGAAAACCATATAGGTTCCATTTCGTTCTACAGACATAATCATTTCTTGAATATAGCTTTGTTCAATATAGCCTGCTGCGAGAAGTGGTTCGGACGCATGTGCTATTGCATCTCGCCAATCTCTTGTCTTAATCGTGTGTATTTTTTCATCAAACAAAGAGGGTTCCACTAATGATGCGTTCCCGTAGACTTCATTGAAAGAAGCTAATTGTTTTCGATTCACAATTTTATGGGCCTCGTGTTGAATCAATCGCTTATCTTGATCACTGAGTAATGGACTGACATGAAAACGTTTCGTCTGATGCCAGTGTGGAATTGAAATTTCCTGAGTCGTCAAGATAAAATCAGGACTCGTTTCTTGGAGTACCTGCTCAAGATCTTGAGTACGGACAACATGAATAATGTGAAATCCAGGTTCAATTTGCTCTAGCTTTGTTGTTAAGATGGACGATGCTGCAAGTCCAGATGAACAGACGACCATAACGGTTGGTAAAAAGTCACGGCTTTTGCTACGCTCGTAAGCGGCGCTAATGTGCATCGTAATATAGGCGACTTCGCTTGCTAATAGATGAATCCCCATATTGTACGTTAATTGAAAAACCATTTCATAAATGGCGCGATACCGAACTTTAATTTCTTCGGTATAGGGATTTTCAATTTCCACACCTTGTGACATTCGCATAAATGCAGCTTTGATGTGGTGTGTTAAATCATTCGTTAGTTTTTCATCTGCAAGAAAGTTTGTATGCAGAACGGTCGATAGTTGAGACAATAAATGCTCGCAGAACTGACTCTCTCGGCTGTTTTTTTTGAAATGCGACGTTCCTTTTTGATACGAGACGACTTTAGCTTGGTCAAATAAATCGTCAAGGAAGGCGGATTCGTGTAAAACGGAACGCTCGTCTTCTACATGATCTTTAATAAACGAGCCAATCACACCTAAATGAAAATGGCGCTTATGCCGGTGTTCTTTTGGTACAAATACATAGCTTTTGGCGGCGATTTGTCTTTTCCACCAAAATAAGAAAAGCGAGAAGACATCGATGGAGGATTCACTATAATGTACACCTCGCTCTGTTTGCACAAGCGAAAGCCACGTTTTCATGAGCTCCATCTCACGTTCATTTACATCTAACCAGTCCTCAATTCGATCCAAATCGGCTCGTTTATCACCGAGCATCTGGTAACATGCAAATCGCAAGCTTCGTTCAGTACCAATGACTTGTAATCCTTTCCATGCTTGTTTGACAAGTTGCAAATCAAAGTTGTCAAGCCATTCTTCCACATCAACCAAGTATTTGTGGACACTTGAGCGACTTAAAAAGAATTGATCGGCAAGCTCTTGAATTGTAAACGTTCCTTTAATTGTGACGAACAGACTCATCATTAGTCTTTGAGTATGCTTGTCTGTACTTTCTTGCTTTCCTTCAATAAGCTCGAACAGGTAAGGGCGTTTGTCGTCCCCAACCCTTAATCGAACGCCTTTTCCAGGCATTCTTGTCGTTGTCACCTGAATGGGTTCTAAGCTGGTATCGATCGCATCTAAGTCATAGCGAATGGTTCGACTACTAATATTTAACCATTTGGCTAAGAATTCAATAGTGACAAAGTGATCGCTTTCAAGTAATTTAAGCAAAATCGTTTTTTGTCTAGAGGTCAACATAGGCATCACCCTTGTCTCTATAGTAGCGTTTAATGAGATTCTTCCAAAGACTGAAAAATAGCACATATGTGGCAACTGGCTGACAGAGTAGGTAAAAGACTCTTTTAAAAGCATTATAGCGGTTTTTGATGTAAATAAAAGGGAATAGGAAGATAGAGGAATAAAGAGGAAGGGAATGGTGTCAGTTGGATTTTTTAGAAGAGGAAAAGCTCCGCAAAAAAGTATTGGTGAAAACGTTTGTACTCTTACCTTTTGCGGTAGTAACGGGTATTATCTTAGCAAATGTTGCTATGGACAATGGTTTCCCTAGCATTCGCCACCTTACGATTACGCTTCTAGCTAGTTATATCGTAACGATAGTGATGTGGTTGTTGCAATCAGAAGATAAACAGATTGAAAAGGAGAGGAAGATACAGAAACATTTAGCGAAAAAATCTAAAATGAGACGAGTACTTGAAGGGATTGGCGCTATCCTAGTAACCTACTTCATCATTAAGCTTGTTTATCTTGTATTATAAAAACCGCTCTACTGAAAGAGCGGTCTATTCATTATGAAAATAAATCAAACTCCATTGTGTCTCGAACGGTCATTCGAGCATAATAGGTTCCTGATACATCAACTCCGACGCTAAAACCAGCCGCTTCAAAGCCAGCACGCGCACTAGCATCAATTTGAGTAACGATGGTTGTTTGTCCTGTTACAGTAAACTCTCTTACTGGGAAATCACCGTGGAGAATATCTGTATTTGAATCCTCTAATGTATGTGGTCCGCTTCCGGTTGTCCACCATGCATCTCGAATGTCGACAACTTCTTCATAAATACCTTCTGCATTTTTTGTGACGACAAACCGTACATTTAAAACAACTTCAAGCCCGTTGTATTCCCTTGTCGAGAACATCTCCATAAATTCTTCAGTCGGTGGTACCGTTATCGGTGGAGGTAAAAGCGGATGATCATCTGCTGCTTGGACGGTATTTCGTATAGTAATTTGTTCCAAAAGATCATTGGTTGTGAGATCCCTAATAAAGAGTGTTTCGTTTTCTTTTTCAACACTTACGTGATCCGCCTCATAAGGTAACTCAATGAACAGCCCGTTTAATTCTTCATAGTACACATTCTCTGGTGGAGTAGCGTGAATTTTTGCGGCGTCTGTCGATGCGTATGCATAAGAACTTCCTCCAGCCACAAGTAAGATAAATAGAAGTGAGGTCGTAAGACTGTAAAACCAGGTTTTCATAATGAAAACTCCCTTCAGAATTTTGTTGTACATGAAGAGAGTTACCCGGCAACCAACGTAAATAAGCGTAAATGATATTGGGAAATATAACGGTCATTAAGCCGTTATAATGGGATTTGTAGCATGGAATAAAGGAGCACTTGTAACATGCGGATACAGGAAACGCCTGTTACAAATGCTCTTAATTGTCGATGATCATTGTCGATTTTTTGGGAAATCTAGTAGACCATACCCATTTTTAGGGCGAAAAAAAGAATGGGAATTAGTAAAGCTGGTACTAAATTCAACGTTTTAAAGGAAGAAATGCCGAGAATGTTTAGTCCTGTGCTAAGTATTAGCAGCCCACCAATAATTGAAATCTCTGTAAGTAATTCAGGTGTGAAGAATAGGGATGCAAAACTAGCTAAAAAGTAAATACTTCCTTGCCAAAGAAGCAAAACAAAAGCAGAAAAAGCAATGCTAAATCCGAACGTCGCTGCAAGTACAATGGAGGTAAAGCCGTCGAGTATCGCATTAGAATATAGATACGTATATTGACCATTTAAAGCAGCTTCTATTGGGCCAACAATGGATAGTGTACCGACACAGAAAAGGAGAATAGCAGTCGTTACCCCTTCATTTGCTTGTCCTCTAAGTATAAAAGATAAGGCGCTTCGAAACCGTTCTTCAAAGCGAATCCACTCCCCGATAATGCCACCAAGTGCCATACTAATAATAAACAAGACAGGGTATGTGCTGTTTGGTAAATTCGTCGTAAGGGCACCGATGCCAAGGCCAATTACGGCGAGCCCCATCCCTTGAAGAAGAATCGTGTGAAATCGATCAGATAACCCCTTCTTTAACGTAGTTCCAATGAAACTACCAATAAGAATCGTTGCTACATTTACAAACGTACCAATCATAGAAAAGCCTTCTTTCTTTGTTTCGAAATCGTTTTTTTTACTAGTATACTAATACAACTCAATGTAAAGTCAATGTGAACTTTATGAACAAAATAAATAAAATGAATAAAATTCGGATCTATTATCTAAATTCTCTTGCAATTACCGGTGTATATACATAAGATAAAGAAAAGGTGTTTGCAGGAGGACCTATGAAATCAATGGATCATAACATGTATGGGTTAATTATTGATTTTGAAGAGAAGCTTGGTCGGAAGGTTAACGAGAAAGAGCGGGTATTCCTTCAATGGGTGACTGCGAAGGCAAGAGAGCAGAATGAACTGAATTTTATACAGCAATGCGATAATTAATGACAGAATAAGGAATATCTAGCCGTTTAACAACTGGAGAAGTTTTTCTTGACGTCATAGGGTTATCTCCTTTATAGTAACACTAACTTTACTGATAGGAGGAATGTTAAGAATGTTACCAGCAAGATTACGCCAGCAAACTTTGAACAAACAGTAATTCTATATGTTCAAAGGCTCTGTTTTCATAAACAGGGTAAACGGGAGTAGTCTGCACATTTTTAACAACCTTCACCGGTTATATAAAACGGGGAGAAAGGCAGATTAGGCTGTCTTTCTTTTTTTTGCGAAAAAGGGAGACCTGTCTTTGTTCTACCCTCGTTTACCCGCAACCACAGACGCCGTTTGTCTGTGGTTTTTTATGATGATACGCCTTTTATCTCATCATAAAAAGGACGTGTAAAAATGGAACAATTAGTAGTAGAACTTAGCGGTGTCCATGTAACGCATGGAGATCAACTTATTTTGGAAATAGATCGCTTGCCTATCTACCAATTTGATCGAATTGGCATTGTTGGGGAAAATGGAAGCGGAAAAAGTACGCTTTTAAACGTGCTAGAGGGGCGCGTTCAGTCAAATAGAGGTCATATTCATCGGCATATTCACTTTGCTTATTTCGCTCAAAAAGAAGCCTATGAAAAAGAAAAAGTGGAGGGTGAATGGATTAGTAGGCTTGAGGTTCCCAATCGTAGTCAAGCAGACATGAGTGGAGGTGAACAAACACGTCTCAAATTAGCACAGCTGTTTAGTACCTATCAAGAGGGCATGCTATTAGATGAACCAACAACTCACCTCGATGAAAAGGGAGTAGATTTTCTCGTTGAAGAACTTCGCCATTATTATGGGGCGCTTGTGATCGTTAGTCACGATCGGTATGTATTAGATCAGCTCGTGACGACGATTTGGGAGTTGAAAGACGGTCAAGTAAAAGAGTACAGTGGGAATTATTCTGCTTATGAAGCGCAAAAAAGGATGGAACAAAAGGTTCAACAAGAGCAGCATGAACGGATAAAAACGGAAAAAAAGCGGCTCTTAGCTGCCGCTGAAGAGAAAAAGAAAAAAGCCAGACATCTAACGAGTGGGAATCGGTCGATGTCAAAGAAAGAAACAAAAGCGACAGCGAATCGCATGTTTATGACAAAATCAAAAGGAACAAGTGAAAAGTCTATTCAACGCGCAGCGAAGGCACTCGAACAACGTGCTCAGCAACTCCCAGAAGTAGATGCCGTCGAGAGTGAAAGGCCGATTGTGTTTCACCAGCCAGCGTATTTACAAATCCACAATAAAGTGCCGATCTTTGCCAATCAATTAACCGTAAAAAAACAAGACCGTGTGTTAATAGAAGACGCCCGCTTTCAATTTCCTTTAGGTAAAACCATTGCAATTACAGGCAAGAATGGCTCAGGAAAAACGACGTTGCTACAATCGATCGTAAATCGAAATGAAGGGATAACGGTTTCACCGAATGTTCGGTTTGGCTCTTATCAGCAATTTAATTTTCAACGGAAAGAAAAGATATCTATTTTAGAGTCGATGAAGCAGAATAGCGAACAGGAAGAGGGACAGATTCGCTCTGCATTAGCTGCAATGGGCTTTGTTGGGAACGATGTGAAGAAAAATGTGAGTGACTTGAGTGGAGGGGAGTCTATCCGACTACAGCTTTGCCATCTTTTCTTAGGTGCATGGAATGTTCTTGTATTAGATGAGCCAACAACTTTTCTTGATGTACAGAGCATTAAAGCATTAGAGAAGTGTATAAAAGCATACAAAGGAACGGTTATTCTTGTTAGTCATGATCGAACGTTTCTACAAGAAGTAGCGGACGTTCTCTATACAATTGAAAATCGCAAACTACTAAAGGGAGATGGAAAGAATGAATCCAGCAGAAATCATACAATTAGCTAGACGTTATCAATTACAACTAGAAGAGAACTCAATAAAAGTGAACGAATCTGGGCTTGATTTTCGTGTAGCGCACGCAAAGGACTCGACAGGTGAAAAGTGGATTTTACGCATTCCTTGTAGGGAGGACTCTTTAAAACATGGTAAAAAAGAACAAGCCGCTTTAATGATTCTTAACAAACAAGTAAGCTTTCAAGTGCCTCAGTGGACTATTTTTTCAAAAGAATTGATTGCCTATAAAGAGCTAAATGGTACGCCAGCAGCGACGATTGATATGGAAAAGCAAGCGTACGTATGGACCTTTGATGAAACAAAAGTGCCCTATTCCTATCTTCAATCTTTAGGTAAGGTGATGGCGGATCTACACAATGTTCCAAGCGATCAAATGGCGCTAACAGGTGTTGACATACTAAATGGAGTATCACTTCAATCTCATATGGAAAAACGAATGAACAATGTAAAAAACCATTTTGATATTCACCCAAAACTGTGGGCGCGCTGGCAAGCGTGGCTAGAAAATGATACGATTTGGCCGACTTTTTCAGGTGTGAAGCATGGAGATTTGCATCCGGGACACATTTTGCTAAACAAGGAATTAGAAGTGACCGGTATAATCGACTGGACGGAAGTATCTGTTGGCGACGTGTCCGATGATTTCGCTGCCCATTATCAACTCTTTGGAGAAGAAGGGTTGGATCAATTACTTGTCACGTATGAGCAGGGAGGCGGACGTGTGTGGCAAGGGATGAAACAGCATATTATTGAACTTCGTGCTGCGTCGCCGGTGCTTGTCGCTGAATTTGCGTTGTCATCAGGCTTAAACGATATGGTGGAAATGGCGAAAACGATGCTTTCATCTGATGGATGATAGCCGGATCAAATTGCTTTACTGACTGTTAATGAGCGGGGTAAAGTAGAAGCAGAATAAGAACATTGAGGTGAAGGATATGGGTGAGTGGATTCGGAATGTGCGTATGGAAACAGGGTTCGAAACAGAAGGTGACTTTATTTATGGAAGCAAAACCCTATCGTTTGATATAAAAGTGGAAGCCGGTAAAGTAGCGGAGATTCAGCCATCAGGAAAAAGAGATGGCTTTAATGGGAACGGACAGTTGCTATTACCAAGTTTACAGGAGATGCATTGTCATTTAGACAAAAGTAAGCTTGGTGTGCCATGGCAACCAATTACGCCAGCGAATTCGATTGTAGAGCGTTTTACGCAGGAAATAAACGAACTCGATCAGTTAGACCTCTCGTTAAAAGAACGTGCACGCAATTTAATTAATCTTGAATTGGCAAATGGCGTTACGTTCTTTCGATCGCATATTGACGTTCACCCTAAAGTTGGACAACGATATTTAGAAGAAATACAAGACGTGTTACGCAATTATAAAGGGAAACTTGACTATGAACTAGTAGCGTTCCCCCAGCACGGTATGCTGCGTTCAGATGCCTATGAAGAAGTGAAGCAAGCTCTTCTAGCCGGTGTTGATCTGATTGGGGGAGTAGACCCATCTTCTCTTGATGGTGATGTTGAGAAGTCGCTTTCTAAAACCTTTGAGCTTGCTACAATGTTTCATGTTCCCATTGACATTCACGTTCATGACCGTGGGGAGCATGGGCGAAAAACAGTCAAGACGCTCCTTGATTACACAAAGCAAAGCGGTTGGCAAGGTAAGGTGGCGATTAGCCATGCATTTGGGTTGAACGACTTTGTTGAAGAAGAAAGAGCTGAGATCTTTACGGATTTAGCGGAGACTGGTATTTCAGTTGTATCAAGTGTTCCCATAACAGGTGTTATCCCGCCTTTAGAAGAATTACGTTCGTATGGTGTACATGTAAGAATTGGCTGTGACAATGTTTACGATTCTTGGTCTCCTTTTGGAACAGGGAAGGTAACTGAAAAGCTTAATCGTTATGCTGAGATGTTTCGTTTAACGAAGCAGGATACGTTAACACACGCGTTAGAACTCATTACAGGTCAGCCTCTTTTGATAGAAGAAGGTCAGCCGTGGCTTAAAGAAGGAATGGACGCCTCGTTTATTCTTGTTGACAGCTCGTCTACAGCAGAATTTGTTGCCAGACAAAATGATGTGAACGCTAGCTTTTTTAAAGGAGCGCTTGTTTATCAAAAGGAGGATGTATAATGATTACGAGTGAAGATAAAGCCTACTTAATTCAATGTATTGAATTGGCAAAGAAAGCGCTAAAGAATGGAGACGAACCGTTCGGATCTATACTCGTTTCAGCAAATGGTGACATACTAGTTGAAGATTATAATCATGTCTCTGGCGGTGATCAAACGCAACATCCTGAATTCGCAATCGCGAGGTGGGCTGCTGCTCACTTAACAACCGAAGAACGGAAGACTACAACTGTCTACACGTCCGGTGAACATTGCCCAATGTGTGCAGCTGCTCACGGTCTAGTAGGGCTAGGCAGAATTGTTTATGCAAGCTCATCAAAGCAATTGCGTGAGTGGAAAAAGGAGATGGGATTGGCACCGGGCAATTTGTACCCGTTAGGGATAAAGGATGTAGTCAAAACAATTTCTGTTGATGGACCTGACGAAGAATTAGCAGGCGAAGTGAAACGTTTACACGTCCAAAAGCATACACGATAGAAAAAGCGCAGGTTCACCAACCTGCGCTTTTTTTGACGATACGGGTAGAGGGAGAAGTGTTATTCTCTTGCCTACTTCGTCTATTCGCTCACTCGTGTCCCTTGGTGAAAATAAAGCTTCCACTCCGTTCCGTCGTGTGTCCAAATCGAACTTCTTAGCGTTTCTCTGTTTAAGCTATGGTTTTTCACTCGATAAGTAGTAAGAACCGCTTGACCACCAAGTGGATGCATGGTCCAATCATGCAAAGTTAACGTGTGGGGGCTTGCGCCATCGACGAAATCTTGTCGAGTGAAGACCCTCCCTGAACTTCCGAATTCAAAAAAATCATCTGCTAGGACATGACCAAGGGCTTCACCCGATTTCCGGACGGCTCCACTTAAATGTAATTCCTCTAATCGTTTGAGATGCGTTTTAAGCTCCATATACGTCTAACCTCCTTTATAACCAGCTCTGATAATGATGAAAAGTGACGTGAAAACAATCACGGGGAAACGCATTCTATCGTGTATAGAATTATCGTACATCATTAAACATCTAAGGTGTCAGTTGAATGTAGTCAAATACGAAAAAAAGAACTCTACCAATAAAAACGGTAGAGCCTCACATGCACATAGAATAAGCCCATGCGCCTGAGATGCACAGATTTAAATGAAAGCAGAAATGGCGTTACGTCTTCTCTTCAATAACCGTTAGTTCTTCTAGCTTTGGATGTTGTGAACCAACGAAAGTAGCACCGCTATTGCGTTGATTTAGAATAAAGTCCATGTGCTGTTGAGTAATTCTTTCACCTGGAATGAGAATCGGTATTCCTGGGGGATAAGAAATAACGAATTCTGTATTAATTTTACCGAGACTAGCTGTCAGAGGGATAAGTTGTTGCGGTGAGAAGCTGGCTTTTCTTGGTGTCATGCTCATTATTGGTGCTGGTGGTTGTACCACAGGGTGAGTCGATGGTTGCGTTTCTTGATAGCGAGCGACTAGTTTTTTTAGCGCAGTATATAGTTTCTTTGCGTCTTTTTTCTTTGTGCCGATTGTGAATACAGCTAAAGCGTAGCGAGTGTCAGCTAGTTCAAGTAGGATAGTATATTCTTTTTCTAACAGGTCCTTTAATTGGTAGCCAGAGAGAGGGAGTGTATCAATTTTTATGATGACTTTTGACCGATCAAGATCAAATGAGGCACCTGAATGAAGTAGTTCTTTTTTAGTTGGGCACGAAATACCTGTTAGTGTATTTACTTTTGAACGAAAGTCATCAGCAAGTGCTAATGTTTTTTGAAGCTGCAGCCTTCCCTGTCGTTCTAGCTGATAGCGAGTTGAATCAAGGGAAGCAATGAGTTGAAAAGGACGCGAAGTAGACAATAAATAGTTCATCGCATGTTGAACTCTACTAAAGTCAACCAGCCCTTCTCGATATAGAAGAATGGACGTTTGGTTCATTGAGCCACCAAGCTTGTGCAGGCTTGTTGCTGCTAGGTCAGCACCTGCTTCCATTGCGCTAATAGGTAACTGAGGATGGAAAGGCAAATGGGCTCCGTGTGCCTCGTCTACAATGACAGGTATACGTTTTTCGTGAGCAATGGATACAATTGTTTTTAAATCTGTACAAACACCGAAATAGGTGGGGTTTATTAGCAGGATAGCTTGAATGTTTGTATACTGATTGACAGCATGTAGGAGGGATTTCGCTGAATAATGATTGGATATACCAAGGTCGTTATCAAATTCAGTTTCAAGAAAGAGAGGCTCAGCCCCGGCGAGAATGATTCCGGCTATCACGGAGCGGTGTACATTCCGCGGAACAATCATTCTTCCGCCATCGTTGCATGTTGCCAGAATCATAGCCATAATAGCGGTGCTCGTCCCTTGAGTAGATAAAATGCTGCGATCCGCTTTATAGGCTTTTGCCATCTCGCTTGTGACATCGTTTAAAACGGATGATTCTAATACGTTAACGTCAATCATATCAAGTTCTAACAAGTGGCTTTTGGCTAATTTTCTAAATGTAGATTCGGTTCCCATCTTACGGTGACCTGGTGTGTTAAAATGAGTTCGGTTTTGAGCGAGAAATGTTGCTGCGAACTGGTTAGTAGGGTAATTTTTTTTACCCAAGGTGCTCACGTCCTTTATTTGTATAAAGTGGCAGTGACTTTCTCTATTATGTATAAGCGGGAGTATGGTAAGGGTGACAAAAACAGACGAATATGCGTGCTAGACGAACAAAGAATACGGCCTTATGGATAAAGATTTGTTGGAAAATAGATAAGTGCAGGTTTGAATCCATGACAAATAATCGAAATTATTAGGCATTTTTAGCGTATAATCCTAAACTTGAGCGTGGTACCCTAATAATAAATAAAGTGATACAGGCACGATTCTTACAGTGACATAAAGAAGCGAAAAAAGTGTTTTTAAGTAAATGAAAACGCTTACTCATAAGAAGGGGGTACAAGTTTTGTCAGTCATAAGAGGAAGAGGACATTGGGTTTTTCCTAGTTTGACAAGTGTTGTTGTTGTTATGGTGTTAGCGGGATGTTCAGCAGAAGAATCCGATGCAATTGAAGAAACGATTACGATTGAAGGAAAAACGACTGTTACCTATTGGCACAATCACACTGGTAGAGGGCTTGAGGCTATTCGCCAAGTTGTATCCGATTTTAACGAGAGTCAAGATGATATTTTTGTGCAAGAAATCTATAGTGCTTCAACAGAAGGGGATGACCAACGCTTACTTACTGCCATTGCAGGAGGGAATCCACCCGACCTTGCTCACTTTGACCGTTTTAAAGTTGCCCAATATGCAGCAGAAAACTCACTAGAACCACTTACACCGTTTATTGAACAAGATCAATACGATATGAACTTGTATTACGACTATGCTGTCGATGAAACGACTTATGACGATGACATTTATGCCATGCCCATTACGACGGATTCACGTCTACTATTTTATAATAAAGACCGCTTTCAGGAAGTCGGACTTGATCCAGAAAACCCACCTACGACAATAGAAGAATTGGAAGAGGCTATCGAAAAGCTGTCTACGATAGAGGACGGGCGAGTTGAGGAATTAGGAATGGTTCCGTGGACAGCTCAAGGTTGGTTGTATACGTGGGCTTGGACTTTTGGTGGTGATTTCTATGATATGGAAACGAATACGTTAACCATTGATCATCCTAAAAATGTGGAGGCACTGGAATGGCTCGTTTCCATCGCAGATCAATACGACGCAGCAACTGTAACGAGTTTTGATACGGCTCAAGGAAGTAATGAAATGGATCCTTTTATTCAAGGAATTTATAGTATGAAAGTCGATGGCCCGTTTTCCATATCAACGATTCAGCAATATAAACCGGATCTGAATTATGGTGTCACACCGATACCAACACCAACTGGAGATGATTTCGCTACATGGTCAGGTGGGACATCTGTCATTATTCCAAAAGGTGCCCATCATGCTGAAGAAGCGTGGGAGTTCATGAAGTACTTTGGTAGTTACGAGGGGCAAATGACCTACAGTGAAATCAATAATCAAATGTCTGTGATTGATAAAGTGAACGAAGATTTGTATCATGATGATCCAATAATGACTGAATTTATTGATATTTTACCGAGCTCAAATGCACGACCACCTATTCCTAGTGGCCAATTATTGTGGAATGAATTAGACAGAGCGGTAGAGTATGCCATTCATGGAAGAGGAGAGCCACAAGAGCTTTTAGAGCGTGTTCAGAAAAGGGTAAACCAAGCAGAGGCTGAGGAATAGGAGGGGTTCATATGGCGCAACTTGAAACGAATAAACCACCTAAAGTTAGAGTGAATAAACGACGGTCAAACGAAAACCTTACAGGCTGGTTGTTTGCGATGCCTTGGGTAATCGGGCTACTACTCTTTTTTGGTTACCCGTTGCTTTCGTCTATGTATTACAGCTTTACAGACTTCAGTATTCTTCAAAGTGGTGAATTCATAGGATTAGCTAATTACCGTGAGCTGTTTCAAGATGATTTATTTTGGATTTCCATTTATAACACCATATATTTTGCTGTCTTTTTTGTACCACTTAGTATCATCTTCGGTGTTGCTCTTGCAATGGTGCTGAACATGAAGGTAAAGGGAATGGCGGTCTATCGCACGATCTTTTTCTTACCGACCCTTGTACCACATGTGGCTTTAGCGATTTTATGGGTGTGGCTCTTAAACCCTCAGTTTGGGTTAGTCAATGCGATGCTTGATTTTGTCGGCATTCAAGGACCACCGTGGCTAGGAAGTACGTTCTGGTCAAAACCAGCCCTCATTTTAATGTCGCTTTGGGGAATTGGGCAAGCGGTAATCATTTATTTAGCTGGATTAAGTGATATCTCTCAAGAATATTACGAAGCAGCCGAAGTAGATGGCGCAACATTCTTACAAAAGACCTTTAAAATTACGTTGCCTTTATTAACACCGGTTATCTTTTTTAACTTAGTAATGGGTTTTATCGGTGCTTTCCAACAGTTCACGTTGCCTTATGCCATGACGAATGGAACAGGAACACCGGCTGATTCATTAACCTTTTACGTCATGTATTTGTACGATAATGCGTTTAGTTATTTTAGAATGGGCTATGCCTCGGCAATGGCGTGGATTTTGTTTCTCATTATTCTAGTACTAACGAGTCTTGTTTTCTGGAGTTCAAAAAAATGGGTTCACTATCAAGGTGATTGAGGAGGAATGAGAAGTGGAAGCAACTGCTAAGAAGCGTTTCAAAAAAATTTATGCACATACTGTCTTGATCATCGCGTCTATCATCTTTCTCGTTCCGTTTATTTGGATGGTGTCGACATCGTTTAAACCAATAACGCAAGTGTTTAGTTTTCCGCCAGAGTTTATTCCTCGTCCTTTTCAATGGGAAAATTATATTGAAGCGACTCAATACATACCATTTTGGACGTACACGTATAACACCGCAGTGATCACAGGATTAAGCACTTTAGGAGTTGTCATTTCTTGCCCAATCGTTGCTTATAGTTTCGCCAAGTTACGATGGCGTGGACGGAACATGATGTTTGCCATTACGATTGCCGTAATGATGATACCGGCTCAAGTAACGATGATACCGTTGTTTTTACTTTTTAATCAGTTTGGTTGGGTTGGAACGAATTTACCTCTCATTGTACCAGCATTCTTTGGGGTTCCGTTCTCTATTTTCCTTTTACGTCAGTTTTTTAAAGGATTGCCAGATACATTAAGGGAAGCAGCAAAGATTGATGGAGCAAGTGAATGGCGGATTTACTGGCAGATTATGTTCCCTTTAGCAAAGCCAGCCATTCTAGCCATTGCGTTGTTTCAATTCATGGCCTCGTGGACAGATTTTCTTGGGCCGCTCATTTACTTAACAGAAGAAGCGTCTTACACGCTTTCATTAGGATTACAACAATTCCAAAACCAGCAAGGATCTCAATGGCATCTAATGATGGCTGTATCTACCATGATGACATTACCCATTATCGTCCTCTTCTTCTTTATGCAAAAAACGTTTATTAACGGTATCACTTTTACAGGAATAAAAGGATAGCGAAAAAACAAAAGACGAATGCCCAATGTAATAGGCTCCCTCCTATGTTTTCACGTTTTATCGTGTCTTCTAGTCAGGGAGCCGATCACGGGAATCATTCGTCCTTTTGTTGCATTCTAAGCTTCTGATTTACTTTGTTTTAAAGCTTAAGAAGCCGTCGTCAACTGGAATGGTTTGACCGTTTACAGCATTGGCTGCGTCTGTAAATAAAAACGTAACGACATTTGCGACTTGCTCAGGTTTAATTAATTGTTGACGCATGTGAAGTTGGGCAAGTTGTTCTTTCGCTTCATCAGAGTCGCCTAAAATGGGGGTATCAATAAATCCTGGCGCAACGCCAACAGAACGAATTCCGTAATCAGAAAGTTCTAAGGCTGCTGATTTTGTCATCATCACAACGGCTGCTTTCGCTGCATTGTAATTAAAACTTCCTAAGGCAGCAATAGAACCATAAATGGATGCCGTATTCACAATTGTTCCTTGCACACCTAATTCAACCATTTTCTTCGCAGTGTAGTAAATACCGTAGTAAACACTATGCTGATCAACGTCAATTACTTTGTGATAGGACGCAGGGTCTAGTTCGAGTAGTGGTTTCACAAGGCCAATACCGGCATTGTTAAAAATCCCATTAATCGTATTAAATTTTTCTGCGGTCCAATGAACCATCGCTTCAACTTCTTCTGCTTTAGAGACGTCAACTTTATAAGAAACGACCTTATCTACAAGACCGATTTCTGCTACGAGTGACTCTGCTGCTTCGCTATTAAAATCAGCAATAACGACAGACGCGCCCTTTGCTGCTAGTTGTTTAACCGTTTCTTTGCCGATCCCACTTGCGCCACCTGTTACGATGATAGCTTGTCCTTCCATTTCCATTAGAAGCCCTCCTATGTTGTTATCTATAGCATGCTTTACTAAGCTTACCTTGATTCAAGCTCATTATACGCTTTCCTTTTTAAGCCGCAAGTAGGCACCTTCATGTGACTTAGTAACATGAAGGATAGTGATGAAGAGAAAGAAAGGTAGCTGATATAGATTAGGCCACATCGTCTGGTACGGTGGCAAGGATAAATAAACAAGCAAAACCAATGATGAGAACTAGCATACCACTAATAAAAAAACCTTTTGGCCGTCTCGTCTTTGCAACTGTATAACGAATAAGCACGACAGTGAAAATAAGGTAGAACAAGACAAGAAGATCCATTATACCCCTCCTCTTTAGAATGACCATACTATGATATAGAAAATAATCAACGTTTTGTATGGAGCAAACTGCTGTACAAATTATGCCTTTATCATTATAGTTATTAAAGAGTCTTTATATCTTTTATTAAGGGGGAAAAAATGAACGATCGAATCCAACGTAAAATAGCAAACCTGGAAGGCTTACAACGCTTTCCTGCTGAAGAGCTACTTTCGTACTTTCCAATTAGTAAAAAGGATACGATTTTGGATCTTGGTACTGGAACGGGCTATGTGGCTCGTGCAATGGCAGATAAAGTCGAAAAAGTGTACGCGCTAGACTCTGATAAAGATATTTTAGCTTATCTTATGAAGACAAGTGAAGAAAGCGGCATTCGTAATATCGAGCCAGTTGTCGGAGATTTTAAATCGTTACCGATTCCGAAAGATCATATTGATACCGTGATTGCCTCTATTTCTTTACATGAAGTGAAGCCATTATCCATCGTATTAAACCAAATTCGAACAACGTTAAAGAAAGGTGGGGTATTTGTTTGCATCGATATTGAGAAAACGGACAACCCATCAGGTCCAAGAGTGTCTTCTGAAGAAATGGAATGGGAGATGGTCAACGCTGGTTTTACCATTGTTAGTAAATCGTTTCCAGCAATGAAGTTAGGTAAAGAGCCACTTTATGTAATCGTTGGAAGAAAATGAAGAAGGAACATAAAAAAACGTGGCTGTTTTAATCATCAAATCAAAAGCGTGATGGACTTTTCAACGTATCCACCACGCTTTTGCAAAACCCCGTTTTAAAACTGAGGCATCGGAAGAACTAAGGGGGATTCTTCCGATTATCCATTGAGTAGGATTATGTACACCCAAAGGGTAGTGTGACTCACATCTTACAATTTGGAGTTTAACGCGCTATAATGGATTCGTCAATATATACAGAAAGTTTCATATCTTTTAACATATTTTTCGAGACTTTTTGTATCCGACTTTTGGTGGTCTTACACAGATAAGCACATTAAATGAAGCTAGCATTACAGGTACAGTAGCTTCTTTTGTCATGTTACAATGAAGAAAAAGGAGGAGATGCTCGGTGAATTTGCCAAGTTGTTGGTCATGTCAATATACTTACTCCTATAAACAAGCATACGTATGTACATTTGCAAAAACAAAATGTCCGTCCTGTGGGGAGAAGCAGTACCAATCAAAACGAAGTAAGCTGAATTTTGGATTGATTTTTCTTATGGCATTTATTCCATTGTTTATTGTTAGGACGTTTACTGCTATTTCATTTCCAGCATATCTAGGTATGATGTTACTCTTGTTTATTGTTGTTTCTTTTCTTTTGCCATTTTGTTATCGCTTTACCGATGAGCAAAAAAGTTACTTTTAAAGTGAGACCGCTGCTTGATTGTAAGCGGTTATTTTTTTGTGGGGAGTCGTTGCGGATGAAGTACATTGAGTGTGGGTGGGGAAATCGGTGGGTGTTGCGAACCGAAGTCGAGCATAGAGATGGTTCAGAGACTGAGTATAGGGGCTGGAAGGGTCCCGTATCGGTTCAATCCGTTTATTTTCGGCTATGGGTGGGTCAAACCATTCTCATATTAGATAGCAAAGAAGGATGGAAAAGGCAACAAAAGACGCAATCGCGCTTTAAATGTGTAGTTGGACTTGTGAGTAACTAACATGTGCTTACGGTAATTCTATGCCTGTTAAAAAGAAAAAATAGAACCCTAGTTGGGTTCTATAACTCAGTGTCCTGTATCGGGTTTACTCTTTGTACTGACAATGGTTTCGATTGAATAGTAATTCTCATTGCTTGGAACTATTAAAACGAGAAAAAAAGAAAGTAAAGTGAGAGTGAGCCACTTTTTCATATCAATCCACTCCTAATTTAAGAAGATTTTTCTTAGATGAATATGCTTCACGTAAATATTTTACCGATAATTCCAATCTATTTTGTTCTTCAAAGTAAAGTGCCAGCTCATCTGCTAATTCTTCTGCTTCAAAATAAAGGCTATTATCTTTCAACGTTTGAAGGGAGTGATCAATAAGGTCAAGATCCTCGTCTAAGTACAAGCCTTTTAATATGTTGCAATTTGAAATAAATTCAATCATATTAAACAGTACCGCTTCTTTTAACCCCTCTTCTAGGAGAACAGTTGCATATTCCTTTTCATCAAGTTTAAATAATGTTAGTGCCAAATTATACTTTGTTTTAGTAACGAGTGGGTGTGCTTCCTTATCCATCTTTTTTAAAACGTTCTCATAATAGCCTCTTGCAGCAGAATAGTTGTTGTAACGATATTCATTAATACCGAGCATACGAAGAACAATGATTTCAGCAACGGGATAGTTACGTGCACTTACAAGATTTTCTTGCAGAATATCATTTGCTTTTTCATACTTATCTGTTTCAGAAAATAACCCTGCCATTATGTTATAACTAAAAATTACTTTCTCGGTATATTTAAGGCGCTTGAACGTAACAATTGCGTCTTCTAAGTATGAACTAGCAAAGACATATTGATTAATTCTCTGTAGAGCTGATCCCATATAATAATGGAACTCTGCTTCTTCTGCATCATCTTTTACATATTCTAGCAAACGCTCTGCTTTACGAAATAATTTAATTGCACTGCGATAGTGCTCTTGAAGAAATTCATGCTGACCGCTAATAAAATAATAGTAATAATGTAGGAGATTATCCATGGAGCTTTTTACAATAGGGTCAATGCGATTAAACATTTCGTCGCCTGCTTCTTTATCTGTTGTTTGGTTCATCATCATGTTGAAGCGGTACTCGACAAGGGAATAATAAGCGAGAATTTGGTCACTTTCTTCCATTTTTTTAAGCATGTCTTTAATTTCTGCTTGCAGTTGAATCGCTTGATCAACGGATCGAGCAATAATGCAACTGTACCACTCTACAATCTTCGCCCCTACAATTTCTGAGCGAATGAAGTCCGACATGTGTAACCCCCCTTTCTTCATGTATAGGCTTATTTTACTAATAAAAGGGAAATGATGTAAGAACAATTTGATATTTCCCAATATACTATTTGTTAATTTCTGGGTAAGGTGCATTCACAAAAATACACCATCAGCAACTGCTGGACAGGTACCGATGGTGTTAGCCACCTTAATTGTTTAGGTGGCTTCAGACATTACTAGCAGTTTTCTCATATGCAGCGGATTTAGCAACCCAATGATGAGAGGCTCGTTCAACCAATTCATGATCTGTATCGTCTTCAACAAGTGGTAATGGCAGTGTCAGAACAGGTTCTTGGCGACGCAGGCTAGGGTTGGTAATAGGAATGGCAGCCAACAGATTTTTTGTGTAAGGGTGGTAGGGTTGCTCGAAAATCCTTTTTGTCGATCCCATTTCTACGATTCTCCCCTTGTACATAACAGCGACCCGATCGCAAAATTGTTGGACCATCGAGAGATCATGGGCGATAAAGAGATATGTTAGTCCAAGATTCTGTTGAAGGTCTTTGAGTAGCTCGATCATTTGGGTCTGAATGGATGCATCGAGTGCAGAAAGAATCTCATCGCACACAATAAGCTTTGGTTGGACTGCGAGTGCCCGAGCAATGCCAATTCGTTGTCGTTGACCACCTGAGAATTCGTGAGGGTAGCGATAAGCCATGTCTCGGTCTAAACCTACTAATGTTAGGAGTTCAACGACACGGGTATAGCGCTCTTGTTTCGTCTGTGCTAATTGATGCAAATCAAGTGCTTCGCCAATACTATCGATAATTTTCAGGCGTGGATCTAATGAGGCATATGGATCTTGAAAGATAATTTGAATATGGCGGCGCATGCGTTTTAATTCGTTTGGTGCCAGATGCCCTAGGTCAAAGCCTTCATATAAGACTTCTCCACTAGTCGGTTTATGCAAGTGAAGCAGCGAACGACCAGTTGTTGATTTTCCAGATCCAGACTCACCGACAAATCCAAATGACTCGCCTTCATAAATGGTAAAGGAAACATCGTTGACTGCTTTCGTTACATGCCCTTTTGCTAATTGAAAGTACTGTTTTAAGTTGCGAACTTGAAGCAGCGGCTTGTTATTTGAAAAAGTAGGTTCTTCTTTGTCTGTCATCATTTTAGGAAAAGCATCCAGTAATCGCTTCGTATAAGGATGTTGTGGGTAATCAAAGATGTCTGTTGCCTGATTTTCTTCTACAATTTCTCCTTCTTTCATTACGATTACTCGGTCACACAGTTCTGCCACGACACCAAAATCGTGAGTAATAAGCAAGATGGATGTACCTGTTTCAGCTTGAATTCCTTTTAATAAATCTAATAGTTGAGCTTGCACCGTCACATCGAGTGCAGTGGTTGGTTCATCTGCAATAAGGAGGCGGGGTTTGCACGCGAGAGCGATGGCGATAACAATGCGCTGTCTCATTCCTCCTGAAAACTCATGAGGGTACTGTTTGAATCGCTGTTCAACTTCTGCAATGCCGACTTTTTCCATTAGTACCAATGCTTCATGTTTCGCTTTATGAGGAGTAAGCTTCTGATGTTTCCGAATGCTTTCTGTTAATTGTTTGCCAACTGTCTTGGTCGGATTTAATGATGTCATTGGATCTTGAAACACCATTCCAATTTCTTTACCACGAATTCGCTGCATCTTTTTCTCAGGTAAATCTAGTAAATTAGTTGACATAAATTCAATTTGACTCTCATCCCCATAGACAGCAGAAGGAGAAAGTAGCTGCATAATCGCTTTCGCCGTTACGCTCTTTCCACTACCTGATTCTCCTACAATTCCTAGGGTTTCTCCTTTATTAATTGTGAAAGTTATCTGTTTAACCGCTTCAACATAATCATCACCACTTATAAAGCCCACTGATAAGTCTGAGATGCGCATTAAGTGCTCCATTCAAAATCCTCCGTTTACGTTCTTTTTCTTATCATAAAATTAAATCCCGATTAAATCAATATACTTAATTGACTTAATGATCAAGCGGTGCTATATTCATACATACATTTATAGATTTTTTTACAGTTGGAGGTGATGAGAGATTGTCTACGTTGCGAGTCACAGCCTTTATCGCTTCTCAATATGATAAAGCGATGCAGCAACCATCGTATCGTTTTTTACTTTTATTGCTTGGATTCCCACTACATATCATTCGGTTGATCGTTGTGATACTACAGCCTTCAAAAACGACTGTGTTAAAGGGGTCTGATCGTCGACGGCAAGAATTATTTGATCAAGAAAAGAAAAAACAAGCCTTTTTTAAGCAAGAGAAATCTTTGAAAGCAACGAATCAAATTGTGGATGAACGACTTAAGCAAGAGTGTAATGACCAAAACGAAGGACTGCTGTTTCAACGACTACGAAGAGACGTGTCAATTTTTCTAACAAAGCCAGTTGGGTTTACAATGGGTCTTGTTCTTGCTTTTCCAATGTACGTACTGCTTATGATCTATGCAAATCCGTACGTAAAATATATTGCTGAGCGCTTGCTAATGATGGTGTACGTCGTCTTCGGCGTAACCGCACTCGTATTTACCATCCTTTATTTATCACCATTTGATCCAGCAATAAATTTATTAGGGGAGCAAGCATCACGAGAGCAAATTGAAGCATTTAATCGGGTTTATGGGCTTGATCAATCATACCTTACTCAGCTATGGCAAGCGGTTCAAGGCGTATGGACTTTTGATTTAGGCAAGTCGTACGAAGGAAATGAAGAGGTGGTTCAAACCATATTTCGTAGGTTTCCAGTGACACTACAGTTAACGCTTTTATCCCTTATTTTAGCGATTGTAATTGCGGTACCAGCTGGTATTTATGCAGCTGTAAAACGACATTCATTTTATGATCAGTTCTTTATGTTTGTTGCATTAATTGGGCTTTCAATTCCTAGTTTTTGGCTAGGTCTAGTCATGATATTGCAGTTTTCGATTCAACTAGGCTGGCTCCCGGCAACATACAGTAGCACGAACAATCTTTCGTTACTGATGCCAGCGATTGTGCTTGGAACAAGTTTAACGGCTGCGGTTGCACGAATGACGCGTTCATCAACACTGGATGTCATACAGGAAGATTATATGATGCTAGCAAAAGCAAAAGGACTGTCTGGATGGACGGTTATCGTAAAGCACGCAGTACCGAATGCGTTAATTCCTGTTGTAACCATCATTGGTCTTCAATTTGGCGGAATGCTTGGTGGTGCTGCCGTTGTGGAGAAGGTCTTCAACATTAGTGGATTAGGTAGTTATATTGTGGATAAACAATTTATTCCTGATATACCGGCTGTACTTGGCGGCGTTATTTATATAGCGATTGTGATTTCGATTATTAATTTATTAGTTGATTTACTTTATGCATTCCTTGATCCACGGATACGAGCGAAAATGAAAGAATACTAGTGAGGGGGTGAGCGTGTGGATCGAGCTAGAAAACAGTTTACATTTCGTCAGGTACGATTCTTCTTCTTCTTATCGACTGGGTTTTTCCTTCTGTTAACGTTAGTGAATCTAAACGGTATAGGCGAATTTGGTGGCTTCTTTCTGTATACAGCTATCCAATTTATCATACTGGTGTTACACGGCTTTCTTCTTTTTCTTGTTCATAAACGTCGCTATACAGACAATGAGAGAGGTGGCGTTAGCAAAGGCTTAGCGTGGGTACTGTTATTCGGTGTTTTTACAGGGAATGTCTTTGCGTCATTAGCCGCTTTCTATGTCGTGAAAGAAAAACGAACTGCAACGACGATTCTGGTCTTTTATATGATTCTTGCAGATGTGCTCGTCATTCTTGTGTCGTTAGTAAATTTATTTAAGCCCTATGTGGCAAATACATTTATCCCATCTATGATTCTTTTATTTAGTGTATTGCTTATACACCTGTTGTTCTTTTTTGCGCTTCCATTCATTCAAAAGTCAACGAAGAATAGAAAGCGGGGTCTAGGTGTTCTCCTGTTACTAACAGTCGTAACAGGAAATCTATTCGTCTTATTCGTTCTCTATACGATGTTCATTCAAGAACAACAGAAGAGAGGGCTACTAGAAAAATTAATTTCTTACCCGGCGCCGATGATTGGATTATTTTTCATTCTATTTTTATTCATGATATCCGTTAGCAGTTATGGTGTTTTCGATTACGGAGATGCCATTACGAATAATTACAGTACGATTCTAGCTGAACCAAGTCTTGCCCATCCGTTCGGCACAGATAATTATGGGCGAGATGTATTTTCACGCGTCATATTTGGGGCACGGATCTCTTTGATTGTAGGATTTATCGCAACCCTTGTTCCGTTTGTTATTGGAGGGGTTTTAGGAGCTGTTTCCGGTTATTTTGGTCGTCGTTCGGATAATGTGATTATGCGTTCTCTTGATGTTTTGTATGCTATTCCTGATATCCTGCTCGCGATTACCATCATAGCAGCATTCGGTGCAAGTACTGTCAATTTAATTTTGGCATTAAGTGTAGGGGCCATTCCTGGTTATGCACGAACAATGCGTGCCAATGTATTACAAGTATCAAACCTAGAATATGTTGAATCTGCTCGTGCTTTGGGGGCAAATCATGTAAAAGTTTTAGTGAAACATGTGATTCCGAATGCCATGTCACCAATGATTATTCGATCGACATTAACAGTTGGTACCGCCGTTTTGGCAACAAGCAGCTTAAGCTATCTTGGTTTAGGCGTTGAACCACATATACCAGAATGGGGCAATATACTGAGGCTTGGAAGCTCCTATTTAGAAAGCCAGCCTCATCTTGCTTTATTTCCAGGTCTAGCGATCATTTTACTCGTATTGTCGTTTAATTTTTTAGGAGATGGCCTACGAGACGCAACCGATCCACGTTTATCGTAAAACAAATCTAAGGGGGATGTAACATGAAGAAAAAATGGGGACTAACATTAGCATCTTTTGCTTTGGTAGCACTGAGTGCTTGTAATGTCACAACACGAGACGATGTGGAAGGAGAGGCAACAGACGTTGAACCGCCAGCCGAATCAGTTGACATTGAACTACTAGCGATGAGTAGCAATGAACAAGATATTAACATATTGCGTGATCAGTTAACGTCTAATGGATTTACGGTTTCAATAAACCAGCAGCCTGATTATGGCAGCTTTGTTTCGCAACGAGATGCTGGTAATTATGATATTGCGATTTCTAGCTGGACGACAGTAACAGGAAACCCAGATTATGCGATTCGTTCATTATTTAAATCAGATGGCGACAATAGTTTAATAGACGATGCTGATATTGATGCACTCATTGAAAAAGGTTCAACAGAATCACCGGAAGAGTATACCGATACGTATCGTGAATTAGAAGAAACCCTTGTAACCGAAAATGCCTATATTGTTCCGCTTTATACGTCTATGAAAAACCAAGCGTTTAATCAGGATGTATTAAAAGAAGAATCTGTTCGTCTATCTAAATCACGCGCATTTGCTTGGGATAGTGTTGATTATGTGAAGGTAGAAGACCAAGAGGAAAGACCGCTTGTACTGACTCAAGCGATTTCAGAATTAACATCCCTTGACCCGATTAAGGGGAATGACGGTTCCATTAATCAACTGAATACGAATATGTATGTTCGTTTAGTGAATTTAACCGATGATGATGAGATTACAGCCGATGCCTCTCTTTCTTATGAATATGCAATTGCAGAAGGGAATGAGGACTATTACTTCGTTTTACGAGATGATCTCTTCTTTGCGGCAGTAGAGGGAGAAGATGTTGTGGAGACAGGGGAGCGCGTAGGGATTGATGATGTGATCTTTTCTCTAGAGAGAGCGTCTGATCGCGATTCTGTGCCAGATCATCGAACGTATACGCTTCATGAACATATCGGTGAAGTGACGGCTGTCTCTAATTTAACAGAATTAGAAGATGCGACATTGGCTGGAAGTTCAGATTCGATTCTTGAACATTTGGAATCAGGTCTTGATCAATCGATTGATTCCCTTGTCACAGACAAGGATGCTGCGAATTCAGAGGAAGGGGCCTATCAAGTTGTGAAATTGACGACAACTGAACCGTTCCCTCAAGTTCTAAATTACTTAGCACACCAATCGGCAGGAATTGTATCGAAGTCTCAAGTTGAGTCAGTGAACACCTATAATGTTGAAGAGTTTGATGTCAATACAGACATTCCTTATGGCGATCAGCGTTTAGTGACAGAAGGCAGTGATTTAGAGAATAGTTTGTATGCAAGCGGTCCGTATATCATGACGTATAAGAACGACTATGAAGCAGTATTTTTAAAGAACCCAGGTTACCAAGCTGGAACGGAGTATGAGCCAGCGATTGAAGAAGTGCGGGTTCGCTTTATTAGTGACCCTGATTCAGCACTTTCGGCCTTACGTAGTGGCGAAATTGACATGTATTATGGTGTTCCTGAAAATAAAATGGATCTTGTGGAAGGCGATGAAAAGCTCCAGCTCCAAAGTATTCCAAGTAACGGTGTGACGTACCTCGCGTTCAACACATCTAACCGTGATGTTGCAGAAAGCGTTGATTTACGAAAAGCGGTTCTCTATGCAATCAATCAGGATGAGATTATTCAAGTATACAATAATGATAAATTGCCAGCGTACTCTACGCTCAGCCCACTCGTTGATACAGGGAATAAGCTTGAAGCAGATCAAAACAAAGTGTATGAGCATGTAAATGCTTATCTTGAAAGCAAGGATGAATAAAAAAAACGAGCCTTTCAGTCGGTAAAGATGAAGTGCTAAAGCGTAAAAGAGGCTGGGACATAACTAAAAGTAGTATTTGAAAAGACGAATAGTCTAAAATATGCTGAGTAGCACCGCTACAGGAGAATCCTTCGCTTTCCGGGTACACGGCCTCAGCCTCCTCCGTGGAAAACCGCCACTCCAGAGTCTTCAGACACGTGGTGAACCCCCAGGAGTCTTCGGATTCTCCTTCCGTTAATTTTCATATAAAACAAACGACGAACGTTCCTATTTTCAGGAATGTTCGTCATTTTAATCTGTCTATCTACTTTTGTCCCAGCCTCTATTTTTTTAAAATTCTTTAGGACTTTAGGTGCAACGATAACCTTGTTTTACCAATATGCTTGTGGTATGGTTTAGGGTATGAATAGTTTGATTATTTTAAAAAATATTCATTTAATCGTTTTAAAAGAATTAATTTAGATGAATGTACAGAACTTTACAAACTAACAGGGGGCAACGATCTTACAAATGAAGTATACGAAATTACTGAACACAACATTGGAAAAATATAAAACAAATGGAGCGGAAGAAGCCTATCACTATATTTCTAAACATGCGAATGAAGTTGAAGGAAACCATGCTCAAATTTACAACTTTCAGTACGCTTTGGCTGCTGCATCTGGACACGAAGATGCAGCCTTAGCAATTATGAAAGAGGCGATTATTGAGAACGGTCATTGGTATTCTTATACCTACCTTTTGGAGGATGAGGACCTGGATTCCCTTCGTAAGAACGAGGAATTTCAATACATGATTGATCTATGTAAAAATAGAGAAGAAGAAGCGAAAAAAAATGCTGAATCGACATTTGAAGTGATTGTTCCAGATGAAGGTCGTACGAAAGAGGGTTTATTCATCGCTCTGCATGGAAACCAGGAAAACAATTCGTTTACAAAAGTCAATTGGCAAACGGTTACATCAAATGGTTTCGTATTAGGATTGCCACAGTCTTCTCAGATAGAATTCTCAGGTGGGTATAATTGGGATGATGTAGAAAAAGGATCAATGGAGTTGCAAACTCATTATGAAACAATGAAACAGAATGTTCAGGTGAATCATGGACCTATCATTCTTGGGGGCTTCTCTGCTGGGGCAGGTGTTATTTTAAACACCATTTTGAAACGTGATATTCCAGTACAAGGGTTTATTTTTGTGGGACCCTGGTTACCAGATATCGAGCAGTATGCTGATGAATTAGCTATGATGGCAGACAAAGGCATAAAAGGGTACATTATCTGTGGTGATCAAGATGAAGATTCTCTTGACTGTACGAATACGTTTATTGAATTGCTAGAGAAAAAGAACGTAAAGCATGTGTTTGAATTAGTAAACGGATTAGACCATGATTACCCTGAACATTTTGATCGGTTCTTGAACAAAGCGATTAACTATTTAACGAATCATCACTAAATCTTCGAGAAAAAGAACATGCTTGTTTTCGTTAGAATGAACTAAAAAAAACAAGCAACTTGGAACTAGCACAAGGAAAAAGCCAACTCCTCGTAAACCATTTTCGTTTTGGACTTTATTGACTAAACAACCCCAATGATAAGCTGGTTAGCGTTTATCGTTGGGGTTTTATCTTAGGTCTAAGGTCCTTAAAGCAGTCGAATGGGAAGAGCTCCGTTCATTAGGATTTCGATGTTTCCGTAATTTCAACGTGTGTGACATTTTCAGAGCGAACGAGTACTTCGTCTTCTTTCATGACTCCAAATGAAACAATCTTATTTTCTGTTAATGCACCATCGATCGATTTAGCTGCTTTATTGACGTCGCCATCGTCTCTAATAGATTCATAAATCGGTCGATCTCTACCGATTACATAAACTTTGATTTGGTACGGCATAAACAGTCTCCCTCATTTCATTTAAAATACGTACTACAGAAATGATAACCGTTGAGGGTACATGTAAAACTACAATACTGGAATTCTTTTCAAAAAAATTGTTTGAGAATGAAAGTCAGCCTACGAAGAGAAACACAAAAAGCATTCTCGGTAACAAGAATGCTTTTGCTTATTCTTACACAACACCAATGAGGATTGCGATTAACACCATGACAATACTGAAACCCCAGAACCAGAAGAAAGAGTAGCGAATGTATTTACCCATATCAATTCCTGCAAGCCCAACGGCTAGCCAGACAGCTGGCGCTAAAGGACTAACAAACGTACCAACTACGTTTCCGATAAGTAACGCATAGGCAGTTGAGGTACTTGCTACACCAACCTCTGACGTAATCCCTTCTACAATTGGCAAAAGAGCAAAATAGTAGGCATCTGTACTTGTGACAATGTCGAACGGTACACCTAGCAAGCCAATGATAATATGGAGGAAAGGTAAGACCGCAGCAGGTAAAATTGCTACACTGTCTATCGCAATCGATTCTAACATACCTGATCCATCTAATACCCCTAGAAAGGTACCTGCTGACAAGATGACCGCAGCCATTAACAAGGCACTAGGTGAATGTTCTTTAATACGATCCATCTGTGTTTGTACATTAGGATAGTTGATCATTAGTGCCAACACCAAGCCAATCATAAAAATGTAAGCAGATGGCAGGGGATTCCAAACTAATACCCCAATCAATGCAACAAATAATATGGCATTCGGCCAAATGAGATGGTAGCGCTTTAATTTTGGATCTCCTGAATTGCTTATCGAATTAAGCGCTTCTTTTAAATCAGCATCGGTCATCGCTGTTGCCGCAGCTTCAGAGTGAGCGGTTTTTTGGATCCGCTTTTTCTCTCGTATTCCCAAAATGTATCCGAGGATTAACACAAGAACAACACCAATGATCTGCATCGGAATGAGTGGAAGCCAAATATCTACAGGGTCTCCACCAATCACACTAGCTACTCGACCAGTAGGACCAGCCCAAGGAACCATATTCATAATACCAGCACTAATTCCGACGAGCATAACGAGTAAATACGGACTCATGCCAAGACGCTTGTACAACGGTAGTAATGCCGGGATGGTCAAAAGAAAGGTCGTTGCACCGGCACCATCTAGGTGAGCAATCGTACCAATTGCAGCTGTACCTACAGCGACGGTAACGACATTCCCTTTTGTAAGTCGAACCATGCCGCGAATGATCGGTTCAAAAAAACCAGTATCTTGTAAAACGCCGAAGAACAAAATAGCGAAAATGAACATAATGGCTACGTTGAGTACCCGATCAATCCCTATTTCAAAGAAATCCGTAATTTCAGTAAATCCAAAACCTGCAACAAGGGCACCAACAAGCGGCACAATGATCATGGCAACGATCGGACTCGCTTTCCCCCATATAAGTAAAGCAACGGTAATAAGAATAATAGAAATACCAATAATACTTAACAAGCTAAACCCTCCTGATGTAAAAGAAAAATGTTTACGCTTACATAATCTTATATTTTGATAAGCCTATCATATTAAATTGGACAACGGAGGTTCTGGTGATAAAGAAAGTTATGTTCATATTGTTCATTGTGAAATAATTTAGTAGAAAAATACTTAAAAGCAGTCGAGGAAAAGCAAGGTGACACAGCCTCTTCTACTTATAGAGGCTGTTCGTCTTCTTTCAAATCAGCAATAATCGTTTGAATAGGGATAAAGGTAAGATGACTAGGTTTCGCTTGTTTTAAGTGTTGGATTTTCGTTTCATCTCGATAGACGAGTACATATTCCCATTCGACATTTGGGATAAGTTTTTCTCGAGCTGCCCGTTTTTTAAAAGACGTATAGGTCTGATTCATCCATCGTTCGACTTGGGTAGAGATAGTAGGATGATGGTCACTGGTCTCGTGACGGTTTGCAAAGTCTGGATGTTCATCAGGATGAATACAAATCTCGCAATGGATATAGCGCCATGAAGCGTCTCTTTGATGCTGAACAGCTAAAAGATCATAATGGCCATTTTCGCCTTTCATGGTAAAAAAACCTTGCTGATTATACCAATATTCAACTAATTTATTTGTAGGTAAAGTCATCGTAACCCCTCCCTAAAAGCTTTTGAATTCTTTTATTATAGCAATCATTTCATAAATAAACGAACAATTAGACGTAGGAGAAAAGAAATTGCCCCTATGCGTTCGTTCATTTCATAATCCAATGTTAGGAGTTCGGTGTAACGATCATAGTGTCACGGATTCATATGTTGGTGAAGACAAATTTAAACTGTCATTGCCGTTGTTTCATTTGGAAAGATATGATACGCTCAATAAAAAAGTTCCGTTATGTGGTTTTCGAAACCGATTAATGGAACTAATGGAGGCGATCAGATGAATTTATCGAATGGTCCATTAACAGGTATTCGTATCGTTGATGCTTCGACAGTGCTAGCGGCCCCTTTTGCGGCAAGTTTGTTAGGGGATATGGGGGCAGAGGTCATAAAGGTGGAGCTTCCACAGACTGGTGACCCGTTACGTGGTCTCGGTCCTTATAAGGAGGAAGAACCATTGCGATGGCCAGGAATGTCTCGAAACAAACAATCATTGACGTTAGATATTCGTCAAAAAGAAGGACAAGAAATCTTTAAAGATCTACTAAAAGACGCTGATATTCTCATTGAGAATTTTCGTCCGAACACACTAGAGCGATGGGGACTTGGATATGAGGAATTGAAACAAGTCAATCCTAAGCTTGTGATGGCGAGACAATCAGGATACGGACAGACAGGACCTTATGCAGAAAAGGCTGGCTTTGGCACTCCTGCTACGGCGTTTTCAGGATACACGTATTTACAAGGGTTTTCTGATCGGCATCCAGTAAGTCCTGCTTTCTCGTTAATGGACTATATTTCTGGGGTGTTTTTAGCCTTAGGCTCAGTAAGCGCGCTTTACAATCGCGATGCAGGTGGAACGGGGCAAGGACAGGTAGTGGAATTAGGTTTATATGAGGCGATGTTTAGAATGATGGATTTTCTAGTTGCGGAATATGATCAGTTAGGGAAGGTACGCGAGCGTGCGCCAATGTTGCACGGTCATTCAAGTCCAGCTGGCACGTATCGTACAAAGGATCATCATTGGGTTGTGCTTGTTTGTAGTACGCAACGAACTTGGGAACGTCTAGCAAAAGCAATGGAACGAGAGGAGTTAATTGAGTGTCAACGCTATCGAACAAATGCTGATCGAATGGAAAACGATGAAGAATTGCAAGAAATTGTAAGCGATTTTATATCATTGAACAATCGTGATGAATTACAGCAAAAGCTTGATCGATTCGGTGTACCGATTTCGCCAATAATGAATATTAAGGACATCTTTGAAAATGAACAGTATCAAGCGCGAGAAAACATCCTTGAAGTAGACCATCCTCGCTTAGGAAAAGTGAAGGTTCCTGGAATTGTTCCGAAATTCTCCGAAACCCCAGGTCGTATACGGCACCGAGCTCCCGATTTAGGTGAGCATACCGAAATCATTTTAAAACGATTAGGTTATTCAGAAGAACGAATAACAAAGCTAAAAGAAAGTGGGGTCGTGTAAATGGAAAGAGGTTATCCAGAGGAAGTGACGATATGGGAAGTGTTACCGAGAGATGGTTTTCAAATGGAAACCTGGGTGGAAACCGAGACAAAAATTAAACTCATCAAGTCTTTGGCGGCATGTGGTATTCGCCATATTGAAGCGACTTCTTTTGTTCACCCACGCGCTATTCCACAACTGAAAGATGCAGAAGCTGTTGTAAAGGGCATCCAAAGCTTAACAGACGTTTCATTTCGAGCACTCGTACCAAATCTTAAAGGAGCTGAGCGCGCAATCGGTGTTGGGATTAAGCAAATAAAATTGCTTTTATCGGCAACCGATTCACATTCATTAGCGAATTCAAATTGTACCCGTGAAGAAGCCATTGAAAAACTGCTCCCCGTAATTGAGCTGGCTAACCAGAAAAATGTGTATGTTGGCGGCGCGTTAACGGTCTCATTTGGGTGCCCCTATGAAGGCGAAGTGAACGAAGAAGAACTGATGAAGCTCATTCAACAATATAAAGACATGGGTATTCGCGAGATTTCGCTAGCAGATACTGCTGGCATGGGCAATCCAAAACAGGTGTCACTGCTTTTACAAAAGTTGAAGCGAGCTTTCCCACTTCTTTCATTTTCATTACACTTGCATAATACAAGAGGCATGGCGTTCGCGAACGTTGTGGCAGGACTTGAAAATGGTGTGACTTCCTTTGATAGTTCGACAGCAGGACTTGGTGGCTGTCCTTATTTTCCAAAAGCCGCTGGGAATATTGCAACTGAAGATTTAGTCCATTCTCTCCACTTGATGGGAATAAAAACAGGCATTGATGTGGATCGATTGATGACTGTTGCGAAAGAGGTAACCGACGTAGTAGGGCACGAAGGTAGTAGTTTTCTTCTAAAAGCTGGACAAAATAAAGACCTTGCTAAAAAACCAACAGGACAGGAAAAACTGGGATAATAAGAAGCGTTTGCTAGCTTACAAGCTAGTAAACGCTTTTATGTGTGCGCCCATCCTACTAAATTATTTTGAAAAGAGAGGGTGACTTCATGTAATGTAAAGATAGAGGAATAAGGGATAGGAGTGTGTGAAGTGGAAGGACCAGTAAAAGGATTGCAAACTGTACATCGAGCTGTACGCTTGTTGAAATGTTTTACAGTCATTGAGTCAGAGTTGTCTTTGACAGAGTTAACACAAAAGCTTGAACTACCTAAATCAACAACTGCTCGACTTATTGATACTTTAATCGATGTAGGAATGTTGGAACGTAATGAATCGAACTTTAAGTATAAGTTAGGTCATAGTGCATACGTGTTAGGACGTGTAGCGGAAGTATCTAATGATGTGGTACAACTAGCAACACCGAGAATGAAACAACTGCGTGACCGAACGAATGAATCCGTTGCTTTGTTTAAATTGGACGGAGAAAAACGCGTCTGTATCCAACGCTTTGTTAGCTTAGAGGTCGTCACGCATAATGTGAGTATAGGCTCTCGGTTTGATTTATCAATTGGAGCAACAGGAAAATCGCTGTTAGCGTTTCAAACGGATGAATTTATTGAGCAGGTGTTACAGAAGGTGCCAGATCAAGCAAAGCTACGAACAGAACTCGTTAACATTCGTGCAACAAACAAAGCGTTAAGTATGGATGAGCGTGGTGCAGGGGTGAATGCCATCTCATCAGCGATCTTCTCTATGTCGGGAAATGTAAAGTATTCAATTAGCCTTACAGGGCCAAGTATGCGTTTTACTGAAGAGAAAATGAACTTATGGCAGGATCATTTGCTTGAAGAAGCAAACAAACTATCACAAGAATTAGGCTACGTCATGCACTAGAAGAGAACGTTCACTTTGAAAAGGTTGCCGCCACACGTCTCATGTAACGTGTACGGAAGCCTTTTTTTCTTTTCCGATAAGATTAACAATCATGGAAGAAGATTGTTTTAAAGAAATGGAACTCACACACATTTCCAACTAAAAAAACAGCCTAAAAAGAGCTCGGTGCTAAATGATAATTGTTCAGAACTAAAATAATACTTGAAAAGTACCACATATTGAGTTTAGAATACACATATCGGAACAAAAAAAACCGATCATTCTTTTTGGATTTTATTGTAAGCGTTTCCAGTAGGTGCGATTTTTTATGAAAGCGATTTAATGATTGAAGGAGGGATAGTATGAAACCACGATTACCCATTTCTTTGGCATTGTTTATGTTGGTACTAGTTGTTGTTGGTTGTAGTAATGAGGGGACGGTAGATACTGAAACATCGGAATGGAAGCCTGAGAAACCAGTTGAAATGGTGGCACCTGCTCGTGCTGGAGGTGGGTGGGATACATTCGCCAGAGTTGTATCGAACGCTATTATGGAACAAGGGTTAATGGATCAAACGATTGGAGTGGTTAACAAGCCTGGTGGAACAGGGGCTGTGGGATGGGCGTACATACAAAATGTAAACGATCCCCATCATATTTTTTCAACATCGACGACAATGGTTTTTTCAATGCTTGCCGGTAATTCTGATTACAACTGGGATGATATGACTCCTATCGCTAATCTTGCTGCTGACTATGGCATTATCGCTGTTCGTGCAGATGCTCCATGGGAAACATTAGATGAGTTTTTACAAGATTATAAAGAGAACCCTGAATCTATTACGGTAGTTGGCGGGAATACGCCAGGTGGATTTGATCATGTTCAGTTTATATCACTCGCAATGGAAGCAGGCATTCCGATGGAAGAGATTACGTACGTAACCGATCAGTCAAGCGGTGGTCTTCCCATTCTATTAAACGGAACAGTAGATGTCTTGAGTTCAAAGCTAGGTAGCGGTGCTGTTGCACAACATCGAGCGGGGAATATAAAGATCTTAGCTGTATTATCAGAAGAGCGTCTTGATTCTGAACAATTAGCGAGTTTTCCAACAGCTGTTGAGCAAGGCTACGATACGGTCTTCGTCAACTGGAGGGGTGTATATGGACCAGGTGATATGACAGATGAGCAAGTTGCTTATTACGAGGGAGTTATGAGAGACATTAGCGAGTCTGAACAGTTTGCTGCCATTCGAAAACAATTTGGATGGGACGATTTGTTTATGGGGAGCGAAGAATACACAGAATTTATCCGACAAGAAGTAGAGACGAACAGCGCTATTATGGAAAAACTAGGGTTATTAGCGAAGTGAAAGGAAGGTGAGAACAATGACAATGAACCAGAAAATAAGCATTCCTTTGTTTATACTAGCCATTGGTTATTTGCTAGCAACTTGGCTACTACCTAAGTATGAATACATTTTAATTGATGCTGACATTTTCCCACTCCTATTAGGTGGCTTGCTCGCACTGTTTTCCGTTATTCTCTTTTTCTCTAAAGACGAAGAGGGAGCCAAAATCTATATAGCGAAAGATGATTTGAAAGTCATTGTGCCAGTCGTTCTTTTAATGCTTTTGTATATTCTGTTGTTGGAGCCAGTTGGCTTTGTCATTACGACTGTTTGTTTTATCTTTATCTGCTCTCTCCTCTTAGGCTATAAAAAACATGTAACAAACGGCATTGTTGCCGTACTCTTTCCAGTGGCTTTTTACTTTTTGTTTACACGCTATTTAATGATTGCTTTGCCGAGTGGTATATTGCCAATTTAATGGTCAGAAAGGAGCTACCCTATGGGAGGCTTTAGTGGAATTATTGAAGGGTTTCAAGTCGCATACAGTTGGGAAGGCATTTTATTCGTTGCCCTTGGGGTTTTAATTGGAACGGCCATTGGCATTATGCCGGGACTAGGTCCAATAACGGCCATTGCCGTTATGATTCCCATTACATATGGAATGAATCCAACGTTTGCGCTAGTGATGATGGCAGGGGTGTACTATGGTTCTATTTTTGGTAGTTCAACTTCTTCTATTTTAATAAACACACCTGGTGCAGCAAGTACAGTGGCGACAACGTTTGATGGCTATCCAATGGCACAAAGGGGAGAGGCTGGAAAAGCGTTAGCCATTGCAGCGATAGCATCCTTCGTAGGTGGAACCGTCGCGGCTATCTTTTTAATGTTATTTGCACCAGTGCTAGCTGGACTGGCCGTCTCATTTGGACCAGCTGAATACTTTGCGCTTATGCTACTTGGGATGACGGCTATAGCTAGTCTTTCTGATGGATCATCCATACGTGCTTTTATTTCTGCGGTTTTAGGGTTTATGGCTGTGACCATCGGGATTGATGCACAAACAGGTACGAACCGTTTTACGTTTGGAAATGTCAACTTGTTAGAAGGTGTCGATTTTCTAGTTATTGCGCTTGGATTGTTTGCTATGGCGGAAGTAACCTATCTTATTATTAACCGACGAGATCGTTCGTTTGAAAAGCTTTCCAATATCGGTTCTATTCGGTTGTCGAAAAAAGATTTAAAAGAAATTAGTGGGCCAATGGGGAGGCATTCCATCCTTGGATTTCTAATCGGTATCCTACCGGGGGCAGGGGCTACCATTGCTTCGTTCATGAGCTATGTTTCAGAGAAGCGAATTTCCAAAAATCCAGAAGAATTCGGAAAAGGGTCTGCCAAAGGTTTGGCGGCTCCAGAGACATCCACGAATGCTGCTTCTACAGGTTCGTTTGTACCACTTTTAAGCTTAGGTATACCAGGGTCAGGAACAACTGCGGTTCTACTTGGAGCCTTTCTCGTATTAGGGGTTCAGCCAGGTCCGTTGCTTGTGCAAGAAGAACCAGCATTATTTTGGGGAATTATTGCGAGTATGTATTTAGGGAATATTATCTTAATTATTTTGAACTTGCCTTTAATACCTTATATCGCAAAACTATTAAAGATTCCTCGTCCTTTATTAATCTCACTTGTACTAACGCTTTGTATGATGGGGGTCTATGCAATTAGTTTTAGCACTTTTGATTTGTATTTGCTTTTACTCTTCGGCATTGTTGGTTTTGTCATGAAATCTTTAAAAATTCCAGCGGCTCCTTTTATTCTAGCATTTGTGCTAGGAGATTTACTTGAAGAGAATTTCCGAATGGCGTTAACCATTTCTAGAGGGGATTGGATGGTGTTTTTTGGGAATCCAGTCGTAGTAGGACTCCTGTTGCTTGCGGCACTATCGGTTATTCTACCAAACCTTAATAAATTTAAAAAGAAAACGAAAAGGAAGGATTTAGATGAATCCATGTAATGACGATCCAGAAGTATTCTCGCCAGACATTATCGCAAGAGCAAGAAAACTAAACAGTTCACTCCTTGCCGACGCGATGGATGGAGCCAATACGATGTCGTATGATATTAGCCCTGTCGCTCAGGGTTATCAGATGGTGGGAGCGGCAGTGACTGTGTCGATGAAACCAGGAGATAATTTGTTTTTGCATGAAGCGATTTATAAAGGCGCTCCAGGCTATGTGCTTGTTGCGGATGGAAAAGGGCATACCAAAAATGCATACATGGGTGAACTGATGGCTGCCGCCGCAGAAGCTTTAGGGTTAGAAGGAATTGTCATTGACGGCTTAGTTCGGGATCGCTCAGATTTACAAAAGCTAGACTTACCTATTTTTGCGAAAGGTTTCGTTCCGAACGGCCCATACAAAGAGGGGCCAGGTCAATTGAATAGCCCAGTTTCTTGTGGAGGTGTGTCTGTTCAGCCAGGGGATTTAATCGTAGGAGATGATGATGGTGTTACGGTAGTACCAAAGCAAATGATTAAAGCCGTGTTTCAAAAAGCAGAAAAAAAGCAGGCATATGAGGAAAAGCGTTTAAAAGAAATTGCTGCTTTTAAGGAAGATCGAATCAACGGCGGAAATGAACGGACGATTGAACCAAGCTGGCTGAAAGAGAAGATAAAGCCTTTTTTGTAAGTAAAACAAGATAGGAGTGGTGAAATGATCGGATTTATTGGATTTGGAGAAGCCGCATATGAAATGGCAAAAGGATTGACACAAGAAGGCGTAACAGGAATCATCGCGTATGATCCATTATTGATCGAACAAGACATGAGCCATATCATTAAAGAAAAAATGACAGCAGTAGGGGTAGTACCTTGTGCTGATGCAAAAGAAGTCGCAATGAAAAGATCCTTACTCATCGCAGCGGTTCCGGCACAATTTGCTTTAGCCGCTTGTGAAGCTGTAGAGGACTGTTTAACAGCGTCGCATTTATATGTTGATGTATCAGCATCAAGTCCAACCGTTAAAAAAACGATCGCCGAGAAAGTAGCAAAGTCAAACGGGAAAAGTGTAGATGCCGCTATGCTTGGACCCCTTACCGTCAATCAACATAAAGTACCTATGTTTATAAGCGGCGATGGGGCACATGAGTTCAAAAAGCGAATGGACCCATACGGGATGAACATTACAGTCGTTAGTGAACAAGCTGGAGATGCCTCTTCTATTAAACTAATGCGTAGCATTTATATGAAAGGAACGGCTGCCCTGTTAATCGAATTAATGGAGGCATCGAGAGAGTTAAAAGTGGAAGATCAAGTTTTGGCTTCCATTAAAGAGACAATGGAGGCCGTGCCGTTTGAGCAGTTAGTCAACCAGCTCGTAACAGGGACTTCCATTCATTCCGAGAGACGAAGCATTGAGCTTGAAGGCTCTCTTGAACTATTAGACCAATTTTCTATAAATAGTGTGATGACTCAGGCAAGTAAAACAAAACTTGACTACGTTAGCCAGCTTGGATTGCGTCAATCTTTTAAAGGAAAGCGCCCTTCTACTTGGCAAGATGTTATTGATGAAATGAAAGTGAAGCATCAGGCTAGTAAAGCAGGTGAATACCATGCAAGTAAATAAAGATTCACTCCAGGAACTGGTCACAACTCTGTTTCAAAAGGCTGGCTTTGAATATGAACAAGCCCATACGTTAGCTGCTCATCTCGTTCTAGCGAATTTAAGAGGTGTCGATTCTCATGGTGTTAGTCGAGTGAAAACATATATTGAACGTGCACGATCAGGAATGATAAATGTAGGGAAAGAATATGAGATTGAAAGAGATTTACCGTCTAGTTGCTTAATAAATGGTAAAAATCATATGGGCATTTTACTCGCAACAGATGCCATTCAGCTAGCGGTAAAAAAGGCACAAGCAACAGGTCTTGGCATTGTAGGAATTAAACGTTCAAACCATTGCGGTATGCTGGCTGATTATGTTTCGTACGCAGCAAAGCATGACTGTGTTGCCATCGCCGTAACAAATGCCCCACCAAGCATGGCGCCATGGGGAGGAAAAGCTGCTTTTTTCGGAACGAACCCTTTTGCTTATGGAATGCCTGTAGCTAGCGCGGAACCAATCGTTTTTGATATGGCAACAAGTGTGGTTGCTAGAGGGAAAATACGCTTAGCCAAAAAAAATAATCAGAGCATTCCTCTTGGCTGGGCCGTGTCGAAAGACGGGCAACCCACCGAAGACCCGGCTACTGCCCTTGATGGTGGAACCGTGCTCCCTGTCGGAGGCCCAAAAGGATACGGACTTGCCTTCTTTGTAGAAGTACTTTCTGCTTTGATGACAGGTGCCAGCTTTGGTCCACATCTCGGAAGTCTTTATGAGAAGGAAGAACAGGATGTAGGGCAGTTCTTCCTCGTCTATAAAGCAGACCTTTTTGTAGAACTGGACGAATTTAAACAGCGCATCGCACAGATGGCAACAGAAATAAAAGCGAACCCTCGTGCAGATGGAGTCGAAGAGATTTTTTTACCAGGCGAACTCGAAGATATGGAAAAGGCAAAGCGACTAAAAGAGGGTATTCCATTATCCGAAGCGGTAGTCAGTGAATTAGAAGAAGTTGCCGCCTATTATGGTGTTGCGATGGACCGTGATCAATTGAACATGTAAGGGAAAGGAAGGTTAGGTCAGAATATAGGGTTATAAACGATAAAGAAACTCTTAATAGTCCTACTGCTTCATGAATTAGCTTACGACGTTGTCTAGTGAATCGCCCTCTTCTTTTAATAGGTGCGAACCCGAAGCGAACATAAAATCCCTAGAAGACCCGCACCATTTTTTTGGATGAATATGTAAAAGTATGTAACGGATGTTGAGTGTGGGTGCTTTTTCTTATTCAATTTGTGTTACTATTTAATAGGAAAAGGTAGTTTTAAGCCTTTTTTCGCTGTCGCACTCTATGTGAGTGCGTGGATTGAAATTTGCCGACAAGTGAAGCATCTTGCCAAAAACCTAGTCGCACTCTATGTGAGTGCGTGGATTGAAATAAAGCACTTAGTCAAGAAGTAAGCAGCTGCATCGTGTCGCACTCTATGTGAGTGCGTGGATTATAGAGTGCACGAATTAGAATGATGACCATATCATCCGAGCTATGTATCCCTCTCGGTATGACTGTACAAGTAAATTTCTAGATAAAAACCCCCACTTTTAAAGTAGGGGTTTTCAAGTTTATAATCCAAACACAATTGGCATCCAGAAGTACACGGCTCCGGTAATGACGATAATAGAGACGATGTTGAGCCATACACCAGCTTTCGCCATATCACCGACAGCGAGATAGCCGGCGCTAAATACAGCTGTATTCGGAGGTGTAGCAACTGGGAGCATATAACAGGAACCAGCAGCTAGTGCAGCGGCAGCCATAAGAGGTAGAGGATCAACACCTAAGGCGATACCGAGTCCGACAGTAAGTGGTAGAATTAAATTTGAAACGGCCGTATTGGAGAGAATCTCTGTAATCCCGAGTACAAATACGACTAAAAGCAATAGGACGAAAATGTATTGCATCCCTTGAAGCATTTGAAGCAAATCTCCAATTGATTCATTCAACCCAGATTCTCCAAAAGCGGCTGCGATGGACATTCCGCCACCAAATAGAATGAGAATTCCCCATGGGAGGTCTTTCATATCTGTCCATTCGAGCACACGCTCACCTTTTCTCGAACTAGGGAGAAAGAATAGTAAGACAGCACCAAATACGGAAATGGTGGCATCATTGAGATTGTCAAAAAACTCACCAATTTGACCAGGAATAAACCCAAGGGCGGAAACAAATGGAGACAATGTCCATAGTAAGACTGTAATGCCGAATACGACAGCCACTTTTTTCTCATCGGATGTAAAGTTTCCTAGTTTCGTTATTTCTTCTTTAATAAAGGCCATTGTACTTTCTGTATCTTCATCATTTGAATCTACTTTGAATTGTATTTTTGTTAAATAAAAATAAACAACAATCAGTAAGATGATGGCTACTGGACTCGCGAATAATAACCATTCAGCAAACGTTACAGTACGATCAAGCTGAGAGGATGCGATCCCTGCAAGTAAGGCATTCGGGACTGCTGCAACAAGGGTTGCCAGTCCACCGATTGTAGCTGCATAGGCGACTGCTAGTAGTATGCCTTTTGAGAAATAGTCGAAATTCTGACCTTTAAGGATGTTTTTATCTTTCACTTCGTTAATTAAAGCGATTGCAACAGGAAGCATCATCAATGCGGTCGCAGCATTTGATACGAACATGGAAATGGCAGCGGTTGCGATTAAGATACCGAGAATGATTCGGTTGCTTTTCGTTCCAATCATCTTAATAATATTTAACGCGATGCGTCTATGTAGATTCCATTTTTGAATGGCAAGAGCAATGACAAAACCACCACCGTACATGAAAATTACGGAGCTGCCATATGCTGGTGCAATTGAACCGATCTCGACTCCATTAAATGCAGGAAATAAAACGAGAGGAAGTAGAGACGTTACTGCCATATGGATTGGCTCTGTTACCCAGTATGTCGCAACGAGAAGGGTTACCCCTAATACGATTTTCGGTTCATGGGATAAAACGCTTTCAGGAATGAGGAAATAAACTAAGGCAAAGAATAGAGGACCTAAGAATAGTCCGACCAAGTTGCGCGTTGTGTACTGCTTGTTGTTATCTGTCTCTTTGTTTGCCTCCATAAATAAGACTCCTTTTTCAAAATATATTCCGAAAAACTAGTATAATGTTTCGATCCGTAGATTGTCAAAACGATAGAGAGAATGCTAAGGGACAATCGTAGCAATGATAATAAGAGACCGAAGAACTCTCCCAGTCTCTTATTTCTTCATTATTTAATGGATGCAAAACGTAGCTTCGCCATTCTATTAATGGCTTCTTCTAATCGATCTTCCTCCGCTAGTAGTCCAATTCGAACATAGCCTTCGCCATATTGACCGAATCCATTTCCAGGTGCTACAACGAGATGTGCTTCTTTTAGTAAATAGTCAGCGAACGATTCAGAAGTAAACCCAGTTGGTACAGGCATCCAAACGAAGAAGGAGCCTTTTGGTGCGTCCACTTCTAAACCAATGCGTCTTAATCCGCTAATAAAGACATCTCGCCGTTTTTCGTAGCGGGCAACTAGTTCTTTTACTTCGTTTTGATCGGATAAAAGTGCGGTTGCTGCAGCTTGCTGAATAGCACCGAAGAGACTGACGTATAGGTGATCTTGTAGCAAATTAATAGACTTTATTACCGACGCATTTCCAACCGCGAAACCAACACGCCAGCCAGCCATATTATATGTTTTTGAGAGAGTGTACATTTCGACGCCGGTTTCTTTTGCGCCAGCAGCTTGTAAAAAGCTCGGCGGTTTCACACCATCATAACCAATCGCACCGTATGCAAGATCGTGAACAACACAAATGTTATTCGCTGATGCAAACCGGACCGTTTCTTCGAAGAAATCGTGTGTGGCGACGCCAGCAGTTGGGTTATTTGGATAATTTAAAAACAAGAGCTTAGCTCGTTCGGCTGTTTCTTTTGAGATGGACCTGTAGTCTGGTAAAAAGTCATTTTCCGCAAGCAACGGAAAGAGTGACGCTTGAGCTTGCGCCAATGCAATACCGGACGTGTAATCAGGATAGCCTGGATCTGGTAGAAGCGCAACATCTCCTGGATTTAGCAAGCATTGGCTAATTTCTACAAGCCCCGTTTTGGCACCGAAAAGGACGGCTACTTCCGTTTCTGGATCGATGGTAACGTTGTATTCACGTTTATAAAATGTAGCGACAGCTTCTTTTAGAAACAGATGACCACTAAAAGGCGAATATTGGTGAAAATGTGGCTCACTTGCCGCTTGCTGGAGCGATTCAACGATAAAGTCTGGCGTCGGTAAATCAGGATTGCCCTGACCTAAATTTATAATGTCGTGACCTTGTGCTAGGTGCTTTCTTACAGTCGCTGTTAAGCGGGCAAAAAATTGGTCGGGAAGGCCTTGTAAAAGTGTTGATTGTTCAAATTGGGTCATCATTACCCCTCCAAAAAATAGGGCTTAAGACAAAAATGCCATAAGCCAGAATAAATCTTTAATGATTAGTTAGTTCTGCTAAAGGCAGGGTCATCATACTTGTGCGCAACCCAACCCTCGGGATCAATGAAAAGACGCACTGCAACGACTTGACGTTCGTCAGACAGGGTGAAGAAGTGTGGTGTATCTACGGGAACGCTAATCACATCACCTGGCTCTAGCTGGACATCGAAGTACCCAACGTCAGTCCCTTTTATGACAAAGCTTCCTGAGCCTGCGGTAATAGCACGAACTTCGTCTTCGGTATGGGTATGTACCTGTTCAAACTTTTTCAGGAGCGCCTCTAAATCAGGTGTATGTTCGTTTAATGCGATAACGTCCCACTTTTTGTAGCCGCGGCGTTCAGCAAGGGACCGAATATCGGCATCATACGTAGTTAAAATTTGTGCTTTGTCCTCATCACTGATTTGGCAGTTTCCTTGTAGGCTACTCGGTAATTTTGCCGGGTCCCACTGTTCATATAGGACGTCTTGACTGTCTAGAAAAGCTTGTACTGCTTCTTGTCCTTTAATGATTTCCTCTGTGTCTCGAATAACGATTGTTGCCATTGTCCATTCCTCCTCAAAGTAGATACTAGGCGACGTAGTTAACGTGCCAACAGCTCTTTTTTTAGTTGATATGAAAATAAAAATTCAAAGGCTTCTAAATGTTTTTTAGCTTCAAATCCATTTCGTCCCCACGCAGTAATGCCATGGTTACGAATTAACACCCCATAAATGCCAGGGTGAATTCGATTGGCAACGGCATCTGCAAGCTTAGTAAGATCGGCGTAATTTTCAACAATCGGAACCGTTAATGCACCGTCTTCCTCCCAAATTTGAAAGGCTTTAATAAGCTCTTGGTTTCGAAAAACAATCTCACCTTTGTCCCCGTAAAGATCGGAAATAAGGTTGTTATCAACCGTGTGGATGTGAAGGGAGCACCCTGCATCCGTTTGCTCATAAATGCGTTGGTGAAGCACTGTTTCAGCTGATGGTTTTAATGGTGTTGTTTGAACTGGTTGGCTATCTTTACCAACAAGAAGAAAGTCTTCAGATGTTCGCTTACGTTTGTCCTTTCCACTAGCTGTCACAAGAAAAGTGAGAGGATCAGTGGATACTTTGATGGACAAATTTCCACTCGTACCAGGAAACCAATCCCGTTCAGCAAGCTCATCTTTAATGGCTGCTAATTCATCCCATTTTTGTGTAAGAGAAAGTTGTCCAGTAGTCATCGCGTCACTCCTAATGTTTGTAAGGCATCTACAACGGTATGGAACTGTTCAAAGCGCGTATAAGGGAGCTGAAGAGCTTTGCATTTGTCTTCCAGATAGTCCCCACATACAAAAACATGGTCGGCGATTTTTGCTGCTTCAAGATCGGTTATGGAATCCCCAATAACAATTCGATAATAGGAATCTTCTGGGTACTGACGTAAAATAGATGGTTTGCAGCAACCGCAGTCATTTCCGCAATGTTGGTCACAGGCATGGGGCCACGTAATGTGAATTGTGTCACCACTAAAATCGCTGCCATTGCAATAGAGCTCTCCGTTTAATGGGTACGCCTTCAACATCGGCTCTACAAAAAAATCAATTCCGCCGCTGACAATGTGAAGGGGAATATTTTGACGGTTGGTTTCATCGACAAAGTCGGCAAATCCAGAACGAATGGTTGCTTGTTGAACGAATGCACGAATCGCTTCTTTTTTTGAAGAAGGAATTAAATGAAACATGTCGCCAACACCAGAGCGAATGGAACGCTTTTGCGCGAGTATGTCATTTTTTATCTCTTCCCATTCTGGTGGAGCAAAAGCAGCCATAATGGCCATGATGTTGTCTTTCGTTGTTATGGTTCCATCAAAATCACAGAATAGGACAGGTTGGCGTTGCGTCATCCTTTTCCTCCCCACTGTTCAAGAGCTGCCGCGAGTTCAGTCTTTTTATAGGCGGCATCGGTTAACTGGGAATTGGTTAAAACTGCATCAATAGCTTGACGAAAAGCTGTTGCACCAGCGGCAGCACCATGAGGATGCCCGTGAACACCGCCTCCAGCATTAATAACAGATTCTTTTCCGAAATCTTCAACCAATTGAGGAACAAGCCCTGGATGAATTCCTGCGGATGGAACAGGAAAAGAAGGGCGATAAACCGTTGATTCAGTTAAAGCAGATGCGATTGCCGTTGTTTCCTTTTTCTTTAGGGCAACATTTCCGTATGGGGATGGAAATAGGACAAGGTCAGCGCCTGCCGCCCGTAACAGTGTACCTAGCAATACTTTGTTAGAAATGCCATACTCATCTGAAGCCGTTAATGCTCCAGATACTGCTGGATGAGCCATAATCGGTAGTTGAATGTCAGGATCTTCTGCGAGGGCTTGTAGCACATCTAGTCCATAAGCGAACACATTAAGCAAGAGTGCTGATGCACCGAGCTGCTTAGCTTGACGTGCTTTTTCTCGTAATTCATAGGTACGGCCACTTAGATTAACAGCGTATAATACCCGCTTGCCGGTTTCCTGTTCAACTTGGTCGAGTATGCGTTTTCCTCGTTTAACACGCTCTTCAAACGGCGTAAGAGGGTTATCAAACAAAATTTCATCATCTTTAACAAGGTCAACGCCGCCACAGGCTTGCGCATAAAGCTGTTGTTCAAATTCATCCAGACCCTTGCCGATCATTCCTTTAAAAATACTCATGACGAGCGGACGGTCATAAACACCAATTAGCTCACGAATACCTTCTATTCCAAAGGATGGTCCGGGGAATTGGCTAGCAACATCTTCGCTAAACGAGAGATCAATGAGCTTAATGGTGCCATCTAATGACAGTTTCCCAAAAACGGTTGTTAAAATAGCGGGAATGTCATGGCTGAAATTGGCTGAGGGGTAGCGCACTGTAAGAATTCCACTTTTACCGTCGTCTTGAACATCTACAACCACACCTTTATGCTTGTGAAGTTGTTGCTTTTCAAGTGTTGGCAAGTTCGTCCATGAACCAACCGTTAGTCCAAGAGCAATGTTTTCTGCTTTTTTATGTAAATCTCCACCACTTGGAACAAGATAAGTCGCTGTCACATCGCTCATCGAAATAGCCCCTTTCGTTATGCTTACAAATAAAAACGTCCCCTTCGTATGAGGAAGAGGACGTGTCGCGTGTATACAACAAAAGTCGTGTCCTCTTATCTGCCACGCACAATGCGCGAGAGAATTAGCACCTTGAATCAGTCTAGCGACTGAAACAGGTTGCCGGGCTTCAACGGGCTCGTCCCTCCACCTGCTCTTTATAAGAGTTGTATCTTTCATTCAATTAAGAATCGTTGGAATAGATTATGACAGGGTTCTGGTGGCACGTCAATCTTTTTTTCGTCTTTCGTAAAACGATTCCAATAGGCCGTTCTTTTGTAAACCGTTTGTATTTTTTGAAAAAAGAGTATTGACAAATAACGGAGCTGCATTTTATGATTACTCCCAACACAATAAAATATTGCTCTTATCGAGAGTTGGCTGAGGGATTTGGCCCTTTGACGCCCAGCAACCGACCGTCCATATACCATTTTATGGAAACCTCTTAGAAGGTGCAAGGCACGGTGCTACATCCAACAGGTTAAATCACCTGAGAGATAAGAGACGGACTATGTATGCTACCGCCTCTTTCTTGTACATGAAAGAGGCTTTTTATATGAAATGATGGTGTTAGGTGCAAGGAGAGTTGATACAAGCAAACGAATGAGGAGGAAAAACGATGACGAAACAAGAATGGCCGGCAGCCATTATGACAGAAACAGAAGTGGTTACGTATGTAAAAGAAGCGTTTGGTTTTTTTAATAAGGATGCTCGCCTTGTCTGCAAGGAAATTGGAGATGGTAACTTAAATTATGTGTTTCGTGTGCATGATGAAGAGAGTAAGCAGTCATTAATTGTTAAGCAAGCAGGACCGGTTTCGCGTCTTTCGGATGAATTCGTTGTCTCTCCAGATCGCAATCGAATAGAGACGGATATACTTCGGTTGCAAGGGAAGCTCGCTCCTGGGTTTGTACCGAAAGTATACCATTATGATCGGGACAAGAACTGCGTCGTTATGGAAGATTTATCGGATTTTACAATCTTACGAACCGCTTTATTAAACAGACAACAATTCCCTCAGCTCGCTGAACACCTCTCAACATTTCTTGTGGAAACCCTTGTGTCAACGTCTGATCTTGTTCTGGATCACAAAGCAAAAAAAGAACTAGTAAAATCCTATACAAATCCAGAATTATGCGAAATTACAGAAGATCTTGTTTACACGGAACCTTTTTTTCCACATCCACGAAACGATGTTTTTCAAGGAACAAAGTCTTTTGTTGAAAAAGAAATTTGGGGAGATCGACAATTAGCTCTGGAAACAGCGAAGCTTAAATTCCAGTTCCTGACGAATGCGCAAGCGTTACTCCATGGTGATTTACATACAGGCTCCATTTTTGTTACATCATTAGAAACAAAAGTCATTGACCCTGAATTTGCTTTTTATGGACCAGCTGGCTATGACATTGGCAACATTATCGCAAACTTTATTTTTGCGTATACGAACAGTGTCTACACAAGTGAAGGGGAAGAAGCATTTCAAGACTATCTTCTACACACAATTGAAACATTAGTTGATCAGTTTAGAAAGAAGTTTATTACGGCGTTTCAGGAGAAAACAACAGAAAGAGTGGCTCACTATGAAGGGTTTCTAGAACACTACTTACAAAGTGTTTTAGAAGATGCGGTAGCGGTTGTAGGTTTGGAACTATGTCGCCGAATCATTGGCATTGCAAAAGTCGTGGACCTAACAAGTATCGCAGACAGTCAAGCCCGTAGTGAAGCTGAAATCGCATGCTTAACCCTAGGAAAGACGTTTATTTTAAATCGTAGCGATTATCAAACAGGTCATGGGATTGTCGAAGCGATTAGAGGAGTCGGAAGCTATGTCAACCATTCAATCAGTTAAGTTAACGAGTGAAGATACACTCGTCATCCTTGATCAAACGCTTCTGCCAGGCGAAATCGTGTATCGAACATTAACAACACAAGAAGATGTTTGGCAAGCCATTGTTGCCTTGCAAGTGAGAGGAGCACCAGCTATCGGGATTGCCGCGGCTTATGGTGCCTACGTGGAACTCGTCCGGCATCCTTACGTTACAGTTGCTGAGCTTCGGCATACGTTTGCTAATGTAAAAGCATACCTTCTTTCATCTCGTCCGACTGCGGTAAACTTGGCATGGGCGCTAGAACGGTTGGAGAAGATTGTTCAGCAGTCGTGGGGAAGAGTAGAAGACGTACTACAAGCGGTTCGTGAAGAAGCGGAAGCCATTCGTACAGAAGATGCACAAGTTTGCGAAGCCATTGGCAGGCATACCCTTACACTACTAAAAAAAGAAGATGGGATCTTAACCCACTGTAATGCAGGTGGCATTGCAACAGCAAAATATGGAACTGCCCTTGCACCACTTTTTCTTGGGAATGAACAAAACTATTCCTTTCGTGTGTATGCTGATGAAACACGACCACTCCTTCAAGGAGCACGGCTTACCGCTTGGGAACTTCAGCAAGCGAACATTGATGTGACATTAATTTGTGATAATATGGCGTCAATTGTTATGCAGCAAGGCAAAATTAATGCTGTACTTGTCGGCTGTGACAGAGTCGCTGCTAATGGGGACACAGCAAATAAAATCGGCACGTCAGGATTAGCGATACTCGCCAACCATTACGGCATCCCCTTTTACGTCTGTGCACCCACATCCACCATTGATTGGAGCTGTCGAACAGGAGCGGACATTGAAATTGAAGAGCGTTCAGGTATAGAAATAACCGATTCTTGGTATGAACAGCCGATGGCGCCACCGGCTGTAAAGACATACAACCCAGCTTTTGACGTAACAGACAACGCGTTAATTACAGCCATTATTACGGAGCATGGCATTGTTCGACCGGCATATAAAGAAAACCTTGCCGGACACCTTCAAGTGACCTGATAGGGTGTATGATAGAGAAAAAGCACAAATAAAAAATACGTAGCACTGTGAAAATGGTGCGGGCCCGAAGCAAACATAACATGCCTAGGAGACCCGCACCATTTTTTTCGACTCAACATGTAACAATGTGTATAGGTATTGCTGGAAAGCCTTTCTGAAGGATGAATGTATGGTAATATTTAGGGGTATGAAGATGACGTTAGCCTTTTTTCGTGATCGCAATTAATAGAAGTGCGTGAATTGAGATAAGAGATTTTTAAGGAGTTGAGCAGAATGAACAAAAGCAAGCTATTGCTGGTGGTTGTTCTTTCCATGCTGGTAGGAGGATGTGGCCAAATGGATAGCTCACTAGAAGAAGAAGCAGAAAAAACGCCAGCGGAAATGGATCCTGCAGATGTGCCACAAATTGATGCGTTTCAAAATGAGTATTCCCGAGAACTGATGGTGTCGACAGAGCCAGTAGCGGAAGGCTTTTATTTAATGCGTTCAAAAATTGACGCCTTTACAATATGGTTTCCAGAAGAGGCTGTGTTTATGGACAATGCTTCTGGTGTGGATGGGGACCACTATGAAAAAATTAGTTTTGCTTATGAAAGTGAAGAGGAAAATCGGGGATACTTGATTGATTTTCAATACAATTACAGTGGGTATGCTGAAAGGCCAGACTGGTTGTTGGATAATTTACGGAATCGCTGGAGTTATGAGGAAGAATGGAAAGAAATTGATGATGAAAATGGACGCATATACTATGGATATACAATAGAGGATTTTAAAGGGCATCAAAATCATGTTTTTATGGGCTATAAAGTATCATCCCAAGAAGCGCCTCAAGGAATCGAATTTCTTTATATCTCTTCTTGTGTTGATGAAGAAGCCGAAAGTTGCCAGATGGATTTTGAAGAGGAAGAAGAGTATGTTCTTCAGTGGATGAAGTCGATCCAGTTTTCCGGAACCCGTAGTAATGGAGATGAGACCGATGGCGAATGACAAACGATTAAAAAGACAGACCGATAAGAAAGCAGAATCTAGTAGTTTTTTCTCTCCAATTGCTTTCTAGTAACATAAATAGGGAAAATATCACAGGCCTTATGTAGGTGTCGCTATTTTCATAATTATGTTAAGAATGATAAAAAAGCGGTAGTGAGGCCTAAGGAGTCGAGTAGAATGGTCAAAAGCAAGATATTGTTGGCAATTGTTATTGCCTTGATAGTAGGAGGATGTGGCCAAATGGATAGCTCACCAGAAGAAGAAACAGAAAAAACACCAGCAGAAATGGACCCGGCAGATTTGCCGCAAATTGATGCGTTTCAAAATGAGTATTCCCGAGAACTGATGGTGTCGACAGAGCCAGTAGCGGAAGGCTTTTATTTAATGCGTTCAAAAATTGACGCCTTTACAATATGGTTTCCAGAAGAGGCTGTGTTTATGGACAACGCATCTGGTGTGGATGGGGACCATTATGAAAAGCTTAGAATTTCCTATGAAAATAAAAATGAAAATCGAGGATATACAGGGAATTTTCAATACCAGTATGGAGGAAACGCTAAAAAACCTGAACGTATCTTAGATAATTTAAGGTGGAGATGGGAATTTGAAGAAGAATGGAATGAAGTTGAAGAAGAAGAGGGTACGATATTTTACGGAATAAAAAAAATGGCCACAAATGAATATGTTGTAATGGGATATAAAGTCTCTATAAAACAAGCCCCCCAGGTTATAGAATTTGTGTACGATGTTAGCTGCGTAAACAAACAAGCTGATGGATGTGAGATTAATCTAGAAAAGGAAAAAGAATTTGCTCTTGAATGGGTGAAATCCATTCAGTTTTCCGGAACTCGTGGCAACGGAGGCGAGACGGATGACGAATGACGAATTATTAAAAAAAGACGAAGTTTGGCTTCGTATTACTCAGTTGGAATACAAGATGAAAGATGGAATGTCAAAAGAGGAATTTGAAAAAGAAGTGCGGCGAATTTATATAGAGGAAACGGGCGAAGAGCTCCCAGCAGACATGAAAGTGTACACTTCAAATGAAAGTAACGATTTGGAATCAGATTACGATGGAACAGCAATTTATTTTGAGAACGAAGAGAAAAACATCAATCAGCTTTACGTAATATCACAAGGCTCTAATGATCAGGGGGATTGGCTGTATAATGCGATTGGCCTGTTCCAAGGAAAAGACGCATCTCAGGCAATTGATACCGATACTTTTGTTGATGAAGCAAAAAGGGCGTTTAATATAAACGATGAAGAAATGTTGACAGTCGGTCTAGGTCACTCGCTCGCCAATAATAATAATTTAACGGCTCAAGTGTTGAATGAAAGTTTTGACAAGATTTATGGGGTTAATGGCGCGCAAATAAATGCATATCAACTTTACAATATTGATGACCATTTTTATAGAGAAGTCAATCAAAACTTCAATCTACCAAGAACAAACAAAAATGCCATCTACACCCTTCCCCCTCATGAATTCGAACAATTTGCCATCGAGTACATAGAAGAAAAAATCGACACCGGTTCCATTTACCAACTTCGTTCGATTAATGACCCCCTTTATGCGTTGATGGAAAATACGCGAGGATTTGTGACGGTTCCGATCGACGCGAAAGAGGGGATTGTAACGAACAAAAATTATGCAGGGCTGTCGCCGCTTTTTGCCAATTTGCCAGATGAGGAAATCGCTAAGTGGCAAACGATTTTTATGCCGGCCGCTGATGCGTATGTAACTGATGGGGTAGATGGTGCACTTGGAGTGCTAGAAGACATGACGGGTCTCAAACGGACGGTGTTTGATGATGTTAGCGAGTTGCAAGCTGATTTTCAAAAGTTAATGGAATCGGAAACGATTGATTTAGATGAGTACCCTGCCTTTATGCGGGGAGAGATGGCTCGTTCCCATGCGCTTGGGCAAGTAGGGGCGAAAATTCCACAAGCTTTTGATTTGTTAAGCAAGGCATTGACAGAGTTTGACCATATCAAACAATTCCAGCGGAACATAGGGCCGATCATAGAGACAGTTCAAGGCTTAAACGATTCGGCTGAAGAGGTGTTCGGGTATTTGGTTGAGGCTGGCTACATTGATGAGGCTTCGAAAGACAACATTGTCAAAGAATTGAATGGATTGACCGAGTCTTTGGAAATCCTTAATGATTATGAGCATCTTGAAGATGTGTATAAAGAATATCCGCATTTAATGCGAGATGGAGGAAGTGGACTATTAGGAAGTGACTTGGCTTTTTTGTTGCTCTTAATTGAACATGGCGAAAAATTATCTGGCCATTGGCAGGCGTTAGAAAAGGAATTGCAGGAAGTCATGAGTGAAATTGGTCATAGCCACAGTATCCATGAATTGTTGAATGCGCTGAATGCAGAAAACGGAGTCTCGTACTCGAACAATGAAATGATCTTGAGCACTCAGCACGGAGGCGAGGAGATCCGTGTTAATTTAAGTACTACGGTCGAAGCGTATTACAACGGTCTAACGATTGTGGAGCAACAACAAGAACAAGTACAAGCGTTTGTGCGTCTGTATGAGCATGAGGTCGTAGAGGATGTCGAAACCCGAAAAAAGGTGCTTGTCCAAGCGTTTGATGATATGGAAAGCAATCCTAAGGGCTATCAGCACTTGTTAAATAAAAGCCATGCGCCTGTAGGCAGCCGTATGGAGCGAATTGTCGTGCATGACCAAATTGGCGGAATCGCATTACCTGAAGGACCAGTGTGGGAAGCGGCTTTGGTGGAGCAACTGGAAAAGCAACGCACATTTCTTGAAAAGATGCGCGAAGGGATCGAAGAGATTTTTGATGAAGAACATAACGTTGCCGCGATTTTTACACTTTCGGGGTAATTAGGAAGGAGGATGAGTCATGATTCCTGATGATACAGGAGTGGTTGTGATATCACACCAATTTAAAGAACCACCAAGCTATATGTGGAAACGACTTCAGCTTGAACTATCAATAAATCAGCTTTATTTCCTTCAAGCCACTTTAGGCCAATCCCTTCGAGCCAGCTTAGATACGAGCAGCGGCGCGTTTATTGACGCCCTTGAAGAGAAGGAAACAGAATTGACAAGAGATATGACAACACGAATTGAAATGGTTTCTTCTGAAGCAAAACAAGCGACACAATTAGCTGAAAACTATTTGGAAAATATCTCTACTCAGCGAGTATCCCTCCATTATAGGCGCATGCTTACCGATTAAAAGTAGGTCTTTAAAACGCGCTGGTCGTGATCAGGGTGTTTTTGTTTTAAAGCAGTCTTTTTCATGTATGTTGATGATGCGCATTTGTCTAACTTAATGTAATAAAACAAATAATAATACTTAGCATAATTAAATTCTTTATTTATATAATGAATGTCATAGAATAAAAGTATTACTTATTACCGTTCTGAAAAATGGTCGCTGTCATCAACCACGCGCCATATGACCTTTTTTACAATTAGATGAACTCTATTAAATTTTCTTTTATAAAGATCATCTATCAGAGGTCAAATAATAGATTTTTATTGTATGAAAAAAGGAAATCAGTGAATTTATTCAAACAATTAATAAAGAGCCAATTTCAAGTCAAAAGCTACAAAGAGGTTATCTTCATTTAGGAGAACCTTTTTTGAGAGTAATTTCACAATTGGTGCGAACCCTAAGCGAACATAAAAACCATGGGTGACCCGCACCGCTTTTTTGACTTAATATGTAACAATGTGTAATTGGTTTTGCTGAAAATCTTTCTTGAAGGCTAATTTGTGGTAATATTTAGGGGGAGAAAGGTGCTTTTAAGCGTTCTCCCGCTATCGCTCTCTATATGAGTGCGTGGATTGAAATTACTACGATGTCCAACGTTTTAAGGATGCTCAGATCGCACTCTATATGAGTGCGTGGATTGAAATAATCCATACACTGTCTATAACAGTAGTAAGTAAAATCGCACTCTATATGAGTGCGTGGATTGAAATATCATCACTAAGCTGTGGATAGGATTCACGCATCATCGCACTCTATATGAGTGCGTGGATTGAAATTCTTGTCTCAACGTCAAAAAACACTCGCTTTAGCCATCGCACTCTACATGAGTGCGTGGATTGAAATTCTTGTGGATGTATGATTCTGTTTCTTCCGGCATTATCGCACTCTATATGAGTGCGTGGATTGAAATAATGACAGCCCTGAAATCAACTTACTACATGTAATCGCACTCTATATGAGTGCGTGGATTGAAATCAGCATTAGCGCCAGATGCCGTAAGTTGAATAGTATCGCACTCTCTAGAAGTGCGTGAATTCATACTGCAGAAATTAAGGGAATATGTTTAAAAAGGGTGGAAGGTATGTCTACAACTGGCATGAAAGCAAGTATCAATCAAGATACGTTAGTGAATTGTGTGAGTCAGCAGCTTAAGCGCTCTTTAACAAAAGGAGAGCTTGAATGGAACGTACAAGCTTTATCGGGAGAAGTGAATTTTACAACGCAAGGCATTTACCGTGTTTTTGGCTCGGCCCTTAAAAAGATAAAATGGTCGCTTATAATAAAAGTGATTCAAGAAGTAGAGGATAAACGGAACCCGCAGCACCATAATTATTGGAAACGAGAGGCTCTTATCCATCAAACCAGTATCCTTAATCGTTATTCGAATGTCATAAAAAGCCCAACCTGTTATGAGGTCGAGGAAAAAAGTGATGGTACGATTTGGTTTTGGATGGAAGAAGTGAATGGAGTTCATAAGCAGTTCTCGAAGGAAGATTTTGCTGTTATAGCGAAATCAATCGGACACTTTAACGGAACGTACGTAAATGGTCCTGCTCACGACGAGGAATGGATTTGTCGGTCTTGGCTGGCATCTTGGATTAAAAGCAGTCAGAAGTACGCAATGCAAGTGAACGGGCTTGTCGATTCAAATCGGTTGAGTGAACAGGTGAACGATAGGTTACGAGCGTACCTCTCATTAACTTCTAACATGGATAAACAGTTGAATGTATTGAAAGCGCTTCCTAGAGTGCTTGCCCATCAAGACTTGAGTAAAGGAAATATATTTGTTAATCAGGAGCAAGTGACACTGATTGATTGGCAGTTTATGAGTCTTTCAGGAGTAGGAGAAGATTTAGGGAAGTTGTTTGGCGTTATGCTGAGTCAAGAAGCTATTCCTATTCAAGAAGCGGAAGAATACCAAAAGCTTTTGCTTCATTCTTACGTAGATGGATTGGCAGAGACAGGTAATCAACTAAACGAAGCACTTATTCGATATGGCTTTTTTACGTCATTTGCTTTGAGATGTGTATGGGAAGTACCGAAACTTGTTGAACTTCACATAAAACAGCAAAACAACTGTAGCGAATATGAGCGTTTATTGAGCCTAACGAGCTATCAGCTAAAGGTTTATAGAGAGATTATGCGATTTCCTCTAGTCATCTAGTATCACTGGTGGAAATAGGGTGAGAATGCACGATGACTCCCCCTACTTCCTAGTAAAACAATCTGAGGGTTACCAACAATGTCATGAAGGAATAAGGGAAAAATACTTTAATGCATGCTCAATACCGTTTTCTGAAGAAGACTTAGTAATGTAATCGGCAACTTGTTTTATCCCATGAGAACCGTTTTCCATTGCAACTCCAACGGAAACATAAGATAACATTTCTATATCATTGTCCCCATCTCCAAAAGCAATTGCACGAGAACGGTCAAGGTGAAAGTAATGTAACACGCTTTCGATAGCCCGTGCTTTACTAATATCTGTTTCCAACACATTTAAAATGTAAGGATGCCAGCGCTTGAACTGCAGCAATGGGAACGCTGTCTTGTAGAGCTGTTCAATTCGTTCATCTCCAAATAGACAAAGCAAATGGACAGGTAAAAGAGTATCTTTTTGTCGGATTGGTGGATTGGTAGCGAGTGATAGAGTTTCCTGTAAGGCTTGTGTTATTTTCTCATTTTGAAAACCATTCATATGAAACGTGTGACTGTAAAACGATAAGGCGTGCTGGTGTTGCCGTGCGAAGTTTTCAATCGCCTGCACCGTCTTTACATTCATGCATTGACTGTAAATGACGTCGTTTTGATGTGTAACAAGCCCTCCATTTGCAGTGATAAACGTCGTGATACCGAGCTTCTTTAACTCTTCACACATAGATAATGGTCGACCAGTGGCAGCCACGACGCGTGTCCCTTGATTTAGTAATGTGTGAATTGATTTTTTGGAAGACTCAGGTATGCATCCGGTTTGATTGTTCGTGAGCGTCCCATCAACGTCAAAAAAGACGATGTCGTAAGTCATTTAAACCCTCCCAATTTTTTTAATTTAAGAAAACGGTTAACAAAAGGGCTAGCTTTGTCTAGCTCTTTTTGTTCGTGCAAGTAAAGTAGATGGTGGAAAAGTGGTTGAAGTCCATAAAACCGTTTTACTCGTTCAACGATGCCTTGCTTGCATTCATCTGTTTTGTAATAACGTAATACAGAAAGAACCGTATCAAGACCATATGTCCAATAAAGACCAGCAAAATCAAAAGCGGGATCACTTAATTGTGCGTCTGTAAAATCAATGATTCCGACTAACTTTTGTTCGCTTTGGCTATAGATCATGTTAGCCGTTGTAAGGTCTCCGTGAATGGGCACTAATAGCCGAGTGTCTGTTGATAATGTTTCTAAGAAAGTCTCAAATACAACGTCTATCGCACGGATGATGTTGGTTTCGAGCTGTGGAAAGATGATCTGTTGCAAGTGATTATACAGAGTTTTCCAAAACGAATGACTATGAATGGCATGTAAATTAGGCAGTTCATCAACAGTGATATGATGTAAAGCTGTTAAGAAATTCCCTATGTGCTGACAATCCGTTGTTGAAAGTGTGACTTGTTCTTCAATGGTTTTGACTGGAACACCAGCAATAAGAGGATAGGAAAGGCCAACTAAAGTCTCTTCTATAAAGAGTGGAGTCAGTTTTGGAACAGACAAGCTAGGTTGTCTTGCTTGTAAAGCGCGGTTTAACTCTAACTCCCTATGTAGTGCCGTCTCTAAACCTCTTTTTTTAGGAAAACGAAACACAAGAGTGTCATTTACAAACAAGATGGTATGATCCCAACCTGATTGTATATGTTCTAGCTTATAAATTGGTAGGGTAGAATCGCATTGTCTAATGCGTTCCTCCCAGTCTTCTAGAAATCTCTATAGAGCTTTAAATGGCCACCGATCGGTACGCAATGGTTGAAAAGTAAAGTTCTTATTCAGCAAAGAAAGCGGTGGCAAGCTGTTTGAGTTTCATAAAACATCCTTCTTAAACGTAATTTCGACATTTATGCTTTAAATCCTCGTTGAGCAATGGAAAAGAGACAATATAAAACGGTTGACATTGTATATATAGTATATGTACAATAGTTACAAAGATAACAATTGAGAGGTACCTATGAATATTATCTTATCAAATGCGTCACAAGAACCAATCTATGTGCAAATTAAAAATCAAATTAAACAAAGCATATTGAGAGGGGAGTTGATGGAAGGCGACCCGCTACCTTCCATGCGAAAACTAGCTAAAGAATTACAAATTAGTGTCATCACGACAAAGCGCGCATACGAAGAATTAGAGCGAGACGGCTTTATCATTTCGTATGTTGGAAAAGGGTCATTTATAGCAGGACAAAATCAAGATCTCATTCAAGAGAGGCGTTTGCAAATGGTTGAACAAGGCTTGGCGGAAATTGTGAAAGAAAGTAAAAATCTAGATATTTCTCTTCATCAACTTCAAGAATTACTGGTAATGCTATATGAGGAGGAAGAGTAAATGGAAGAAGTCGTCACGTTTCATCATGTTCATAAAACGTATAAAAACTTTTTGTTAAGAGATATCTCTTTCTCCGTTAAAAAAGGGTTTATTACGGGGTTTATTGGACCGAATGGTGCAGGGAAAACAACAACAATTAAACTGATGCTTGATTTAGTGCAACCTGATTCAGGCGAAATCAAGTTGTTTAATCAGACATATCAGTCTAATAGGGAAGAATTAAAGCAACGGGTAGGAGTTGTTTTCTCCGATCACCATCTTTACCAGCACTTGACCATTGAAAAAATGAAGAAAATTGTCTCGAACTTCTACATTAAATGGGATGATGATCGATTTGAACACTACTTAAAAAAGTTCAACTTGCGTTCCAATCAAAAGATTGGTCAATTGTCAAAAGGGATGGGAATGAAGCTTTCGATTGCGATTGCGTTATCCCATCACGCTGATTTGATTGTATTAGATGAACCAACAGCAGCCCTTGATCCAATAAGCCGCAGAGAAATTTTGCAGCTGTTAATGGACATCATTCAAGATGAAGAAAAAGCCGTATTTTTTTCAACGCATATTACGACTGACTTAGAGCAAATTGCCGATTATATCCTGTTTCTCCATAATGGAACGGTCATTTTAAATGATGAAAAAGACGCGATTCTTGATCAGCATGTTATTGTAAGAGGTGCTATCGACTTGCTTGATCCAGATACTCGGAAATTGTTTTTACAAGTGAAAGAGACATCGGTTGGCTTTGAAGCGTTGACCAATCAAGCTAGTCTTGTAAGACGTCTAATGGGAGAAGAAGTGGTGATGGAGAAGGCGTCTTTAGAAGAGATTATGGTGTATACGATCGGTGACATGTCTTAACTATGTATAACCATAGTTGTGAAAACAACGAAGATACAAAGAGACTATTGTTAGAATATTAGGGTAAAAGGAGATTGCAATTGTGAATGCTTTAGTGGAAGTAAATGAACTAAATAAAACATTTAAGCAAGGTGGCTTTGGTTTAGAAAATATTTCGTTTACCATAAAACCAGGCTCTATTGTTGGCTTTATTGGGGAAAATGGTGCAGGTAAATCCACAACCATTGGTTCTATCATTGGTTCCATTCGTAAGGACCATGGTGTTGTTCGTATATTTGGTCAGGAAATGCAAGATGGAAAAGACTTTGTTAAAGAAGATATTGGGGTTGTGTTCGATACTGTTCAACTCCCCGAAGAACTAACCATTGTGAAACTAGAACGTGTGTTTAATGGAATTTATCGCAATTGGAATAAAGAGATGTTTTATTCATATGTAGAGCAATTCTCTTTACCAAGGAAAAAGAAAATACGCTCTTTTTCAAGAGGGATGTCGATGAAAGTATCGGTTGCTGTGGCGCTCTCCCACGATGCAAAGTTGCTTCTTTTAGATGAAGCAACGGCAGGGCTTGATCCCAGTGGACGCGATGATCTTCTGAACGTATTACGTACGTTTGTCAGTGATGGAAAGCGATCCATACTTCTTTCTTCTCATATAACGAGTGATATTGAGAAGATTGCCGATTCGCTTATTTTCATTAAAGGTGGCAGGATTTTATTTGATATTGAGAAAGAATCATTGCTTTCGACTTACCGCATACGATCGTGTACGAAGAAGGAATTTGATTCTTTACCAAAAGCGGAGATTGTCGCGTATCGAGAACAAGAGACGTTTGTTTCCGTTCTTGTTAAAGGGAAAGAGGGCAAGGCGCCATCTATTGATGAAATCACAGTATTGCTAATGCGAGGTGTTCATGTATGAAAGGGTTATTATTAAATCAATATTATAGTGTGCAAAAATCGATATGGGTATATGCGTTGCTTGCATTCGTCATTCCGGTCGTTATCCTTATATTCTTTGAAGGGGGTATGCTCGATCGATTAGCGGCTTTTGTTGCGATTGGTTTTATGGTTTCACCGGCGTTAGAGGTGTTAAAGCATGAAGGGAAGTCAGGTTGGAGTAAATATATGGCTACACTTCCAATAAGTCGCGCCAAAGTTGTTCAAAGTCACTATTTATTCTTTGTTCTATTACTTCTAGTTGGTGTTGGTCTTGCTGGGGCCGCTTATTTCATCGCAACTCAATTATTTAACCAGGTGCCTACTGATTATTTCTTTGTTGGAATCTTGTCGATCATTGGCATTGTGTTAACCTCTGGAGTTATTACGTACCCCTTAACCTACATCCTTGGTGCCGAAAAAAGTGACATGATTTTGCTTTTAGGAATGGGTGGCTCAATTGGTGTTTACTTATTGACTTTTACGGTTTTTTCAATGGTATTTAATAAAGAGGGAACTTATTTTGGATCCGATGCCGATTTATTTTTTGGCTTATTGTTTATTGGCATCACCCTCATCGTGTTTGTCCTTTCCTATATCGTGTCACTCATTCTGTACAAACGAAAAGAATTTTAAAGGAAGCGCATCTAATGCAGATGCGTTTTTTCATGTGAAGTGGGTATACAACGGATAGTAACGCTCAACTTGTATAGGGAGGCGAACAGAGTGAAGGTGCTAGTATTTTGTGAGAAATGCGGAAACCCTAAAAGGTTATCAAATTATGTGTTAAAGGCGTATATTGCAACCGCTCATCATGTTTATTGTGACGTGTGTCAGCACGAAAACGAAGTAACCTCAAACTTAAGACGCTATGCGTTTCAATTAAGGAGAAAACAAGGGTATTAATCATTTTAAAGCCTAAAAGGCTTTTTTTATTTTGCCTATCGTTCATGATAGAGTAAGGGTGAGTGAATAGAAAGGGAGGGGAAATTGGAGTGGGAAAAGTAGTTTTTTCAGAAGCAGAATTCGATTTAGCAGAAGTGGTTTATGAGGATTGGAAAGACATTCATAGTTATGCGTCTCTTCCAATCGTTAGTCAATACCAGCCATGGGAAACGATGAGGGAGAAAGATACGACCGATTATGTGAAAGGAATTGTAGAGGCTGCTCAGCAAGTGCCACGTACCCGTTATGCGTATGCCATTCAAAAAGGTGGTCGAACGATTGGCGTTACAGAATTAAATGTGCGAGATAAAACAAATGGCGAGATTTCGTACATTTTACATCCTGATTACTGGGGACAAGGTTTAGCAACGAAAGCAGCAAAAAAGATGCTTCAATACGGATTTGAAGCACTAGATTTACATCGTATTTATGGAACATGCGATCCGGAAAATCATGCCTCAGCTAAGTTACTACAACGTCTTGGCATGCAACAAGAAGGGAGATTACGTGAAAACCTCTGGTCAAAAGACCATTGGCGGGATTCATTATTGTTTAGCGTGCTCGTGCATGAATGTGGATAACCATCACAGACAATCAGGAATTGATAAGCAAAGAGGTTAATATGTGTATAAAAAATGTAGATAAGTCGGAAAACTGTGGAAAATGAATTCGCTTTCGTGTGGTTATCCACAGATCTTTTGAAAAGTAACAGCCTTACGAGCATTCGGAAGGCTGTTGTGTTCGTTACTATACTTTTGTATGAGCAAGCACATGCTTTTGCGCGTCCAATAACTGACTACGAAGTGAGTCAAGATTATTGAATAACAGCTGACCGTGTCGTTTAACCGCCTTACCAGCAACGAATACAGAATCAACATTGCCTGGATGAGCTGTTTGGACGACAGCACCGATTGGATCCGTAATCGGACTTAAGTTTAGATCACTCGTGTTTAGTAATAGAATATCTGCTTCTTTTCCTACTTCAAGACTACCAATTTTGTCGTCAAGTAAGAGTGCTTTAGCTCCTTCGATCGTTGCACACTCTAGTATTTGGTTGGCAGAAAGATGGAGTTCTGGTCCGGGCATGACGCCTTCATCAAGAAGTTTTTCATTGACTCGCGCTCTCTCTGCTTGTAAGGCAAACTTCATTTGAGCAAACATATCTCCACCTGTAGAAGTAACGACATCAACACCGAGAGTAGGCTTCACACCATTTTCAAGAGCGAGACCTGTAGCCGGGTAGCCGTGGCCCATCATCATTTCGACTTCTGGTGTGACGGATACACTTCCTCCTTTAGCAGCAATTCGTTTCATTGCCTCATCGGTTACTCGATTCATGTGCGTGAAATTCAAGTCTTTTCCAAGAAGATGCTGCTCGTCTAGGCGTTCGATGGAATGGGCTGTACGTCCCCAAGTACCAAACCCTAAATGCATGGTAGCCAAGATTCCCATTTCTCGAGCGGTGTTGATTTCTTTTACCGCTGTATCCCATGCACTAAATTCAGGGCCGCGAATAGCAAGACCTAATGTAAGCAGCTGGTGTGGAGATTGGAAGTAAGCCGATTGAATGGTTTTCGCATCATCGGTATGCGTTAATGTACTATCATTGTTCCAAAATGCCTCGTCTCCAGGTGCACCATATGCAAATACAGCTCGAATCCCAGCATCTTGTAATCCGCGAATGCCTTCTTCAGCGTGTTCAATCGAATTAATCATGGTCCAATCAAGGATGGTTGTCACACCAGCATCTAATGCTTCTAACGCGCCAAACAAATTGCCGATATAATCGTCTTGAGGTCTGCGCTTTGAGCCGATCCCACCGTAATAGAGTTGACCCAAGTAGGTTTGTAAGGACCAATCAGCACCAATATTTCGAATCATAGATTCCCAAGTATGTCGATGACTGTCAACAAAGCCAGGCATCACAATCCTATTACTCGCATCAATGATGTCGGCATCTTCATCGTGTATAGAAGGTTCAATTTTACTTATTTTCGTCCCCTCTATTAAAATATCAGCTTCTATGTAAGAAGTTCGCTTGGTTACTGGTAGGACTGTCCCACCTCTAATAAGTGTCTTTTTCATAATGATCATCCTTTCCCATTTAGTTTCTTTTCCATTTCAATGAGGGTGACTGGATAACCAAAAAAATCGCCGTTACGCTCACCAGTTATCTCAAACCCTTCCTTTGTGTAAAAGTAAACGCTTTTATTGCCTTTATAAACAATCAGACGGCAGTGGTCTGGCTGTTCAAAACGTCTCAGCCCTGTATGAAGCAAGGATCTGCCAATACCTCGACCCTGTTCAGCAGGATCGACATAGAGTGATTCAAGGTAAGCATTGTGCTCAGAATATTTTTCGGGTGAAAAGAACGCATACCCATGAATGCGACCATTTTCCTCGGCAACAAGTGTAATAGAAGACCGAAAACGACGATTCATCTCATGAGAAGAATAGGCATCGCGAATGACTTTTTTCTGGATGTCATCTGGAATTTGCGGTGTATAGGTTGCTTTCCACGTCTTAGCTGCTAGTGCACGGATAGCGTGAAGATCACGTCTTTTCATATCTCGTATGTGCATCACACATTCCTCCCTTAGTGAAGGCTCTAGATGGTTATTACTGTTAGCTTACCAAATAGTTTCAAAAAAGCGTATAATAATGCTTACTTAGATTCAAAGAGGTAAAAGAATGAAAAATGACGTCCTTGAATATGAAAAGCATGGCATGACCATTACAATTCGCTTAGCCGAAATGGAAGATGCTACCACGCTTGGTAGATTACGAGCAACCTTAGACGGAGAAACAGACCATTTTGATCGAGTATATGGAGAAAATGTATTAACAGAAGAAGAATGTAAGGCGATGATTGAAGCGTGTACATCACCTGAAAACTTGCTTCTCGTTGCTGAAGCAGAAGGTCGTACTGTGGGATATTTACGAGCACAAGGAAGTCAGCTAAGGAAGCTTGCACATCGGGTTGAATTCGGTGTAGGTGTCAGTAAAAAGTATTGGGGTTATTCAATCGGCAAGTCGCTCATTGTTAAGCTACTACGTTGGGCAGACGAAAAACAAATACATAAGGTAATGCTACAGGTTCTCGAAACAAACGTAACAGCTATTCAATTGTATGAGAAGCTTGGTTTTAAAAAAGAAGGACTGTTAATCGACGATAAAAAACACGGAGACACCTATCACCATACAATTATAATGGGGAGAGTGAAGCAAGAAGGGGAAGCTTTATGGTTCCCCTCCCTTTAAAACAGCACAGCTGACAAAGCAATAACAGCTGTAACCGTAAGGCAGCTAAAGAGTGTTGTATAAAGGACAACTTGTGCATGTAAATCAGGCTCAATATTGTATTGTAGCGCAAGTGTTGCTGTATTCCTTGAAGTCGGAAAAGAGCTGGCAATAAATAGAGATTGTGCAACAATGCCATCCAGGTTTAAGAGTAAGATAATACCTAACGCAACGGAAGGTCCAACGAGCAGCCGACCAATAATAGAAAAGAGAACAACACGATGAAACAAACCAAATTGAATGGTAGCTAATTGCGCTCCTAAAAGGATAAGAGCAAGCGCAATGAAACCATTTGCAAGATAACTAAGAGGTGTTTCAATAAACGTAGGAAGTGGAATACGAAACAATTGAAAAAGCAGACCAAGAATAAGCGCATGAATAATTGGCATTTTTAAGAATGAGAGAAGAATGCCCTTAAGGGATTTAGTCGCTGATAAAAGATTATACAATCCATATGAATAGGTAAGTAAATTTTGAAAGATTAGTACAAAGATTTGAATAGTCACGCCAAGAGGGTTAGCGCTGAAGATCATTTGACTGACAGGTAAACCATAGTTTCCTGAATTCATTAAGGAGACACTGTTTTTCAAAACGGCTGCTTCGCCACCTGAAAGGTGAAGCATTTTAGTAATCACTGTACTAAATAGGATCATCACTAGTGTAAATAAAAGAAGATAGCCAAGAATTTGCGATAGAACCACTATATCCATTTCAACGTAATAGAGATTTAAAAAAATAGATGCAGGCATAAAACATACAGTTAAGAGAGTGGAAAAAGGTTTTAGCTTAAATTCATAATGGCGTTGTAAAAAGAGACCTAACGTCATAAGGGCAAGAATAGGAAAAATGACTTCAAGAAAGATGGCACTAAACATGTGGAATCACTCCAATCGTGATGAGAATCAACCTTTATTGTACCGTGTAAACAGTGATTAACATAATACACCTTTTTGATCCTATATGATAAGAAATTCAAATCACGATAAAAAAGGATGGTTTCTCCATCCAATTATTGCACGTACCGCATATTTCGTTTAAAGACAAAGATAGCCATTATACTCGTACCTATTGCGTAAAGAAACATCCAGCCTAAGTGCGGAAATGTACTGGTGAGATGACCAGATAGTGCCTCTCGGCTCGCTTCAACTGCATGTAGAAAAGGAAGAGAGTAGGCAACAGCTTCAAACCAGCCACCAATAAGAGAGACATCAAACCAAGCACCACTAAGCCATGCACATAGGTTCGTCAAAAGAGCCCCACAAATACCACCAACTTGCTTATTCGTAAAGACGCTGCCAGTCAGTAGCCCAATCGCAATAAAAAGTAGAGCCGCCGGAAGTAGAGTTAGAATAGACCAAAAGGTGTTACTAGAAAGTGGGAGACCAAGAAAGAAAGCGACAAGATAGCAAAAAGTCATTTGCACGATGGCAAATAAAAGGAGCGGTAACGCGTAACCAAGAATAAAGTGCTGGGAACGTAAAGGCGTTGTAAATAATCTAAGCAAAAAAGAACTCTCCCGATCGCTTGCTATCAGCATTCCCGAGAATAGAGAAATAAAGGACAAGCCGAACATAGCAATGCCTGGGGTCAGACGTTCAATGTGAAATTGTTCATTTGGAATATTCGATTGTATAAGCGAGAGTAAGAAAAGAAGAAGCAGAGGAAAAGCAAGCCCGAATAAAAGCGTGAGCCAATCTCGCCTCATTTCTTTATAATTTCGAGATGCGAATGCCATCATCTTCATTCATAACCCTCCTCTAATTGTACAAAGGATACGAATGCATCCTCTAAAGAGTGTGTATGCTTCTGCTTTTTTAATTCGGCAGGTGTACCTGTTTTAATAAGTTGTCCATTTGCCATAATACCAACCCGGTCGGCAAGTGCATCCGCCTCTTCCATGTGATGGGTTGTTAAAACAATCGTCATACTCCCTTTTAATTCATTAATGACGTTCCATAGCTCTCTACGAGCAATCACATCAACTCCTGCAGTTGGTTCATCAAGGAAAAGTACGTTTGGTTTCGTGACGAGGGCCATTCCCATACTTAAACGTCTCATCATGCCGCCAGATAAGTGCTTCGCTTTTTTTGTTCTCTCCTTTTGTAAATCCAATTGCAAGAGTATTTGATTACACTGTTTCGTTGCTTCTTTATTAGATGCTCCATAAATAGTAGCAAGTAAAAGAATATTTTCTTCAACGGTCAAGTTAGGAGCAACCGCACTTTCTTGTGGTGAAACACCAATGAGTGGTTTTATTTGTTGAGGATTCGTTTGAATTGAAACGTGATGAATGGTTGCTTCACCGCTTGTTGGGGAAAGCACGGTGGTTAGCATGTTAATCACCGTTGTTTTTCCTGCCCCGTTTAAGCCAAGCAAGGCGAAAAGCTCTCCTTCTTTAATGGAAAGATTAAGCTGATTGACAGCTATATGTGTAGAATAATGCTTGGTTAAATCGACCGTCTCAATCGCCTTCATTCGTCGTCGTTCCTTTGTGCGGCGAAGATGTCGTCTGCAAATGTTAAAAAATGCTCATTTTTAACAAGGGCTAATCCTTGCTCTTCATCACCAAGAATTAATAGTTTATCACCAGCTTGCAATTGAAAAAGGTCACGGGCTTTTTTAGGTATCACAATTTGACCACGTTCACCAATCGTTGTTAAGCCGAAAATATGTTTACCTTTTGGCCCAATACCGTACTCGGTCGCTTCACCAGCCAGGTCGTCTAAACGAACGTTAAATAGACGTGCAAGAGCAATCGCATGGTTCAAGTCAGGGACCGTATCGCCACTTTCCCACTTTGCGACGGCTTGCCGGGATACATGTAGCTGTTCCGCCACATTTTCTTGTGTGAGCTTGTTTTTCTTTCTTAGATTCTTTAAATGCTCATTCATCCTATTTTTCATCCTCCTTTTCTTTCATTATAGCGGGATTAACAGGCTTTTCTACCAACTAAAGGTAACGTAAGATGTTAACGAAGGTTAACATCATTAATAAAAAGGGAAGGGATTACATTGAATGCTTTCTAGTAAACATTGAATTCGATTGTACACACGTTTAATTAGAGAACGCTTGTAATGGCTGTTTGTCTAAATGACTATTAATTAGACGTGAAGTGAATAGGGGTTCAATGTGTCATTTATTTTTGTTGTTTAACCTCATGCTATAATGCGTTAAAAGGGGTTGGGCTTGTGAATGGTAGACGAATTATTTACCGACAGTTTGGTTCTCCTGCTTCTGTTCTATCTGTTGAAGAAAGACCGTCTATGGCATTAAAGAAGGATGACGTACTTGTAAAAATGACGATGATGCCGATTAATCCGTCTGATCTTATTCCAATACGTGGGGCATATGCTCATCGCATTTCACTGCCTGCTATACCTGGATATGAAGGTGTAGGTATTGTTGAAGAGGTAGGGAGCAATGTGTCATCTACTCTTATTGGAAAGCGCGTTCTTCCGTTAAGAGGAGAAGGGACTTGGCAAGATGCTGTTCAAACAAAAGCAGCTCATTTAGTTACAATTCCATCTACAATCAATGACCGAACTGCTGCTCAGCTTTATATTAATCCATTAACAGCCTTTGTCCTATGTACAGACATTTTGGATCTTACACGAAAAGATGTTGTTGTGATGAATGCGGCTAGTTCGGCACTCGGAAAAATGGTCGCACAGATGTCAAAAATAAGAGGGTTTTCATTCATTGCCGTCGTACGAAATGACGTTTACAAAGAAGAACTTCTGCAATTAGGTGCAGCAACCGTTGTGAACGATGTCGATGAATCCGTGTATGATGCAGTACGGGCATACACAGCAGGAGCTGGTGCTACGGTAGCAATTGATTCCATTGGTGGTGAAGCAGGGAACCGGCTTGGTGCTTGTGTGCAAAGAAATGGGGTGTTTTTGGCTGTTGGCTTGCTATCAGGACAACAGGTAAATTGGCAAGGGTTATCAAGTCGTTTACAGACAAAGCTTTTTCATTTAAGGCAGTGGAATAAAACGGTTACTGACACCCATTGGCATCAAGTGTTCAATACACTGATTACGTATGTAAGTGAAGGTATACTGACTATTAGTAATCATGGGACGGCTTATGAATTGGCAAATGTTCAAAAAGCAGTCAAGGTAGCAGAACAAACGCCGAGTTTTAATGGGAAAGTGTTTTTACTAGGTCAAAAATAGCGATAGAGCAAGGGGACAAATGGACTGATAATCAATAGTCCAAAAAGAACCGGAATAGAGAATAGTAAACTGAAGAGAAAAAGATTTTGTAAAAATGGATGGTCAATAAATAGGAATGTGAGCGTTGAGAAGATCATAAAGAGAATGAGAGAAAGGGTTATTCCTTTTGTGAGTCCTTTTAAAAAAGAGTTGAGGGTAGACATACGAATCCTCCATTCGTTGTTGCTTCTAAGTTATGTAATGGTGTAAAAGAACATGCAAAGGTTAACTTGTTTATATGAATGTTGGAAAAAAGACAATCAAAGAGAGCCATTCTAATTTGTAAGGTATGTAAGAAGTAATGGTAATCTATGTGTAGACAAGACTATTCATCTATAGATCATTATTCATTTCCTATATCTGATTTAGGAAGCAAGACAAATGATGTTGTTGGTGCATTCTGGTTGTTTGATTGCATTCGCAGAAGGATTTCCTTTTTAAGAATGAGAACGAAATCCTCAGGCAGAGATAGCGAGAGAGCGTGAGTGTAAGCTTCTAAAAGGCAATGGTTCGGTAAGCTTTTTAATGACATAAATGCACTCCTTATCGACAGTATTTCACTTATATCCCTTAATTTCTAGAATAACGTTGCAAATCCCTACACAAATTGTCTTTTTTTCTATAAAATTTGTAGAAAAGAGAGTTGGCGAAGATGTGTGGAGAGGTGAGAAGATGGCAGAGCCATTAAAAAATATGTATAGTAGACCACTATTAGAGGATTTGGCTACGCGAATAAGCGCTAAAGATGATCATTTTGATAAAGTAAGTTTTATTGAAGCCGTCTTTAATGGGCAGTGGGAATCACTGTCTTTAAAAGAACGAATGCGAAAGATTACATTGGCTCTTGGTCAAACCCTGCCTAAGGATTATCGGAACGCACTTCGTATTTTACAGTCATTAGGAAATGATGCTCAAAAAGGGTTATTTGTACTATTTCCCGATTTTGTGGAAGTGTATGGATTAGAGCATTGGGAAGAGTCCATCCAAGCGCTTGAATATTTTACGAAGGGTTCAACAAGTGAGTTTGCCGTGCGACCTTTTATTAAGAAAGACCCTGATCGTATGATGGAACAAATGAAGAGATGGGCAACGGATAAGGACGAGCATGTTCGTCGTTTGGCAAGTGAAGGCTGTCGTCCTCGCTTACCGTGGGGAGCGGCATTGACAGACTTTAAGCGCGATCCAAGCCCGGTTTTGGAAGTGTTAGAGCTCTTGAAAGAAGATCCTTCTAAATACGTCCGAAAAAGTGTCGCCAACAATCTAAATGATGTTTCGAAAGATCATCCTGATGTTGTGCTAGCAGTTGCCAATCGGTGGAAAGGACAGCATGAGCATACTGATTGGATTATTCGCCATGGTTGTAGAGGGTTATTAAGGCTAGATGTACCTGAGGCTTATGCGCTATTTAATTATGTAAACAGTAAAGAATGCCCTCAAATTTTTGTAGACGCGAACTTAGAGGCTTCTGCAAACGAAATTAAGATTGGTGACTCTGTTACGCTATCTTGGGGTGTGGCGATTAAAGAGCCTGTGAATGGAAGAGTTCGGTTTGAATATGCAATCGACTTTATGAAAGCTAACGGAAAAAGTTCACGAAAGAAATTCCTTCTTCTTGATCGAACATTCACGAAAAAAGAGACGTTAACGCGTCATCGAATGCACCACTTTGCTGATCTATCCACTAGAAAGCATTACCCTGGTGAGCATACCGTTTCCTTATTAGCAAATGGTGTTACGCTAGCACAAACGACAATAAATGTAACATAATGGATGCGAAACGAACAGATGAAGAATAGGCTAATGTTCCTGTTTTTTGCCTTTTTTAACAAATTGATTTTCATTCTCAAGTCATTTGTACTATAGTGAAGATACTAGGCAAAAGGAGGGTATTAGCATTTATTCTTCAGACGTTTTACAGAGACTAATAGATGATTTTGAAAACGGTCTCAATCGCCCCCTGTTAGAGGAAGAACGTATTTTTTTAGAACATATTCTTATGGACATGGATGATAAAGAGATATTCATGCCTTAAAATGCTTTTTAATGAAAACAACCTTATATAAAGATCGATTAAAGGAGCTCCTATCATACTAGAGGGCTTCTTTTTTATGCGTGAAAAACCGCTAATGGTAGGGCTTTATCCCGTTGACTATGACACTTATCATAGTTGGTGAATGACAGTTGTGTCTTACGCTTGCAAAGGTCAGTCGGTACAATAACGTTTGAGGTGGTCGGAGATGAGTAGGGAAAAACAACGAGCGTTAAAACAGAGTGTCGCACCGTATGCTAAATCGAATACAAAGATTGGCGTCTTTCAATTAGTAAATACACTATTACCTTTTTTTATCATGTGGTTCTTAGCGTATCAGAGCTTAAAGCTTTCTATTGTATTAAGTCTTGTTTGTTCCGTGATCGCAGCAGGGTTTGTGGTTCGAACGTTTATTATTTTTCATGATTGTACCCACGGAAGTTTTCTGAAATCACCTAAATGGAATCGATTAATAGGAAATATAAGTGGCGTGCTGACGCACTTTCCATTTGAAAAGTGGAAGCACAGTCATTCGATTCATCACGCGACGAGTGGGAATTTAGACAAACGTGGCACAGGGGATATTTGGGTAATGACCGTAGATGAATATAAAGAAGCATCATCATTCGAACGTTTGAAGTATCGCTTGTACAGAAACCCATTGGTTTTATTCGGATTAGGTCCGCTTTATTTATTTTTAATCGAAAATCGCATTAATTGTAAGGGTGCAAAACGGAAGGAACGGTACAACACGTATCTAACAAATGCATGCATTTTACTGCTCTATGTAGGAATGGGTATGCTTGTTGGTTGGGAAGCTTTCTTACTTGTTCAACTTCCTATTATGTATGTATCAGGCGCAGCAGGAATTTGGTTATTCTATGTACAACATCAATTCGAAGATTCTTACTTTGAAAATGATCATGAGTGGGACTTTGTAAAAGCAGCTGTTGATGGAAGTTCTTACTATAAATTACCTAAGATCATACAATGGTTGACTGGGAATATTGGGTATCACCATGTGCATCATTTAAGTCCAAAAGTACCAAATTATTATTTGGAAAAAACACATGAGAATACACCACCGTTACAGACAGCAACGACGATTACACTGAAAAAGAGTCTTGAATCCATTTCTTTCCGGTTATATGATGAAGAGAACCAAACGTTCATTAGCTTTAAAGAAATGAAAGTTGCTGATCGATTGCAGTCCATTCGACGTTCACGAGGTAGAACAAATCGAGTAGGATAAAATGAAAATGGGGAAGCTCTCGGGAAAGAGAGCTTTCTTTGCTGTATACCAAATCGGATGTAAGGAGTCTTTAGGATGTACCATTGGTTTCATATTTTCCCGAAGAATACGGGGTTAAGTCTCTATGCATGGATTGTCTTTTGCTTATTGCCTTTTTACTTTATTATTCGTTCATCTACTCTTTATGAAATCATTGTAGGTGTGGCAATGATTATGCTTTTTTTCACTACCTATCGGTTGTCTTTTATAAAAAGAGGCTGGACTGTTTATGTGGCGCTTAGTATTGAAATGCTTATTAGTGTTGGCATGACCATTTATTTTGGCTATGTCTACTTCGCCTTATTTATCGCCTTTTTTATAGGGAATTTAAAAAGCCGAGCAGGTTTTATCAGTTTATATGTGGTGCATCTTTCTACGACTGTCATTGCGTTTACCATTGGTTCCTTATTAGAGAATGAAGGGTTCATGGCTCAACTTCCTTTTAATGTACTTAGTATATTAGGCGTTATTTTGTTACCATTTACCATTTACCATCGTAATCGTAGAGAAGAGTTAGAAAGTCAGCTTAAGGTAGCAAATGAACGAATTTCCCAGCTGATGGTTGTGGAGGAGAGGCAGCGTATTGCCAGAGATCTACACGATACATTGGGACAAAAGCTATCTTTAATCGGGTTGAAAAGTGACTTGGCACGTAAATTATTAAAAGTAAAGCCAGATTTAGCTGAGCAAGAGCTTGAAGACATTAATCAGACGTCAAGAACAGCACTTCGTGAAGTGAGAGAGATCGTTTCAGATATGAGAACAGCGCGATTGAAAGACGAAATTGGGCATGTTCAAGCACTCCTAGCTTCGAGTAATATGACGTGTGAGATTTCAGGAGAAGGGTCATTCAAACACCTCCCTCTGCTAATTGAAGACGTATTTTGTATGTGTTTAAAAGAATCTGTGACAAATGTAGTCAAGCATAGTGACGCTACTACGTGTACCATTCAATTAGAAAATCATCCGAATGAATGGCGAATGATTGTAAAAGATGATGGCGTCGGATTGCAGCATGAGCTACCGGTAAGAAAGAAAAGTGGATTAATTGGGATGAAAGAAAGACTAGAATTCGTTAACGGGGAATTGGACATAACGTCTAGTCAGGGGACAGTACTGACATTTGCTATACCAAGAATTATTTATCAAAATGAAGGAGAGGTACTATGATTCGAATTGTGATTGCAGAGGATCAAGGAATGGTATTAGGTGCACTTGCATCCTTGTTAGAATTGGAAGCGGATATGACGGTTGTGGGAAAAGCCAAAACGGGTGTTGACGCCGTTGCGCTTGTGAAGCAGGTCCAACCTGATATTTGTATTATGGATATTGAAATGCCACTTATGACCGGAATAGAGGCTGCTGAACAATTAAAAGAAGAAGCATGCAAAATTATTATTCTCACGACATTTGCACGAACCGGTTATTTTAATTATGCCCGGGCTGCTGGAGTCAGTGGGTATTTGCTAAAAGATAGTCCAAGTGATGAATTAGCACGAGCCATTCGGACAATCCTAGATGGACGCAAAGTCTATGCACCTGAACTAATGGATATGATCGACGACAGCACAAACCCGTTAACCGATCGAGAAGGTCAAGTGATTCAACTAATCGCAGAAGGAAAGAGCACAAAAGAAGTAGCGGATCATTTAAACATAAAAACAGGAACCGTCCGAAATTATGTATCGGTTATTTATGAGAAGTTAAACGTTACTAATCGGATTGAAGCCATTTCGCTTATCCAAGAAAAAGGCTGGTATAAATAAGATCAAATAAATGTGCATAGTTAAGTAAATGAGTTTTTTTAAGTTGTGAACCAAAGTGAAAAAATGATCTTGTTGGAAGGGGCTCATGAATGGAAACGAAAAAAGCTTCTACAGTATGTGGCGTTAATCGTTAGCATTGTTTGTTTCCTTATGACGTTCATCACCCCAACAAGAATAGTAGGGTCATTAGTGGGTGACTATAGTGTATATGCACTTACAGCAGTTGGTGTCGTTCTATCCAGTTATTCGTTACGCAAAGCGAAAAGAAAACATGTGCCAACCCTGTCGTTAGTTTTCTCCTTATCTTTGCCTATCTATATCGTGCTTACAATGGTTTTATTGTTTACCGGCATCATTGATGTTGCTCCTTGATTGGTACCTCGAAAGAACAATTACATTCCAAGAAGTAAGCTTGCCATTACAGTAATGATGAAGGCAATAACGATTGAAGCGACAAACCATGATTTTACGGTTCCTTCGTTTTTTAACAAAGCATCAAATATCCCATTGAGAATAAAAACAATAACAAACACAATGATAAAAAGTAAGATAATGATCACAGTGTTATCCTCCTTAAAAAAATAGTGGTTTCTTTATTATAAAGTAATGCAAATGGATACATAAACCTATTGTCGAAATGAATTTCTTCTTTCTCTCATTTCGTTTTGAACAACTTGCTTTCTTATCAGGAAGAAAGCTTTTTTGAGTTTAAGGGTTAGTAATAAAAAATGAATGTAATAGTGCTTAAACAATGTCAATAAAGCACAAAAGAACCTATCACTTTGCATAGGTTCTTTGGCATGAAACTTAATTTGGCTAAATGACATAGTCATTCACGTGGAAAACGCCAATTTTTTCAGGTCGAATATAAGCGGTATCGCCAACTTGTAGGCCAAGCTCGGCAATCGTTTTTTTCGGTTGTTGAATGTCAATCATCTCCGGGTGACCTTCATGTTTCGCTTCAATAAAAACAATGGGTCCAACTGGATGAATGGATGTGATCGTTATTTTTAAGTCGGCTTTTCCCTCATAAGTCGTCGAAATGGAAAATTCGTGTGGGCGAGCAAATCCGATCGCTTCCACTTCTTCCAGTGTTGAAGCGGTTTCCCAGTCAGCGCCTTGAATGTGCAACGTTCCTGCTTTAGCTTGACCGGAAAAGCGGTTTGCATTTCCTAGAAATTCATAGACAAATGGTGTCCGAGGTTCTTCATAGACGTAAGTAGGTGTCCCCACTTGTTCGATTGTACCATTCCGCATGACAACTACTTTATCAGCTACATCAAGTGCTTCTTCTTGGTCGTGTGTAACAAAGACCGTTGTAATACCAGTCTGTTTGTGCAACGTCCGTAACCACCGGCGTAGCTCTTTACGTACTTGAGCATCAAGTGCCCCGAACGGTTCATCTAGTAGTAATACATCTGGATTAATAGCTAAGGCACGAGCGAGTGCTACACGTTGCCGCTGTCCTCCTGATAATTCAGATGGATACCTTTGCCCAAGGCCGTCGAGCTTCACAAGAGAAAGAAGTTCATCGACACGCTTTGTAATCTCTTGCTTAGAGGGCCGTTCGCTACGTTTTAAAACCGTTAAGCCGTATGCAATGTTCGCTGATACCGTCATGTGAGCAAATAGGGCATAGTGTTGAAACACGAAGCCAACTTTTCGCTCACGTGGGGATCGGTGGGTGACGTTTTTTCCTTTAATTTCAATTTCGCCACCATTGGTTGTCTCTAATCCAGCAATCATGCGCAGTAGCGTCGTTTTACCAGAACCAGAGGGGCCGAGTAAAGCGAACAATTCTCCCTGTTCCACTTCCAGATTAATATCCTTTAAAATCGGTGTGGTACCGAATGATTTATAGAGGCTCGTCATTTTAATGGTCATTTCGTTTTTACCTTCCTTTGACGGGATTCCACCAATTGTTTTACAACGATGGTAACAATGGCAAAGAGGGACATTAAAGCAGCAATGGCAAACGACGCCGTGAATTGGTATTCGTTATATAAAATTTCAACGTGAAGCGGCATCGTATTAGTGCTGCCACGAATACGGCCTGACACAACAGATACTGCACCAAATTCACCAATTGTCCGGGCTGTACAGAGGATAACGCCGTAAAGAAGCCCCCATTTTATAGCAGGTAACGTTACTCGCAGAAAGGTTTGCCAGCCACTCGCGCCAAGGGTAATGGAAGCTTCTTCGGCTTCCGATCCTTGAGCTTCCATTAGCGGAATGAGTTCGCGAACGACAAAAGGTAACGTGACAAACATCGTCGCGAGAATGATTCCTGGTAAGGCAAAGATCACTTGGAAGCCATTCGCTGTGAGCCACTCGCCAAAAAAGCCATAGACGCCATAAAGTAAAATAAAGAGTAGCCCTGCAATAACAGGAGAAACCGCAAAAGGGATTTCAATAAGCGTTATTAGAAACTGTCTACCTTTAAATTGAAATTTGGTTAATGCCCAAGCGGCAGCTAGACCAAACAATGTATGTAAAGGAACGGTAATGACTACGACTAATAGTGTTAATTGAATCGCAGATAATGCATCGGGTTCAGTAATGGACGCAACAAACACTTGAAATCCTTGTGCAAAAGCACCGGAAAAGATGACAATTAGTGGAAGAAACAGAAACAACAATAAGAATAAAAACGCAACACTAATTAATGCATAGCTTAACCATGTTTTTTTTGTTTGCATTACGTTATCCTCCTTTGTCCAAGTTTCCTTGAAATAAGCCACTGAAGCGCGTTAACAGACAAAAGAAGTGCAAACGAAAGTGTTAGCATGACAACGGCAATAGCTGTAGCGCCACCATAATCAAATTGCTCGAGCTTCGTCATAATAAGCAAAGGTACGATCTCGGTTTGCATCGGCATATTACCGGCGATGAAAACAACAGAACCGTATTCTCCGAGTGCTCGTGCAAATGCCAGCGTCATTCCTGCTAGTAACGCAGGAATGAGCACAGGGAAAATCACGGTCCGAAATGTTTGGAAAGGTGTAGCACCGAGCAGTGCTGAAGCTTCTTCCGTTTCTTTATCAATTGTTTTTAAAACCGGTTCCACCATACGAACGACAAATGGGAGTCCGATAAAGGTTAACGCAATGGTAACTCCAATTGGTGTGAAAGCGACTTGAATGCCAAGAGGAGCAAGTAGTGACCCAATCCATCCACTTTCTGTGTAAAGGCTTGTCAATGCTATCCCTGCTACCGCAGTAGGTAAGGCAAAGGGTAAATCAATCATGCCGTCCATGATCCGCTTTCCTGGGAACGTGTAACGCACCATGACCCAAGCAATTAAAACGCCGAACACACCATTTATTAATGCAGCGATAAAGGAGGCTGTAAAGGATAAGCGAAAGGCCGCGTATACACGAGGGTCATGTAAAGCGTTCCAAAATGTTTCCCAGCCATTATAAACAGTAAACACAATCAAAGCGGCAAGGGGAATAAAGACAATAAAACTCATATAGAGCATCGTAAAGCCTAAGCTTAACCCAAAGCCAGGTAATATTCGTTTCATAATCGACTCCTACGTATTAAGGTTGATAAATCGTATCGAAAATGCCTCCGTCAGCGAAGTGTTTTTCCTGTGCTTCTTGCCATGAACCAAATTTCTCGTCAATGGTAAATAGCTCAAGTTCAGGGAAGGAATCACTATATTCAGACAAAATCTCCTCGTTTCTTGGACGATAATGATGCTCCGCAATTAACCGCTGTCCTTCATCGGTATATAAAAATTCTAGGTAAGCCTCAGCTACGTCTCGTGTTCCTTTTCGATCTACAACTTTATCAACGATTGCCACTGGTGGTTCGGTTAATATTGAAATGGAAGGTGTTACAATATCGAACTCATCTTCACCCAATTCGTTTGCAGCAAGAATCGCTTCATTTTCCCAAGCAAGAAGAACATCCCCAATATTTCGCTCAACAAATGAAGTGGTTGCCCCGCGTGCACCTGAGTCTAAGGCGACCACATTTTTATAGATGTCACTCACAAATGCTTGTGCTTCTTCTTCAGAGCCATACGCTTCTTCTGCAAACCCCCATGCAGCTAAATAATTCCATCGAGCACCACCAGATGTCTTCGGGTTTGGCGTGACGACTTCAACGTCCTCACGAATTAAATCATCCCAATCTTGAATGTCCTTTGGATTGCCTTTTCGGACGAGAAAATTAATAGTTGATGTGTAAGGGGAAGAGTTATCGTCGAACTGTGATTGCCAATCCGAGTCGAGCAATTCTCTTTCCTGTAGAACATCGATATCGTAAGCCAGTGCTAATGTAACAACATCTGCATCAAGACCATCTAAAACCGAGCGTGCTTGACTTCCAGAACCACCGTGAGATGCGTTGATTTTAATTGTTTCACCAGTTTCTTCTTCCCAATAAGCAATAAAGGCATCATCCACATCCGTATACAGTTCGCGAGTAGGGTCATAGGAAACATTCAATAACTCCACTGTCGATCCAGAACTAGAGGTGGTATTGCAAGCCGCAAGCACACCTAATGATAGTAGGGGAAAGAGAATTTTTTTCATGTCAACACTCCTTTTATGTATTCCTATGTATTTAGTTGGAATTAAGACTAAAAAAATAGTGTGCTAATGTGTTCTTATATTATTCTTATAATTCCGATCTGTCAATAAGTTTTTTGTGAATGAAACATCCTTTTAATTGGAATGATTGATAAGGAGAAGAAAGTGAGTACAGCTTCATATGGGTTAAAATAGCGGGGCACAAGGAATGGTGATAAATAAAGAGCTTGTCTCGAATCGAAACAAACTCTGGGCATTCTAGTTTACATTGTGATGCTCTGAACGAAATTAAGATGCTAAAATCCTATCAATCGTTTCTAGTTCGCTCTTGCTAAACGCTAAATGATCAAGCGCTTTTACGTTCTCTTCAATTTGTTCCACCTTACTTGCGCCAATTAATGCTGATGTGACTTTCTCTTCACGAAGTACCCAAGCTAAGCTCATCTGGGCTAGGGACTGGTTGCGAGTTTTTGCTAGTTCATTTAATTGATTTAGCTTTGAGATGGTAGCATCTGTGATCTCTTCTTGAGACAAACTTGTCCCTTTAGTAGCGCGAGATCCTGTAGGAATTCCATTTAAGTATTTGCTTGTTAGCAAACCTTGGGCAAGCGGTACAAATGCAATGGAGCCAACTCCATTCTCCTCTAACACTTTTTGCAGACCGTCTTCAATCCAACGGTTCAACATGGAGTAAGCAGGTTGATGAATGAATAATGGTGTACCCAAGTCATTGAGTATCTTCACGGCTTCAGAGGTTTGCTTTGCATCATAGCTCGAAATGCCAATATATAAGGCTTTTCCTTGGCGAACAAGCAAATCCAATGCATGCATCGTCTCTTCAAGTGGTGTATCAGGATCAGGACGATGGTGATAGAACACATCCACATACTCTAAGCCCATTCTTTTTAAGCTTTGATCCAAGCTGGATACGAGGTATTTTTTTGAACCCCAGTCTCCATAAGGGCCGTCCCACATCTTGTAACCGGCTTTGCTGGAAATAATGAGCTCGTCTCTGTAAGGCGCCAAATCTGTCTTGAGCATCTCTCCAAAAAATTCTTCTGCAGAACCTGGTGGCGGTCCATAATTATTTGCCAAATCAAAATGTGTTATCCCTAAGTCAAAGGCTTTTCGTATCATTTCTTTACCCGTTTCCCTTGCATCGACACCGCCGAAATTATGCCACAAACCAAACGAAATAAGTGGAAGTTTTAAACCAGAATGTCCAGACCGACGATACTGCATGTGTTCGTATCTATTATCAGCTGCTACGTATACCATATGATCTCTCCTTTATCGTCATTCTTCATATTGTAAACGTTTTCTTGGTTTCCTTCCACTTTTAGAATCACGAGTTATATTGTAAGCTAAATGATAATGGGACATGTTTATTTTGTATAAGAGTTTACTTACTCTTAGCTAAGAAGACTCACACAGACTATAAACGAAAATTTCTTTCCCCCACGTGAGAATACGCTTTTCTCTAGTCATGCCTATTCGCTCAGCGACTCGAATGGAAGGGGAATTGAGTGGAGCAATTAAGGAAATGAGTCGTTTCTGTCCTAAATCATGAATGGCAAAATCGCGACAAGCCGATGCTGCTTCGGTTGCATAGCCATTCCCCCAGGCATGTCTTGCGAACAAATACCCAATTTCTATTTCATCTTTTCCGTCTATATGTTGGGGGACTAGACCACATTGACCTAAAAACGTTTTTGTCTCTTTCTCTTCAACGATCCAAAGACCAGCTCCGGTTTGTTGATAAAGATCTAGCTGCCAATGAATCCATTTTTTTGTCTCACTTTCATTTTTGGTTGCAGGGTAATGAGCCATTGCTTCTGGATCAGCAAATATGGTCATTAAATGATCTACATCAGCAAGTGTCATCTGTCGTAAAGCTAGTCGATCGGTTACGAGTACATGTTCCTTCAATTCGTTTCCCTCCTCCGTGATTCCAACGATTCACACTTACTAGTCTAGCCCAGCATTTGTTCCAGTTTGAAGCCTATTTTTCTTGTCATGCTTGTGATCGTTTGTTTGTTAGTTGTATAGGAATTACATTCTCTTTTTCTATCATTTCTTTAAAAGTGTAGAAAGTGGGTATTGGTAATAGAATTCATTCTTTTATGGATAAATCCTGCGAATAAAGTTGAACTCACTCAAAATTGTAGCTACATGGTGAGTTGTTGTCATGATTATAGAAACTTAAACGAGGTTAGTTACACAATATATAAGCAAACGCTTAGTTGGTCAACCAACACCCGTTCTAGACACTCACAAAAGTCTAATGAGATGAGACACTTTGCATTTTTTTACGTAAAACGAGTGGAGGTGATTAAGTGAAAAAATGGATCGTAGGAGCTGCTACTTTAGGTACAATTCTTATCGTAAGCCTATTCTTTTTCCAAATTCAAACCATAGCACCTGAAGAAAATGAGCAGTTCCAACAGCCGCTTCTAGAAGCGATTGTACAAGCGCGAGAAGATGTCGCTGCTATAGATGGACTAAGGGACAAAGGAATAGAGAAATGGGCAATAAGGCTAAGAATCAATCAACTTACTACTGGTGATGTGCAGTCTGAAGAGGATTTAGTCGCACAAGCTAAACTGGCGTATGCAAAAAGAAACGATCTGCTGATCGTAGCGGAAGAAGTGTACGATGTGGATATGAGCGAAATTCAAATTCATACCTTCATAAATGAAGAATTGGAACAAGTAGACGACGCGTTTATGGAACCCATTGCTTCCGCTCATGGGATGTCACTTGAAGCATTTATGTTTGAATGGGAATATGACCATTTTGCTTACAATTATGCGTGGCGTGAAATCGGGAGCCAGCTTGAAGAAGAATTTCCTATTCAAGAGGGAGAAACAACAGAGGAATACAATGAACGCTTACGTGAAGAATGGCGTTCGAAAATAGAGAAGATGTAGCGCATCGTTGCTACATCTTTTTTCTTTACATTTGTTTCATAAGTTGGCGAAGGTTTCTCTAGAAACAGAGAACTGAAGTCGGAATGAAAAAAGTTTGAACGGAAATGGCTGGAGACGTGCACGAGGCTAGTAAACACGGCAACTGGCATATCCCAGCTTTAAGCCCTGCCCTTATGCACGTTGTGAGCGTTCGCCAATCTAATGAAAGCTGTTATAAAAGGGGCGTTAGTATGAATGAACATAATACCAGATCATGTTAATAAACGTTTGAATAGCGTCTTCCATTGTCGTGTCTTGGGCTGATGCTTGAAACGGTTTTAATAAGGGTAAAAGAACGCCTTTTCGTATGCGCTCTTTCTGAAGCTCCTCTGAAATGGCGTCAAATAAGTCTTTTTGCTCTTCGTAAAAGTGTGCTACATCAAATGACTCTGCGTAAGACAACACATCTTTTTTTGTAATCGTTCTATGTTCAACTTGGGAACGGAATTGCTGAATGGCACCATCGTTCAACAATAGATGCTGATCTTGCTCCATTTTTTCCAGAATGTCTTCTAAATAGGAAAGAAGGATGTCTATGACTGTCTCAAGATGGTAACTACTATTTGTATAGCGATGAACAAATAGTGTGTGTTGCATCATACCTGTAAAAAGAACGACTCCTTCAAATGCATATGGGCGCACGGATTCACCTCTTACTTCAATTAAGCGTTGGGTGAGCCATTCCATATCATGTACGCGATGCTTGAGAACTAACTTCTTTAAGTCGGCTTCGTTTGAATGAAGAATGGCTTCAAATAGCCGGTAGAGGTGTTTTTCTTCTTGCAATTTAATGAAAATCGCAATTTGCTCTATAAAAATTGTTCGATCATTTCGCGCTTTACCGATTTGAGCAGCAATGCGGCGTTGACTAGCTTCATATCGTAGATCCTCTAAAATTTCAGCCACACAATCATTTTTAGATGTAAAATAATTATAAAACGTACCTTTTGAAATAGATGCAGCTTTTACTATATCTTGAATCGATGTATGTTGAATACCTTTCTCTTGAAAAAGTTTTAAAGCCGTTTCTGCGACATGTTTCTTCCGTTCGTTCATTGGAGCCTCCTCAATAGATTCCGATGTGCTTAGTATAAATTCTAGAACGAAAAAAAACAATTTATACAGTGAGTATAAATATATTGACTATATTGTACCATAGGTATAATATAGCGTAGTGTTGAATTTCTGATTAGAGGTGACGATGCATGAACGAAAGCATGCAGCTAAAAAGACCTCCCTACTTGATGATAGGGATTTTATTTGTTGGTGCGTTTGTAGCATTCTTAAATAATTCATTATTAAATGTAGCTTTACCAAGTATTATGGTGGATTTAGGCATTGAAGATTACTCCACAGTTCAATGGCTAGCAACTGGCTATATGCTTGTCAGTGGTGTACTCATTCCGGCTTCTGCCTATTTATTAACGCGGTTTACAAATCGGAATCTTTATATAGCAGCAATGGCCATTTTTACAATTGGAACAGCTCTTGCGGCATTTGCGCCAAACTTTGGTCTTTTGCTAACAGGAAGAATGGTGCAGGCAATCGGAGGCTCCGTTATGGGACCATTGCTGATGAACGTGATGCTTATTAGTTTTCCTCGAGAAAAGCGGGGGACGGCTATGGGTGTATTTGGTCTTGTTATGATTACGGCACCTGCGATTGGGCCAACGTTGTCAGGTTTTATCGTGCAAAACTACGATTGGCGCTTACTATTTGAAATGATTTTGCCACTCTCTATTATTAGTCTTGTTTTGGCGATATGGAAATTAGGGAATGTGATGCCTCAAAATAAAGAGGCTCACTTGGATTACACGTCAGTGGTTCTTTCTAGCTTAGGGTTTGGTGGGTTGCTTTATGGATTCAGCTCAGCAAGTTCAGATGGATGGACAGATTTTTGGGTATTGGTGACATTAATTGTTGGTGTGATTGCGCTCACTGCCTTTATAATAAGGCAATTACGAATGGATGAGCCGCTCTTAGATTTACGAGTGTATAAGTACCCCATGTTTGCATTAGCATCGGTGATCGCTGCTGTCAATGCAGTGGCCATGTTCTCAGGTATGATTTTGACACCTGCATATGTACAAAGCGTTCGCGGCATTTCACCGCTAGACTCTGGGCTACTTATGTTACCAGGAGCCATTATTATGGGATTAATGTCTCCTGTAACAGGGAAGTTATTTGATAAATTTGGGCCACGAACCATCTCTGTACTTGGTCTCGTTATTTCGGCAATATCCACCTATATGTTGGCGAACCTTCAACTTGATACACCATATGCTACGATCGTTGTGATTTACAGCATACGAATGCTTGGGATGTCTCTTGTTATGATGCCCATTATGACGAACGGATTAAATCAACTACCAACACGTTTGAATCCGCATGGAACCGCAATTAACAATACGGCTCAACAAGTATCTGGATCCATTGGAACAGCTATTCTTGTGACGATTATGAACAGTGTTGCTGCTAGCGAAGCAGAAAGTATTTTAAGTCAAACCGATCCGGCTGCTGTCAATGAAGCTGTATTAATGCAACAATCGCTATTAGCGGGAATCCAGTTTTCTTTCTATGTCGCATTTGGGATGACACTTATTGCATTACTGCTCTCGTTCTTTGTGAAAAGAGTTGATACAAGTATGGAAGCTGTACGGAAAATCGAAGAGGAATAAAGGAAAAGAGTATGGATGAACACATCCATACTCTTTTTTCTTATAAATCAATTACCCGTTCTTTACACTACCTTAACCAAAGGGCTTTACAGTGTAAGAAAGGAGTTGAGATTATTGGCGCTATTTCTCTTATCCGTCTGTCTTTATTTATGTGTGACAACTGTTGCATTGCGAAGGGTACAATCACCGTTTGGGGAGAAAGACAGAAGCTAAACCGGGTGCCCGGTTTGGTTTCTTAAAGAATTTGTGACAAAAATAACTTTGTCCGCTCGTGCTTAGGATTTTGGAAAAGTTCAGTCGGTGTACCTGTTTCAATAATTTCGCCTTGATCAAATAAAACGATCCGATCCCCAACCTCTTGCGCAAAATTCATTTCATGCGTCACGACAACCATCGTCATACCCGTTTTAGCGAGCTCTTTCATAACATCTAGCACTTCCTTAATCATTTCTGGATCTAGTGCAGATGTAGGTTCGTCAAACAACATGATTTTTGGCTCCATCGCAAGAGCTCTAGCAATCGCAACACGCTGTTGCTGTCCTCCTGAAAGTTGGCCAGGATATTTGTTCGCTTGTTCAGGTATGCCGACCCGCTCAAGTAATGCTAACGCCTTTTTTTCCACTTCAGCTTTAGGCCATTTTCTTACCCACATGGGAGAAAGCATAATGTTCTTTTTAATGGTCATGTGCGGAAACAAATTAAATTGTTGAAAAACCATACCTGTTTCCCGGCGAATTTTGTCCATTTCTTTAATGTCATCTGAAAGACTTGTGCCGTCGATTGTAATCGTACCTTGTTGGATATCCTCAAGTCCATTTAGCGTTCGGATAAAAGTTGATTTCCCTGAACCCGATGGTCCAAGGACGCAAATCACTTCTCCCCGCTTTACTTCTAAATTGACATCCTTCAGTACATGTAAATCTCCAAACCATTTATTCATACTGTCACATGTGATAATCGGTTCTCTCTCAACTAAAGGGATATCCGAATCAAATGCATCAAGCGCTGTTGTCGTTTCTTTCGTCTGTGACATAAATTCATATCCTTTCTATTTTTAAATTATCGATCTCCTACACCAAGGGAATGTTCAATTCGTCTTGAGGCGTAAGAGAGTATAGAGCAAAAGATAAAGAAGACGAGAGCGACGAATAGAAAAAGCTCCATTTGATAGCCAATAAATTCAGGGTTTGCAGCAATATTTCGTGCCATACCAAGTAAATCAATTAAGCCAACAATGGCAACAAGAGAGGTATCTTTAAAGATGGCGATGAACTGTCCGACCATACTTGGAATGACCGCTTTCAACGCTTGCGGTAAAATGACAAAGCATGTGGTGACAGGTGTTCCTAGGCCAAGTGCATGAGCCGCTTCAAATTGCCCTCTTGGTATGGATTGAAGACCACCCCGAATATTCTCTGCAAGGTACGCAGCGTTAAACAGAGTCAACCCAATCATGGCTCGAACGATATGGTCAATCGACACCGACCCACCTAATAAGAGTGGTAGCATGATTTGAGCAACGAATAAAATCGTAATAAGTGGTACACCACGAATGAGTTCAATATAGAAGATACAGAAGTATTTAATGGCTGGTAGCTTACTCCGTCGTCCCAACGCAAGGAGCAAGCCAAGCGGGAACGAACAGATAATGGCGACGGATGCGAGTAATAATGTCAGTAAGAAGCCACCCCATAGATTCGTCCCAACGCTAGGCAATAGACCGAATCCATGTAGTAGAAATCCAGCAATAGTTATAAAACCAATCCACAACAGAAGAGTAGGTTTTTTTATTTTAAAATAATGTCCAAGCCCAAAACCAGCTCCCATTATGAGGATGGCACCACTAAGCCAAAGCCTTGTTTCAAACGCGACAAAAGGAAGAACGAGACAAACAAGAAAAATAAGACTGAGAAAAAATGCTACATGTTTCATCACACCTTTCCAGCTGCCTGCACTCAGACCGAGAAGGAATGCAAAAAGAAGAATCCCTGTCCATAGACGCCAAAGCTGATCTACTGGATATTGACCAGAAAGAAGGAGCTTAAAGTTTGGTGGTATGACAGACCAATCCGCTGTGATGAAAACCCAATGACCAACTTGGTATAAAAGCCAGCTGGCAAAGCTAAGTAAGGCTAAAGTGAATAACGTTTGCCGCCAGTTCGTAAATAAGTTTTCTTTTAACCAGTTTGCTAGTGACGTTGTATGTTTAGGCGGAGGAAGGGGTGTCTTCAATCCACTAGGCTGTATGTCTGACTGTGCCATGAGCTCACCTCTCTTTTAGTTGCGTGAATTTGTTAAATAGATTCATAAAAATAGAAGTTAGAATGCTAAATAGTAAATAGCATGCAATCATTACGATAATCATTTGTACAGCACGACCAGATTGGGATAACGTAATGTTTCCAATCGTTACAATTTCCGGATACCCTACGGCTACGCCGAGGCTTGAGTTTTTGGTCAGATTTAAATACTGGTTCGTCATCGGCGGTATAATAATGCGATAGGCTTGTGGAAAAATGACAAGACGCAGCGCTGTTGACTCTTTTAAGCCAAGGGAATAAGCAGCTTCCCGCTGACCTTTATTCACACCGAGTATGCCTGCCCGTACAATTTCGGCAATAAAAGCGGCTGTATACATTACAAGGGCAATGAGAATGGCGCCAAAACTAGGTGAGAGGATAAAGCCCCCTACATAACTTCGACCGTTTGCATTTATAGCTGGAATGCTAAGTTGAAACGGTCCTTGCATAGTGATAAGAAACGATGCGATCCCGGCAAAGAGAATGGCACCGATCAACCAGAGATACGGTCGCTTATTTTGTCCAAGTGCCATCTGTTGTTTTAATTTAAATCGATAGAGTAAAAGACCGACAATAAATCCGATCAGGAGAACAGAGCCCCAGATCCATGTGGCAGAAGTGGCATCACCTACCCAAGGAATGGCGACACCTCGATTACTGAAATAGAGTGCGTTGCCGAGAGTGACTTCTGATTCAATGAGCGGCAACGTAAGAAATACAGCTGAATACCAAATAATCATTTGGACGAGCAATGGCGTGTTTCGAAAGATTTCAACATATACCTTAGCGATCGTGCGAGCGAGCCAGTTTTTACTTAACCGGGCAATGCCAATGATTGTTCCTAAAACTGTTGCGAGTATGATACCGATAAAGGCTACTCGCAATGTATTCAAAATTCCTACTAATATAGCTCTCGCGTACGAATCAGTTGCTGAATAAGAGATTAACTTATCGCCTGAAATATCAAACGATGCCGTACGGCTAAGAAACGAAAAATCAAGAGACATGCCAAGTCGATTCATTCCAACAATGACGTTATTGACAATAAATGCGATCGCTGCAAGAACAACGACGAGAAAAATCACTTGGATGGTCGTATCTTTAGCGCGTCGGTTGTTCCAGATTCGCTTCATTGTTTCCATAAGTTCACCTCAAATATGTGAAGGCCTGACTGATGAGACAGGCCTTGTTAATAGTATTAACGAATTAACGGAATGGTGGGGAATAATGTAGGCCGCCATTTGTCCATAAATGATTCATTTCTCGCTCTAAGCCAAACGATGTATCTGGTCCGATGTGGCGATTGTAAATTTCCTCATAGTTGCCGACTTGCTTAATAATGTTTACAGCAAAATCATTCTCTAAACCAATCTGTTCACCGAGAGCGCCCTCCAAGCCTAAGAATCGACGAATCTCTGGGTCTTCTGAATCCATAAAGGAATCAATATTGGTGGAATCAATACCGAACTCTTCCGCTTGAATGGTCGCATAAACAGACCAATTCATAATGTCAAACCAAGTAGCGTCTGTTGATTTTACGACAGGTGCAAGAGGTTCTTTTGAAATGACATCTGGTAAAATAACATGATCATCTGGATTCGATAATGTGTCTAAGCGAGAGGCAAGCCCCGATCGATCCGTTGTCCATGCATCTGCACTCCCGCTTTCGTACGAATCAACAACTTGATCTTGGCCGTCGAATGGAAGGGGTTCATACTCAATGCCTAATAAGCGGAATTGATCGGCTAGGTTCATTTCTGTGGTCGTGCCAGTGTCAACACCAATTCGAGCACCTTCAAGATCTTCTAATGATGTAATGCCGCTATCTGCGCGTACCATAATGCCTTGTCCGTCATAAAAGATCGTTGGTCCAAAGTGTAAGCCCATAGCATCTCGCTCTAACGTATTTGTAGTATTTCGTACTAGAATATCGACTTCGTCTGTCTGTACAGCGGTTAAGCGATCTTGGGCAGATAATGGGCGAAAGGATACGGCATCTGCATCCCCAAAAACGGCTGCGGCAATGACCCGTGCAAAATCAACGTCAAAACCTTGGTAGTCTCCATTGGAATCTAAGTACCCGAACCCAGGTAAGTCTCCGTTGACACCGGCAATGACTTCTCCTCGGTCTTTGACACGATCTAGAATGGGCGTACCTCCACTATTTTCATCTGCATCTGCGCCTTCGTCACTACATGCTGTAAAAGCTAGAAGAGACAGTACGGCCGCTGAGCCGATTAGATATTTTTTCATAAACATCCCCCTGATTGAATATTTTCAAAAATTAAAATAGATTGTACATACGTTTCATCATACAGAAAGTAAGGACCAAATTAGTGATGATCGGTACATTATCTGACAAATTTTTTGATTTGTACGTTGTACGTGTTGCCTTTCAGTATCCTCCCTGTGTGTTTGTCTTACTCGTATTTATGCATGTCTCGATCAAAATATTCCGTTAAGATTTGTATTTTCTAGCACAATAAAAAAACCGTAAATCCAAGGGTTTACTTGAATTCACGATTCTATAAACATAGCATTACCGCTCATATACGCGCACATAATCAACTGCCATAGAGGATGGAAAAGGCGTTGAACCGTCTGGGTTCCCACCATACCAGCCACCAACAGCTAGGTTGAGAATTAAATGGAAATCTTGATCAAATGGAGCAGGGTAAGATCCGCCGGTAGAGTACCAGTCGTTAATCGTTTGATAGTGATTTCCGTCAACATACCAACGAATTTCTCCTGGCTCCCACTCTACTGCATATTCGTGGTAACCTGTCGCATCAGTACCAGCAGGAAAATAGTAATCACCAGCTTGGAATTGATTCTCTGGCCAAGGACCACCGTAATGAATAGCGCCGCCTATTTTGTAAGGCGATCCCCCTGCGTTTTCCATAATATCAATTTCGCCAGACGCTGCCCACCCACCATACCGGTCATTTTCAGGCATCATCCAAAAAGCTGGCCAGAACCCTTGTCCAGCCGGTAAACGCATTCGCGCTTCAAATCGACCATAGGTTTGACTAAAGCGACCTTCCGTTAATACTTTTCCAGATGTATACCCGTATGTTCCATATTGATCAGAAACCGATTCTTGGTGTGCTTCAATGATTAATTCTCCATTTTGCACACGAACGTTCTTCGGATCATCACTATAGTACTGAAGTTCTTCATTTCCCCAGCCAGGCAAATTCGGCTGTCCATTGCCGATATCATGCCGCCATTTAGACGGATCAAGAGAATTTCCGTCAAATTCATCACTCCATACTAAGTTCCAACCTTCTTGTTCAATGGATGGTTCACCTTGAGTCTCTTCTGCACTAGCATATGAAGTTGCGAACAAAGTGGCGCATGCAGCCATCGATAGTGCTCCAATTACTTTCTTCATGTCGTCTCCTCCTTAATGAAATAAGGTGTCTGCTTTCATGAGAAGTTGTTCTAGTTATAAGTATAAAAGCTAGAGGTTTCTTGCACAGTTGGGAAAAAAAGAACGAGGTTGGGAAAATCATGGCGAATCAGAATGGCTAATGTAGAAAAATGGTTTTTGTCTGTTCGATCGTTAGATTTTATAACGGACTTGTAGTTTGGATATAACAAGGTGCGCTACTATTAGTGAAACTTCCTAATAATGAATCGATAAATTTGGAAATGGTTCACCATTACTTCGTTTCCTCGTGTTGCTAGAATGAAAGAAATTCAACCAACAGCTAAAAAAGAGGTGACTGGAATGAACTACGATATGATTCGATGTGATATGAGACATCCAGGAGATGTGACGGCTTTAGAAGCGTTACTTGATACAAATCAGGTAAATGCAAAAGAGATTAAAGCGATCATAGCTCAAACCGAGGGAGATGGCTACGCACGAGGCTATGCAACCCTTGCTTTCCAACAATTATTATCAGAACGTTTAGACATTAGCAAGGAAGAGGTATTTGCTTCCATTCCTATGATGATGATTGGAAAGACAGGGGGGTTAATGACGCCGCATTTTACCCTTTTCTTAAAGAAAGAAAGTGAACAAGTAGGTGACGGCACGAAGCGATTTAGCTTTGGCGTCCAATCAACACGACCACTACGTAAAGAAGAAATTGGAACATTAGCCCAAGTGGATCTTGTATGTGAAGCAGTAAAAGCGGCTATAAAAGAAGCGAATATTGAACAGCTAGAAGACGTTAAATGTGTTGAAATTAAATGCCCCTGGGGCGAAGGTGGAAGCTTATCAAAGGCTGCTGCAGCATTAGGTTCTGCCGTCGCACTAGGTGAGGTTGACCGTTCCAAATTAACAGAAGCAAGTGTAAACAGGGATCATTCACTTTATTCAACAAAAACAAGTGTCTCTGCAGGACAAGAGCAAGTCGCGGCAAGAGTGATTGTCATGGGGAATTCAGTCACTTCTGTAAGTGAGCTAAAGATTGGTGCCGGTGTGATGGATGATGCACTTGATTTAGTCGGCTTGCAACAGGCATTTGAAGATGTTGGATTAAAAGCAGACGGGTTTCTTACAAAAGCACAGCAAGAAAAAGTGATACAGGTCTTTGTGAATGCTGGAGCAGATGCGCTTCCAGATATTCGTGGTCAACGCCATACCATGCATACCGATGCATTAAGCATGCATGCCGGAATTTTAGCAAAAGCCGTTGCCAATGCGGTTGTCGGCAGCTATGTAGGCGAAACGAGAATTCTTTGTTCAGCAGGATCAGAGCACCAAGGTCCTCAAGGCGCTAATCTCATTGCCCCCATTGTTCGAATTGTAGGAGGTGTAGCATGAAGACCATTCAAACAGGCTGGAAAAACTATCATGCCCATCTTGATAAAGGCTTTCTTATTCCACCGAATCGGTACGAAGATGCACCTGCCTCAGTAAGGGCGGAGTGGACACGTGACGCAAAGGTGATGATGACGAAGCAAGATATGAAACGAGCGGCAAATCAAGCGCTAGAAAAAATGATCGCACACGGCACTACGTACGTGCGAACCCATGTAGATGTCGATCCGTTAGTTGAGCTTCGAGGGATTGAGGCGATGCTAGAAGTACAGCAAGAATGGAAGGATCGAGTGGTTCTCGACATTATTGCATTTAACCAAGAAGGATTTGATCGCTTTCCTGAAACAAAGTTGTTGCTAGAAGAAGCGCTTAAGCTAGATGTGAATGGCATAGGCGGCCATACGAGCATGGATAAGGATGCAAAAGCTCATATTCATAACATTTTTGCACTAGCAGAGAAGAAGAATCTTAATTGGATAGAATTCCACACTGATGAAACAGGCAATCCGCAAGATTTTAATCTTCCCTATTTAGCAGATATTACGAACCGCCTCGGCTATAAACAGAAGGTGACAGCTATACATTGTTGTTCGCTTGCAAATGTAGAAGATGAGCTCGCTAAACAAACGATTGAAAAGGTAGCGGATGCTGGTATGACGGTGACCACTTGCCCAACGGCTATTGCGACTAGGAAATTGACAAGAGTAAAGGAGTTGGCAAAAGCAGGTGTACCCATACAGGTTGGTTCTGACAATCTACGAGACTACTTTAATCCTTTAGGAAGCGGGAATATGTTGCAATACGGCCAATTGCTTGCTTATGTTCAGCGTTTCTACGAAAAAGAAGAAATCGAACAGTTGCTATCTTGGTTAAGCGCTAATCCAATGAATCAACAGGTAGCGCTAGCGATTGAGGGGCTTAATCGGAACGTGGCTTACGAGGTGGACCGCCTCAGTGATTTGCTCGCAGATGTGCCAGTGATTACGTCAACGGAAAAAACGATTTACTCATGAGAGGTGGAGTGACGATGCAATCAAAAACAGAGACAACGTGGATGAAACAAGCAAAACCAAAAAGCGTCAAACGTATTCAAGTACCACATTCATTGTGGGCAGGATTTACATTAATCGGTTTCTTCCTTGTTTGGCAGTTAGCAACGATGCTGTTAGCCATTCCCCAATACTTACTGCCATCGCCAATAAGTATCTTCACGCGTGTGCTAAGCGAATCACAATTATTACTCTCTCATGCGCTGACAACACTTGCAGAAGTAGGATTAGGCTTTGCACTAAGTCTATCTATTGGCATTCCTCTCGCCATTGCAATTGTGTACTCTCGTTATTTGGCAAACGCCCTATACCCAATTTTGATTGCGATTCAATGTATTCCTATGGTATCGATTGCGCCTATTCTTGTCATCTGGTTTGGCTATGGGTTAACGACAAAAATTTTGCTCGCTTGTCTAATCTCTTTTTTTCCTATTGTCATAAATGCTGTAACTGGCTTTCGTTCATTAGATAAAGACATGCATGATCTCGGACGGTCAATTGGCATTTCAGAGTGGAAAAATTTCTTCTATTTACGATTACCGAATGCTCTTCCTCATCTATTCGGAGGAATAAAAGTAGGCGTCACATTAGCCGTTGTGGGAGCCGTTGTCGGGGAGTTTGTCGCTTCGGAACGGGGTCTTGGTTATTTGCAACTCACTGCAAACGCAAGACTTGATACACCCCTTGTGTTTGCGACATTATTTACCCTTGCGCTTATAGGAATGTTGTTGTTCGGAGCAGTTCAATTACTTGAAAGATGGATAATGCCTTGGTATAGCGCCAATAAAGCGGGGAGTGAGCGGTAATGACTACGAGCCTTGAACTAAATCATATCGGTAAAGTGTATCAAACGAGAACAGGTGAAGTACAAGCGCTATCTCATGTGCATCTGTCGATTGCCCCTCGTTCGTTTGTTTCCATTGTTGGTCCGAGTGGTTGTGGGAAAAGCACAGTGATGCGTATTATCGCAGGCCTTGAACAACCGTCAACAGGATCCATTAAAAAGAATGGAGCAAATCTTGAAAACCATCGTGACGATATGGCGGTCGTATTCCAAAAAGATGTCTTGTTAGCTTGGCGATCGGTTCTTGATAACGTGTTGTTTCCAATTGAAATCAAGCATGGGAAGAAACAAAAAAAAGCAACTGTTGATAAAGCCATGCAGCTACTGAAAAGCGTCGGGTTAGCAGGGTTTGAACAGAAATATCCGCATGAGTTATCGGGTGGAATGAAACAGCGAGTAGCGATTTGTCGGGCACTTATTCAAGATCCACAGCTATTGCTAATGGATGAACCCTTTGGTGCTCTTGATGCATTAACACGAGAGCAAATGATGTACGATTTGTTGCGCTTGTCCGATACGTATCAATTTACAACCGTTTTTATTACCCACAGCATTGAGGAAGCTGTGTTTCTATCAGATAAAGTGGTTGTGATGTCTGGACGACCGGGTTCCATTGTAAAAGAAATTCCATCTACACTTTCTCGTCCACGGAATGGTGATACAAGAAAAGAGCCTGAATTTACTGGACAGGTATCCACCATCCGATCCATTTTCCAAACGCAGGGCATTTTGGCGGAAGCTTAAGCAGAAAAGGAGGAAAAAAATGAAACGATTTATTCCTTATACAGTAGCAGGGTGCTTCCTAGGCTTACTGGCGGGTTGTGGAAATGAAGGAGGAAGCTCCTTAGCTAATCCAACGGTAAATGCTGACACAGGTGAAATTGGAGAGCCAGAGGTGGAAGATATTACGCTCCGCTTAAACTGGCGTTTTAAAGGGGAGTTTGCTCCTTTCTACGTTGCACAAGAAAAAGGTTTTTTTGAAGAATACGGGTTAAATGTCGACGTACTTGAAGGAAATGGCTCGACAAGTGTGATGCAAACAGTGGCTCAGGGTCAAGATGATTTAGGAATTACATCAACTGTTGAACCAGCTCAAGGAGTAGAAGAAGGGATGCCTATTACAATGATTGCAACGTACATGAATTCTTCTCCGATAATGATTGCTTCACACCCAGATGCCCCAGTGGAAACTCCGACAGATTTAGAAGGAAAATCAATCGCAATGGCCATTGCATCAACCTTTACGAATATTTTTCCGCGCTTTTTGGAAGAAGAGAATGTAAATGCCAGTGAAGTAGAGGCCGTGCAAGTGGAAGCTTCTGCTCGGAACGGTCTGTTCTTAGGAAAAGAAGTCGATGCTGTAGCGATCTTTTCAACAAATGAACTGCCGGTATTTGAGAAAGAACTGGGCTATGAATTGACTTCACTTTATTTAAGTGAGTATCAATTTGATTTAGCGGGATTAACAGTGATCGGCAATAATCAGTTTCTGAATGACAATCCAAATACGGCAGCGCGTTTTCTTGCAGCGATGGATGAGGCATTCCGTTATACATTGGAACATATAGACGAAGCTGTCGCCATATCTGCAGAGCGATTTCCAGATGCTGTTGACGAAGAGATCGTCAGAGAACAATTGACGTTGCTTGAAGAAATTGCTCAATTTGACTCAGTACCGTTTGGCTGGATAGCAGAAGAGAATATTGCTGAAACATTAACCATTTTAGAGGGCAGTGGGTTAATTTCAGACAAACAAGAAGCAGAAGCGTATTTTACGAATGAATTTTTCCAGCTTGATTAGTAGCGGGGTGGATAAAGATGAGCACCTTTCATAAAAGAGGACTAACGATTGAGCGCCTGCTTGAGCTTGAGCCTTTACATGGTGCTCAGTTAATAACGGGTGAACAAAATAAGCGAAACCGAATTTCAAGAATTAACATCATGGGTTCACCGGATATTGATCAATTTGTGCGTCCAGAAGAATTTGTTATGACAACAGGCTATTTGTTTAAGGACAATACCATTCATTTAAAGAAGCTGATCGATGCCCTTCACGACAGAGGGGTAACCGGAATGGGTATTAAAGTGGAGCGTTTTATTGATGTCATTCCAGAAGATCTTTTGAGCCGTGCGCGCGAGTTGTCTTTCCCAGTCATTGAAATCCGTCCACAAACCATATTTTCTGATGTCGTGAGGGTAGCAATGGAAGAAGTGTTTTATCAGGAATCTGAGCATCTAGTCACTTTGTATCATCGCGTACAAGTCTTTATGGATCAACTAAATCGTGATCATTCTTTACTTGATTTATTGGCAGGAATTGAACAGATGATTGGCAATCCAATTGTGGTACTGGATTTTGAGGAACAGCTTACTGCACCACTGTTTGAGCAAGTGTTAGAACCGAAAGAGTGTCTCCACCTTAACCATACGTTAGAAGCAAAAGCAGGCATTGGTAAAACAACGATTACGATTAGAGACGAATCGTTTCAATGTTACTGTGTGCCTCTTGTATCGGAAGGTCTTATTCACTTTGTTCCCTATATAGCATGTATTGAGACGAATGTTGATCTCACGGAAGTGGATTGTATGACACTAGATAAAGTGAGTTCAATGTTAAGTATCGAGCTGACCAATCAAACGGCTAGAAAACGAATTGAACAAAAATATTTAAACCAATTTGTTAAAGAATTAGTTGTTGGAGACATTGTTTCGGATTATGACATTGATCTACGCGCCCATTCATTCGATTTAGATTTAAAAGATAAGTGGTTCCAAACCGTTATTTTAGATCTGGAAGGAGGAGTATTTTCTGATGTTACGGCATTTCAACTTTTCTTGAAGAAAATGACAATGCAGTCACACGGTCAAGTAGTAGGAACATCATTAGATAAGGCGTTTGTCATGCTGCTATGTGTGAAACAAAAAGCAAGCATACCGAACATGCTTCAGATCATCGAAACGGCTGTTAACCGAATCGTCAAGAAAGACGGTCAACGCCCCCTTTATCAACTTTACGGGGGAAGAGCTGTTCAAGACATTGCTCACATTAAGCAAAGCTTTAATGAAGCTTATCATGTAAAGACCATCGCAAAACATAATCAGTTAACAGCGCCTGTAGTGAACTATGACGATTTACATGTCTATCAGCTCCTATACCATTTACCACAAACGCCTGAAGTCGCTCATTATCTTGAAGAAATAATTGGTCCATTACGAAGCACAAGAAATGATGCCCTTTATTTCGAAACATTAGATGTTTTTTTTAAGAATAACAAGAATGTTCGCGCCACTGCTGACACCTTATATGCTCACTACAATACGATTGTGTACCGTTTGGAGAAAATTTCAACATTACTTGGAATCGATTTGCAAGATGCAGAAGCATGCTTAGAACTTCAGCTAGCTTTAAAACTTCGATTTACTCATTTATTTAAAGGAGGATGATGATGAAATGATGGAATCACGAGCATTTATACAAAGAGGTTGGAGCGTGAAGGAGAACAAAAGGGAAGGAAGTTTACATACGTATACATTTGCTGTGAAGGATGTGTTTGATATTCAAGGGCACACGTCTAGTGCTGGGAATCCTGACTGGCTTGCTACGCATGAAACTGCTACCACCTATGCCCCGGCTATTAAGCAACTCTTACATGAAGGGGCAACCCTTGTTGGTACAACGTTAACAGATGAATTAATGTTTAGTTTAAATGGAGAAAACGTTCATTATGGAACGCCAATTAATCCTGTGGCAAACGACCGTATACCAGGGGGATCTTCTAGTGGATCGGCTGTTGCTGTAGCAGACGGTTCCGTTGATTTTGCTCTTGGTACAGATACAGCTGGTTCGGTTCGTATTCCGGCAAGCTATTGTGGTATTTATGGTTTTCGGCCTACTCATAACGCTGTCTCGATAGAAGGTGTTATTCCACTTGCTGCTCGTTTTGATACAGTTGGATGGTTTGCACGCTCTGCCTCTTTGCTAGAAAACGTAGGAAACGTCCTGTTACCAAAAAGTGATAAACAGCCAACGGCCTTTTCAACCGTATATGTACCTGAAGAAGCATTACAACTTGTGCAGCCTCAAGTGGCAGAAGCCTTCTTAGCAGCGTTAAAAGCAATGGTAGGAGAGTTAACCATTGTCTCAATTCGTTTAACAACAGATCGGCTAGACACTTACATGGAGACTTTTCGCACGTTGCAAGGCTACCAAATATGGCAAACACATAGGGAATGGATCGAAACGCAGCAGCCAACATTTGCAGATGACATTGCTACTCGATTTCGGTGGACTAGTACGATAACGATAGAAGAGCAAAGGCGTGCAGAAGAGCAAGCCCTCATCATTAAATCCCAGCTACAAGAACGATTAAAAAACGGTGGTTTGTTAGCAATTCCAACTTCACCAGATGTGGCGCCGCTGGTTGGGACAGACCCGAGCGACCTAGAAGTGCATCGGACGAATACATTTAAACTGACGGCTATTAGTGGGTTGGCTGAAAGTCCACAAGTAACAATGCCGCGCTTAACCGTTCATGGCTTACCAGTAGGTCTGTCTTTTCTAGCACACAAGCACAATGATTTGGCACTTTTGCAATTTGCACGAAGCGTACAAGAAAAAGAAGAGGTGTTGTTATGAAACTTGTATCCTATAAAACGAATGAAGAAGAGCAAGGAGCGATTGAGCTTGATGGGAAACTAATTCCGCTCCTTGCCTTGAACGACCACTTTCAATTTCATTACGAAACAACGGTTTTTTCCTTACTGGAAAAAGGACAGTATGAGTCTCTGAAAAACTGGTATGTACATGAGGGAAAAGAAGCGCTAGCAAATTCTTCTTTGCCTTTTCTAGAAGAATGGACACCTGCCCCCCTCTATAGACATCCACGAAAAATATGGGGAATTGGTATGAACTACAGGAAAGGTGTTGAGGATCAATTTGCTTCAAATACGGTTGCTCCTGTTAGCTTTATGAAACCAGACACTAGTTTAATAGGGTCGGGAGATATTATTCAAATACCTCCTTTATCTAAAAATACGACGGCAGAAGCAGAACTGGCACTCGTCATAGGAAAAACGTGCAAGGAAGTGTCAGAAGCTGATGCACTTGACTATGTAGCTGGGGTTGCAGCCGCCCTTGACATGACTGAAGCAGACATCCACGCCGAAAACTTACGCTATCTGACACGAGCAAAAAGCTTTAACACGTTCTTTAGCTTCGGTTCAGAACTTGTTAGTTTAGATGAATATCCATGTTTAGATGATATTCACGTTACGACACTACAGGACGGGGAGGAGCAGCATACCAATCGGATAGGAGCCATGCGGTATAGCCTAGCCTATATTGTTTCTTTTCATTCAGAAGTGATGACCCTTTTGCCAGGTGATATCCTACTAACTGGTACACCTGGAGCGGTCGTCTTGCGGGATGGCGTTGTAGTGTCTTGTCGTATTAGTGGGTTCAGTAAGGAGTTAGAAAACAAGGCTGCGAGCAAAGGGATACTTTCTTAATCCTCATCTTTCTTAGCTATGTATAAAGAATACTAACGTGGCAAATGACAAACTTCACAGAAAAAGGAAGGTAGTCCTGATTTCTATGAAGTTTGTATCATCTCCCTGTTATGAGAAATAGGGATCTCCTAAGTGCTTGTACGATTAGCGCTTCGTATATGTAATTTTTGCGACTGCATCATGAAGATGGATGGATTCTTGATTTTGACAGGTGACCTTAAAGGCGGTTACCCAGTCATACTCATAAAGATCGGCAGCAACAAGTCTTACTAAATCTTCAACGAAGCGAGGATTCTCAAATGCTTGCTCCGTGACTACTTTTTCGTCTGGCCTCTTTAAAATGGGGTGAATCTTCGCACTAGCATTTGATTCCGCTGCTCCTAACAATTCATTCTTCCAGTCTATTTTGGCTTCGTCAAAGTCTTCACATAGTTCCACACTCATTTTTACTTCCCCACGCTGGTTATGAGCGCTATACTCACTGATTTCTTTTGAACAAGGGCAAAGAGTCGTTACTAAGCATGTTAGGGTTAATTCTGTTTTAAACCCTAGTGTTTTAGAGTAGTTTAGCGAGATCTCGATCTCAGAATGATTATAAGCAGATTGTAATGAGGTCGGCGCCTCTCTTGAATAAAACCATGGAAAAGCAACGTGAATATCAATCATGTCTTGATTTAAACGATCAGCTAACGATCGTGCTAGATTTTTTAGTGACTCAAGAGATAAGGTTTTGTGTTGACCATTGAATTCTTCAAGGCCTGTTATCAAACGACTCATATTGGTGCCTTTTGCATATCGATCTAATTGTGCACCTATTGAAAAAGTAGCTACGGTTGTTTGAATGCCTGGGCTTGATGTGCTTTTTATTTGTATAGGTTGTTTAACATTGGCAACCCCTACAAAATGAACGTCGAACAGAAAGTCCTTATGTGTATTTTGTATATCCTGCATATGTTTTTTTTCAGTTGCTTTGGTTTTAACGCTTGGTGAAACAGAACCAAATAACTTATGACGTTCTGCTTTCAAAGGTATTTTCATAATAAGCGCTCAACTCACTTTCGTTCTACATTGTTTGCTTCTTAATTGTATCTACAGACATCCGTTCGTTCGAAGGTTATGTCTCTATCGTATCATTAACCATGGAGGAATCTTAATTGTTAGCATGTCATAAATGCACCTTTCAAATCGTAATCGTTACGATTTAATTATAGGATAAGTCTCTTTGGAAAAGCAAGAAGAATCTAGATTTTTCGAAGTAGAGAAAGAAATAGATGAAATAGACTACTAGAATATGGGGAGGACGTCTGTTGCTTGGATCATAACCGTTTGAAGCACAAAAGGTTTTACCATATTTTTTAGCTATCCACAGGGTAAGTAGTCTGCTAATGGTTCTAGAGGGAACGATCATCTCAAAAAAATGGTACTTCTTGCTTTCAGACGGTTTAATCCAATTCATTCAAAAGAAATATTGATGAATCGAGTGACAAATAAAATTAAAAAACGATCTTGACAAAGTGTATGCCAACAATATAATCTATAAAACGTAATGATTACGATTAATATTGAAAAAGGGAAGGGTGATGAGGTTGAAGAAGTCATTCATATTGGTTAGTGTTTTAGCGCTAAGTACAATTTTAGCTGCTTGTCAGGATTCAACTGAACAAACAAATAATACTGGATCCAATCAAGAAGATACTACAAACAATTCTTCTGATGATGCTGAGGCAAATGAAACAGGAGAGATTGCTATAGAAGGTTTAGGTCATCACTATCATACAGGTGACACCATCGAATTAACGGCATCAACTTCTGAAAATGTTGATTATGACCATTGGCACTGGTATACAAAAGAACCTGGTCAAACAGAATGGGAAGTAGCGTCTGGACAACAATCTGAAACATTTAGCGATGAAGCAGCTACTGATGGCTTAGAGATTAAAGCAACTCTCTATGACGATGATCACAATGTGTACGCAGAATCAGAAGCTGTAACCATTGTAATTGACGACCACCACGGTCATGACGAGGAGAGTCGACAAATTTATCAAGGCTATTTTGATGATGAGCAAGTTCAAGATAGAGAATTATCAGATTGGGATGGCGATTGGCAATCCGTTTATCCGTATCTTGTGAGCGGTGATTTAGATGAAGTCTTTGAACATAAAGCAGAAGAAGGAAGTATGACTGCAGAAGAGTATAAAGACTACTATACAACTGGATATGAAACAGATGTAGAAAGAATTATTATTGATAATGGCCACGTTACATTCTTTGAAAACGATGAAGAATACTCTGGTGAGTATGAGTATGATGGATACGAAATTTTAACTTATGAAAAAGGAAATCGTGGTGTTCGTTTTGTATACGAACTAGCTGAAGGGGATGACGAGATGCCTCAATACATTCAATTCAGTGATCACATTATTTTTCCAACACCTTCAAGTCATTTCCACTTGTATTGGGGAGATGACAAAGAGGAACTCTTCGAAGAGGTAACCCATTGGCCAACGTATTACCCGTCTGAATTAGATGCGGATGGCATTGTACGTGATCAACTAGCGCACTAATAATCTTTGAGAAGAAAAGCGTTTCGCTTTTCTTCCTATTTTTGTTTAAAAGGAGTAGCAGGGATGAATAAAAAAGTATATCGACCGATACTGGCAAGTTGCGCAGCAATAGCGGTTCTCTCCGGTTGTCAATCGCAAGACGGTCAAAACAACACTAGTGACGATTCTCGAATTTCAGTAGTAGCCTCTTTTTTGCCAATGTATGAGTTTACAAAACAAGTGGCTGGTGACCGTGCGAACGTTCAATTAATGGTATCAGAAGGACAAGATGCGCATCATTATGAACCAAGTGCTCAAGATGTTGCAACCATGAACGAAACAGATGTGTTTGTTTATAGCAGTGAGGAAATGGAATTCTGGGTTAATCGTTTATTTAATGCGATAGAAAATGATGATCTAATCGTTGCTCGTGCAGCAGATGGGCTTGATTACGGAGAGCAACATCACGAAGAGTCCGAAGAGGCCGAGGTGACGATGAACGGCATAGCAGATCACTATCACACAGGAGACACGATTGAAATCACGGCCACTCTTTCTGAGGATGTAAACTTGGATCACTGGCACTGGTATCAACGAGAGTCTCCTGATGAGGAATGGACTGCTTTGTCGGGTCAATATGCAGAAACTCTAAATCTTGATGCGCCTGAGGAGAGTTTTGAAGTAAAAGCAGTAATCTATGATAATAACCACAATGTGTATGCTGAATCGCAACCGGAAGAGATTCGTATTGATAATCATGAAAATGACGATTCAAACCACGAGGACCACAATCACGACCATAGTGAAGAAGATAATGAGCAGGTAAATTCGAGCGAAGAGATTGATATTATCGGTTTAGCAGATCATTATCATACTGGAGATGTGGTTACATTAGTAGCAGACGTGCATAAAAACACAAGTTTTGATAAGTGGAAATGGTTTATTAGGGAAGAAGAAAGTCAGGATTGGGAAGCTGTACAAGACCAAGATACCGATCATTTCGAATATAAGACAACTGGGGAAAGTTTTGAAGTGAAAGCTGTTCTCTATGATGAGGAAGACAATGCTTATATAGAATCACAACCTGTTTCTGTATTAATTGATGATCACGATGATTTGGATCCACACATTTGGCTTGATCCAGTGTTAGCCCAAGATCAAGTTCTTGTCATTCGTGACGCATTGATTGAAGCTGATCCTGATGGTCAGAATGTTTATGAGGAAAATGCAGAGGCGTTTATTGAGGAGCTGAAAAGCTTGGATGAAGATTATCGCTCCACCTTGGAAGGGGCTGAAAATCGTGTTTTTGTTGTACAGCATCAAGCATTTGGTTATCTTGCCGAACGCTACAATTTAGATCAAATTGCCATAGGGGGATTATCTACTGAAGTTGAGCCGAGCCCTTCCCGTATGTCAGAAATTGCTGACTTAGTACAAGATCATGGTGTGCCAGTTATTTATTATCAACAAGGAGCTAGCTCTGCAATTGCGCAAACCGTAGCGACTGAAACAGGAACAGATACGGCTGTACTTTATGACTTAGAAGTGTTATCAGAGGAATTACTCGAAAATGACTTAGGTTACATTGAAGCGATGCGACACAATTTAGAGTCATTGCAAATAAGTATCTACTAATCTTGTGAAAAACGAAACCATTCTAGTGTATGGACTTTTGTAAACAATCGTGGAGTCAGTAAATGGATAATGCGTCTGCCTCTTTTTATACCGATGTTCCTCTTTTGCAAATCCATTATTCTAGAATGGTGTTTCTGTACGCCGTTACTGAAAAAAGAAAGGTAGATAAGCATGGTCTATATTAAAGTCGACAACCTCACTTTTCATTATGAGAAAGAACCAGTGTTAACCAACATTTCATTCGAATTAAGTCCAGGAGATTTTGTTATGCTTACTGGAGAGAATGGTGCTGCGAAAACCACGTTAATTCGCAATATGTTGGGCTTACTAAAACCATCGATAGGCAACGTAACGTTATCTCCTACTAACCATTTAGGGGAAGAATTAATCGTTGGCTATGTTCCTCAGCAAGTCGCCTCCTTTAATGTTGGGTTTCCTAGTACAGTATGGGAGTTAGTTAGTTCGGGTCGATATCAAAGAGGCAAATGGTTTACAAGGTTAACTAAGAACGATAAAGCCCAAGTTGAACGTTCCCTTAAATCAGTTGGAATGTGGGAGATGCGTCACAAAAAAATAGGAGAGTTATCTGGAGGGCAAAAGCAACGCATATCGATCGCTCGTGTTTTTGCTACCGATCCAGATCTATTTATTCTTGATGAACCAACTACGGGAATGGATAGTCAATCAAGAGAAGAATTTTATAAACTGCTTAAGCACAATTGCGAAAAACATGGTAAAAGTATTCTAATGGTTTCGCATGATCATGAAGAACTTAGGAAATATTGTAACAAACATATTGAGTTAGTTCGGAAGGAGGGATTACCTTGGAGATGTTTTTCTATGGATTCATGCAAAGAGCTTTCCAAGCCTCACTTCTCATCTCATTAATTGCACCACTATTAGGTCTCCTTCTTATTTTAAGAAGGCAATCTCTAATGGCAGATACACTTGCTCATGTTTCTTTAGCGGGAGTCGCATTAGGCTTATTACTTAGCATTAATCCAACATGGACGAATATATTCATGGTAATGGTCATTGCGATTGTTTTAGAGTATTTGCGAATGCTTTATCGTAGTTATTCGGAAGTCTCCATTGCAATTTTAATGTCTGCTGGAATGGCGTTAGCTCTATTTTTAATGAGTCTCAATCAAGGTGGTACCACGTTGAACATCAATCAATTTTTGTTTGGATCGATTGTAACCATTAGTTCACAACAAGTATGGATGTTAGTGGCGTTGGCAAGTATCATTTTAATTCTATACGCTTTACTGCGCAAAGCCATGTACGTAATGGTTTTTGACGAAGAAACCGCCTTTACAGCAGGGCTACCAGTGAAAACAATGTCTATAATGTTTAATGTCTTAACAGGAGTTACGATTGCTATTATTATGCCTATCGTTGGAGCTCTATTGGTGTCGGCAATCTTAATTTTACCAGCTGCGATTTCTATGAGACTAAGTAAACGTTTTTCAAGCACCATCTTATTAGGTATTCCTGTTGCTTTAACAGGAATGCTTAGTGGTCTGTTCACTTCATATGAATATGGAACGCCTCCAGGAGCAACCATCACGTTAATTCTCATAGCAATATTAGGATTCGTGATTGTTTTTCAGCGAGCTTTAAGGCTTTTTAGATCTAGTCGTCATTCACTTCGTCGTTAAGTTGTTACGTAACCTAAAGAATGGACTTGTATGCGTTCATTCTTTGGGTTTTTCTTTTCTTACAGGTATAACGTGTTTTTTTGAAGGGGATTCTTATTGACTCTCATTGTAAAAGAATAAGAAGTGTGGTGAAACTAGTTTATCTATTGGACCGTATAAGAGGTTGAAAGAGGGTGCTATAGATGAAACGAACGGTTGTTATTGTTCTTATCGTTTTTTTTATTGTTCTTGTTGGCTATTCTCAATATTTAGAGAGGGGGCCAGGACCGACAACGATTGGTGAAGAAATGGCTGAGCTATTTAACGAAATCCAGATTGAGCAAATTGAGATTAATCACTACAAAGATAACGTCATTCATGTAGGTTATTTGCGCAACGCCAACGATATTGGAACATTGCTTGAAAAAGTACATGCGTTAGATGTACAAGAAACGAGACAAGTAGTAAATCAAAAAGCGCTAGACTCTTATTTGGTCTATGTAAAAGTTGATGGAGGAGGGAGCTTTTCGATCGATTTTAATGATCCGAGAGTGACATTGCCGTCAGGTGTTTATACGTTACTTGAGGATAACGAAGCGACCGCTTACATCGAAAGTTTAGGTTCGATTGAATGGTATTAAAATCACTAAATCTTTGACTCTCGTTATATATGTTCTAACCCGAGAAAGGCAGCCGATTTGGCTGCCTTTTTACATGCTTATAATAAATTGATTTATTCACTCATCTCATTTTAACTTAGTGAAGAAGAATCAATAATGAAAATCATAAAGAGACCGTAAAGCCCATAGAAAAAAGCTTGCTCAGGGGGAAGAGCAAGCTTAAAGAGTAAGTATGTAGTACTATTCCCATTCTGTCATGATTTAAACCCCGAATTAAATAGGTCGTACATTTTCTCATCTTTTTTCATTAGTAGCAGTACGAATGCTTATTTTGCAATCATTCTTTAAGATTCTTAAGGTTTTCTTTTCTCCTTCTTATGGTTTGGTAGGTAGACTTCTTTTAGAAGGAGTTGATGGAAATGATGAAAAAATGGGTAGCAGTTGGAATGATTCCTATTAGCTTATTTTTACTAACCTATAGCCTTTTATTTTCTACAGTTGAAAAAACATTGCTATTAGATGTAAATCAGAATAAATTATTAATTGACTCAGGCATTGATGAAGCTGTTCCTGTTGCAAGCATATCAAAGATGATGACAGAGTATCTCATATTGGAAGAAATCGAAAAGGGTACCGTTGATTGGAATGATCTTGTCCAAATAAGTGGTGAAGCAGCAGCGAAAGAAGGTGCGAACATTTCTCTATCAAAAGGAGATAACGTCCCCGTTCATGATTTATACATGGCGATGCTACTTCCATCCGCTAATAATGCAACAGTTGCGTTAGCTGAACATTTAGCAGATAGTGAAAAAGAGTTTGTGAAAAAGATGAACGAAAAAGCGAAAGAAATTGGGTTAACAAATTCCACGTTTGTTAACGCAACAGGACTGACAGAGTCAAATACAAAGAGCAATCAAATGAGTGCGCGGGATATTGCTGTGTTGGCGCAGGTGTTAATTACTCAATTTCCTGAGGTTCTGCAAGATACAGCAAAGTCATCTCACACCCTTACATTTTCAGGTGAACGTGTTCATACAACCAATCATATGTTGACGACACCAGACCTTGCTTTTGATGGGTTGGATGGTTTTAAGACAGGCTATACCAATGAAGCGGGATATTGCTTCGTAGGGACGGCAAGTAGAGATGGACAGCGGTTTATTACAGTTGTATTAGGAACTGAAAACTATAATGCGCGTTTTGTAGAAACACAGAAGCTCTTATCTCTTGCTTTTGATGAGCCGTATACACCTCCTTTAGAAGCATCTCTTGACAGATAATGGCATGTGTAGCAAGCAGTATGGTACGAATCGCTACATGCTCTATAAAGTGAAAAACAATGCGTTCGTAATGGTGAGCGTGATTAAGGTTATAATGAAATATGCTGGTGTCTTGGACACAACGGATCTAAAAGGAGGAAAATGGCGTTGACTAGTCGGTATGTGGCTTTAGTTTTTAAAATGGTGATGTTGTTATTTATAAGTGGTTTTCTTACAAGCGTAGCTATTGCAGGGCTTTACTTCACGTATCAAGTGTCAGATTTAAACTACTATATAAATGTATTTGATCGAATTGCAGCAGCTTTTAACGCAACACTTAACTTTTATAGTTATGAATTATTCAATCTGATAAATGTATTATTCTTTGTCGGAATCGTCTTATCTATATGGTTCATTGGACACAGGTACATACACTACTTCGTGAAGATTGAAAAAGATCTTGGGCAGATGGCAGGTGGCGAGCTTTCGCAACGGATCGAGGTAAAAGAGAATCATGAACTAGGTCAATTAGCTAGACAAGTGAATCAATTAATTGAAAGGCTAGAAAACACTGTGCATGAAGAAAGAATTGCTGAGCAATCGAAAACAGAATTAATTACAAATGTATCACATGACTTACGAACACCTCTTACTTCTATTATGGGCTACCTCGATTTAATCGAGAGAGATCAATATAAAGATGAAGTAACCTTACGCTATTTTACAGACATCGCCTATGATAAAACGAAGCAAATGAACTCAATGGTCAACGACTTATTTGAATACATCCGAACGAAAAACCCGAAGCTCATGTTAAATAAAGACTACATCGACCTGAAAGAAGTGATAAAGCAAATTGCTTCTCAGTTTCATTTGCAAATGGAAGAAGCGAAATTAAGCTTTAGAATGGATTTGCCAGATCAGGAAGTGAAGCAATATGTGGATGGAGAAAAGCTTTCGCGCGTACTTGAAAACATTATCGGAAATGCAATCAAGTATGGAGCTGACGCACCGTTTATTGACATTACTCTTCATCAAGGCACGAAAGAAACGGAAATGGAAATTCGAAATTACGGGGAACCTATTGCTCAGTCTGAGATTCCGTTTATCTTTGAAAGATTCTACCGAGTGGATCAATCTCGTTCAAAAGACACTGGGGGTTCTGGATTAGGATTAGCCATTGCAAAGAATATTGTCGAGCTACACGAGGGTGAAATTCGTGTAACTAGTGATTTAGAAGGAACGGCATTTTCTATCACCTTACCTATTGTACATAAGGAAGCGTGAAAATTCTCTCATAGACGAAGGAACATCTCCTATATGGAGAGGACAAACATGCATGCACCCTTACGAACGACCTAGCCTGTCAACTCGTAGGGAGTGCTTGTAGACGATATCCATCAACCCGCAAAAAGGATGTGAGCGAATTTGTCTAAACAGATTTTAATTGTAGACGACGACCAAGATATAGCAAATCTCATTAACTTTTCTTTGAAAAATGAAGGCTTCAACACGGTAATGGCTAGCAATGGTGTGGAAGCAATGAAACAACTGGAACAGCATCCTATTGATTTAATCGTCTTAGATGTAATGATGCCTGAAATGAATGGGTTGGAATTTTGCCAAGCCGTTAGACTGAGTCATAGCCTACCTATTCTGATGATTAGTGCAAAATCGGAAGACATGGATAAAATTACAGGAATTATGACTGGTGCTGATGATTATGTTAGTAAGCCTTTTAACATTCTTGAGCTCGTTGTTCGTGTGAAGGCGTTAGTACGAAGAGCGTACTACTATCACGGCGCTCCAAAAGAAGGTGGCATCCTTGAGTTAGGCGATTTAACCATTGATAAAAAGAAATATCAAGCTAGAGTGCATGGAAATGAACTGAAATTAACTTCTAAGGAATTTGATATACTATATCTCCTTGCTAGTCAAGCGGGCCAAGTGTTTGACTCAGAGACCATTTTTCAAAGCGTTTGGAAGGAAAAGTACTATGATTCAAATAACACTGTGATGGTGCATATAAGCAACTTGCGAGACAAGCTTGAAAAAGCGTTAGGGTATAAAGTCATTCAAACCGTCTGGGGAGTCGGCTACAAAATTGAATCTGTTTAAGGCTCAATAAAAAAAGAAGTCCCTTGACTTCCACATAAGAAAAGATCTATAGTAGGTGTGTATTAACTATTGCACGTATAAAGGAGACAACTTTTATGTATCTGGTGGTTCTTAACTAATCCATGAATTGGATAGCTTGAAATGCGATTTTTCAGCGTACTGGTGACGCTTATTTTGTCATGGCATTTCAAGGAGTTAAGAACACGTTTACTAGTAAGAGTTGTCCTACTTGAAGTCTACCTACAATAGGTAGGTACTTTTTAAAGAGGCCGCTGTGAACGAGTGTTCAGAGCGGTCTCTTTGTCGTCTCTGGATAATCGTTCGCACAGTTCCTTATACAAGCAAAAAAGGAGGAAATGCACATGAAACAACAAACCTTAGAAGCGATAGGGTTTAATGATGTCCTTAAGGAGATGGCTGAGCATACGCGGATGAATCGAGCACGTGAAACGATTCTTCAGATGAAGCCTCTACTGAATCAAAGTCAAATGGAGCACAGGATGACTGAAATAGAAGAGGCTATCCGTATTCTGACCCGTAGCGGCAGTGTACCGATACACGTTGTAGATGATATTGCCCAAATGATTATGCAAGCAAAGAAAGGATTATTTATTCGCGCGGATCAATTTACAAGGGTGATTTCTTTTTTAGAGCATTGCGGCAAGTTAAAGCGGTTTATGAATGATAAACAGGAGATTGCGCCATTGGTGAGTAGCTATGCGTTTTCGATTGATGATCTTTCACAACTAGAGGAACAACTTACCTCAGCCATTCGTAATGGTCAAGTTGATGAGTATGCGTCAAAAGAATTAAGTTACCTTCGTCGTCAGAAGAAAGTGGCTTTAGAACGATTAAAAAATAAAGTGGAGCACCTTGTAAATGGAGGGAAATACAAAAGCTTTTTGCAAGATAAGATGGTCTCCACACGCCAAGGTCGATACGTACTATCAATAAAAAAAGAATACCGTAATAAAGTAAAGGGTACGGTCCTTGATACATCAGCTTCCGGCTCAACATTGTTTATGGAACCGTCTGAAGTGAGCGATATTCAAGAAGAGGTGAGTTTGTACACCTATGCAGAGGAAGCAGAAGTAGAACGAATTTTATTCGAACTAACAGAAGCGTTATTAGCACAAGAACAGACCATTTCTATTGCAATGGATGTCATGCATGAGTACGATGTGTTGTTTGCTAAAGCAAAATATTGTCGGGAAATAGAAGGAACAAAACCTTCTTTATCAGTCGATCGAACGATTAAGCTCATACGTGCTAGACACCCGGCCTTAGGTCGAAAAGCGGTTCCTTTGACGATAAGCTTTGGTGGAGCTGTTGATCGTGCGTTAGTCATTACCGGACCGAATACAGGTGGAAAAACCGTAACATTGAAAACCGTTGGATTAGTAACTGCAATGGCACAGGCAGGATTGCTGATTCCTGCTGAAAAGGGTAGTCAGATTGGTATCTTCCAAACCATTTTTGTTGATATTGGTGATGGACAAAGTATGGAGGATAATTTAAGCACGTTTAGTTCAAGAATGGTTTCCATTATAGAGATATTACGAGAAGCTAATGATCGATCACTCGTCTTGCTTGACGAACTTGGCTCTGGTACAGATCCAAATGAAGGAATGGGCTTAGCCATTACAATTTTAAACCAGTTATATAAAAAAGGTTCCACCTTATTTGCTACGACCCACTATAGCGAAATGAAGAGCTTTGCTGACGACACAGACGGCTTCATTAACGGCTCAATGGAATTTGATGTAGAAAGTTTACAACCAACATATCGGTTATTAATAGGTGAAAGTGGTAAAAGTCAGGCTTTTGAGATCGCACTTAAATTAGGCTTACATCCGAGTATTGTTGATGAAGCGCATCAAATTTCATATGGACAAAAGAGTTCCTATCAAGACCGCTTTTCTGCTGAGGCGCTTCAAAGCGAAGCGTTTCGCAAGCAAGTTATTTTTAATCGTCACGCAAATAAACAAAAAAAAGTCCTCGCTTCTGACGTGAAAGCATTCCAGCAAGGGGACAATGTGACGATTCAAGCGACGAATGAAACCGCAATTGTTTATAAAGGCCCTGATGAAAGGGGGAACTATATCGTACAAGTTAAAGATGACAAGAAAACGATTAATCATAAGCGCTTGACATTGCATATTTCAGCGGAAGAGCTGTATCCAGAAGACTATGACTTTGATATTATCTTTAAAAGCAAAACCTATCGGAAAGTCAAAAATGACCAGAGCCGCAAGCATATGGACGGTATTTGGTTAGAGGAATAAAGCCAACTCTGTTGAATGTGCTTGAGGAAAGACTGCAACAAGAAATGTTCAAAATTAGAACGAAGAGAAAAAAACGAAAGACGAATGACCATAGTGATAGGCTCCCTTCAATGTTAGGGTGCTGTTCATAGGAGTCATTCGTCTTTTTTAGTTGCATTAAATGCTTCTGTTTACGTCTTGTTTTTTATTGAGTTTGTAGTTGAATCTGATCTTGTTCAGCCAATGTTTTTAACGCAACGGTGTTAAGAAGGTTAACAGGCTTGTTATAGTGTGGTTGAAAGAAGAAATCGCTAAAAGCCAGGTCTTCAACGGTCATACCTTGTTGGATACAGACAGATAAGGTATTCATGAGTTGAGTCTGGTCATTTTTACTCATAATCTGACCGCCAATTAGACGCATTGTCTCGTTTTCATACACAAGCTTAAGTCTGACTTCTGTTGCAGTTGGCATAAAGGTTGGTCGCTCATGATCAATAAGTGTTGTAGAGCGAACATCTAAACCGTACGTTGCCGCTGCATCTTCTGTAAGACCGGTTGATGCCATATGAAGGTCATAAAGCTTTAAGCCAGATGTTCCTTGTGTACCACGGTAACGAATGGTGGGTTGCATAATATTATAAGCAACAAGTGTGCCCATTTTAGTTGCGTTCGTTGCAAGTGGTATATAGGCATGGTGCTGCGCAGCATTGTGAAATACTGAGCAATTGTCCCCAGCCGCAAAGATCGAAGGGTCACTCGTTTGCATATAGTCATTTACGAGTAGTGCCCCATTGGATAACGTATCTAGTTCGTCTTTTACTAATTCCGTTTGAGGTCGAAAGCCAACACAGAGAATAACCAGGTCAACATCATGGGTAGCCTTGCTTGTTTGAACAGACTTTACATAACCGTCATCATCGCCAACGAATGATTCTACTTTCTCATTAAGTGCCAATTGAATACCGTGATTCGTTAACGTTTGTTCAACTTCATCTGTAAATTCACGATCCAAATACTTGTTTAAAACGCGATCAGAACCCTCGATAAATGTCACGTGCTTTCCGTAAGCTTCAAAGGCTTCAACTAGCTCTACACCAATGTAACCAGCCCCGATTACAGCAATGTTAGTAGCATGAGCCGCTTTCTTAATAATGTCTTGTGCTTGTGCATAATTTTTGCAAAGCTGAATATGTTTTAACCCAATCCCTGAAATAGGTGGGACAATCGGCGTTGACCCAGTGGTATAAACTAGTTTGTCATAATGATCTTGCTTCGTTTCATTTGTTTCAAGGTTTTCAACAACAATGGTTTTTGCTTGTCGATTAATCGACAAAACGTTGTGATGAACGTGCATCGTTGCACCAAGGGCTTCTAACTCTTCTGGAGACGAATAGAATAGGTCTTCTGCATTCTTTACAACACCGCCAACATTTAGTGCAATCCCACAGGAAAGAAAGGAAACGTTGTTGTTTCGTTCGTAGACTGTAATGTCTGCATCAGGATGAAGACGGAGCAAATTTTTGACCGTTTGTGTTCCAGCGTGCGTACAACCAATAACGATAATTTTCATAGAAATAGCCTCCTAAGATATATTGTGAAACACTGAGCAATTGTTTTTATACAGGATGTAGAGAAACATTCACTCCATCAATTTAACTTTGTGAAAAAGTGAGCAAATAGAAGTGATGTTCATTTCAGCTGCTTACAATGTAAGAATAACATATTGTGAAATGGTGAGCAAGTAAAAGTTTGAAATGATTTAGTGGAATGATTTATAGCCTGTATGTTCGATACGATCGTTTAATAGATGTGAAAACAGCTGTTGTTTTGGTACACTGGAGGAAGAGAATACTGTAATAAACTACATACACCTACCACTAGGGGTGCGTCATGCTGAGAGAGACGATGAAGTCTTAACCCTTATGAACCTGATCTAGATGATGCTAGCGGAGGGAAGTGGTTGAGCAATAGGTATGGTCTGTTCAACACTTCTTTTCATTAAGAAGTGTTTTTTATTTAAGGAGGCTGAGAAAAAATGAAGGAACTATTGGAGCAAGTCGACTTACGCGAGGATGAGCTTATTGAACTAGTGAAGGCGTTAATTTCATTTCAAACACCAGCACCACCAGCACGAAATACAGTAGCCATTCAAACGTATATTGCCAATTATTTAAAAGAAATGGGGATGTTTATTGACCAGTGGGATGTGTATGAAGGTGACCCGAATGTTGTCGGGACGTTAAAAGGAACAGACAGGGAGGCCTTTCAAAGTTTAATCTTAAATGGACATGTTGATGTGGCTGCTGTTGAAGAAGATGAAGAATGGGAGATGCCACCTTTTGCTGCAAAAGTAAAGGATCGGTCGATTTATGGTCGTGGGGCTGCAGATATGAAAGGCGGACTTGCTGCCTGTTTGTTTGCGTTAAAGCTAGCTTCTGATCATGGCATTGAATTAAAAGGGGACGTCATTTTACAGTCGGTTATCGGAGAAGAAGTAGGAGAAGCAGGGACAAAGCAATGCTGTGAACGAGGGTATAAAGCAGATTATGCCATCGTAGCGGACACGAGTCACTGTTCAATTCAGGGTCAGGGTGGTGTCATAACTGGATGGATTACGATTAAAAGCCCGACTACACATCACGACGGGACAAGACGCCAGCTTATTCACGCCGGTGGTGGTGTAAATGGGGCGAGCGCCATTGAGAAAATGGCAAAACTCATTACTGCTTTACAAGAGTTAGAGCGACATTGGGCAGTCACAAAGTCTTATCCTGGTTTTCCGTCAGGGACAAACACCATTAATCCTGCGGTGATTGAAGGAGGAAGGCACCCCGCATTTATCGCGGATGAATGCCGGTTATGGATGACGGTTCATTTTTATCCAAATGAGTCGATTGAAGAGGTAACAAAAGAAATTGAAACACATCTTCTAGCGGTAGCAAAAGGAGATGTTTGGTTACGTGATCATTTACCACAATTTGAGTGGGGTGGAGAGTCAATGATTGTTGATCGAGGAGAAGTGTTTCCAGCGTTCTCTGTTGATAAAAAGCATCAAGGGTTTGCAGTTATTTCAGAAGCGCATACAGCGGTCTTTAAAGAGCAACCGAAGGTCGATATGTCACCAACTGTGACAGATGGTGGGTGGCTGGCGGCTTATGGTATACCAACGATTCTATACGGCCCGGGGAAATTAGCACACGCCCATGCAGTAAATGAAAAAATCGACATAGACGAACTGATTATGTACACAAAATCCCTTTTATCCTTTATGGTACGTTGGTGCAACACACAAAAAAAGTAGCGATTTGCTACTTTTTTTATGTCCATAATGTCAGTAAAGGACCGTTCTCTCCAAATATAGGGTCGTGACTTGGTTTAGGGACGGCTGCAATTTGTTGAATATGTTTCTCTTTCTCTATAGGATCACCTGTACAAAGATTATAGGCAGCCCCGTTTGGATAAGCCCCAACAACTGTAAATGAATGACTACCCCGAAAGGTTATTCCTTCCGTAATACAATTGACTGAAAGGCCAAGTCTCCACCAATGACGTTACTTGGAATTACGTTGAACGATTCAATGGAAAAAAAGGCGGATAAAAGAGATTGGAGAGGCTCATGTTCATAAAACGAGAAAAAGCGTTTAGGCTCATAAACATCCTCTTCCCATATTCCTTCAGATGTTCTCCCGCCATACACACCTAAATAAAACAGACCATTTGGTTTTATCACCCTCTTTAATTCACTTAACACCTCACTTAATTCTGCTTTCGGAACGTGTAACAGGCAATTGAATGCATAGATAGCATCAAACTGTTCATCAGGAAACTGGAGTTGATAAAAGCTCATTTCTGCTGCCTCAAGACCTTTGCTTTTACAAATGGCAATCATTTCAGGGGACAAGTCTGTACTAAATGTATGGAGCCCATGTTGATGAAAATACAAACTATCATGTCCAGGACCTGCACCGATCTCTAGTAAACTTGTCTTCTTTTCTCGTTGCAACACTCGTAGAAACCCTTCTCTTTCATTTGTTTTCCAATCATCTGTTATAGCAGAATCTCGGTATTTCGCTTGTTTGTTGTAGGCTTCTTTTAATTGTTGTTGTGTGTTCATATCATGGCTCCTTATTAATAAGCGTCTTTCATCAAAGTATGTAAATGCTTCGTTATTTTTGTTCGTAAACTACCGTGTTTGTCTTCTTGGAACTGTTCGTTCTCATCCGTCCAGTTCTGTTTTGGGTATTGCCAAACTGGATAAGGAATGCGCTCTGCAGGCTCCCAGCTATATCTTGGGAAAATATGAGCATGTAAAAAGGCATCTGTATTGCCATAGATTGAATAATTTACTCGAATTGGCTTACATACATGAAGAATAGCATCACCAATCAAACTCATATCTAGTAGATAATCACTTCTTTTTTGATACGGCAACGCTTCAAGAGAAGGGTATTCTTCATCTGGTAATAGAACGCAATAGCCGGGGAGGAACTGCGTGTCACCTATTACCGCAAATCCAGTGCGCATTCGTGCCATCACCATCGGATTTTGGTGTTGTTGTGCTGCTCTAATGCGATTTTGTTTCCAATGATTCATAGTGTCATCTCCTTTATTTACGATGAATGAAATGAAAGGCAACATAAACGGCTAACAAGAAATAGTGTTCTTCCTTATTTCCTTTTGAAGAGAGCGACAGTTCATATTGATAACGACTAACATGTTTGCCGGTTCCGATTAGAAAATCGTTACAGGTGATGCGCAATTCCTGACCAATAAGCTCGGTTGTCAATTGAAATGTGCTGTCATTCTGTTGAACAAACATCCAACTCTTTCCATTCCTCAAAGCAGATAGAGCTGAGTCAAGCTGAGCAGTTCCTACCTTGGTATTATTTTGGTAAATAAGCCATTCTTTTCGTTTATCATGTTGTTGGAAAGACAGATACGTGCCGTTTTCAAATGAAAAATGAAGTTGGAGGTGGTGACTACCTTGTCCACGAGCAAGTGATTCGAGGAGCCGGTGCCATTTCTTTTTGTACGATCGTTCGACATATCCAATTCTTTCGCCTTGAAAGAAAAGCGGCTTTTTATTCGTTGATACGCGATCAAACAATCGAACAGAAAAGACAGCTTTATTGTGATGTGGGACATAGTCTTGATCTTTTCTGCCTTGCCACCGAAGAAACAAGGTTAATAGGAAGGCAACAAACAGAAAGAATCCTGTGGCGAAAACTTGGAGCCACTCAAGCTTCCCAGTGAAAGCGAAGCGAATTGGAATAGCGACTACACCTACAAGGAAAAATACGTAAAGAATATTCATAATAAATGGTGCCCTCCTAGGCTGAGGAATGCTTCTTACCAGTATACATAAAAAAGACAGGTAAATGATAACATTACGAATAGTGAATGTTATACTAAAGTAGGAGGGATGATGGAATGCATGATGAATATGAGGAGAAACGAGTCAAAGAGATAGATGAAGAGATTTGCGCTTTGCTACACAAACGTAAGGTGATGACAAACAATAATCCAGGCTGTCCGCCTATGGATCAAATGGAAGAATGGGCACAAACCTATCAACTTGAAAAGGAAATGATTGCGAGTATTTTTCATGTCGCCGCTAACGAGGAAGAGTATAGGCCAATGATTCAACCTAAGGGCTATGTAAACACCATTCCTCAATCGTTGTTACATGAAGAGGACGACATCCTTTATAGCATACCAGCGTTGCAAACCTATCAAAATGCAACAGTGTTACTACTGCAAATGGTCTGTCGTCCAGAGAAGGTCAATTTTCATGAGCGGACGAGGATTTTTACAATCAACGTAAAAGGGTCAAAGCCATACAGAGCCCAAATGACAGAGGGAAGTGGTGGGGATGCGATGCAAGGCTATCGGTTTGTTGTTAGCCCTGCGATACAAGAAGAGGTAACGATTGTAGTAGAGGAAAAAGAATGGAGCAAAAAAACACCGCTGACAACTTTTGAGTGGATCGTAAAAGCTTGAACAAAAGGAGAACAATCGAATGCCATTTAAGCGAGAAACGTTGCCATTGCAGAATAAAACCGTGTTGATAACAGGGGTTAGTCGTAGAAAAGGGATCGGATATGCCATTGCTAGGCAATGTGCTGCTTACGGTGCATCCATTGTCATCCAGCATTACCGCATTCACGACAAAGAGCAAGACTGGGGAGCCGATTCATTAGAGGCTGTTTTAGATGGGATAAAAGAACAGTTGACAGAAGATGCGACGCTAACGGAGTTTTCAGCAAATTTTGAGGAAGCGAAAGCCCCTGCACAACTTTTCGAGAAGATCGAGCATGCACATGTTGATGCACTCGTATGTAATCATGCCATGAGTGGGAGTGATGGTTCTTTAATGGCGATAAATAGTGAATCCCTTTCTCGTCATTACGTGGTCAACACCCAATCTAGTTTGTTGCTTGCCAAGCATTTTACAAAGCAGTTTAAACCGGAGACGGGGCGGGGAAAAGTGATCTTTATGACGTCTGGACAAGAGCTAGGTCCCCTGCGCGGCGAAATTGCGTACGGATCTGCAAAAGGTGCCATTGCCGGGATAACTGAGACCATTGCCGATGAATTAGCCGATTACAACATTACAGTAAACACAGTCAACCCAGGCCCTGTTGATACAGGTTATATGACGGCCGAACTTTGGCAGGCATTAAAGCCAAAATTTCCATTTGGGCGTATGGGTGAAAATGATGATCCAGCACGACTCATTGCGTGGTTATTAACAGATGAAGCCAACTGGATTACCGGTCAAATTATTAATTCAGAAGGCGGCTTTCGTAGAGGATGAAAATGTAGAAAAAATTTCGAATGGTTGCACATCTAATCGATTATAATGATTAAAAATAGGAAAAGAGGCACGTACATGAACGATAAAGTTGTCTGGTATGGTCGCTGTTTGTTTATAGTAGGCATTGTATTATTTGGTCTTACTCAAATTGCGTTGGCAATGGACATACACGACCCCACCTTATTTACAGGAGCGATGATTGCTTATTATGCGAGTATTATCTTCTTTATTGTTGGTCTTATTACTATACTAACGGATTTATTTCAAAGCCAAGATGAATAGCCCTTTCCCCCTTTTAGTAAAAAAGGGGATTTTGTTTAGTTTTTAAAGCATTCAATGCTACAATAAAAAGAAATTGGAAGGTATGAAGCTGGAGGAGTTTGTATGCAATCAGTCCCAACAAATGCAATTAAAGTAGTGTCGCGCGCTAAGAAGGAAACCATTCCTAAAGCTCATGAAGAGCTACGTCATTGGAAAAGTGAAGCCATGAAGATACAAGACGAATCGATCCGTGAGCAAGCAACATGGACTGTTAGCGATAAAACGTTTCACGCTGAAGGAGGCAGTATTATCGGTCTTCTGTCTGGCGCAAATAAAGATCGCTATATTCAATTTATGGTAGGGTATCAGTCGATTTGTGATTTTTTAGATACGCTTTGCGATAAAAATGACAGCACGAACCCGGACGATTTTCGTTCCATTCACAATGCGCTATTAGATACATTAGAGCCTGAAAAAGAGTTTAGTGATTACTATCAATATCGATCAGGCTTTCATGATGATGGGTATTTACAAAAGCTGGTAACACGATGCCGTGAAGCGGTGCAGCAATTTCCTGGTTTTGATGTAATGAAAGAAGACATGAAGGAAGTTGCGGGTTATTATATTGATTTCCAAGTGTACAAGCATGTGGAAGAAGAGAAGCGTGAACCGTTGTTAAAAGCGTTTTATGAAGAAAATCAGCACCTTGTTCCAGGGATGCGTTGGTATGAGTTCGCTTGTGGTGCGGCATCAACCCTCGCACTTTATACACTTGCAGCCTATGCTGCTGCCTCTGAGCGGACAAAAGAAGAGTCGAAGCATATAAAAGAAGCTTATTTTCCTTGGGTCCAAGGCTTACACATTATGCTTGATTATTTTATTGATCAAGAGGAAGATCGCTTAGAAAATGAAATGAATTTTGCTGCATACTATGAGTCAAAGGAAGATATGATGGAGCGGTTTCGCTTTCTAGATGAACAAGCGAACGCGAAATTGAAAGGCTTGCCTGACGAGAAATTTCATATGCTTTTGAAGAAAGGCTTGTACGCACTTTATTTATCTGATGGAAAAGTAGCGAATAACCCTGAACTGAAAAAAGATGCAAAGGAAATTATTAAGCTAGGCGGAAAATCAGCGGCGTTTTTCTTCCAGAATCGCTGGATGTTTAAGCGTGCGATTTAACAATGAAGGCATCTCGGAATCTGACGAGGTGCCTTTTTCAAGGAGGAACAAAATGAGAATCAGAGAAATAAAGGAAGACAATCGAACAGACGTTGAAGCGTTTTTTAGCCAACAATGGGGTTCTCCACTAATGGTCGTTGCCAGCGGTGTCTATGATTGTAGTGAACTTGATGGCTATGTTGCGCTAAATGAAGCTGGAGACATCATTGGTTTACTAACGTTTGCGTATCGCAACGGACAAATGGAAGTGATGTCGTTAGATAGTGTGAAGGAAGGCGTTGGCGTAGGGACTGCTTTACTGGAAACCGTAGAAAACGGTGCCAGAGAAAAGGGCAAAAAAGCGATTCATCTTGTGACAACAAATGATAATGTACATGCACTAGCATTTTACCAAAGAAGAGGCTATGTGCTACATAAGCTTTATAAAGAAGCCGTAAAGAAAGCACGTTTGCTTAAGCCTGAAATTCCGCACGTTGCAGAAAATGGCATTCCTATAAGGGATGAGATTGAGTTAATCAAGTCACTTGTATAAGGAGGAAGAAACGATGCGATCAGAAAAGGAAATGATGAATCTTATTCTTTCAATCGCCAGCGAAGATGAACGTATTTTGGCTGTGTATATGAATGGGTCTAGAACAAACAAGAACGCACCGAAAGACCTTTTTCAAGATTATGACATTGTTTATGTGGTAGAGAATACGGCTCCATTTGTACAAGAGCGAGCGTGGTTAAATCAATTCGGTAAGCGTTTACTTATGCAAGAGCCAGCTCAACACGATGAAGCTTTAGGGAGAAACGTGAATGTCGATCGTTCTTATACGTACTTAATGTTGCTTGCCGATGGCAACCGAATTGATTTACATGTTGAGACGATTGCGTCAATGAAAGAAGGGTACAGAAACGATTCTTTAACGATACCGTTACTAGATAAAAGGGGAATTTTGCCTGATATCGCACCAGCTTCCGATAAAGATTATCGAGTGAGAAAACCATCGGAAGCGGAATTTTTAATTAGCTGTAACGAGTTTTGGTGGTGTTTACAAAATGTTGTGAAAGGGATTTGGCGAGATGAGCTCCCTTATGCTAAAGAAATGTTCGATGGTGTTGTAAGAATACCGTTAAACCATATGACCTCTTGGTGGATTCAACAAAATCAAAGCGAACCAGTGGCTACAGGAAAAATGGGTAAGTATTTTAAACGGTTCTTACCTGAGCCGTTATGGGAGCAGTACAAACACACGTATAGCGGCCCTTCACATGAAGACTTCTGGCGCTCTCTTTTTACCGCATGTGATTTATTTAGTACGTTAGCGAGAGATGTAGCTAGCCAATTAACCTATCCGTATAACGAAGAAGAAGAAAAGCATATGCTCCTGTATCTACGACGAGTGCAGTCGTTGTCAAAAGAGGCGACGGAGATTTTCTAAAGGGACGGTTAGTGAACAAGAGTAGTAAAAAGAACTAAATTTTTGATTGTTCTGTTTTTAAAAGAGCGTTACACTTGTGTACATATAAGAGTGTGAGGAGATGGTTTATAGGGGATGAGTTCAAAGTCTAGAGTTGTGGCAATCGCGCTTATCACAGCAGTAGCCGTACTAGGAGACGCAATGTTGTTTATTGTGTTACCGTTAAATTGGGAGGAATTTGGTTTAACAGCGGTATGGCAAGTTGGTGTACTTTTATCCATTAATCGCTTCGTTCGCTTACCGATTACACCTCTTATCGGTCTTTTTTACAAAAAATTTGATGTGCGTGTTGGTATGGTAGTAGCCGTATGTCTAGCAGGGATCAGCACGCTGTTCTATGGCTTATCAAGTGGGTTTATTGTTTTATTAATCATGCGCATTTTCTGGGGGATTGCATGGTCTTTTATCCGTCTTGGCGGTTTATTGACAGTTGTTTCATTGTCTCAAGATACGAACCGGGGCAATTTAATGGGTCTCTACAATGGTCTTTGGGGATTAGGTGGTTTAACAGGAATGTTGGCAGGTGGCGTCTTTGTAGATATTTTTTCGATAACGGCTGTTACGACGATTTTTGCCTTCGGCTCGTTTTTACTTCTCCCATTTATTTATATGCTTATTCCGAAAACAGAAGGAAAAGAGGCGGCTCAGGAAGCGGCTGATAAGTATAAAAACCTTGATATGACATTCCTCACTCCTTACATTCGTTTAGTCATCGCAACAAGTGCCACAATGGGTTTTATCGTTTTAGGTATTTTTGCTTCTTCTTTAAGTACACTTATTGGTCGAAGCTATGATGAGCAATGGTCGATTTTGGGTCTAACCATTGGCGTTCTTGGATTAGCAGGCGCAATACAGGCATTTCGCTGGGCGTGGGAACCATTTATTGCCCCTCTATTTGGCCGTATGGTTGATCGCTCAACCAATAAACAAACCCTCATACTTGTACCTTTACTCATTAGCATTGTCACGTTTTGGTTTTTAGGTTTCCTTGACAAGGTTGTTCCTCTGCTAATCGTTATTTTTGTCTTTCAGTTTGCATCAACCATGTTTGTGACCGTTACGGACACACTTGCTGCCGGAGCCGCTTCTAAAACAGACTCTGTCAAGATGATGACTGTTCACACCGTTATGGTTGATCTTGGGGCTGCAATAGGACCACTGTTATCGTTTTTAATTCTTTTCTGGTTTGATTTAAGTATGGTGTTCTATGTTGCGAGTATTCTTATGGCAGTGTTAGCGGCTGCTTGGATTCTATATGGCATAAAACAAAAAAAGACCTTGAGTCGTGTATAGTTCTCAAGGTCTTTTTAGCTTCTTTTCCTCTAATTATCACAATTTCTGTCATTATTTCCGGGGCAATAAGAGAAGGGAATAGATGAAATTGACAAGATCTTCGCTTACATTACAGCAATCGCGCTTTAATCAGAAATCGGTGCTGAATAAAATCAATATAGCCTTTACACTGAATATGCTCATGCATCTGCTGAAGTGGCCGTATATATTTCTCAACAGAAAAATCAGGAATTTGCCAAGGAATGGCTTTTAAATAGTAAATCACCGCACCTACATCATAAAATCGCTGCACACCGATCTTTTCTAGTGTTTTTTGAATGTGAAACGGCTTATTAGAGAAAGCTGCTAGTGCAAGGTTTAAATTCCATTTTGAATACAAAGGATCTATCTGGGCTCCCAGAGCTTTATTTAAGTCAGAACAGTCTTTTCCACCGACTTGTTGAGTTAAGAACGTTCCGCCTGACTGTAACAATCGTTCTAGCTCGCTGACAGAATAAGAATCATGTTGATTTAAAATAAGATCAACATGAGAAGATGGTATGGGAATGTTCTCATCGGTTTGAGAAAAAACAACCGTAACGCCAAGGGGACGTAAGCGTTGACGAGCGATCGTTAGATTAGGTTCGTAGCCTTCTGTTGCGTAAGCAATAGGTGGATAAGGATGAAGTCTAGAAAAAAATTCTCCACCACCAGTCCCCATATCGAGGACGGCGTTTGCTTGTTGCATGGCGGCATACGCTAGTCCTCCATACGACCATGGTAATAAACTACTATTAAAGCGATTTAATGAGGTTAAACGGGAAAAATCCCAACCATTAAAAGCTTCTTCTTGTTCTTGTAAATAAACATCAAATAATGATTTGTCCATTTCTTTTATCCTCCATTCCGTTCACTAAACGTCTTAACTGAATAGAGGGAGGTCCGCGGATGATTCCATAAAGTTGTTAGGTTGGATGAGAGTAAGGGTACATGGTTTGGCCTCCAATAGAGTAAGTATGTCAAGTTGGAAACTATATTGTCAAGAATAATCTGAATAAATTAACTTGTGTGTTATACCCCTATGAGGTATATTGATCATAGAGGTGAGTTTATGAAGCGAACGTAACAAGTTGCCATACTGTTATTTGATTATGTCGATGCATTAGATTTTGCTGGACCGTACGAAGTATTTACGATGAGCGTTTTTTCAGAAAGTGATGTTAAAAAGCTTTTTATGAATCAGTTAGCGTTAAAAGACAAGCCCTTTCAAGTATTTACAGTATCAAAAGAAGGGGAGTCTATTACGGTCCATAATGGGTTAAAAGTGATACCTGATTATTCATTTAAAAACTGCCCTGTTTTTGACGTCCTACTCGTTCCAGGTGGTCCTATAAAAGCAATGAAAAGTGTAATGGAAGATCAACAGATTATTGGATGGATAGGGGCTAAACCCAATGCACTGATTGCTTCTGTCTGTACAGGAGCGTTTTTTCTAGGTGAAGCGGGACTACTGGACGGTAAAGATGCTACTACAAATCAATCCGCTCTGTCTTTATTTGAAAGAACGTTCGAAAAGATAAAGGTTGTAAAAGGCGTGCGCTATATTGATGCTGGTTCCGTGATTACATCAGCTGGCATAACAGCAGGAATCTCGATGACGCTGTCTCTGGTTGAAAGGTTATACGGAAAAGAAATGCGAGATAGAACCTTACAGACGATCGAATGGGAATAACCAAGGGGAAACTCCGCTACAATCTTTTTTACTTGTAAAGACATTACATGGCATATGAGTAATGATTGTATCTTATAAGAGCAGGGAGTATGATACATGCAAATGATCATTACTTGAAAAAGGGTGAAAGCATGTCAAAGTCAACAAGGTTAATTGAATTATTGCTCTACATAAATAAACGACATAAGTTTACAGCGCGTGAGCTTGCCCAGGAATTTAACGTTTCTTATCGAACGATTCTTAGAGATTTAGATGAATTGAGTGGGTTAGGGCTACCTTTTTATTCTGAAGTAGGTCATGGAGGTGGCTATTATGTGATCGCTGAAAAGATGCTTCCGCCGTTATTTTTAAAAGAAACGGAGGCGATGGCACTCTATTTTTCTTTTCAATCGCTGGAATTTGTTCCTACTCTGCCATTCAAAACCGAAACGGACTATGCGCTTGAAAAACTGTATCAGCATTTTTCTCAGGAAGCTCGAAAGAGGATTAAAAAAATGAATGGTCGGATTGCGTTTTGGAATCCTCCTCGTCAGAAACAGGCGCTTCATTTAGACGAGTTATTAGAAGCAGCAGTGGAGCACACGCCGATTACAATCGTCTATGAAAAAGAAGATGAGCTAATGGAAAGAATCATTCAGCCGATTGGGATCTACAGTTCTCATGGATTTTGGTATTGTCCGTCCTACTGTTTTACGAGAAATGCGATCCGTTTATTTCGAGCAGATCGTATTAAACAGGTCGAGAAAACGAGGAAGGAAGCTGTGGATCTTCCGTTCCAGTCGGTTCAAGAATGGCTGTCCGAAGCGGAAGAAACAGGTGAAAAGTCAGTAAATTTTTTAGTGGAACTGTCGCGAACAGGGATAAGAAAAGCCCAATCAATTGTTGATGTAGAGCGGTTTATTAAAGTAGAAGAAGATGGTAGCGGTTGGATTGAAGCGGTTGTTCCAGAACAGGAGCTTCCTTATTTTGTTCAAGTAATCTGGACGCTAGGCCCTGAAGCCGTTATTAAAGAACCGCAAGTAGCCATTGATCTGATCAAAGAAAAAGTGCAAGCAATGTGGACAAACTATGTGTAACGTGACAGTCGTTGTCACTATTATGAGCTAAACTAAAAGAAAGATACGAAAGGAGTTTGATAAGAATGAATGCTGTTAGCCAAATGAAAGAAACCGCATTTCACGAGTTAGAGGTTGGAATTCGGTCGATTGAGGGATTACTACATAAAGTAAGAGAGGACGACTATTCGTATCGACCATCTGAACAGATGCGCACGTTAGAAGAATTGATGCGCCATCTAGTAGCCATTCCCGAAGTCGATTTATGTATTATGCAGGAGCAAACACAGGAGCAGGTGCAACAAATAGAAAAGAAATACAATTCGCTTCCTACTAGTCAAGCAATGGTTGATGAAATGTATAAAGGGTTAGAAGCCTATAAGACGTATGTGTTTCAATTAAGTGATGAAGACTTTTTGACAAAAAAAACGACAGCCTTTTATCTTGAAAAAGGAACGACACAGATTCAGTGGTTAATGGAAGTAGTCACTCACGTCTTCCATCATCGTGCGCAATTGTTTACTTATTTAAAGCAAAAAGGCTATGAGGTAACGATGTTTGATCTATATGTGTGATGGTAGGAAAAAGCAATGAAGAACCCGTCATTGCTTTTCCCACATGACGCTACACAAATTTGTGTTTAATAAAAAGTGAGATGACTTTTGTCATTTCGATAGTAGTTAAGTCGATCTTGCAATGTTCCGGTGTGATATTCGAATTTATGACCATCAGGATCGGTGAAATAAATGGACTGCTTGTCTTGTTCATCTCGCGTTCTTCCTTTTAAGATGGAGACTTTTAGTGATTTTAGTCTACGAACGGTGCTTTCAAATGCTTCTTCTTCAATTGAAAAAGCAATATGAGTGTAGGATTGAGCAATCTCGTTACGAGGGATTGCTTTTTCGACGTTCAGGGCGAGCCATATACCGTCTAAATCAAAGTAAGCCAGTTTTTCGCCTTTAACAAGTAAAGTGGCACCTAATACTTGTTCATAAAAATCAATCGATTCTTCAAGATTCGAAACAGAAAAAGTAAGATGATTAATTGGCATAAGAACCTCCAAGTCAATTGTTTTCCTAAATGGATCAATTTACAGTATACTGTAAATTGATTTTTGTGAATCTTCATCATTATAAATGCATACTTGTGATAAATACAATGGAGGGTGTAAAGTGACTGAAATCGTACGTGAATTGACTGAGGATGAGTGGGGTTCCATTGTGCACCTTTCAAAGGCTGTTGGGTGGGATTACCATAGAAAAGAAGTGGAAATGATTTTTAAAAACGGCACAGTGTTTGGAATTGACGACAATGAAAAACTTGTTGCTTGCGCGGCTCTTATTTCCTACGATGAAAAAAAGATTGGGTCGATCGGTATGGTCATTGTTCTTCAGTCCCATCAAGGAAAGGGACTTGGACGTAAACTAACAGAAGCGTGTATGAATAGAAAAGCACAAACTCAATCACTTATGTTAATTGCAACAAAAGAGGGTGAATCTCTTTATCGAAAAGTAGGCTTTCAAACAACGGATACGATCGTGAAATATACAAGTAGTTCATTTGAATCCTTTAACGATTTCGTACATGCCCAGTCCTTTGAGCAATTCATGCTTCAAGATGTGGTCGATCTAGATGCGGCAGCATTTGGAGAGAGAAGAGAAGGATTTTTACAGGATCGTATTAAGCAAGCTAGTAAAGCCTATGTACGATACAAAGATGAAAAAATTGATGGCTATGGGTTAGCCATCGATACCCCTTACAATCGAATAATCGGTCCACTCATTTGCAAAACCGATGAAGGGGCTATTGATATCATTCGTGCATTGCTAATAGGCTATTCGGGTCGGGTTCGAATCGATCTTCCTAAAAAGCGAGAACGTGTGGAGGCTTTTTTACAAAAATCTGGCTTTTCTCTCTCTGCTACTCCACCTTTAATGGTGAAAGGAGAACTTCCCGATCGCAACGGAACATTGATTAGTATTGCGGCACAAGCCTTTGGCTAACAGAAAAAGTCTTAAAGGAGAGAGTACGTAAATGAAAGTGAAAACGCTAAACGATTACCTTTCTTGTATAAATGTTGCACAGCAAAGCCCAACCCTTGCCTTTTTAAAAGAAATTTGTTTCTCTCATCTACAAACATTTCCATTTGAGAATATAAGCAAAATTTATTTTCATAAACAACAGATACCTCAATTCCTTGGTGACGTTGAAACCTTTCTTACTCATTATGATCGCTATGGATCTGGTGGCACTTGCTACATTCAAAATTCGATTCTCTATACGGTCTTGCAAGCACTTTCTTTTCATTGTTATCTTGTGAAATTAGGCGAGATTCATATGGGGATCATTGTAATAGTGAAACGTAAACACTATTATGTTGATTGTGGAGCTGCCGCACCTTTCTTTAACCCCATTTTGCTAGAAGATAAAGATACTCAGTCCCCGTCATTTGGAAGTGATGTCATTACCTTTTCTTACCAAGGGGATGGACACTATCACTACCAACGCTATCTAGATGGGAATAAAAGTGGAGATTGCTGGTCATTTAACGTAACTAAGTCAGCTAACTTCACTGATTTTGAGCAGCTCTTTCAAGACTCATTTAAAAAAGAAGCAACCTTTATGAAGCTATTTCGATGTCAGCTTTATCAATTAAATCAGAGACGTAGTGTATCGATTGTAAATAATATCTTCTCAATTCGATATGAATCAGGGAAAAAGCAGACGAGAACATTGGACGATCTAGACGAGTTAAAGCACGTACTCAATGAAGAATTTCATTTACCGCAATTACCGATTCAGCAATGCATTGAATTTCTGCATCAACAGAATCTAGTACTCTTTAAGTAAAAGGAAGGAACCTCACAAATGCCACTAGTGAAAAATATTACCGGAAAGCGTTGAACAAGGAATGGTAATTGCAAGTGGGTGACTATGATCAAGTCGTTTCTTTTCATTTGTGCATTGCTTTTAATCCTTTTCATGGAAAAAAGGGGACAATTGAATCATGGATCGAATGTAAACTAGAGTTTTTCGGCTGATCATTAGAAAATGTTGAGCGTGTCAAGGTTATCATAGGAGCCACTCATCCATACGAAAAACCGTTCATTTCGTTCTTTATGAGATGTTTAAGGAATTGACAGGCCCTCCGTTCACGTGCTACTGTATATTACAGATAAATAAGGTCTGTAATAACGTTTAAGGGTGAGAGGTATGAAATATTCAAAAGCAACGAATTACGCTTTGCATACAATGGTTTATTTAACAACGATGCCTCGCGGTAAGGCAACGGGTGTAGATGTACTAGCGAAGCAACAAGATGTCTCACCAACCTACTTATCGAAAATTTTAACAAAACTTGTAAAAGCAGGGCTAATTGAGTCAACACCTGGAGTGAACGGCGGCTATACCCTGAGTCGGAATGGCAAACAAATCTCTTTTTTAGATGTCATTCATGCGATTGAAGGACAGTCCGTTCTGTTTCGATGCTCTTCAGACCATGAAGATGCGATTCAAAGGAAAGGTTGTTTGATTGAAAAAGCAATGACGCGAGCAGAAGATCGGTTGAAAGAAGAGCTAGACAAAACAACAATTGCAGATATCGCTGATGAGGTAGGGAAGAGCCGCGAGTAGCGGTACTCTTTTTATTTAAATTAAAGATAAAACTAGTCTTTAATATCTACAATATCTATATAGGGAGATGAAGGAATGATTGATACAGTTATTATAGGTGGCGGTCCAGCTGGATTAAGTGCAGCGTTAGTTTTAGGAAGAGCAAAACGGAGCGTTTATCTGTTTGATGATGCTAACCCACGGAATCAAGTTACACAGCATTCACACGGGTATCTAACTCAGGACGGTGTGACGCCAACGCAGTTTAGACAAAAAGCCCTAGCAGATCTACGGAAATACCCTTCCATTAAATGGGGACAACAACGAGTGGAGACAATTAAGAAGCAAGACGATGGAACGTTTCGGGTTAATTCGGAAGGAACTGAGGTGATAGCTCGCAAAATTCTGCTTGCGACCGGGTTAAAAGACGTCTTGCCTGATGTTCCAAACATCCATGATTTTTATGGCACGAGTTTATATCCATGTCCGTTTTGTGACGGATGGGAGCTTAGGGATCAACCTCTGATTGTCATTTCTGAAAACGATCATGCAAGCATGTTTACGACACTAATCACGAATTGGAGTAGAGATGTTGTCTTAGCGACGAATGGAAAAAGCGTACTTTCAGCTGAACAAAAGGCATCATTTGCTTCAAGAAACATTCAAGTAGTAGAAGAGAAGATTCAAGCGCTCGAAGGAAAAGATGGTCAGCTGAAACAAATTCAGTTTTCAAATGGACGTGTAATAGAGCGGGCGGGAGGTTTTATTACGAGTACGCTAACGCAAGCTTCCCTTCTTGCTGATCGGCTTGGTTGCAAAGAAAATGAAAATGGTGGGTATGATACAGATGGTTTTGGTCAGACAACTGTATCAGGGGTGTATGCAACCGGTGATATGACAATGAATCAAGCCCCGCAACTTTTACTAGCCGCTGCAGATGGAAGTATGGCAGCAGCAGGCATTGTAAAAGCGTTGGCAGTAGAAGACTTCGAAATGAACTGATTCGTTTGTTAGGAAAGTAAAGTGCGAAAAACAATGCCACAGACAACACCGAGAATAACCGATAATAGGAAATGTTTTGTTAAAAAATAGACAATGCCTGTGGAAAGACATACGAGTAACGTTGGAACAGAAAGCATGGCAGTAGATTGAGGATTGAGCACTTGCTGTGCCAGTAAGGTTGTCAAAATGGCAATCGGCACATAATGAAAATATAGCTTTGCAAAAGGTGAAAATGAAACCCGTCCTAACCATTCCAAGCCAATGTAGCGGATGCTAAAGACTAAAAGACTTATTAGCGCAATTAATAGCCATTGATCAAGCATGAGCCTGCTCCCCTTTCTGAGTGAAAATGCCAACGAGTGGGGCAAGCAAGCCGACAAGTATAATGGTAAAGCCATTATTCGGAGCAATCCATTCAGCAATAATTGTAATGATGATAGCCGTGCCAACGGTTAACCAAGCTGCTTTATGTGTCAAAGCAGGGACAAGTAAAGCAGTGAACGCTGCTGGAAATGCTAAATCAAGCCCAAAACGAATGGGATCTATTTGATCGCCAACCCATACACCAATAAAGGATGAACTTACCCAAGCAGCATAAAATAGGAACGTCACAGTTAGGAAATAGCGGATATCAGTTCCATATTTAATAAATCGAGCTTTGGCAAGAAGGTAAGGTTCATCGCTTATACCAAAGATGCCGAAAAAACGCCATGGTTGCTTCACTTTTTTTAAATCTCTTGCTAAATCCATTCCATAAAGAAAATCGCGCAAGTTTAATAGAAAAGCAGCGAATAAAATTGCTGGTATGGTAGCACCAGCGGCATACATGGCGACTGCGACCAATTGAACAGAACCGGCAAAAATAAGCATAGACATGACGGTAGCGGTTAAAATGGTGAAATCTGCTTGATGAGCGAGAACACCGTATGATATGCCATACGAACCGATCGCAATAGCGATCGGTAGCCCGTCAACGATAGCGGCTTTTGTTGATGAATTCTTCATAACCTAGACCCCTTTAGGTGAGATGTTATATACTTAAAGTAACCTTATTGTATATTATAATATACTTTAAGTCTATTATAATTATATGGTGGCGATAAAGTTGGAAGAAAAAGTTGCTCAACAGATTGGCGAGCGAGTTCGTCAGTTACGAATGAAACAGGGCTATAGTCTTGAGGCGTTTGCTAATAGAATTAATGTAAGCAAGTTAACGTTGATGAAGGTTGAAAAAGGAGAGGGCAACCCTACACTATCTGTTGTTTGGAAAATAGCTAACGGGCTAAGTGTGCCGATTGCTTCATTATTAATGGTTGAAGAAGGAGTTGAACTTTCTCGAAAAAAACAATCACTTGAATTAGCAAGTTCTGATAATCAGTTTATTGTTGAACCGATGTTTCAAAAAAACCATTATGAGCTTTACCGTGGCTATTTAAAACCAGGCGCGATTTACCAGTCAGACGCCCATCCTAAAGGGGTAAATGAATGTATAACAGTCATGACGAATGAACTCATTGTACGTATAGAAGATGAAGCTTATCATTTACAAGAACATGACGCCATACGCTTCAGTGGAGATAAGATTCATCTGTATGAGAATCCAACCGATCAACTAACAGTACTTCATTTTGTTATTTCTTATGAAGGATGATAATCGAAATCATCCTTTTTGACATGTGCAGGGGAAATAAGAATCATGTCGAAAAGATAATAATGGAGAGATCGCTTATAAAAATGTAAGTAGTAGAGAGGAATTAGACAAATGATAAAAAATGTAGCTGTTTTTTGTGGGTCTGCCAGTGGGATAAATCCCATTTATATAGAAGAGGCAAAGCGCTTAGGAACATTGCTTGCAGCGCAAGACCGTGGACTTGTTTATGGGGGTGCACAGGTAGGATGTATGGGAGCGATTGCCAATCAAATGTTAGAAAAAGGTGGTCATGTGCATGGCGTTATTCCTAAGAAATTAATGCGTGTAGAGGTTGCACATCATCATCTCAATCAATTAGATGTTGTTGATACTATGCATGAGCGTAAAGCAAAGATGGCAGAGCTATCTGATGCATTTATCGCTTTACCTGGGGGAGCCGGGACGCTAGAAGAATGGTTCGAAGTTTTTACATGGGCTCAACTTGGCTATCACCAAAAGCCTTGTGCCGTTTTAAATGTAGCAGGGTTTTATGATCCGTTTCTTACAATGATTGATCATACGATTGAGCAAGGCTTTATGAATCCCAAATATAAAGAGTTAATCATTGTCGCTAATTCCCCAGAAACGTTATTAAAACAATTGGATGCTTATGAGCCAATCTCTATTTCAAAATGGAGTGAAGGATGAGCACGAGTGTCATCGCTTTTCAAGAAACAGGAGATCCGTTGCAACCATTACTTTTTTTTGTTCATGGTGGAGGGGTTAGCAGTTGGATGTGGGAAAAGCAACTAGCTGCTTTTTCCTCAGCCTATCATTGTCTTGCTGTAGATTTACCTGAACATGGAAAGAGTAAAGGCGCGTTTTCGATCGAAGAAAGTGCCATGTCTTGTCTACAGCTAGCAAAAGAGAAAGCAAAGGGACAGCCCGTCCATCTTATTGGATTTTCTCTTGGTGCGCAAGTTGTTATCGACATGTTAAGTAAAGACCCTCTTTTTTTTGAAACGGCGATGATTAACAGTGCGCTTGTTAACACGACTCCTTTCGTTCGTATAGGGGGATTACTAGCGTTGCAAGCATCTTATCCACTGGCGAAGTATCGTACATTCGCGAAAGCACAGGCAAATGTGCTCTACATACCAGAGGAACAATTTGATCGCTATTTCGAAGAATCAAAGCAACTGAAACGTTATACATTGATACGAGTGATGCGAGAAAACTTATCTTACCTATTACCAAGCTCTTTCTCATCTGTAAAAACAAAAATGCTTGTTACAGTCGGCGAAAAAGAAAACCGAATGATGAAGCGATCATTAACGGAAATAAAATATGCGAATGAATTCTGTCAAGATCAAGTGTTTAAAGGTGTCGGCCATGGCTATAGTTTGGCAGATCCACAGGCCTTTAATACCGTCTTACTTAACTGGATAACAGGTGAAAGGTGGTAGAGAGTGAACATTGAATAGGGAAAACAAAAATTGTAACTTTGATTGCCGCTAAAACAGAAGAGCAATGGAAGCGACAAGGTGTTTATGATGTATTTGAACGATATGAACAATGGGGCCACTCTGACAGAAGTGGGGACCTTTATACGTTTTTTATGAATAAGAAATGAGCATGTTCCTTCCCGTTCGTTCTTAAGGAACGGGCTCGTTTTAGTTGAAATAGAGAGTCTAAAATCCCATCTTGAACATCGACATACGGTCTTTGACAGTCGTTAACTGGATTTAACAGATAGCCAATGATGATCATGGAAATTTGCTGGAACGTAAAAAGGGTTTTTATCTTTTGAAGCGAATAGTGTAGTAAAGAATGAATGTTGATTCAATATATTCTTATTAGCTAAGCAAATAAAATTATTTAACAGGGTGGATTTATTTACTTATGCATATCGAAATTATGGAACGATATCAGTTGGATCGTAAAAAGATTGAGGATGATGGAATCGAGTATTTAACTAGTCTAGAAAACAAAATGGATTTTGAACAAGTGGTTTTGTTAGTAGGTACTTTTTTTGATGAAAAGGAAGCAAGAAAACAAATGGCAACCTATTGTATGAAGGTAACAGATTATGCATGTGTGAAAGCAGCTTTTGAATACACATCACTATATAACTTGGAAGAAGAACAAGGAATGTTATTTGAACGGTACCAGGATGATCCGTTATTAAAAGGTCATATCCTAGTCTACGACCTTGCCAGACAATCGAAGAAATCGAAAGGCAAAACGTCACACATTATGGAAGCAGCACGAACACTATACGGACAAGTTCATGATGATTCGTTAAAACTTAAACTTGATTTAATTTTACAATATGAATTATTAATTAATGATCAGCATACTGTGGAGAAGTTTTATGAAAGCATGGTAATGAAATTAAGAAACTTGGATCCGAGCTATGTAAAGACCGTTTTACTAACAAGGCTTGTTCATTATTATTCACGTTCATTGTTCATGGATTCAGATGATTGGGAGGAAGCAGAAAAGAATTGCCTTGCCAACATTGTCAATCCATTGGCACCACCATTTTTCAAAGGAAGCGCCCATCAAATCGCTGGTTATATTTTGGCGTTTTCAAGTAAAATCGAATGCAGTTTGAGTCATCTATGGAAAGCAATTCATTACTATGAAGTGTCAGAAAATTTCGATGCTGCAAAGAGAGTAACGACCACTGTTATCCCTTTTTGCTTAAACTTACATAAAAAGCAGATGCCTAGTAAAATTAATTTTCATGAAATTGATAAAGTAGAACAGGCACATTATTTTATTTTGCATAATGAGAGGAGTAAAGCCGTTTGTCTGTTACAAGACATTATAACGTCTGATTCATCTCATTTTAAAGCGAATCTGTATTGGGCTTTTCTAAAGCGAGATCTTTCTCATCTGATGAGGCTTGCATGTGACTACAATCGAAATGCGTTTGAATTAAACTTAATTAAGCTTTTTGCAAATAGACTGTAAGCACGTTCTAGCTTGTCGGCATAACGATGAGCTTTTTTGTTTAATTATGATTAGAAAAGTGTGAAACGGGAATTGGTAGGTTGAAAAAGATGAAAAGAGAGGTTTTGCTGATGGAAATCGTTCTTCTATGTGGAAGTCTTCGCAAGCAATCATATAACCGAAAATTGTTGAACACGATTAAGGAGCATGCCCCAAGTCATTGGACGTTTACTGAAATAGCCATTGACCGTATTCCTTTTTACAATGCTGATGTGGAAGAACGTCGCGTTCCAGACGAAGTGACAGTACTAAAAGAAGGATTGACACGTGCTGATGGTGTGATCATTGTTTCACCAGAATACAACAACGGTATGCCAGCGGTTGTGAAAAATGCGTTGGATTGGGCAGCCAGTCCGCCACAGGAATCGCCTCTCCCTAAAAAGCCGATTGCTCTTGCAGGAGCGTCTCCACAAGGAGCAGGGACAGTGCAGGCTCAAACTCAGCTAAGACAAACTCTAATTGCCATTGATGCTTATGTGATGTCTGGTCCGAAACTATTAGTTGGACAAGTGCATACGCGTGTTGAGGTTGAAGACGAACAAATCACAGAAGAGGGAACGGTTAAGCGTATTAAGAAATATGTAAAGGCATTTGATGAGTGGATAACCACTTTAAGCGAATAAGGAAAAGAAAGTCTAACGCACTCGTAGTTAGGCTTTTTTTTTTTTCAGATCGACGAAGTCATCAATCATCCATTCGCATAAAGCGAGTTTCACAATACTTTCATAAAAAACGGTATTACTGCGACATGCTTCATCCATAAACAATAAACGAATACTATTCCTTTACCTTTGGCCATAGGACATGACCGACATAACAATGTTAAATGAAGTGGTTCATAGGCGTGACCTAAGGATGGTTTTTTAGGAAAGAACATACGTATGTTCGTGTTTATGGTAAAATAAGTCGTTGTTAAGAAAAGGAGGTCAAGATGACAGGAAAAACACATCTTATTGGTGGAGTCGTTGCTTGTCAAGCAGCTGACATCTTTTTGTTTCAGAACGAAGGGCAGTTTAGCTATTATGCTGCTGGACTTATTGGGGCTCTTATACCCGATATTTGTCATACTCACTCAAAGATTGGGCGGAGGCTTCCAGTCTTATCAAAGGTTGTTAGCACACTGTTTGGTCATCGAACGTTTACACACAGCTTGCTCTTTCTCTTGCTCATCAATCTAGTGTTTCTTTATTTTTTCCCGGAACAAGAAGGATTGCGTATGGGTTTTTTAATTGGTATGATCTCGCATTATGTACTTGATGCACTCACGGTTAGAGGCATCCGTCTGCTTTATCCAGCAAATTTCCGCTTCCGTCTTGCTCGTCTTAGAACAGGTGGTGTAGTAGAAAGTATCTTACTTGGGCTATTCGTTTTAACGATTTGCTTCCTATACATCGGCTATCAATAAAATTCTTGTAAACTTCTTATTTATATTGATTATTAATTAATATTTGTTATAATTAATTAAGTGTCAATCGTATAGAAGTAAGAAGATTGGAGAATAGTATGGATAACTCCTTTGAAAGGAAGCAGTCAATGAGCGGCGAAAAGGTAATGGAGCTTAAAGGCATTACATATAAGGTTGATGAGACAATTATTCTTAAGGAATTAACAGGATCGTTGAATAAAGGGAAAATTACGAGCATCGTGGGGCCATCAGGAGCTGGGAAAACGACTCTATTTCGCTTATGCAATGGAATGAGAACACCAACGACTGGAACTATTTTATTCAATGGCGAAAAGCTTGAAACATACGGACCTTCCGCATTGCGTAGAAAAATCGGCATTGTTATGCAACAGGCTACGATGCTAACGGGCACAGTAAAAGAAAACTTACTACTGCCTCTTACGCTAGCGGGTCAACAAATAAGTGATGTAACGATAAAACAATCATTAGAAGAAGTAGGGCTGTCAACGACGTTAATCAATCAACAGGCAAAAGAATTATCAGGTGGTCAACAGCAGAAGCTATCCATTGCCCGCACGTTGTTAAATCAACCAGAAGTATTGCTATTAGATGAAATTACGTCGTCGTTAGACCGTGTATCGGTTCAAGAAGTTGAACGTCTGATTGTAACGATTAATGAAAGCTATGGCACAACCATCTGTTGGATCACACATCAAATTGAACAAGCTAAGCGTTTGTCTCACGATAGCTGGGTCATGATGGACGGGGAATTAATCGAACAAGGAACGGTGGAGTTGTTAACAAATCCTAAAGATGACCGGGTGAAGGCATTTCTTCAGGAGGAGCCTGTATGAGTTTGACAACACTAATTCTTACGCTCATTTTCGTGCTCATACCGTTACTATTGTCTCAAGTGCTAAAGTTAGGCTTAAATCGTGACATCCTTGTGGCTACAATACGTTCAATTATTCAACTACTTGCTGTTGGCTACATTTTACAATTCGTTTTTGATTCAGAAAGCTATCTGTATATATCACTGATGATTGTGTTAATGATTACAGCTGCAACACAAAATGCAAGAAAAAAAGGGAGAGCGATTCGTGGAATTACTTGGAAACTAATTGTGACGTTTCTGACGATTCAAACTCTTACTCAAGGTATCTTATTAGGGTTACACATTACACCTGCAACGGCTCAATATATTATTCCGATTAGTGGAATGGTTATTGGAAATTCCATGGTGCTAGGGATCTTATTTTTAAATCGATTTACTGCGGAAGTGGAATCGAAAAAAGATGAGGCTGATCTGATTCTAAGTTTAGGTGGGACACCGAAACAAGCCATTCAGAAGCAATTAATTTCTTCCATTCAGGCTAGTACAATTCCTACAATAGAAAGTCAAAAAACGATTGGGCTTGTCCAATTACCAGGAATGATGAGTGGACAAATTATTGCTGGGGCTGATCCAGTTCAAGCCGTACTGTTCCAATTGCTCATTTTATTCCTATTGTTAACAACTGCAATTGTCACAAGCATTATGCTTGGTTTCTTATCCTACCCTACATTGTTCAACGAACGAATGCAGTTCATGCGTTAAAGAATAAAAAGACACGGCATCATGCCATGTCTTTTTATTCTGCTTGTCGCTTAAACGATTCAATTAACTGTAAAGTCGGTTCTAAATCTTCAAGCGTAATTTGATGCGCGTCTTTCTTGTGTTTCATGATTGCTTCTAAGGCATGGTAAAAGTTACTGTAAATATACAAATGCTTGTTTTCATCAATAGAGTAACTATTCATGTACTCTTTGATTCTTTTTTCCATTGTCTTTTCGAGAAAGTGTAAACCGTCTGATTTCGTTTGGAACTCCTTCATTTACATCCCTCCTACTTATCCACTTCCCATAGTAGCGAGTGTTGAAACAAAAGGGTGGGTGCTCATTTACTTCTTATTAAAGTGAAATCCTTGGTTATTGAGTGACTTACTTGTTTGTGGAATTCCTTTATCGTGACTATAATAACGAGCCACTGTTTCCGTCCATGTTTTTTGAATAGGGCGAGACTGCATGTATGTTTTCATTTTGTCTTCATAAGCTCGGATGTGTGGCAACTGATCGTGTTGATAGGCGTCTTGATGGTAAAACGAATCAATGGGCAAACGTGGTTTTAAGTCATTTTCTTCAGCAGGGTGACCAATGACAAGCCCAACGATAGGAAAAACGTATGTTGGTAAATCTAATACGTCAATAATTTGATCTGATTTTGTTCGAATGGCTCCAATTGGAACAATACCGAGGCCAAGAGATTCAGCAGCGGCAATGGCATAGCCCATCGCAATTCCCACGTCAGTTGTGCCTACAAGCAAAGTATCGACATTTTCTGTAGCCTCAAAGGTTTGTCCATTTTGTTCTAACGCTTGATGTATTCGATGAAAATCTAAATTAAATGAGAGAAAAACAGGTGCCTGGTCAATCCACGGTTGACCAATGATGTCAGAAATCTGCTTTTTTTTCTGTTGATCGGTCACACCAACAATGCTGAGTTGTTGTCCATTTCCCCAAGTAGGCGCCGCTTGAGCCGCCTGAATTATAGTTTGAAGCTGTTCTTCTTCGATAGGATTTGGTAAGTAGTTTCGAACAGAATAGTGATTAGTCAATACAGATATGGTTTCATTCATTTGTTATCCCTCCTATAGCTGTTATACCAAAAAAAGAGAAGCGACGCATGCAATGAGGATTCTATGCTATGATTTCAGTAATTTATGAACGAAAAAAAACGACGAAGCGTTTATTTCGTCGTACTAGTGTGATTGTCAAGAATGGCGGTTGTGAGGATGGTTAGTAACTCTTCTGATAAAGGTGTGTCATGACTCATGGCTGCAATGCTTTCTTCTTCTATATCGTCTGAGACATTACGCAGTCCATGTCCCATTTGATCAATTAAGTAGAGCTCGCTATCCTGATTCGCTTCATGTAGTAGATAAGCATCATCAACTGGTATTTGCTGGTCGTTGTTTCCATGAATGATGTATGTGGGAAACGTAGCCTGTTCAATTAATTCAACTGGGCTGACCGCCATCCATGAGGACAAAAACGGTTGAACATTTTGGTTGAAAAGGGATTCAAGCTCTAGGCTAACCTCTTGGACAAGATCTCCCTGTACAAGCTGTTCAATAATATCTGCAGATTCTTGTAGGAGCTCTGGTGTAATAAACGGATCATTTTCTAACTGCTCAACTAATATTTCATCAATGGTTCTTCCAGCACCAGCAACGGAAGAATACGACTGAACTCCTTCTTGGAGTGCTGCTCCTAAGCCAACTAGTGCTCCCTCGCTATGTCCGATCAGATGGACAGAAGAAAACGATTCCTGTTCTTGTGCATAACGGAGCCAAGCTTGTGCATCAGTAATATAATCATCAAAGCGGGTTTCTATACTATTTGGCGCAAGGGAGAGATTATCGCCTATACCTCGTTTGTCATATCGAATGGTTGCGATACCATGGTCATTTAAGTGCTCTGCCATACGCTTTAAATTATCATTTCGTCCAGGCATTAAATAAGAGTTTCCGTGTTTATCTGTCGGTCCAGAACCAGGAAGGATAAGTGCAACAGGTATGTCGCTCGAATCGTTCTCTGGTACATCTACCTTTGCTTTTATAAGCTCAGTTGACTCAAGCGAAATCTCTGTTAATTGCTCTTCTTCCATGTAGCGCAGTTGGAAGGGGAGGTTTTGGCCAAGTTGAGTAAATTCTCCTTGGATGTTATCGCCATCCCGTTCACCAGAAAATAGAATCGTTTGATCTTGTATGGTTGTCTCCAATGAAAGTGTATCATGGTCTGCATTGACCACGTTAAAAGGTTCATCAAATATCCCTTGAATTGGAATCGATAACGTTGCTGTCTCATTTTCAACAGATATTTCAATTGAGAGCGGTTGCATAGGAATGACAATTTCGCCTTCCCATGTACCTGCAAATGCCTCCAGTGGGTTGATTCCAGGCTCTTCAATCGTTTCTTGTTGACAGGCAGTGAGAAAAACAAATAAAAAAACACAAGATGTGTAGAAATAGGATGGTTTTTTCATCCACAAGTCCTCCTTCACATGTTCTAATGGCTTTATGTACAGAATTAAAGCGTAATCAATGAGACGTTACTTCGTCAAGTGTCTAGTAGATAGATTCGATGCGTCTCGGTAGAGTCCTTGAAATTTACTAAAAGTTTACAGAAAAAAGATACAGGTAATAGTCTAAGAAAAGAGGGACTAACATGAAAATTCCTTTTAGGGTCGGTGTAGTAAGCTGGATTGTCTTGCTCAGTTATTTCGTTTATGAGCCGTTTGCCATTCGAGCTTCTCTTGCCCCGTATTCTTATTTATCACAACCAATGAGTGACTTAGGAATAACAGAGTGCGGTGTAGGCACTTATCCGTGGGCTGACTATTTTATTTGCTCACCGCACGCACCAATTGTAAATAGTCTTTTTCTTTTAACTGGAATGGTTCTTTTAATAGGGTTGTGGAGTGTGAAAGAAAGACTAGAGTTGAGCAGAATAGGAAGAGTTGGGTTTGCTTGCCTGTTCCTTTTTGCAGTGGGCTATAGCTTTAGCGTTATACCAGCAAATGTAAGTTTTGAATGGCATACGTATCCGGCGTTAGTAATGATCGTAGTGGCACCTGCTCTTTTCTGTATCAGTGTAAAACTAAATAAAGGAAAAATGCTAACCATTATAAGTGCAGGACTATTGACGATAATCAAAGTAGGCATTATAGCTGTCGCTTTTCTTCCAATTGAATGGGGTGGGTTACTCCAACGCTTATTCTACTTCGTCTTTTATTGTTGGGGCCTTGGAATGATGGTTCGATTGAAAGGAAAATAAGAAAAATAAAAAAAACCAAAGGCCTCAAGTAAAGTAGACCTTTGGTTTTTTTTATTTTTTGCGAAGCAGGATAAAGACAACCAGCGCAAGTTGGATGGCAATACAGAGGACGGTTACGACGATAATACTTGGCATACTGTTCTCTACTACAATCGCTGAATAAGCCCATATGAACACGAGAGGATAAAAGATATCTCGATATGAAAAAGCAATCATGACAGCAAGTAATGTCCCAACGAGAAGCATAATGATCGTCCATGGTACTTCACTCAATCCTAAAAAGGTTGTGGTATCGCTTTGTACAAACCATGTAAATATATTGACAATGGTAGCAACAGATACCCAGCCGAGATAGATGGAGAAAGGCAAGCGATCGTACCAGCGAAAATCAAGACGATTGATCTTGAAGTAAATGACAATTAATGTGAGTAGCAATCCAATAATAATAATGACCGACAGGAAGACCCATTCCTGTGTAAATGCAATAATCCATAAACTATTTAAAAGAAAGTTCGCTGGCAACCAATAACCAATGCGGGTGTAAATCTCTCCGCTCCAGCGATTCACAAAGAAGATACGCATAATCCAAATGAATAAGAGAAAATAAATAATTCCCCAAATGGAAAAAGCAAATCCTGCGGGTTGAATCAATGCTTGATCTTGATTCGCAACAGTGCCAACATTTGTCGCAGACATATAATTTGTCACAATCATAAAAGCAAAAAAGAGTAAATAGATAACGCCTAAGCGTGTGGTTTGTTTCATGGTGGCCCTCCTTCTACTATTCCTATTTATCTATATTCACCCTTTTATTTCGACATAAACGTCGGATTGTAAATATTTTTTAATGAAACAGCCATAATTGTTCTATTAAGTTACTTTTCATTCATCCACCTATGTAATTGTTCCTTGGAATCAGAGGCAACATTTTCAGATAAACGTGCACACGCAAGGATGGGAAGCCAATTTAATACTTCTTCTTCATTTAAATTCCCTTTCGCACAGTAAAGGTATAAGTAAAGTGTGGCCAGCGCTTTAGAAATGCTTGCGTACAGTAAGTAAGAGCGACAGGCATCAGCGCAGGGAAAGCCAATACTCGCATCTACCCAATCGATCATACTTATTCCTTTTTTTGTTTTAATCAGATTAAAGAAATGAAAATCTCCATGACAGAGACTCTGGGAAGTCGATGATTCGACGAGCTGTTGTAAAAGATTTAGGAGATGATGCTTTCTGGAGGAAGAGAGATCATCTACTTGATGAATTTGGCGTTCTATCTTTTGTGGCATTAATTCTATTTTTTCTGTCTTTTTTAGTGGGATTCTATGTAGGTGATGTTGTTGCTTAACTGCGGTTAACATACATTGATCCAATGTGTCTAGAGCTTTCCAGCAATCTGTACCCAATGGTTCTCCATCCACATAGTCAAGAATTAAAGCGTGTTGTAGTTGATACGAGGTAATGCGGTGAACACCAGGAACAAAGAGATTAAGTTGATGTGCAAAATGATGATTTCGATATTCTTTTTCAACTTCTTCAGCGGGTAAATGAGGATGGTATAATTTGATAGCGAAATTTCCTTGGCGGTAGAGAGTAGCTGTATTCCCAAACGCAAACGGCTTCCCTAACGTTGGGTGTGTAAAATCAGTCTCAGCATTTGGTTTCTTTTTTTCATTAAAAAGCAAAAGATCTTCTCTGGCTTGTGTTAATAAAGCAGCATAGGTATTGTCCATAATGTTGCACTCCTTTCGACTTATCTTCAGTTAATCACATAGCAGGTTATTTGGACATGGTTGTCGACTACTGTTTCTACGTATAAAGCAGACCATGTATCTTCTGAAATAATTGTAAAAAGAAACAGCCAAGCTAGCTACCTCGGCTGTTTGTATTATTGAGCATAGGATCAATTTTTTTAGTAAGTTGAACGCGATCTACTTTTTTGTCGTCCATATCCAAGATCTCGAAGCGTAGTTCCTTATAATCAAGTTGTTCTCCAGCTGTAGGCAAATAGCCGAATTGCTGAATCAGGAAACTGGCTAGATTATCTTCTTCTTCTGGGATGTTGACATGAAAGACGTTATTTAATCGACGAAGGGAGATTTTGCCGTCGCAGACAAGACGTGAGTCTGACTGTTCTTCAATTAAGACATCGTCAACATCTGTTTCATCTTCAATATCTTGGCCAATCATCGCTTCAATTAAATCTTCATGTGTAATGATCCCTTCTGTCCCACCGTATTCGTCTAATACAATGGCAAAATGCTTCTTTTCTTGTAACATTTTTTGGAAGACACGGTTGACTGGATGAAATTCATAGACATAGAGTGGCTGTAAATCTGCCATTTCTTTAAGGGGTTTTGTGGGTTCTTGGCTCCATTTCAATACAAACTTTGAATGGAAGACACCGATTATATGGTCAATATCCTCTTCGTAAACAGGGTATCGTGTATATTGGTTGTTCAATATGATTTCTTTTGCTTCTTCAAATGTACTGTCGGCTGGTAATCCTTGTACGTCGATTCGTGGTGTTTGTAGAACATCTGCCACATTTAGCTGTTCAAAGTCGAGCATCCCTTTTAAACGATACACTTCATCATTTTTGAACGTACCTTCTATATGACCAATATCCACCATTGCACGCATTTCCTCTTTCGAAAAAGTCGCTTCTGTCCCGGCATTTTTGCCAAGCAATCGAATGACAAGACGTGTGAATGCATTAAGAAGAAAGGTAAAAGGCTTTAAAATTTTCAGTAATAAATTGGTAAGCGGGTATACAGCATAGGAAATTTTCTGTGGGTAAGCCGCAGCCACAGATTTAGGGAGTACTTCTGCGAAAATGATAATTAAGACTGTTAATACACCAGTCGCAATACCGACATTTAACCCATAATCAATGGCAACAATGGTTACAAGTGATGGAAGAATAATATTTGGGACGTTATTTGCAATAAGGATGCCTGGAATGAATTCTTCCGCGTTATTTACTAGCTTTAATAAACGCTCGGATTTTTTATCTCCTTGAGCCGCTTTCGTTTGTAGTTTAATTTTATTTGTTGCAGTTAGAGCCGTTTCACTACCAGAAAAGAAACTTGATGCAATAAATAAAAGGATAATCGCAACGAATATCAAGATGTTTCCTCCAATTTTAAGTTGTCAGTTGTAACAGACTTCAGTAATGAACCATTGTACCAAGAAAACAGGCAGATGAAAAGAATGAAGAATAGAATGTTTTCGTTAGTGTTCGTTATTTAAAAACGTTTATACGTAATGTAGTTGTGGTTAAAAGGGATATAGTGTTCAAGTAGATTCATGGTAAGATGAAGAAAAGTTTGAAACGAAATGGAGTCGGTAGCGTGATTCACTTTTATCTCGGAAGAAGTGGCAGTGGTAAGTCGACGAAACTTAAAAAAGAAGCGATCGACCAGCTAAATCGCTTTCCTATTGAAGGGCCTGAACAGCTGTTTCTTGTTCCAGATCAAATGTCTTTCCAAGTTGAATATGAGCTTGCAAAAAAGTCAGGAGGATTTTCTAAGTTAAGTGTTCTAAGCTTGCAGTCATTAGCAGAAAGAATTCTTGTAGAAACGGATCAACAAGAGCTACCGTTGCTTGACCGAACAGGCATGCACGTTTTGCTTAGGAAAATCGTTGAAGAACAAAAGGAAAAGTTGCGGATTTTTAAGCGTTCAAGTCATGCAACCGGTTTTGTTCAAGAGATGGAACAAGTCATTATAGAGCTCCGTCAGCAAGAACTAACCGCAGATGCGTTTTATAAAGCAAGTAGGAATCAGTCACAATTGATTCAAGACAAAATGCATGATATCTATATCGTCTATAAAGGGTTTGAACAAGCTTTTCAACAGCGGTTTACGGACAAAGAAAATCAACTTAAGCATGCTACGGACGTATTGGCAACGTCAAATGTTGTAAAAGATGCGGTCATTTATGTGGACGGGTTCTATGATTTTAATAAGCTAGAGCGTCGGTTTTTAACGACACTGTTTAAAGAGGCATCGTCTGTACAGATTGCATTAACGTTAGACAAGGATGCAACATTGGATACGTTTTTCTACACGAATGAGACCTATCAAAGGTTAGTAGAAACGCTTCAACAACAAGGTTTATCTTATAAAACGAGTTGGTTTGAACCGAGCTTGCGATTTAAGAGAAAAGGCATTGCATCATTAGAAGAAGCGCTCGTGTATCAAGATCACGAAAAGCGAGAAAATGACGGCAGTGTCCAGTTAGTAGAAGCGGTAAATCGACGGGTTGAAATAGATGCACTTGCCCGTTCCATTCGGTCTTATGTACGAACGGAAGGCTATCGATATTCAGACATTGCCGTTGTAACCAGGGACTTAACTCTTTACAGTGATTTAATTGAACGAATCTTTCCGATGTATGACCTGCCGTTTTTCGTTGACCAGACAAAGCCAATGATTCATCATCCATTAATTGAGTTTATTCGCTCTTCCTTAGAAGCTATCATGCAGCGTTATCCTTATGAAGCGCTTTTTCGTGCTTTCAAAACCGATTTATTTATTCCACTTGATGAAGATTCGATACGCTTTCGCGAACAAATTGATCAGTTAGAAACGATTGTTCTCGCGCAGGGAATAAAAGGAAAGTTATGGTCAACGGATGTAGAATGGCGAGTGAAAACCGCACGACATGGATATGAGGATGAGCCAACAGAGGAAGAAATGGAAACGAATCACGCTGTAAATGAATTGAAAAACCAATTAATCGCACCTCTTAATCAGTTAGAGAAGCAGATAAAGCAAAGTAAAACTATTTTCGAGATGAGTCGAGCCCTTTATACCTTCTTTGAAGCTTTATCTATTCCTGACAAGATAAATCAGGTAAAAGAACAAGCGGAAGCGGAAGGGGCTATTCAACTAGGTAGTGAATATCAACAAGTGTGGGACGGAGTCATACGAATTCTAGATCAGCTTGTTGAAATTGGTGGAGACAATGCCACAACGCCCCAAGCGTTTCTTAAGACATTAAATGCTGGTTTTGAGAATATGAGCTTTCGAATGGTGCCACCGGCGATTGATCAAGTAACAGTCGGTGATATGGAGCGATCCCGCTTGCCAAAAGTACGCGTAACATTTGTCATCGGTGTAAATGAAGGTGTGATTCCATCAACGCCTAGAGACAAAGGGATTGTTAGTGCACAGGAGCGCCATGAACTTAAAGAAAAGGGCGTCTCTTTCGGTTATAGCTCGTTTGATCGAATTTGGCATGAACATTTTTATGCGTATATAGCGCAAACAAATGCGGAAGAAAAACTGGTTGTCTCTTATGCTTTAGCTGATGAGGAAGGGGCAGCCTTATTACCTTCCCCGCTCATTCGCTATATAAAAGACACACTTGATTCTGTTCCATTCACCTTTGTCCAAAATGAGGCCGATGCAGTTAATGAGAATCATTCGATTGAATATGTATCACATCCGAAGCAAGCTTTTATGGAACTCATCCGTCAGCTTCAAAAATGGAAGCAGGGTGAAACAATTGATTCCATTTGGTGGGACGTGTACCACTGGTTCATTCAGCAGGAACATTGGCAGAGTCGTTTGAAAATGGGGTTGCAAAGCCTAGATTATGCATATAAAGAAGTGCCATTGCCCATCGAAAAAGCAAGGGACTTATATGGTTCGGAGCTCGTGATGAGCGTAAGTCGTATGGAATTATTTAAGCAATGTTCGTTCCGACATTTTAGTCAATATGGGTTGAAATTAAAAGAAAGAGATGTTTATAAATTAGAAGCATTTGACATCGGTGAGTTGTTTCATATGGTGCTGAAATTGATGTCCACAAAGCAAAAGGATCGTAATAAGACATGGAAGAAGCTATCGTACGACGAGTGCCGTGAGATGACAATAGCGGCAGTGGAAGAAGTCGCTCCTATTATTCAAAGGAAGATTTTACTAAGTACAAGTCATTATCAGTATATTACTGACAAATTAAAAGAAATTGCGCTAAACGTAACAGAAGCACTACGTCAGCAAGCGTTACTCTCGAAGTTTGAGACAATTGGGCTAGAGGTTGCCTTTGGTCCACAGACGAATTTGTCCCTCCCTTCGTATTCACTTGAACACGGTATGAATATGACCGTACGAGGGAGAATTGATCGGATTGATCAAGCAAAAGTTGATGGACAATCTTACTTAAGTATCATTGATTATAAATCAAGTGCAACAGCGCTTGCTTTCTCTGACGTAATAGAAGGGCTATCCTTGCAAATCCCTGTTTATTTAACGGTTGCATTAAAGGGTTCCAAAGCATGGTTAGACGAACCGTCACAAATTGGCGGCATGTTCTACTTCCATATTCACAACCCGGTGCTAGAAGATGCAGAACACGCAGAAGAAGAACGCCTAAAAGCATTTAAGTTAAGTGGGTGGATGCCTAAGGATCGTCAACTAGCAACGCTCTTTGATCAGTCGCTAGAAGAAGCAGCGAAGTCGAAAATTGTGCCAGTAGAATTTAAAAAAGATGGCACCTTTCATAGTCGCTCAAAAGTCGTAACAGAGGATGATTTTCGCACACTCTTTGCATACACGGAACAAAAGATTGTTGAAATTGGCAATGACATTGTTAGTGGAAAAACAGAGGTGAAGCCGTTTCAACGTGAGAATGGTCATGTCGCTTGTAGCTTCTGTCCAATGCAAGCAGTTTGTCAATTTGACCCGACGTTACCTGGCTATGACTATAACGAAATTTATAAGAAAGCGCATCGAGATGCACTTGAAGAGATGCGCGACATTCTTGGTGAAGGAGAGGGTGAAGATGCCTAAATGGACGTTACAAGAAAAGCCAGCAGATGTTAGCTGGACGGATGAACAGTGGCAGGCGATCTCTCTTAAAGGTGGAAATATTCTTGTCGCAGCAGCAGCAGGTAGTGGGAAGACTGCTGTTCTAGTTGAACGAATTGTTAAGCGAATGATTGATCCAAATGATGAAGCTGAGATGGATCGATTACTAGTTGTAACATTTACAAAAGCAGCCGCAGCAGAGATGAAGGCACGTATTGGTAAACGGATAGAAGAGGAGTTAAGTGTTCGTCCTTCACCTTATTTAAAACGCCAGTACCGTTTATTAAACCGAGCCACAATATCCACCCTACATTCCTTTTGTTCTGAACTCATTCGTGCCCATTATTATGAAATTAATGTTGATCCGACGATTCGATTGGCAAATGATACGGAAAGAGAATTGCTTAAAGAAGAAGTGCTAGAAACGTTACTAGAGCGTTATTACGCCTTGGATAAAGAGACAATGCCCGACTTCTACACAATGGCAGAAGCATATAGTGGAGATCGCTCAGATACAAGTCTAAGAGCGCTCCTTTTACAACTATATACGCGTTCCAGGTCCCATCCTGATCCAGATAGGTGGCTTAATGAGAGTGCGAGGATGTATGAACATCCGTATGACGATGTAGGCGAAAGTCCATGGGGGAAAATCATTTTAGAAGAAGTGTTTAGCTTTGTGTCAGGGGCCATTGCCAATCATACACGAGCTCTTCAACTCGCTGAGCGAGGTGATGGACCTGCTTTTTATCATGAACGACTAACAGAAGAGGTTGTAGCACTTGAAGGGCTTACCAAGTGTCAATCTTGGGATCAGTTGTATCAACAGCTGCATGATTTTACTTGGAAACGTCTACCTAGTAAGAAAAAAGATGATCCAACCGATCCTCAATTAATGGAACGAGTAAAAGGACTACGGGATGATAGTAAAAAATTAGTGCAAAAAGCCCAAGAACTTTTAATGACTGATGCACAAGAGAACCGGTTGCGCCTACAACAGATGCAAGGTCGTGTCCGTATGTTAACAACCCTTGTAAAAGAGTTCGCTAAAGCGTACCGAGAAGAAAAAGCAGAACGTTCGTTGATGGATTTTGATGACCTTGAACACTTTGCTCTCGACATTCTTAGTGAAGAATCAATTGCAGAACCGTCTGCCATTGCACTGCAATACAAAGCCCGGTTTCAAGAAGTGTTAACGGATGAATATCAAGACACCAATCAAGTCCAAGAAGCAATCTTGCAATTAGTCGCAAATGGCGAGAACCGTTTTATGGTAGGAGATGTTAAACAGAGCATCTATCGCTTTCGGTTGGCGGAACCGGGTTTGTTTATTGAGAAACAAACAACGTATGCGAAGATAGAGCGCCCTCTGGATAAACTGAAAGAAGCAAAAGGAATTCGGATTGATTTAGCGCATAACTTTCGTAGCCGTAAAGAAGTGCTTGACGCTGTTAATTACGTGTTTGCACAGACGATGGACAAGCATGTAGGGGAAGTAGAGTATGATCAAACGCAAGCGTTGCAATACGGTAACCTTGACTATGGAATAGAAGACGAAGGTTATGACGTTCATGTTGCTTTACTTGAAAAAGAGGATGAGGACGACGCCAGTGGTTTTGAATTATCCGCAGAAAAAGAAGCGAAATGGACAGCGAATAAAATTAATGAATTACGAGCGAGTAAATACCTCGTTTATGATAAAAGGCAAAACCAAATGCGTCCAATTGAATATCGGGACATAACAATTTTAATGAGATCCCTTCCATCGTCTCCTGTTTTTGTGGACGTATTTAAAAGAGCGGGTATTCCACTTTTTTCAGATCGAGATGAAGGCTATTTTCGGCATGTAGAAGTGCAAATTATGCTGTCATTATTGAAAATTATTGATAATCCTTTTCAAGATATTCCGTTAGCGTCGGTACTGCGTTCACCAATTGTCGGACTCCAAGATGATGAGCTAGCAAGTATACGCCTACATGATCAAGAAGGGTTCTTTTATGAAGCCATGCAGGCCACTCTTTTAAATGAAAACCAAGAAGGAAATTGGTTGGAGAAGCTTGCTCATTTTAATCAGCAACTTCAAAATTGGCGGACGAGAGCACGAACGACTGCGTTATCTACATTTATTTGGGAACTGTTTACGGAAACTGGGTACGATGTATTTGTAGGTGGTTTGCCTGGAGGAAAGCAACGACAAGCCAACGTGCGAGCCTTGTACGATCGTGCAAAGGCGTTTGAAGATACATCGTTTCGCGGCATCTTTCGGTTTCTGCGTTTTGTTGAGCGGATGGAAGAGCAAGGAGACGATTTTGAGAGTGCACGTACCATTAGTGAGCAAGAGAATGTTGTTCGCTTAATGTCGATCCATAAAAGTAAAGGGCTCGAATTTCCAGTAGTCTTCGTAGTAGATATGTGGAAGCAATTTAACTTAATGGATACGAGACGACAAACCCAAATTCACCAAACATTAGGATTTGGCTCGACCTACTTAGATGTAGAACGACGTGTGAAGTACCCTACAATGGCAGAGGCGGCAATAAAGAAATTGCAAGAAAGAGAGCAAATATCGGAAGAACTTCGTGTGCTGTATGTAGCTCTAACGAGAGCGAAGGAAAAGCTGTTCCTACTAGGAAGTGTTAAAGAAAGAGAAGCAAAGTTGGAAGCATGGATAGAACAGGCGGAGTCTTCTCTTTCACTACATGAGCGCAAGCAGGCTCGTCGGTTCTTTGACTGGATCATGCCTGTTGTTCTCCGACATGAAGATGTGAATCGTGTTTCTAACAAGAAGGAGCATCCGTCAAAGTGGACGCTCGATGATATGGTGGAAGTACCTTCATTAGCACGTACTCAACCTCAGTCAACAAATACAACAGTTCAATTGCTACAGCAATTAGAACGATTAGATGGACGAACTGCTGGAATGGAGTGTGAAGTGGAGCGTCGACTTGCTTTCAATTATATATATCCTGTAGCTACCAAAACAGCGGCGAAACAAAGCGTGACCGAATTAAAACGAAAAACCAACTGGTATTCTCTTGATGAGGAAATGAATACGTCTCGGAAAAACGTCATGCATTCGATGAAGGAGCCACGTTTTTTAAAAGGGGATCAGAAGCTAAGTTCTACTGAAAAAGGATCGCTTATGCATCGTATTATGCAGAGGCTATCATTTCAGACAAAGGATCCGTCTCATATTAAGCAAGAGATTGAAGCCATTTCAAATCGGCTTGCGTTGAAAAAAGAAGAAAGAAGCGCCATCTCATACCAACGCATTATTGATTTTCATCAATCATCAGTGGGAACTCGTTTACTCAATTCGAAAAAAGTGAAAAGAGAGGTGCCTTTTTCCTATGTTCAACCTAAGCAGCAATTCTCCTCTCAAGAAGAGGGAGCAGAAGAAGACGGCGTGTTAATTCGAGGAATTATTGACGTGTTATGGTGGGATGAGAACGGTGAGTTGTTTTTACTTGATTATAAAACCGATCGCATTCAATCTTCTGGCTTAGAGAAACAAGAGGTCGAAAAGGTCTTGAAGGAACGTTATGAGCACCAAATCGCGCAATACAAGCAAGCAATTGAAGCCATTTGGAATGTACCGGTAAAGGAATGCTGGCTGTATTTCTTTGATGGCGGTATCGACATTCAACTATTCAAATAAAGGCAACTGTGTGTACAAAGGTAAAAGCGCCTGACTCATTGAGAAAGGCGCTTTATCATTTAAGAAGGTGTAGGATTGTCAATTTTTCGATCCTTGCCAGCAGCATAACCAAATAAAGAAATGCCGATAGCCGCAGCCATAAGAATCAGGAGTGGCACAGTCCAACTTTTTGTACTGTCCGCGATGAATCCAAGAAGGAATGGTCCTGTAGCGGCAATCATATAACCAACTGATTGTGCCATACTAGAAAGCTGTGAAGATTGCTCGACAGTATGGGTACGCAAGACAAAAAACATCATTGCTAAACTAAAAGTCGTCCCCATCCCCATACCTGTAACAATAAGAAATAGTATAGTGAACGAAGATGCGGTTAGTGCGACACCAGCAAGTCCTATTAAAAATAATAGTCCTGACGCAACAGCAAGCCACGTTTGACTCTTTAATTTAGCTGCAAAAATCGGAACAAAAAACGTAGCTGGGATGAGTCCTACTTGCATTAACGCCATAAACCAGCCTGCCTCACTTTCTGTAAACCCTTTATTCAGTAGGATGTCTGGTAGCCAAGTGAACAAGCTATAAGGAATGAACGATTGAAGTCCCATAAACAACGAAACGCACCAAGCGAGCTTCGATTTAAAGATGGAAGGAGAAGGTTGGTTATCTACTTTTCCAGGAACTTTTTTTCGAGACGACAACATAACAGGTAGTCGTAAGCAAATAAAAAAAACAGCAATAGCCGATAATATGGCCCATAAAAGCAAAGCCTGTTGCCAGTTGAAAGCGCTTGATTCAGCTATCGGTACGGATAAGCCGGATGCAAATGCACCAAAGAGATTCATAGAAACAGAGTAGATGCCCATCATAACACCAATTCGTAATGGAAAACTAAGCTTAATTAAACCAGGCATTAAGACGTTTCCGACTGCTATACCAAGACCGAGAAAAAGGGTACCTACTAACAATAACGGTGTATATCCGAGGGAGCGGAACACAATGCCAATGGTTAATACAATCATAGCGAATAAAAGCATGAATTCCATCCCTGTTTTCCGAGAAATTCTTGGTACAAGAGGTGAGAACAAACCAAACATAAGCAGCGGTAATGTATTGACTAAGCCAATAGTTACATTTGAAATGCCTAAATCTTCTCTTATAAAAGGAATTAACGGTCCAAACGAAGTCATTGGCGATCGTAAGGTAGCAGCAATCAATAAGATAGACACGAGTAATAAAAACGTGTAATAGGATTCTTTGTTGTTCGTTTGCAGCTTTTGCATATCAATCTCCTTCATAGTGAGTAAAACGTCTTTGAATCACAATGCTTCATTTTACTCCTGTGGAAGAACGGAAATCAAGCTTTCTTTTAGCTCATCCATTAATAGGAAATGTCAGTGGTTCATGATAGAACGAGTAGATCAGCTTCATTGAAAACGCTATCAATGTTCGCTCGTTTAATGAAATGAAACGAGTCAACAAATGATAAGGGTACTTCTTTTATGTTATAATTAAAACTATTCAGTCTAAAAGATTCAGCAGAGGTGCGGTTAAACAATGAACACAGTGAGTATCGCTGGCTGACTTTTGAAGACGCAAAGAGTATGTTGTCAATACCAGGGACAGGAGATGTTCTATCGTTTATTGAAGACCATTTTGTGTATAAAAAGCCAAAGAATTTTTTGAGAATTGAGGAAAAGGAATGTTCATTGTAAATGTAGAAGGGGCAGTTTGGAATGATGGAAAATGACTTGTTATTGAAAGAAGCTCAAAGGAAGCACATGCAGGAGGACTACTGTCATTAGTAGGTGGTAAAGTCGATGCATCTGGAATCGATAAAGATGTATTAGAAAAAACGATACAGCGTGAGTTTTTAGAAGAAGTTGGTTTGAAATTGAAAGACGATATGGTCTATGTGCGCAATACGACTTTTGCAGTGAACGGAAAACCTGTCATTGACCTTGTGTTTCTATGTGAACGAGAAGAAGGAAGTCAACCTTCAATCGTAAGTGCAGATGAGGTTGCAGACATTCATTGGATGACCTTTGAGGAGATCCAATCACATAGCAAAGCACCAGATTATTTTATGGAAAGTATTTGTATGGCAGAGAAAGTACGATTACGCCAAAGGGAGTGATACATTTGGAAAAGCTGTTAAAGCAAGCATTAAGGGAATCGTATGAACTGAATATGGATCAGGTGAAGGCCGTTACAAACGAAAACAACAACATAATAACCGCGATTCGGTTCTGGCTCAATTGCAATCGGTTCTTCCCAAATACTCTCAGCAAAAACAAGTCCTCTTTCCCCGTCTTGATTAAAGTGATTCACTTCACTGATGCCGTACCTGAAACCAGGCTCATGCAGCACTTCCCAAAATTGATTCGATTCGGTCGAAGCCATACTCAACACATCATCTTCATTGGAGTAGAGATTTAAGGTAGTTCCATCAACTTCAAAATCAGTCATGTTCGAGAAATGTTGTCGTTGTGGGGTTATAGCTGGAGAGATGGGAAGAGTAATGTTGTGTGCTTGAAAAAAATAGTATACGAGATAGCCATCCAGTCTTATAAAAAGAGATTTAGACGAATTATCATTGTTATTTCTGATAAGACCAATTTTGGGGATTAAATGATACGGTTTATTTTTTAGTAAAGAAACGAGGGTTGCAATTGGTCTGCAACCCTCGTTTGAGGGAAAGGTAACACATTTTTCACAATCAATTTTAAGCAGTCGGTCTGACGATTATTTCGTTCACATCGACATTTTCGGGTTGTTTGATTGCATAAAGAATTGATTGGGCGATTGCATTCGAAGGTAAAGAGATCCTTCTGTACTCTTTCATGACCTGTTTCGCTTCTTCATCGGAAATACTTTCGGCAAGCTCAGACTCCGTTACGCCTGGCGCAATGTTTGTGACACGAATGTTTGGCCCAGTCTCCATTCGAAGTCCTTCAGAGAGCGCTCGAACTGCAAATTTAGTAGCGCAGTAAACTGCTGCGGTAGGGGAAACTTCATGCGCACCAATGGATGATACATTGATAAAGTGACCGAATTTTTGTTTATTCATGATTGGGAGTCCAGCTGCAATGCCGTGAAGAACACCACGAATATTCACATCAACCATTTGATTCCATTCATCGGTTTTTAAGGCTGCTAGCTTTGAAAGGGGCATCACTCCGGCATTGTTAATAAGGACGTCGACTTGTCCATAGCGGCTATTCACATAGGTGACAAATTCATTCATTTCTTCTTTGTTTGTGACATCTAACCGTCGATAATCGGCTGATCCACCCTCACGAATGATATCGTTCGCGATCGCTTTAAGATTGTCAGTGCGCCTTGCTCCTAAAACCACATGTGCGCCTTCTTGGGCAAGTAGGCGTGCTGTAGCTTCACCAATACCGCTGCTCGCTCCAGTAATCATGATGACTTTCTCTTTAATTGTAGACATCTTCTTTGCACCTCATTTTCTGTTAGTCTCCCGGTATAAAACCATTCCAGCGTGATAGAGAATTCCATTTCGAAATTCTCCATCAGCGGTAAACCCCGTATCATCGATGTAATCAATCTGATTTCCATTAACCGTATAATGACCTTGATAGGCACTTTGTTTCGAGCCGCGGGCCTCATCATAACGTCCATTGGCTAAAAGCTCATGGCGAATGTATCCGTCTTCTGTGACCCAAATCCCAATATAGGCGCTGCTATTTAATGATTGAGACAAGCTTAATCACCTCCTACTCGTTTCATCGTATCTTAATGAGGAACAGACCCGGTAGCCTATTCGGGTTGGGTTATTGCCTAATCCTCCAGAAATAATTATTGTACGAGTTTGAATAAAAGGAATATAATTTAAGTAATTACTTAGCGGTAGGAGTTGTTTGGATGAACAATCATATAAAAGAACAACAGGTGGAACTCTCACATATCATTCACCGACATTGTGAGAATGACGGGGTTCATTTTACGGGGATTCCTCAACTTTATTTCATTCGATCTTCTTTTAAGTCAACACCAATCCATACCATTCATGAACCAGCTTTATGTATTGTTGCACAAGGAGAAAAAATCGTGGTGCTTGCACAAGATCGGTATCAATATGATGCTTCTCATTACTTAGTTGTATCATTTGATTTACCTATTTCTGGTGAAATCATTACTGCCACTCCGGAAAGCCCCTATTTGTGTCTTCGTTTAGATTTTGAACAAAAGCAAATCGTTGATCTAATGATGAATACAGATCAAGCGCTCAGTAAAAAGTCAAACTCTAAACCAGGACTATTCGTGAATCAGACAAAAGCCGAAATGTTTGAAGCTGTGTTAAGACTTGTGCGTTTGCTCGATACGCCAAAAGACATTCCGGTTCTTGCCCCTCTAATGATTCAAGAAATCCTTTATCGATTACTTGAAGATGATAATAGTGATTCGATTAAACAGATTGCCATCGTTGGGGGACACGGACAAAAGATTGCGCAAGTTATTAACCGGATAAAACAGGATTTTACAAAGGCGTTATCGATGGAAGAACTAGCTTTGTCTATTAATATGAGTTCTTCATCGCTGCATGACCATTTCAAAAGAGTGACGAAATTAAGCCCCTTGCAATATCAAAAACAGTTGAGGCTACAAGAGGCTCGGCGTTTAATACTATCTAGCGAAACCGACGCAGCAACTGCTGGATTTCGTGTTGGTTATGAAAGCCCTTCACAATTCAGCCGTGAATATTCCCGATTATTTGGTCAACCACCAATGAAAGATTTAAAACGATATTTAAGTGCTAATAAATAACGGATGAACATGCTACCTAGCATTTCATCACTTAGTTAGTCATCATTTCATCGATGACCTTTGAGGAGATCCAATCACATAGCAAAGCACCAGATTATTTTATAGAAAGTATTTGTATGGCAGAGAAAGTACGATTACGCCAAAGGGAGTGATACATTTTGAAAAGCTGTTAAAGCAAGCATTAAGGGAATCGTATGAACTGAATATGGATCAGGTGAAGGCCGTTACAAACGAAATGTTTTCATGTTCAAGTGGTCATAAGCGTTATTTTGTTCGCGTAACAAATTATAAAACGATAGTAGAGCAGCAAGCAGAAGTAGACTGGACCGTTTGGCTACATGATAAAGGGCTGGCTGCACCGGAAGTTCTGTTTTCGAAAAGAGATCGTTCAATTGAATCAATCACTTATAAAGATAAAGAAATACGCATGGTTGTATATCGGGCAGCACCAGGTGAGCATGCAAAAAAAAAGGAATGGAATAAGGAGACGTTTGAACGATTAGGAGAAGAGATTGGACGGATTCATTCAATGTCTAAATTGTATCAAGGAAATACGCGGGCCATTAATGATTGGCACATGAATGATGAATAAAATTGGAGGAAATACATACCGAAAGTAGAAAAGAGAGTACGAGAGACAATGGAAAGCATTTTTCGTGATCTTGAAGCAGTGCCAAAAACGAACGATACATACGGACTCGTTCATGGAGATGTATGGTTGGAGAATGTTTTGGTAGAGAGTAATAAACTCACCCTTATTGATTACCAAGATTGTGAGAAGCATTTTTTACTGTTTGATTTAGTTGTGCCGGTTTATAGTGCAATGGAATATTCCTTTGATGGAAATGGAAGCATTGTGAAATATGTTCATGAACTAACAAAAGCAATCTTTCAAGGATACGCTCGAGAATGCTCGCTACCGCCTTCTTATCTAGACCATCTGCTGCTTATGTTCCGATTAAAGGAAGTAGCGGATTACTTGCTCATGCATATCTATGGCCATGAGGTGCGAGGTGAAGAGGAAGAGCGTCTGTTTAATCTGTATCGCATAAAGATTGAACAAAATCATCTTCAGTACTTGATTACAAAGGAGCTTGTTGAGGAATTAAAAGCGTTAGCTGTCTAAGAGAAAAGGATCAGTCCCTTCTCTCTTAGAAGTTCAATAGCCACGTTTGTTGCCTTTTTTCACTTCATTCCAGTCCACATCAATATTTTTACGCACGGTTTGAAGTAGGTTAAAGAGGGTTTCTACTTCGGTAGATGATAACCCCTTTAAAGCGACCGCCTCTGAATGGTTATTTTCTCTAAGTAAAAATTGATACACCTCTTTTCCTCGCTTAGTGGGGAAAAGCTTTTTTATTTTTCGATTAGATGGATCTTCTTGTTTATAGATAAATCCTTGATTTTCCAGTTTCGTAATCGCTCTGGCTGCAGTCGTTCGATCCACTTTTAACATTTCGGCAATCTTTTCTTGAATAGACCCAGGGTGTTCATAAATTCGAATTAAGTAAAGGTATTGGCCCTTAGTGAGATCAATCTCTTTAAATTCAATATTGCTTATTGAATCAAGCGCACGAGCAATGGTTCCTATTTCGCGAAGAATTTCTTTCATAGAAAAACTCCTTTCATTTTTTGTTGCAAATACAACAAAAATACGGTACGTTAGATTGAGAGTACATGAGAAAGAAATGAGGATTCAATTATGACTAAACACATTATTGTTAATCAAGAACAGTTAGAGCTTGCTTTTTCTATTAGAAAGACCGTTTTTGTTGACGAACAACATTGTCCAATAGAAGATGAATTTGACTCCTTTGATGATTTAACGTCCCCTTGTACACATGTTTTAGTTTATTATAACGAAAAACCAGTAGGTACGGGAAGAGTTCGTCAAGTAGAAGGAAAAGCGAAGTTAGAGCGAATTTGCCTGCTTAAAGAATACCGGAAGCACGGGTTAGGAAAAGAGATTATTGCGCTACTAGAGGAAATCGCTAGAGAAATGGGTTGTGTGAGAGCGCTTTTACATGGTCAAACACATGCAGAAGGATTTTATGAAAAGCTTGGTTACGTAACAACCTCTGACGTGTTTAAAGAAGATGGCATTCCTCACGTGAAAATGGAAAAAACGTTTCAATGAATGAAAAAAGGAGGGGGGATGTATGTCAGTTGAGTTCCTAACGCCCTTTCGAAAAAAGATGCTTGTTGCTTCCATTCTTTCAGCATCTTTTTTGTTTTTGCTCAATCAATTTTTGCTTATTACGGCATTTCCGCAAATTATGGAAGATTTCTCGATTAACGCGACCCAAGTACAGTGGTTAACCACGTCCTTTCTGTTAACGACAACAACGTTAATCCCAACAATGGGTTATTTCATGGGAAGATTTCAAGCCCGTACGTTAACGTTCGTAGCCATTTCGTTCTTTATAATGGGAACCCTGTTAGCGATTTTCGCACAAACGTTTACGCTTCTCATTGTAGCAAGAGTCATTCAAGCAGTTGGTGCTGGGATGATGCTTCCTCTCGTACAAACCATTCTCTTGCTCGTTTACCCAATTGAAAAACGTGGCTATGCGATGGGCCTTATGACCATGGTTGTGAATGTAGCACCTGCAATAGGGCCGTCCATTGCAGGCTATGTCGTTGATTTATCAAGCTGGCGGTTTTTATTTTGGCTCGTACTTCCCCTAGCGATTGCCCTTTTCGTCTTAAATAGTATATTCATGCAAAACATTACAGAGAAAGGGCAGGCGAGGTTAAGCATACCGTCGCTGTTTTTTTCAGCAATTGGCTTCGCTGGTACCATTCTGGCTATTAGTAATTTCAGTGTCTACGGACTAGCCAGTATGTATGTGATCATACCTGCAGTAATCGGTATGCTAGCGCTAACGACGTTTATTTGGACACAACTTGTATCTGATCAACCGATGTTAAATTTACGGCTGTTTCGTTTAAAATGGTTTGTTCACGGCACGTTATTGTCGTTTGTCATTTCGATCTTACTGCTATCAACAGAAACCCTACTCCCGCTATTCATTCAAGATGTTCAAGAGCGGTCTGCTTTTATTTCTGGTATGACCCTGTTGCCTGGCACATTGCTCCTATCAGTAACGTCTTTTCTAGCTGGAAAGTGGTTTGATCAATACGGTGGCAAAGTACTCGGAATCATTGGCTATTCTGTTATGGCAGTGACATTTATGTGGTTTGCGATAATGGGGGCAGACACAACTGTAATCGCTATGATTGTTTGTTTTAGCTTATTTATGGGAGCCGTTGGGATTGTGATGACACCGGCAACCGCTATCGCCATGAATGCTTTAAAGCAAGAAGATCTTCCACATGGTACAGCTATCGTAAACACAGTCAAACAATTTGCAGCCGCTCTTGGCGTTACAATTTTAACTACTGTTGTAAGTATTCGAGCGGCACAGCCGGAATACTCTTATATTGAGGGAACATTAATGGGTCTCTCAATGGCTTTTGCTACAATGGGTGTTCTTTCCCTAATCGCTTTACTGCTTGTCCTCTTCACAAAAAATCGTAGTCGATCAAACAATACACTTTTGTAGGAGGGTACCCCAATGATTTTGTTGGGGTATTTTGTTTAATTAAAGATCGTTACAGGTGCGAGCTAATCTATTATAGTAAGTAGTGAAAGGGGAGAAATAGAGTGAAGGAAAATGGAAATCGAGGCCTTTTAACGGCCATTTTAGTTTGTTTGATTTTACTTGTACTCGGCTTTGGTAATGGAGGGGCTGACTCTAGTTCTGAGTTCCCTCAGCAAATTGAAACATTCGCAAATGAAGATCAAGTGCTATCATTAGGGGAGGATAAAATCATTATACACACCAGCTACAATGAAATCATTGTGCTACAGTGGAACCTTGATACGCAAACGTTCGAAAAGATTCAAACCTATGACTATTTCTTGGAAGAATAAAAAGGTAAACAAAGAAGTCGTTTCATAATTGGTTTGAATGGGCGCTTGGATGACCTTTTCATCTGCGAAGAATTGGCGGAGAACGCTCCCGCATTAAAGCGTTACTCATCTAGATATCTGTTCGTTCTAAAGTCTTATTTTAGCGTCAACCTATTCGTTGACATGCGAATTGTCCGCTATCTTGTTTAAAAAAGGAACAAAAAGGGTATAAAAGTTAATTATTTTTAAAATATACTGTCTTTTTTTCTAGTTGTGTGCCACAATGTAGATACAGCAATTACTATCGGCTGAATAAATAGTAGGGAGGTCCCGTACATTGTATAAAATTATACGAATGTTAAACGGGCAACAGAAACCCTTAAAGACACGAACAGCCAACTAGATAAGGTTTTTATTGATCCTGTTGCCGCGCAATCTTTGGCAAGTAAACTGAACAATCATCTTTACTCGAATGCTGAACGCTGGAAAGTAACGACTATTAATGGCGTTGATTATTAAGATATAGAAGCAATTACAGTCTTATGTGATTGCTTTTTTTGTTTCACTGAAAAAGATTGTTTGTATAAAAAAAGCTAGCCCTTACACAGGCTAGCTTTTTGTGATGATTTATTCATAAACGTGGATCGTTACGTTTTGACGACCGAAGTTTAATGCATCTTGACGTTCAGGCATAAAGAGGTCAATTTTGTTTCCATTAATTGCGCCACCAGTGTCACCAGCAATCGCTTCTCCATAGCCTTCTACATATACTTTGCTACCAAGTGGAATGACGTTTGGATCAACAGCAATGACTTTTTGATTCGGATTCGCTCTTAAATCAATGCCAGTAGCCGTTACCCCAGAGCACCCCTCACAAAATGCAGTATAAGCCGTAGCTTCCACACTCATTGTTGTTGTGCCTTCTGATTGTGTCGGCTCAGAACTAGCAGATTCAGTTGAATTCGTTGTTTCAGTTGTTTCATTTGACGCTTCTGAAGAACTTGTCTCACTTGAAGCACTAGTCGATTCTGAATCCGTTGACTCAGCTGTAGCTGGTTCATTTGAAGCGGTTTGAGGTGCAGATTCATTTGATTGAATTTCACCTTTCACTTGACTTTGTTCACCTTCACCAGGCATTGTTAATTGTTGGCCGATAAAGATTAAGTTCTTATCGTAAATGTCTGGATTTAATTCTACTATATTTTGTACGTCTGTTTGATGCTTGTTAGCAATCTGACTCAGTGTGTCTCCGCTTTTGACTTCATATGCAAATGCTGGAGTGGCAACAAGTATTGATCCTAAGACAGCAAGTGACGTTACTAATTTTTTCATACTGTAAAACTCCCCTTATAATGTAGTATTCATCCCCAAGTAATGGAACTATGAAAATGTGTAAGATGAGTCGTTCTTGTGTGTAATTCCATTTTTATGCGGAATGTCTCTCGCAAGATCAAACTATACAGAACATAGATAACTCTTTCAACCCATTTTCCGCGAAGTAATGAACTTGTAAAATGACTGTAATCCGCATAGGTACAGGGATTATCCGTATTTGTACTGGGAACTATACTAGCAGTAGGACGTTCAGCGTGTTCGACAAAACCTGATATTACATAGATATTACAGGATAAAAGTCATGGGAACGTGTGATTTCGACTTAAACTGGCAAAAAGAAGAGTATGCCACAAAAACGATTTAATCGAGGCGTGTTTATACGATAAAAAAGTAAAAATGAACGTAGTAATGATGAGGTTACAGAAATGCATGTGAGACTATTAATGAAGAAAAAGGAAATAAGCGAGAGTGAAGAGTAAACGAAACAGTCTTGAAAAATGACTGTGGATGAAAGTGGGGAATACCCTTTGTTACGCGTCTTCTTACTAAAAAGGCAAAAAAAACACAACTCAGAAGAATTGTGTTCGATCCTTACATAAGAAACCGTTGAAAAGAAACAACTAGAACGACAACGATAACAAGACTTGGGAGCAAGTTAGCAATTTTAACATTAATGACGTTTAATAGATTAAGCCCTATTGCAAGTATGAGAATACCTCCAATACAAGTAATCTCTGCGATAATCATATCCATTAGCATATCAGGTACAAAAGCATCGATTTGATTGGCCAACAACGTAATACTAGCTTGATAAAGAAATACAGGAATGGCTGCAAATAATACGCCGATCCCTAATGTTGAAGAGATAATAAGCGCAGAAAAGCCATCAATAGACGACTTTGTAAATAATAAACTATGGTCACCTCGAAGTGCTGCTTCAAGTGGTCCAATAATAGCCATTGCTCCTGTTGCAAAAATAAGTGTAGAGCTAACAAAAGCTTGAGCTACATTACCTTGGCTGTTTTTACCAATTTTAGTACCTAACCATTGACCGAGCTGATTTAAACGTTCATCAATTTGGAGCCAGCAACCGAGTAATGCCCCACTTGTCAAGCTTATAATGATAATAAGGAAATTCTCCCCTGTTACAGCCATTTGAATCCCAATGACAATTAAAGCAAGAGAGAGTGCTTGCATAACGAGCTTACTTATATCCTCGGGTACGTTTCGAATTCGTACACCAATTAATGAAGCAACAGCAATGGCTGCTGCATTAATAATCGTTCCTAATAACATTTCACGCCTCATTCCATCTAGCAATGCTTCATTATAGCAAATTCGTTTAGCATGTTAAAGTGATTCTGAATGCTAAAGAGTATTCAGTTAATTAGTAGAATGAAGGGCAATTTTTTGGAACACTAGAAGATGCGTTTACTGTAACTGAATAAAAAAATCTCTCCTGCAATCAACAGTTTTTATGATTGGCCATGGTCATTCCGAACGTTCGGATAAAAAAGATATTGCTAAATAGAAACCTGCCCTATATAATTATTTACGAAAGCGGTTTCGTAAAAGTTTTACAGCGATTATTACTTATTAAGTAGTTTCACGGCTGTAGATAGACTTTCATTGTAAGCGCTTAATTAAAACTCTTTTCCGAAAGCGCTTTCTGACGGTCTTTTATACAGTAATCAATCAATGAATAGAGGGGGAAATGGCAATGAAAAAATGGTTAATGTACAGCGCAGCACCTTTATTATCAGTAACTTTATTAGCAGCTTGTGGTGGTTCAGACGGTGATGATGGCAGTAGTAGTGAAAGTGTAGAAGGAGAAACAACGAGCGAAACGATCGGCTCAGGGGATATTGAATTGGTTTTTTGGGAGTTTGGAAATACTGGCTACGATAAATTAATTGAGGAATATGTAGAAGAAAATCCAGATATTACCATTAATCTTCAAAATAGCGATATGAATGATATGCATGATAATTTGTTTACATCGATTTCTGCTGATACTGGCGCACCTGATATTGCGATGATCGAGGAAGCGCAAATTGAACGCTACCGTACAGCGGAAGATTCATTCAACAACTTGTATGACCTAGGTGCTGGAGATGTCCAAGATGAATTTTTAGACTGGGTCTGGAACAATAGTGAAAATGCATCTGGTGATTTTGTGTTTGGTTTGCCAACTGACATTGGTCCGACCGTTATGTTTTATCGTACAGACGTGTTTGAAGAGGCAGGTTTTGACTCTTCTCCTGAAGCTGTTTCTGAATTAATTCCAACGTGGGATGCTTATGAAGAAGTGGCTTTGCAAATCTATGAGGAAACTGGAAAGCTTATGACAGATGCAGGTGAGCTTATTTACAATGCGAGAAGAGACCAAGCTTCCCAGCAATACTTCAATACTGATGAAGAATTAATTATAGATGATCATCCAGAGATACGTGAAGCTTATAACTATACAGCTGATTTCTTTGATCAAGACTTAGCAGGAGATATTCCGCTATGGACACCAGAGTGGTTTGCAGGTATGGCTGATGGTTCTTATGCAACGATGCTTGCTCCAGCTTGGATGCAAGGGGTGATTAAAGACAACAGCCCTGAAGAAGGTGTGTGGTCGATTACAACGATGCCAGAAGGTGCAGGAAACTGGGGAGGATCGTTTTTGACGATTCCAAGTGAATCTGAGCATGCAGAAGAAGCATATGCGTTTATTTCGTGGTTAACAGCTCCAGAGCAGCAACTAAAATCATTTTTGGATTATGGACTGTTCCCTTCAGCCCCAGCGGTGTATGAAATGGACGAATTCATTAATTATGAAGATTCATATTTCGGAGGAATTCCAACGGCACAAGTATTCTCAGAAGCAGCTCAGCAAGTTATTCCGGTTTATAAAGGACGCAACTATTATTCGATTGATGATGTCATAAAAGAAGCATTAGATAACGTATCTGCTGGTGATGATCGCGATGAAGAATGGTCGGCTTCTTTAGATACGATAGATCGTATTTTAGCCCGTTAATCGTTGCGATTTTAGGGTGGCTCTCATGTTAATGAGTCATCCTTTTTACTACTCTTAAAAAACCAGTAGGGAGGTTTAACGTTGAAGGCAGCTCAATCAACTCAAATAGACCCAAGTAAAAAGCCAAAAGGTAATCGAGAGAAAAGACGTACAGCATTAGCTGCGTACTTCTTTGTTTCACCATTTTTTATTTTGTTTTTAATTTTTGGGCTTTTTCCGATGGTGTTTAGCTTCTACTTAGCTTTTTTCCGGTGGGATGGACTTGGAGAGATGACGTATGTGGGTCTAGCGAATTTTCAATTTATTTTCAATGATCCTGTTTTTTACTCTTCCATTTTAAATACCTTTATTATTGGACTATTAGGAACGCTACCCCAAATTATCTTTGCTATATTAATTGCATTTGCCTTAAATTCTGCGTTAATAAAATTCAGAAATACGTTTCGAACGATTATTTTTCTACCGTACATTACCTCTGTCGTCGCAGTAGCGATTATTTTTGGAGTCGTTTTTAACAACCAGCCTTTTGGTTTTGTGAACTATCTTTTAAGCTTGGCTGATATTGAACCAATCAGGTGGAACGCGGAATATTGGCCAGTGAAAATAGCGATTGCAACTATGGTGTTCTGGCGTTGGGTAGGGTACAACACGATTATCTTTTTAGCAGGTATGCAAAGTATACCGAAAGAATTATACGAAGCTGCCAAAATTGACGGAGCAACAATTAGTCAGCAAATTCGATTGATTACATTGCCAATGTTAAAACCAATTACGTTATTTGTCGTTTTCACTGCAACCATCGGAAGCTTACAATTATTTACTGAGCCACTTATCTTCCTTGGTCGTAATTTAAGAGAAGAAGGTATTACAATGGTTGCTTACTTATGGCGCGATGCGTTTGTCTATAATTCGTTTGGCACTGCTTCTGCAGCGGCAATTGCTTTATTCTTTATCATTATTGTGTTAACGGTTGTGAACTTACTTATTACAAGTCGAATGGGACGGTCTAAAAAAGTCGGATAGGAGGTTAGGCAATGGGAAAGGAAAAGAATCATGGAAAAAAGAAGTTTTCTGTTCAAAAGCTGTTTGTTTATCTATTTTTAATTGCTGGTTCACTTGCGTCTTTGTTTCCATTTTATTATATGTTCGTTATGGCGACCCGTATTAATCGTGAAATTAATCAAGTGCCACCTCCTTTTACACCGGGGGCGGATTTAGTATCGAACTTTCAAAAGGTCCTGAACAATATTGATTTCTTTGGTGCCATGTGGAATAGTTTTTTTGTCGCCACAACTGTTACGCTTGGGACGTTGCTATTGTGTTCTCTCGCTGGGTACACATTTGCAAAGCTTGAATTCAAAGGGAAAGCATTTCTCTTTACAGCTATATTAGTTACGATGATGGTACCACCGCAACTTGGATTAATTCCGCAGTATTATATTATTACGTCCTTAGGATGGTTGAATGACTTTAGAGCCATTATTATTCCAGGGCTTATTAATGCATTTGGGATCTTTTGGATGAGGCAGTATATTAAGGAAGCCGTACCGTTTGAAATTATTGAAGCGGCTCGAATTGACGGTTGCTCGCATTTTCGTACTTACTGGAATATTGTAGTACCGACCGTGTTACCAGCATTTGCAACATTAGGTATTATTGTGTTTATGACTGTGTGGAATGATTTCCTCTGGCCGTTAGTAGTACTGAGAGATCCATCTATGCAGACGCTACAAGTAGCGCTTCGTTCATTAAATGATGCCCGTCAATTAGATTATGGTATGTTAATGTCAGGAACATTTTGGGCGACGGTTCCGTTACTAATCGTCTTTCTACTCTTTAATCGCTTGTTTATTCAAAGCTTGTCTGAAGGTGCCGTTAAAAGTTAAGTTGTGTGAGGCTGGCTACTTGTCAGCCTCGCTAATGGAGGTGAAAAGCGTTGACAAGTATAATAATAAAAGTGGCAGAACGTATCTATGCATTCGTCGCATTAAATGTGTTATGGTGCGTTTTTGTTTTACTAGGACTCGGTGTTTTCGGTTTTATGCCAGCTACTGTTGCGCTTTTTAGGATGATGAGAGAATGGAATAGTGGAAGAAAAGAACTACCTCTACTGAAAAGCTTTTTAACATTTTATAAAGAATCGTTTATACGGGCAAATCTATATGGTGCACTGTTTTTAGTAGTGTTCTATATTATCTATGTAAACTATCAGTTCGTTTCATACTTTTATGAGGCGTCTATTCATTTCTTTTTGTATGTAGTCATTTTTAGCATCACCGCAGTAGCGGTCATGACATTTGTCAATTTATTTTCCGTTATGGCCCACTTTGATCATCGTCTCTTTCATTATCTTAAGCTTGCTTTTGGAATGGTGTTTGCGCATCCATTTAAATCATGTTTGCAACTTTTTTGGCTCATTGCGTATGTGTTGGTTGCACTGTTTTATCCAAAAGCATTTTTACTTATTGGCGTAAGTGTCTTCGCTTATGTAATAATGAGCATTAATTTTTCAACTTTTAATCTATATAAAAAAGATACCCCTGTCCCGTGAAAAAGGTAGGAAGGAGAAGCAATGATAACGATATACGACATCGCAAAGAAAACGGGATTCTCTATTAGTACCGTTTCTAAAGTATTAAATAAACGAAGTGACGTAAGTGAAAAAACAAAAAAAATTATTAATGAAGCCGTAACAGAATTAGGCTATTTACCGAGTTCAAATGCTCGTTCTCTTTCAACTAAGAAATCATGGACGATTGGGGTTGTATTTGTCGAAGATGCTGGAAATGGTCTTGAGCATCCTTTTTTTAATGCAGTTATTGAAAACTTCAAGAAAACGGTTGAAATTGAAGGCTATGATTTATTATTCGCATCAAGGAAAATTGGTAAAGAAAAGCGATCGTATTTAGATCACTTCATGTATCGTGGTGTTGACGGCGTTGTTGTTGTTTGTTCGAGTCATACACCAGAACTTCAAAAATTAATCGATTCCGATATACCATCTGTTGTCATTGACCTAGATACACGAGGGGTCAGCGTGGTCTATAGTGATAACTTTCACGGTGCTGAATTAGCTGTGGATCATCTTATTTCACTAGGTCATGAAAAGATTGCCCACATTTCTGGTCACAAAAAGCTTTATGTAGGGGAGGAACGGCTTCAAGGTTATAAACAAACGATGAAAAAACACGATTTGTTTATTCCAGATGAGTACATTGTGGATGGCGGCTATTTTACATACGAGGGAGGTAAAGCGGCAATGGAAAGATTGCTCGCTGCAAAAGACACTCCAACAGCCGTATTTGTAGCAGGGGATTTAATGGCAATTGGAGCGATGGCAGCGATTTACGATGCGGGTTTAACCATTCCAGATGATATCTCCATTGTCGGATTCGACGATATCCAAATTGCAGAATACGTGCATCCAGCCTTGACGACGATACGACAAGATACGAAATTGATTGGTAAAACAGCCGCAACATTAATTATGGACCAAATGGCAAATAAAAAGAAAGCGCATATGTCGGTGAAAATTCCTGTATCACTCGTTACGAGACGCTCTTGTAGAGAGCGAAAGTAAAAACGTTCTCGGACCAATATTCTTTTAGGTTGGCATTCTATGAGAATAATGTGCATGTCTTCTTATAGTGACGGTGTTCCAATCCACTCATAATGCTCCCATCCGCTTGTTGCTAGATCGTTTATGGTACCACTTGTCACTCTGAAGTCGAGCCGAAGCTTCCATCTACTGCAGAAACGGTACTGGAAGGGCATTGTAAGTAGAAGAGATTGACATTGTTAGACGATTCCAGAATCTAACACCGTATAGCCAAGGTATTGCACCGCTCGCATCAGTTCCATGACAGCTATTTAATTAGCGTCTAGCGCAGATGTACTTGGCGTATAGCGAACCCATTCGTACGTTGCTTGGGTAGCTTCACCTGTATACCTACCTGCCCATTCGTCAATTCCGTATGTGTTCCATAAATTCATCATTATTTTTCCTGGTGTAGTTGGGATGTTTTCCGTTCTGGTCGCAATTGGCACCCCATTGACATACCACGTGATGGAATGTGGTTGCCAATCAAATGCGTACGTATGAAAATCTTGGGAGGCATCAAAGCCTAAATCGTGCAAGATTTCGTTGTTTCCAACGCCGTTCGTGTAATAGTTAAATTGCACTTTTGTTGTATCTTTTCCTAAAAATTCAATGTCAATCTCATCCCACGGATCCCCATTATACGATGGACCTGTATAGGTGAAGAAAGAAGAAATCATGCCAGACACATTGGATGGTTTCATTGATACTTCGTATAAACCATAGCCATAAAAGTCGTGAGTGGTGTACTCGGCGCATTCATAAGAATAGGGTGCAGGCAAAGAAGTGTTACTTCGAATGGATAGTTCCAACTGCCCGTTAGGGAAATTGACTCGATCTGCCCGCCAGTGGCAGCCGAAAAATGGATCGTTATTTCGCCAACCGTTTGACATTTGCCAATAGTGTTGATCATGTTGGTTAAAAACAGTAAACAACCCTTGTTGCTGAGCAGTTGCATTTGTAGGTGGAAGAAGAAGGAAACAACAAAAAATGAAAAATAAACTGACGAAGTAGTGCTTCATACGGATCATCCTCTCAATAAAATAGTGACACTCAATCAGTGTACGGAGTGGCTAAACAGAATATGAGTAAAAAAAGCCTCCAAAACCAGAATAGGCATTGGAGACTCGATTCTTACGCTTATAATTGATCCAACAAGTTAAGAGATTCTTTGTTAAATGCCGGAATATCATCCGGAACTCGACTCGTTACTAAATGACGTGAGACGACTACTTCTTTATCAACAACAGTAGCGCCTGCGTTTTCTAAATCTTTTCGAACCGAAACAAAACTTGTTACTTCGTGTCCTTTTAATAAATCTGTATCAACGAGAAACTGTGGTCCATGACAAATAGCAAAGACTGGCTTTTCCTCTTTCATAAAGTGTGCGGCGAATTCAGCATTCTTAGGATCTGCCCGAAGCATATCTGGAGAAAACCCACCTGGCACAAGCAATGCGTCAAAGTCTTCTGGCTTCACATCACTCACGTTTTTATCGGTTTTAAATGTCTCACCGTTTTTACCAGTAATTTTGCTGTCTTCATTTGAGTTAAGTAACGTAACCGAATGACCAGCTTCTTCATACGCTTTGACTGGGTCTGTTAATTCAACCTCTTCTACCATATCTGTAACAAGTACTGCTACTTTTGCCATAAAACAATCACTCCTCACTAAATCTTGTCTACTTATTGTGTACCCGAATGGGATTGTTAAAAACATCAATTTCTGAAAAAATTAGTCAGGGTCTTTGTCTGAAGGCTTCATTTTGCCTGTATGGAAGACGCCTAAGCACCAAAAGGCAATCATAAGAATGATAGCGGCGATGAGCACAGGAACGGAACCGAACTGAATAATGAGTGGAATAGCTGCTGCCGTAACGAGACCGCCTCCCACCATTGGTTCAAAAAGAATTTGCTTGTAGCCGAATGCATCAAGGGCTGGTGTTTTATTTTCAGGGTCAACAATTCGCATGAGCATAATACCGGTTGCGGCAACACCCATACCTTGTCCAAAGTCACCGATCCCTCGTTCAAACCAATAGGTTGGGATCATTTTAGGGCCTAGCCAAAGAAAGAAAACAATATTACTAATAATGCCGGCCAGCGCCAATAAGATAAACGGGACGATATGATCGCCGATGACCGTTAACGAGAGAGAGGCAATCGCACTAATAATTAAGAGATCAAGTGCAAGTCCTTGAATACGTGATATGGTCTTGCGATCGACTAATTTTCGTTTATCAAATTTAGCTAGAAATACCTGTAGAATGATGCCCCCAATCATGGCCATGGGAAATAAAGGAACATAATCAAATAGGTAAATGTCAAATGCTTGTCCATACGTTACATCTTCGAGCCAAACGAATGCTTCGAGAATGGTATAGCCAATAAAAATGGCAATGGCAATAAAGCCAAGGTGAAGAGCTAACGGTTCAATAGAAACTGGAGACGTTGTTTGGATACCGGAAGCTTCCCGATTATGTTCTTCAATGACACCACTCTTTTGATCAACAGAAATATCCTTTGGGTGATCAAGGGTTGTTGTTTTTCCTTTACGAGCTGCCCAATTTACTAATACCATTCCAAATAGTACCCCTGAAAGCATGCCAATGGTAGCTAAACCAATAGCGAGGTCATAGCCTTCTTCAAAGCCGATGTCAGCAAAGGTTCCCGATAAGCCAGCTGCTGTACCGTGACCTCCAACAAAGCTAATTTCAATTAAGGCCCCTGCTGCTGGATTAAGGCCGAAAAGTGGCGTGAGGATCGTAATAGCAAGTAAAAGTCCAATCACATAATGTGCCCAAGACATGGTATAACCTAAAGCGATTTGAGGTCCACCAGTTTGCCAAATTTCTTTTGGTTTTGGTAATACAAAGCCAATAAACAAAGAGGCAAAGACGACATTTATTAATAGGCCAGGAAGCTCTCCCCAAATATCAACAATAGAAGCTGTAAATAATCCACCGTCACTAAGAAAATCTCCCCCAAAACGCCCAATGACTTCCGGTCCTATTATGAGGGCTAAAAAACCACCGATTAACGAACTAGGAAGAAATAAAGATTGAAACAAAGGTACCTTCAGCCGTATCCACTTTCCGATTACGAGCATGATCGCTATAATGACAATGGCCATTCCGATAACCTCAATAGTCATGTACATATCTCCTATACTGAAAAAATTAGCTCCAAAAAATGCTCTTAATTCGTGAAAAAAAGGAGGCGTGATTTTAAAGCCCGCTAAGGATGTTTTTTACCCTTAATGGATGGCAGGAAAACCTATACGCCATTAAAGAGAACGAACATTCACAGAAAATTTATTTCATCTAGATGCGTCGAATACTGGAGGTAGATACGTTGTTTCATAGGGTAGATAGTGGGAAAAAGGGCGATTATGCAGTGGTTACTTGTAGTCAGTTTCTTGCTTTAGGAAACGTAACGCGTTGGTTTCGACAGCTTTAGTTACTTTTTCGTAGGGCTTGATTGCGGCAATTAGGGCCCCAATCACTGGTGGAACGGTAGGTGTTAAAATGGACCAAGAAGAGGTTTCCTTTGACAGCGCACACTTAATCATCGAGACAATAGCCGTTTGATTCATGACACCCCCTGCTAAAACGATCGTCCCATCCCCATGGTTGTTGATTCTGTTTATAAGAGAAACAAGTTGTATGGCAATCCCATTTGCTGAGTCCACGATAATGTCTTCTGCTAGGGGATCTCCTTCCTCAAAGGCTTGAAAGACGAACGGACAAAGCTGAGCAACTGCATCGCGACCATTCTCTTGATACACTGCAGGAATAACGTTCTCGATCACATCTGCTGAAAAGTGTTGGAGAATTAGCTTTTGTAGTGGTGTATTCCTTTCTTTGTGAGTCAAAGCTGCACGGATGGCTGAACGACCAATGGCAAATCCACTACCTTCATCCCCTAGCAAATAACCCCAGCCACCTAAACGGTGCTCATTCCCCGATGCATCAATTGCGTAAGTGACAGAACCAGTTCCTGAAATGTGAATGATTCCTGGTTGCCCAAGTGTGGCGGAATAAAGTGCTGCAATCGCGTCATGATGAACGGTAATAAAACTATGTTCTGGTAAAGCAGGGCGTATTGAGGCTATTATCGCTTGCTGATAAGTCGAAGAACTACCCCCAGCTACGCCACAGTAGATCGAACGGACGTTGGCATAGGCGGTGGGATGCTGTGTTTTCAAATCAGTAAGCAAATCATGTAACCTCATTAGGCATCTATCCAGTCCAACTCGATTAGGATTTGTGGCAGCAGTTTGTTGATACGCTAAAATATGACCCTTTGAAGTACTTAAAACTGCTACTGTTTTCGTGCCACCACCATCAATTCCAATATAATACATGACCATCATCCTTTCTCTTCTTTTAGTAAGTGTCTTGGGGAAGTGATGAGGGTGTAATCCATTAGCGTTCAAGCAAAGCAGAGAACATAAAAGCCCAGATCGATGTGATTACCAATCCAGGCTGCATGGTACAACTAAAAAGGGAATGGGGTCTACTCATTCCTAGCGTAAAAATTCAATGGCTGCTCGGGTTTCATGTAAGTGGGTCACTGTCTTTTCATATTGATGAGAAGCAACACACATAAAGAGAATATCAATGACTTGCAGTTGCGCAATTCTTGAAGAGGTGGCTCCGCTTCGAAATGTTGGTTCCTTTGTGGCAGATGTATACAAAGGAATGTCTGCTTGCTCAGAAACAATCGATTGTCCGTATTTACATAAACTAATCGTCGTCATTCCTCTCGAATTAGCAATCTCAAGAAACTGTTTTACTTCTCTTGTTTGACCTGAAAAAGAAATTCCCACAGCGACGTCTTGCTCATCGCCTGTAGAAACGAGTGTTGCCGCCATATGAAGGTCGGAAAAGGCGTGTGCGGTCTTGTCGATGCGGAGCAATTTTTGCATGGCATCTTGAGCAATGATGCTCGAAGCACCGATTCCAAAAAAATGAATCTTACGTGCTTTCCTTAATGTTTGAACAGCCTTTTCAAGCTGATGTGTGTCAAGAAGTTCTGCAGTTTCTTGAATTGTCTGGATGGTGTTGGTTGTCATTTTATCAATTATGGAAGCAGCCGATTCGTTCGGTTCAATATCACGTAAACCAGACTCCTTTGTTTTCTGAAGATCACCGGCAATTCGAAGCTTTAAATCAGGTAATCCTTTTAGCCCTAATGATTTACATAAACGGATGACAGCGGCGCCACTAGTATCGCTTCGTTTCCCAATTTCATTTGCTGTAAGTGAAATGACTTCTTTTGGATGTTGAATCATGTAATTGGCAATTTTTTTCTCGGATGGTGGAAGGGATGAACGCATTTCGGTAAGCATGACTAGACCGCCGGTCATAAAGGCCATTAAAATCAACTCTTTCTATTTTAACTGATGCCTCTAGTATACTAAATTTTGATTGAGGAAGCATACAATCGCTGAGGACTTAGGAATAGAGAAGGTAGTGACTTCGTTGTTTTAAGAACGCTTTGGATTGTTTTTTACTTGTAGCGAAAAAGGATGTAAGATCTCCGTCTCGTATGGCTTTCCGTAAGGTGTCGGTACCGGCAAGGAGATCAAACATATAATGACCATTTGTAGGCTTAGTAAAACTGAAATGCTCAGGGTAACGCTCAGCGATGAGTTGGATGATTTTAATTCCGCTTGAAAAGGGTTCATAGAGACTCGTATCGGTTAAATGAAGTTGAACCCCATGACATTGTGCACCATTATACTTTTGATAGGTTGGAACAAAGGAGGCTTGTCTGGCAATGACTCCCGGTAGCCGAAGATGATTTATCGCTTGAGCAAGTTCAAATCCATTTATAAATGGCGCACCGAATTGTTCAAAAGGTTTAACTGTTCCTCTGCCTTCTGATAAGTTTGTGCCCTCAATCAAGCAGGTTCCTGGGTAAAGGAGAGCCATGTCAAGGCTTGGAGCATTTGGTGAAGGTGGTACCCAAGCGTATCCTGTATCGTTGTGAAGCATATCTCGTGACCAACCTTCCATTTTTACAATATGAAGGTCGCATTGGTAACCAAACTCATGCTTAAATAATAAGGCAAGTTCACCAACGGTCATGCCGTGACGATTAGGGATAGGCAAAAGACCTACAAAGGATTGAAAAGCTTCTTCAACTAGATTGCCTTCAACATTAAGACCACCAACTGGATTTGGTCGATCGAGTACAATAAAGGTTTTATTGTGTTCCTGACAAGCCTCCATCATATAAGCCATTGAATAAATGTACGTGTAATAGCGAGAACCAATATCTTGTAAATCAAAAAGAACGACATCAATGTCTTCAAGCATTTCAGGAGTGGGTTTTCGAGTTTGACCGTAGAGGCTATAGACTGGTAAACCAGTATGAGGGTCAATGCTAAACTCAATGTGCTCGCCTTCTTTTGCATCTCCCCGAATGCCGTGTTCTGGAGCGAAAAGAGAGACCAGGTTTACTTTTGAGTGTTGATAAAGAAGGTCGATCGTCGGTTGTAGCGATTGATTCACTCCTGTTAGATTGGATAGAAGACCAACCCGTTTTTTTTCAACTAATGAATAATCCTTTTCAAGAAAACAATCTAAGCCGAGTTTCATTTGTATCCCTCCATAGCGTTTTAACGTGTATTCCCTATCTAAAAGTAAACAATCATCCTGGTATCCATACTCTCTCTTTCTAATCTATGCAGCTAATCGCTTCATCATTTATAAAATTAAAGTGACGTAAGAGAGTAAGACAATGTATAGTAGTACTGTATTCATGCGAAATGATCGGAGAGGTTAGAATGGAATCTATTATTTCATTTAAAAATGAAAACAATCAGAGTGCATCTGGTTACTCAGCTTTATCAATGACAGTAAAAGGCATATTAGATCGGTTAGAATCTACATACAATGAAACCTATGAGGTATTCACAATAAATGAATATCATTTTGAATTATGGTCTCTGTTTGAAGAGGATCTCATGACGAATCACGATCAGTTGGAGCATGTAGCGATGATTGTTGAAAAAATGGAGCGTTACTCGTTTACTTATGATTCAGAAGGTGATGAACCAATTTATAAAGTGAAGCAGGCGTTAAGCAATAACGTGTATGCCTATCGTAATCAAGGCATTGCTTTTGCACAAATTCCAATAATGGATGGCGCACATTTAACAAATGTGGAATGTGTTTTTGCTACAAGCTCACTCGCTATGGAACGTTTTTTAGAAACAATAAAAGGACGATTATGGCAAAAGAGTCGTAACGAGCTGCTCATTTTTACAGATGGAATGGATGGTCTTAATCATGAGCATCAACCAATCACAAAGCGAGTAAAGCGGGAAGATGTGTTATTGAAACACGAGATAAAGGAAGAAATTTATCAAATGCTCGATTGTTTCTTTGAAGAAGATCGATCCTTTTTTGAAACCTATCAGATTCCTTATAAACGCGGCATTTTACTTTACGGACCTCCAGGAAATGGAAAAACAACTTTAGCAAAGTCCATTGCTCATACTGTAGATGCCCCAGCTGCTTACTGGCAAATTACAGAGTTCACGTCTAGTGAGTCCATTGCGCAAGTATTTCAAATGGCGAATCGTTTAGCTCCTATTATATTAATTATTGAAGATATCGATTCTATGCCAGATGGAGTTCGTTCCTATTTCCTTAATACTTTAGACGGGGCTACATCTAAAGAAGGCATATTCTTAATTGGGACAACAAATTATCCCGAAGAAATTGATCCGGGATTGATGAATCGCGCTGGCCGATTTGACCGAGGATACGAATTTGCGCTCCCGGATGAATCACTGAGAGAACAGTATGTTCACGAGAAGAAGTTCGACAAACTCTTGTCACCAGAGGAAATTGCTGCAGTGATCAAGCATTCTGAAGGTTTTTCTTTTGCTCAATTAAATGAGCTTTTTGTAAGTTGTGCACTAGAAAGCCACCAAAAAGGAACCGTTGATCTCTACCGTTTGATCAAGCGGATGAAAGAAGATCATAAGAAGAGTAAGACGGGTAAGTGGCAAGAGGAAGATGGTCAATTAGGATTTTATTAAAAGATACAATGCTTTGGCATAAATGAGCCAAAGCATTTTTTTGTTGACATGTCACATTTATGCTGATACGGTTATATACATAACTATATAACCATATATCGATTATGGAGGTGCAAATGAATCATCTAACAAATAGCGATAAACCACTTTATTTGCAAATTAAAGCGTTAATAGAGGACCAAATCGTAAACGACCAACTAAAAGAAGGGATGCAAGCCCCGTCAACCAATCAACTTGTGAAATTTTACGGCTTGAATCACGTTACGGTTGCAAAGGGAGTGAACATGTTAGTCGATGAGAACATTCTTTTCAAAAAGCGAGGCATTGGTATGTTTGTTTCAGAAGGAGCGAAAGAAAAATTGCTTTATAGCCGTAAGTTAGATTTTGTTGATAAATATATTCTTAAAATGGTGCAAGAGGCCAATCATTTAGGCATTAGTGAAGAAGAAATTATTCAATATGTAAAAGAAATAAAGAAAGAGGAGTTGTGAAAAAATGATTACGATTGAAAACCTTTGCTTCTCTTATGGAAAAACGCAGATCTTAACGAACGTATCTAGCCAGTTCGAAGAGGGGAAAATTTACGGTCTATTGGGAAGAAATGGTGTAGGGAAAACAACGCTCCTTTCTTTGCTGGCAGGTGCTCAAGAAGCAAAAGAAGGTATGATTTTATTTAACGGTAAGCCCCTATTTGAAAACCAAGACGCTATTTCGGGAATTGGATTATTCTATCAGCGAAATGATTTAGATCGCGAAATGGATCACTCAAAAGTAGAGGATTTATTTAAAAAGGCTAAGCAATTTCGTAAACATTTTGACTTGGATTATGCCAATGAACTAGCACAAAAATTCAACTTGAAAACATCAAAACGAATGAACAAATTATCAAAAGGAAATGAAGCCGTTATCCAAGCGATTTTAGGGCTTGCCAGTCGTGTACCTGTTACGATTTTTGATGAAGTCTACCTTGGGATGGATGCGCCTTCACGAACACTTTTTTACAGTGAACTGTTAGACGAACAAGAGCGATTTCCTAGAATGTTTATTGTATCCACTCATCTTGTTTCGGAAATGGAGCATTTGTTTGATGAAGTGAAAATCTTGGAAAATGGTCAATTCTCTCTCGATGAATCCTATCAAACGGCAGTGGAGAAAGGGAATACACTGACAGGAGATGCGGAAGCCGTATCCAATGTGACAAAGGGATTGAAGGTCATAAGGGAACAAGTACTAGGTCCAACAAAAGCCGTTTCTGTCTTTGGGGAATTAGGAGAGCAAGTCCGTGAACAATGTGTTAAGCAAAATATAGCGATTAGTCAAATGCCTTTACAAGATTTATTTATCGCTTTAACTGCAGAAAGAGGGTGACTAGAATGAATCAATTGACAAAAGTCCTTTATCAAGAACAATTTAAGTGGTTTTCATGGTTTTTGCTATTTGTACTATTGTTTCAAGGCGCATTGCTATTTTTAGCTTCTTATTTTGGAGGAACAATCCAGCAGTTCACACTGCTTTCATTTGGACCCTCAAGAATTTTTATGCTCGTTCTTGGGATTATTTCGGCATATGCGTTTTTAGGCTACTATTATCAGCTTGGTCAAACACGAAAAAGGTACTATAGAAGTACGCTTGTCGCTGCCATTTTGTTAGCTGGCACAATGGTAATTTCAGTAAAACTGTTCTCTTTAATAGAGGCATTGGTAGTTGGAAATCAAGCATTTATTTCAGATCGAACCGATGGAACAACTATAGTCAATGACAGTCAATCCATTACGATAACAATTGATATTTTTTCAGAGGGGCTCCAATTCCTTGACTCAACTGTTTTGTTTATGCTCTTTTTTGTCTTACAGCTCTTGTTGTATTATGGAGTAGGCTGGTTTATCAGTGTAGGCTTTTATCGGTACGGATGGGTCATTGGCTTACTATTTATTGTGCTTGCTATCGGATTCTTAGGGCTGAATCAATTTATGTGGTCTAGTTCTTTAATGGATCACTTGCCTGCTCTTCTACTAGTTGGAACGGTTGTTTTAACGACCATTGTGTTCTACTTTGTTTATCTCATTGTAAAACGCACACCTATTAAATTGAAATAAAGGTAAAGAACCCCCCTTTGTAACGTTTGTTTACAAGGGGGATTGTTATGTGGGTTAAAAAGTGTATGAGAGACAGCTTACTGACAGTGAAAAATGCACCCGTAATGGTCATGAACTGCTAATAAGTGTCTAATGATAACGTCATGTAGTACAGAGGAAGAGATTCTATCTATTGACATGTATACTAGTACCCATATATAATTTAGATTATTCAGGACAAATAGTGAGTTGAATATAATGAAAAGATTATCTGTTGAACGAAAGACGTTAGCTAGTGAAGCCTATCATTACCTTTATAAAGACATTATTACGCTGAAATACAAGCCTGGGCAAATGATTTATGAAAATGACATTGCCAAGGAATTAGGCATTAGTAGGACACCTGTAAGAGAAGCGATTCATTTGCTCGCATCTGAAGAATTTCTTGCTATTAAGCCACAGAAAGGCATTCAAGTTCAATATATTTCAAAGAAAAAAGTACAGGACTCTTATCGCGTTCGAGAGAGTTTAGAAGTGACAGCCTTTAAAGAAGTGGCAACCCTTTGGGATAGTAGCAGTCACATCTATAAAGCTGCCAAAAAAGACTTGATAGCGATCATAGCTGAGCAACGTTATGCTGCTGAAAACGATCAAGTGGATGATTTTTATCAGTACGACGAAGTCTTCCATGACAAGGTGCTGGACATATGTGGGAATCAAACGTTAACAACCATTGTTCGTCAAGTGCGGGGACATGTGAATCGAATGCGTTATCTTGAATTTTTTGAGACGCGAGAAATGGATCGAATTATTGATGACCATGACCAGCTTGTCACATTAATTGAGCAAAACAACGTTTTAGAAGTGGAGAAGCTATTAGTAAACCATTTGCGAAACGTTTCCAATTATTACGATGATATTATGAGGAAATATCCAGACTATTTTAATGCCCAATCATAGTTGGGTTTCCTTTTTACATATACTTGTATACTAGTATTGGATGGTGGTGTAAGAAAATTGAAATTAGCTGTATTTGGATTGAATCATGGTTTTCAATTTGCTGAGGCAATCGTAAAAATGAAAGGGGTTTCTTTAGTTGCGGTAGCTGGCAATGATGCTCTGGCGAAGCAACGTGCAACTTGTTTAAATGTTCCGTTATACGAAGATTATAAATGGTTAATCAAAGAAGAATTGATAGACGGGGCTATCATTACATTACCGAATCAACTACATCATGAAGCTGTAAAGCATTGTGCAGATGCAGGTGTACATTGCCTAGTGGAAAAACCGATAGCTGACTCAACTGATCAAGGTGTTGAAATGGTTCAGTATTGCAAGAAAAAGAAGGTGAAACTGCTAGTAGGCCATCATCGTCGTTATTCGAGCAAAATAAATCTTTTGAAACAAACCCTTCAAAAAAAGAAAATCGGAGACCTTATTGGTGTAAACCTTATGTGGGCATTAGCAAAAGATCGGCCTTACTATGATGAGAAATGGCGATTGAATGAAGGCGGCGGTCCGTTACTAATTAACGGTATACATGATATTGATAATTTACGATATGTTACTGGCGGAGAAGTTGAAAGCGTTTACGCGATGGCTAAAAGTCTAATACGTGGCAACCATGTAGAAGACTCGGTATCGGCCATATTGCATTTACATACAGGTGCGACCGTCAATTACTTTTTAACAGATGGTGTTCCGGCTCCTTGGTCGTATGAGTTTACAATGAGAGAAAATAGCAAATATCCATTTTACAAGGAAGATTGCTATTACTTTTTTGGAACGAAAGGAAGCATCGCCTTTCCTAGCATGCGTACGTATCGATATGATGAGTCAGCGTATGGGTGGGAGCATGCATTAGTTGAAGAAACATTGACAATAGACCAGTGCGTTGATCCTATTGTCGAAGAGCTTAAGCACTTTATCCTTGTTATAAAAGGGATTGAACAAGCGCGGGTTCCTGGTGAAGACGGAGTAAAAACGTTGGAAGTAATTGAAGCAATGCATTTATCGATTAAAGAAGAAAGAAAAGTGAATATCCTTACGAATACGGTAATAAAGTAGTCCGTTAGAAGGGGGAACAGGTATGAAACGTCAATTGTTGTTAGTCAGCTGCTTCATTCCTCTGGCTGCGTGCAGTGTAGCTGGTCATGCTGAAGAGCCAAAGATGATGCGAATTGCCAACACAACACCTGAAGATCGTTCTTTAAGTCAAGCACTCTATCAATTTGCTGACCGCTTAGAGGAAGAAACAGACGGGTCCATTCATGTAGAGGTTTATACAAATAGCCAAATAGGTGGTGATCGAGAGTTATTTGAAGGGATGCAATTTAACACCATTCAAGCAGCAACTATGTCAACGGGTCCAATTGCACAATTTGCACCAATGTTTAATGTGTTAGAGCTACCCTTTTTGTTTGAAAACGAAAGTGAAGCGTATGAATTACTAGATGGTCCAATCGGCGAAGAGCTTTTACTCGAGTTAAAAGCGCAAAAGGTAGTAGGTATTAACTATTTTGAAAACGGATTCAGAGTATTGACGAACAATGTAAAGGAGATTAAGGAGTTAGAAGACGTAAAAGGACTAGACCTTCGTACACTTGAAAATCAGTGGCATATGCAAATTTGGAGTGAGTTAGGTGCTAATCCAACACCGATGAATTATAGCGAATTGTACATTGGCTTAGAGCAAGGGACGATTGCAGGGCAGGAAAATCCAATTGGAAACGTTGTAAACAGTCATTTTTATGAGGTTCAGCAATACTTAACGATGACCAATCATATCTACAATGCCAGCCCTTTTATGGTCAGTGAAGCGTTTTGGGAGATGCTTACGCCTCAAGAAAGACAAGCCATTGAAGAAGTTGCAGACGAAGTACAAACCGCTCAACGTTTAGCAAATCAAGAAGAAGCACGCGTAAGTCGTACTTATCTGGAAGAGAAAGGTATTACGATCTCTGAATTAACAGATAAAGAACGAGAACGTTGGATTGAAGCGAGCCATCCAGTTAGAGAACGGTTTGGAAATCAAGAAGATCATCATGGTTGGGTTCAGCGTATTGAGCAAGCATTACAAGCTGACCGCCAGGAATAGGAGGGGCTATGAAGGTCTTCCGGTTAATTGAGCGTCATGTAGAAGAAGTTCTGTTGGTGATTATTTTATCTACAATGGTGATAGCCATTTTTCTCCAGATTGTTATGCGGTTTGTTTTAGGAACCTCTTTAGGATGGTCAGAGGAATTAGCTCGCTATAGCTTTATTTACCTTGTCTTTATTGGAGTTAGCTATGGTGTCAAACAGGAAAAGCATATAAGGATTGACACGATTTTGTCGTTTTTAAATGAGAAGAAGCAAGTCATCTTAAGCTTCATTGTCTATAGTCTTTTTCTGCTATTCTCTATATTCATCATCGTTTATGGTGGTGCGATGAGTATTGAAATCTTTCGGCTTGGACAAGTGACCCCGGGTCTTGGAATAAAAATGGGGTATGTCTACATGGCAGCGCCCCTAGGCATGGTGTTAACAAGCTTAAGAATTAGTCAAAAGATGAAGGCAGAATTTCAGCATTACTTACATGCTAGACCATACACACTGAATGAGAAAAGGAACCATCAGGAGGTTCACAATGAACAATAGGGGGCAATAATCGTGACGGCAGTGGTTTTATTTGGTAGTTTTGCAAGTTTGCTCGCTTTAAGCGCTCCAATTGGCATTGCACTCATCCTAGCATCTTTACTCGCTTTACTAGTAGCCGGAAATATGCCGTTTGAGTTTGCTATTCAGAGTTTTATTACAGCGATAGACTCATTTCCGATTATGGCTGTACCATTCTTTATTTTGGCTGGAGAACTTATGGCTAAAGGAGGATTGTCACGACGACTATTTGTGCTTGCAAAAACCCTTGTCGGTAACTTTACAGGCGGATTTGCGATGGCTGCAGTCATAACGTGTCTGTTCTTTTCCGCTATTTCTGGTTCTGGACCGGCAACCGTAGCCGCCGTAGGTGGGATTATGATTCCAGCAATGATTGAAATGGGGTATGATAGGCGATTCGCGACAGCCTTGATTGCTGCTGCCGGTGCACTTGGTGTCATATTGCCGCCGAGCATTCCGTTAATTGTCTATGGCGTAACAAGTGGTGTTTCTGTCGGAGATTTGTTTATTGCGGCGGTAATCCCAGGACTTATCGTCACAATTAGTTTATTAATCTACTCGTTTCTCTATGCAAAAGCAAAAGGGTATAAGGGATCAACGGAAGGCTTCTCTATAAAAGAAGTAGGAAAAGCGTTTTGGGATGCGAAATGGGCGTTGCTCGTCCCATTTATTATACTGGGTGGGATTTATAGTGGCTTTTTTACGCCAACAGAGGCAGCTGCTGTTGCTGTTGTCTATGGCTTATTGGCTGGATTCTTTCTTTACAAAGAATTAAAATGGCACCAACTTTATGATATCTTAAGAAATTCAGCGCTAACAACGGCAACCATACTCTTTATTATAGCTGCAGCGACAGTGTTTGGCCGAGTGATGACAATTGAACAAATGCCAGGCCAAATTGCTTCTAGTATTCTTAGTATTTCAGATAACCAACTAATAATTATTCTGTTAATTACAGCGATGTTGTTAGTAGTTGGAACCGTAATGGATACAACAGCTGCGATCATCATATTTACACCTCTTCTTGTGCCAGTAGGTATGGAGCTAGGTTATGATCCGATTCATTTCGCCATGCTCGTTGTTTTAAATCTGGCAATTGGCTTTATTACTCCGCCAATCGGTGTCAATCTTTTTGTAGCGTCGAGTATCTCAAACCTTTCAATTGTCACGCTATCAAAAGCGGCGCTACCTTTTGTCTGTATTTTAATTTTCAATTTATTGCTTGTTATTTTCATACCGCAGCTCTCGTTGTTTTTACTCGGTCGATAGTGGATCAAAAAGAAGAAGGTATGATACACTTATACTTGTATACAAGTATAATCTAAAAATTTAGTTAAAAGGTTGTGTGGATATGGCAGGACGGAGCGCATTAGAAACGTATAAAAAAGGCGGCGCTTGGTGGGAAACGGAGATTAGCGATAGTAAGAAAAACGAAATTATCATTAGAGGAAAGAGAGTAGAAGACTTAATTGGAAACGTGACATACAGCCAAATGCTCTATTTTCTTTTAGTCGGTGAAGAGTTAAACGAACGTAAAGCAGCATTATTTGAAAGCGTTCTTGTCGCAGGCTCTGATCATGGTCCGCGTGCGCCATCCATTGCAGCAGCGAGAATGGCAGCTACATGTGGCGTTACGTTTAATTCAGCAGTTGCAACTGGGATAAATATGCTAGGAGATGTACATGGTGGTGCGGTGGAAGATTCTATGGCCATCTTATATGCCACGAAGGAGGCGATTGACGAAGGACGGGGGAGCGTTACCGAACAGCTAGATCGTCTTTTACAAGCAGGAAAAAAACTACCAGGCTTTGGCCATCAATTGCATGATGATGATCCGAGGGTGAAGCGACTTTATGAATTATCTCAATTACTGATTGAGGAAGGTGACATTTCAGGGGTGTATTTACGCTTGTTAGAAGACTTCCGTCTACACATTTCTGATCGAAAGAAACGTAGCTTCACTATTAACGTTGATGGTATTTCAGCAGCCATTCAGTGTGAGCTAGGCATACCAGCTGAAGCAGCGAAAGGAATTTTTGCTTTATCAAGAGGTATGGGTATTGTTGCTCATGCGTACGAGGAGTTACAAAACGGGACGTTAATAAAAGGACCGTGTCCAAATGAAGAAACGCTTGTACGCTATACAGGAAAGAGCGTAAGGGAGGAAGGAGAATGATAGCAGTGAAATCCGCACAGTCGTTTATAGATGGACAATGGGGTGCAATCGAAGAAGGGCAAGGTTTAGAAGTAAGAAGCCCTTATTCAAATGAAGTAATTGGCTATCAATATGAAACAAATGAACAAGGTGTAGAAGAAGCGTTGGCATCGGCATTTCGATATAAAAAAGAGTTGGAAAAACTAGAAGCGATTGATCGCTCTGCCATTCTTTATAAAGCGGCAATGTTAATGGAAGAGCGTCAAGAAGCGTTTGCCCAATTAATTTCTTTAGAAGTAGGAAAAGCGTTAAAAAATACCCGAGATGAAGTGGGGCGTTCAATAGAAACCCTCATTCAGTCAGCAGAAGAAGCAAAGCGCCAGTTTGGTGAAACAATTCCAGGTGGCGCATCTTCAAGAGGGAAAGGTTCGACTGCACTTACATTTCGTGTGCCAGTTGGTGTGATAGCAGCGATTACGCCATTTAACGCACCGTTAAATTTAATTTGCCATAAAATTGGTCCAAGCTTTGCTGCAGGGAACGTAACCGTATTAAAACCTGCACCACAAGCACCTTTTATTGCGAAAGCACTTGTAGAGCTATTAATTGAAGCTGGTATGCCGGCAAAAGCTATTCAACTGGTGCTCGGTGGGAGAGAAGTAGGCGAAAAAATTGTTGCCGACTCACGAACAAATCTTGTTTCTTTCACAGGTGGTGTGCCTGCAGGCCAACAAATTAGTAAGCTAGCTGGGATGAAAAAAGTGTTATTAGAGCTTGGTGGAAACGCTGGCACGATTGTCCATGAAGATGCGGATATAGAGCGGGCAGCAACGCTTGCAACAAAAACCGCTTTCAGTAACTCAGGTCAAAGTTGTATTTCTGTGCAGCGTGTCTATGTACATGAATCGGTCTTTCAGGAATTTAGCGCAAAGGTAAAAGAAAAAACAGAAGCTCTTCATGTAGGAGATCCTCGTGATGAGGCAACGGATATCGGCTGTGTAGTATCAAAGGAAGCAGCTGAACGTATCACGAGCTGGATAGAAGAGGCTGCTGCTGACGGTGCGAATATTCTCTGCGGTGGGTCTGCAAATGGAGCTCAGGTACAACCAACGATTCTTGTCAATCCAAAGAAAGAGAACAAAGTGGTTTGCCAAGAAGTCTTTGGTCCGGTGGTTAGTTTAATTCCTTATCGTGACGTAGAGTGGGCCATTCATGAGGTTAATGAGTCAGCGTTCGGTTTGCAAGCAGGTGTGTTTACGCAGTCATTAACGGTTGTAAGAAAAGTTGTTCAAACCCTCGATATGGGAGGGATCGTTGTAAATGGAACCTCAAATTTCCGTTTGGATCATTGGCCGTATGGAGGGGTCAAGCAGAGTGGAATCGGTCGGGAAGGTCCCCGCTTTGCTATTGAAGAAATGAGCGAAACGAAGATGGTTGTTCTACAAGATTTTTTGACACTATAAGGAGAGATGTACGGTGAAAGAGATCTACTTAGATCAACCACAAGTGATGCACGTTCGCGAGGCTTCACCGCTTCCGTTATTGCAAGATGAGGAAGTCAGAATAAAACTGCTTTATGGCGGCATTTGTGGATCAGATCTGTCTGTTTTTAAAGGCAGATTACCACACGCCCAGTATCCGTTACGTCCTGGCCATGAGGTAGTTGGTGAAGTAATAGATAGTCGGGCAAGCCACATAAAAGAAGGTAGTCGTGTCGTGATTACACCAAACACGTTTTGCGGAAAGTGTGAGTTTTGTTTAAAAGGAAAGCCGAATATTTGTCTAGAGAAACAGTCAATCGGCATTACATGTGATGGAGGATTTGCCGAGGAGATCCATATTCATTCTCGTTATTGCCTACCAATACCTGATGAATTATCAAATGAAGCCGCTGTTCTAATCGAACCATTATCAGTCATTGTCCATGGTATGAAACAAATTACGATTAAGCCAGGTATGAGCGTATTAGTTGTTGGGTGTGGTACGGAAGGGTTACTTGCGGCTGCATTAGCCAGATATGTTGGTGCTGAAGTGACAGCAATTGATATTAATGCAAGCAAATTAGCTATGTTAAAAAGCTTTCATGATATGACGTTAGGCCATCCAATGGATATAGCAGGCAAACAATTTGATGTTGTCATTGAAGCCGCTGGAACGAAACATTCAGTAGAATCGTGTTTTTCTCAATTGAAGCCAGGAGGAGAGCTATTGCTTATTGGCATTACGCCAGAAGCAACAATTCCAGTAGCACAAGTTGTGAGAAAAGAGCAAAAAATAGTCGGAAGCATTATTTATGAGTTTCCGGCTGATTTCCAAACTAGCGTTACGTATCTTCTGGACGAACAGTTTGATCCAACGGTCTTTATATCAAAAATAAAACCGTTTTATGAATATGAAGAAGCGTATCAAATGGCGTTAAGCGGGAATTACGCCAAAATCGTATTACAATTTAAAGGAGCTGCTGTCTCATGAAGAAACTAGTATCTGAACAACTTGTAAAGTATCTAGAGAGTCGTGGAGTAGAGTACGTATTTGGCTTATGTGGACATACGAATATTGCCGTTTTAGCTGAACTTGATAAAAGTCCGATTACATTTATTAATGTACGTCACGAACAAATTGCGTCTCACGCAGCTGATGGTTACGCACGAGCAAAGCGGAAAACATCTGTGGTTCTTAGTCACTTAGGTCCGGGTTTAACTAATGCGGCTACAGGTGTAGCCAATGCAGCCCTCGATTCTATTCCAATGGTCGTTATTGCAGGAGATGTGCCTAGTCATTATTATGGCAAGCATCCACATCAAGAGGTGAATATGCATGCCGATGGCGCGCAGTGGGAGATTTATCGACCGTTCGTCAAGCGTGCATGGCGTGTGGATCGGGAAGACTTATTCCCAGAAATTATCCAAAAAGCATTCCAACTAGCAGAGAGTGGCCGACCTGGGCCTGTTCTTGTATCGGTACCGATGGACATCTTCTCAAAAGAAGTAGATGAAGAGAAATTTGCTCTTTTACATCATCACACGCAAGTAGTTGAGAAACCTTCATTAGATGAAGAAACGGCTGAACGCATTGTTGAAACCTTAGCAAATGCAGAACGTCCTGTTATTTATGCAGGCGGAGGCGTTATCCTATCCCGTGCAGAAGAAGAGTTAAGGAAATTTGTTGATCATATGAATATTCCGGTTGCCCACTCGTTAATGGGAAAAGGTGTTTTACCGGATGACCATCCGTTAACAGTCGGGATGACAGGTTTCTGGGGAACGAAATTTATTAATGATCAAACAAAGAATGCGGATTATTTATTCGGTGTGGGGACACGTTTTTCAGAAGCAGATTCAAGCTCTTGGTATCAGAACGTCACGTTTAATTTTCCAAAAACAAAACTAATTCATATCGATATTGATCCAAGTGAGATTGGTCGAAACTATCCAGTAGAAATTGGTGCAGTAGCAGATTTGAAGCGCGCGCTTGTTGCTTTGAATCGAGTTGCGAAACGATTGTATCCAAATGGAATTGACCGCAATGAGAAGTTAAAAGAAGACATTCAAGAATATCGAAAGTCATTACGCGCTTCGATTCAGGAAAATGTAACGAGCGAAGCTTTCCCAATGAAACCTGAACGAATTTTAGCGGATGTACGTGAAGTGTTACCACGAGATGCCTATATTACAACTGACGTTGGCTGGAATAAAAATGGTGTTGGACAGCAGTTTCCAATTTATACACCAGGTTCCATTCTAACACCAGGTGGCTATGCAACAATGGGATTTGGATCTGCCGCCGCACTAGGAGCTAAACTTGCACAACCAAATAAAGTAGTTGTTTCCCTTATTGGCGATGGTGGGTTTGGTCAAAATCCGTCTGTGCTTGCGACTGCTGTAGAAGAAAAGATTCCAGTTGTATGGGTTGTCATGAATAATAGCGCATACGGAACGATTGCTGGTTTAGAGATGGCGCATTACGACACAACCTATGGCACATTGTTTAAGAAAGACGGTGAGAGCTACTCACCTAATTTTGCCGAAATAGCAAAAGGCTTTGGTGTAAAAGGCGTTAAAATTACGTCTGCTGCTGAATTTAAGCATGAACTGAAGGCAGCAATTGAAGCAAACGAACCAGTCGTTCTTGATGTAGCAATGCGAAACGAGCCCGTACCAACCGATGGGCAATGGAACATTAATGATATTTACTCACCTGATAGTGAAAAGTCCCACGTAAGTATTCCATAAAAAAGAGATAGGGGAGTGTATGAGAATGAAAACACCATTAGGGGGCGTTAAAGTGCTTGACGTCTCCACAATGATTGCTGCTCCTTATGGAACCGCGCTACTTGGAGACTTCGGAGCTGATGTGTTGAAAGTGGAGATTCCAGGCAGAGGAGATACGTCTAGAAGTGTCGGACCCTTTAAGGAAGATGAACCGCTTCGCTGGCCTGGTCTGTCACGCAATAAGAAATCGTTAACCCTTGATCTTCATCAAGAAGAAGGGGTGACGATATTAAAGAAGTTGGCTACTACTCATGATATTCTCGTTGAAAATTTTCGGCCGGGGACATTAGAGAAATGGGGAGTTGGCTATGATGTATTGAAGGAATTAAACCCAAACTTAATTATGATTCGGGTTTCTGGGTATGGGCAAACAGGTCCTTATAAAAGTAAAGCTGGATTTGGAACACCGGCAACGGCGTTTAGCGGGTATACGTATTTGCAAGGATTCACGGATCGCCATCCAGTTAGTCCTCCTTTCTCATTAACCGATTACATTTGCGGAATATACGTAGCGTTTGCTGCGGTAACAGCTCTTTATCACCGTGATGCCCAAGAAGATGGGGAAGGACAAATGGTTGATATTGCGCTTTATGAGACCGTTTTTCGGATGATGGAATTTCTTGTAGCAGAATATGACCAGCTAGAGAAAGTACGAGAACGTGCACCTGGATTGGCAGGTCATTCTTCCCCCTCTGGAACGTTCCAAACGAAGGACGGTCATTGGGTTGTTCTCGTAACAAGTACAGATACAACGTTTAATCGTTTAGCAAAAGCGATGGATCGTGAAGATATGCTAACAGACCCGCGTTATCATACGAATGCCCGTAGACTAGAACATAACGATGAAACGAACGGGATTGTGGAGAAATGGATTCAAGCGCAGGAGCGAGAATACCTGCTTGAAAAACTGGACCATTTCGGTGTTCCAATAAGTCCTGTTATGAGCATTGCTGATATTTTTGTAAATGAACAGTATAAAGCGAGAGAGAACATTGTCGAAGTAAAGCATCCTCGTTTAGGTTCAATTAAAGTGCCAGGAATTGTACCGAAGTTTGAAAAAACACCAGGAAGTATTCGTTCCATTGCACCAGACCTTGGTGAAAATAATGAAAGTGTTTTAATGGAGCTTGGCTTCTCTAAAGAAGACATTAAAACGTTTGAACAAAACAACGTTATTTAACGAACGGCAGAAAGGACTATAGCGAGAGCCTTTTTTGAGTAAAGTGTACTCGCTAGTCATTCAAGCGCTTACGAAAAAAAAGAGAAGCCTCCTTGGGGCTTCTCCTGTTTTGTTATTTTTTTTCAACGCCGCACCAGTTGGCTAAAAAAGTGGCATACACTTTTGTAACATCCTTTATGCTGTTTAAATCAACCCATTCATTGACTTCGTGGAATTGACCGCCAACCGGGCCGTAACAAATTGTATCGATGTCATAATAGAGTTGAAAGTGGCGTGCATCTGTTGTAGACGGAAGTGTACGTCGTGTCGGTTTCGTTTTTGTCACACGTTCGTGAGCGGCATCTAGTTCTTGAAACAATGGAGAGGTGTCATCACTTAACGTACCTTCGGCATGAAAGCCGTAGAACTCAATAGTTGGTGGATTCTCTTTGAACCACATGTCATTTTTCGTCTCTTGCTTAATCCAGTCAAGTAATTCTTGTTTTCGTTCACTAATCTGTTCCCCAGGTAATAAAGCGACGCGTCCTTCTATCGTTGCATGCACCGGTTCATTCGAAGCGAAATCACCTGCTGTTACTTTGCCGATATTTAAATCAATTGGGTTGTCTTGATCAGAAAAGGCAAGATGAGAACGAGTTTGGTTCAGGTAGCGTTCAAATGCCATTAGTGAAGAGGTAATGGTATGAAGTTTTTCAATGACGTTTGTTTGTGTTTGCTTGTAGTCATCTTTTTTTATGGTACGTAAAGAAATTTCAAACCAAAGCGCACCAACTTGACCAACCGATGCCTGTAAGCCAAATGGTTCTGGGATAAGCGCTGCATCTGCAGTATAGCCAGCTTCAAGCGCTGCTAAAGCGCCATTTCCTGTACGTTCTTCATCAGGAACCACTTGGATCATAAAGTCATTTTTAGGTACGTAGCCACATTCAATAATAGCCCGATAGGCAAAAATCATAGCGGCAATACCACCTTTCATGTCCGCACTTCCCCGACCGTAAAGCCGACCGTCTTTTTCAAGTGGTTCCCAAGGTGAAGAATCCCACTCTGTGGCAGGTTCAGCACTAACAACATCGGCATGCCCTTGGAAAATGAGCGTTTTCCCTTCTGAGGGATTAATACCTTTATGCGTTCCGATCACAATGTCACTGTACTCATATGTCCACTTTGGTGGGGAGAAGCCGGGATGTTTTTCAATCTGCTGAATCGCTGGCGTGAACCGATCGACCTGTAATTTTAATTTCGTTGTTAAATAATCCGCTAAAAACAGCTGTAAGCGGTGTTCTTTTCCACTTAAAGAAGGGAAGCGAATCATTGTTTTTAAAAATTCAAGCTCTTCTTGCCATAACTCCTCTACTTTGCGGCTAAGTTGTTCGTGTAATAAACGCGAATCGACCATTTTAATTAATATCCCCTTTATATATAAACGTTATCATTTTCTTAATACGCGTAATAAAAAAACTTGCCAGCTCATTCATTCGCTTGGCAAGTTAATAAAGCAATTATGATGTGCGTTTTAATTGTAACACGCGGAAGCTTTCTTGTTCTAATGAGAAGGTAGGGGAAATGGTCGTTTCACTAAAAAGATCAATCCATTGCTCTTGGTTTTCTTTAGGAAGGGTAATCGATTTGGTTTCTAAACTACGATTGAACACGAAATATAAGGTTTCATCGGCTGTTGACGTTTGATAGTGAAGAACTGCTGGATCTTCCGAATGAAGAAAGCTAAGCTCGTCATACGTACCAAACGCAGAATGGCGTTTTCTTAATGCGATAAGTTGTGTTAGAAAAGCAAGCATGTCTTTGTCTTGCTTTGTTTCATCCCAAATCATGCAAGCCCGACAGCCTGGATCGTTTTCTCCAGCCATGCCAATCTCATCTCCGTAGTAAATACAAGGGGAGCCAGGAAATGAAAATAGCAGAGTATATTGTAGCTTCACTAACGCTTTATTTTCATTGCTTGTCGTTAAGACTCTAGCTGTATCATGACTGTCCAGCATATTGAATTGAACGGCGTTGACGGAAGCCGGATAGCTCATTACATGTTTGGTTAATGCAATTTGTGCGTCTTGACTCGACTGTTGATGTAAAGCATATCCCTGTATGGCGTCGGTTAAAGGATAGTTCATGACCGCATCAAATTGATCCCCTTGCAACCATGGACTTGATTGATGCCAAATTTCCCCGAGAATGTAAACGTCCTGTTTCAAGTTCTTAACTTCGTTTCGAAACGAACGCCAAAAGTCATGATCAACTTCATTGGCAACATCAAGTCTCCATCCATCAATATCAAACTCTTCAACCCAATACTTTGCTACTTTCAAGAGATATTGTCGCACTTCTGGGTGTTTCGTGTTTAATTTAGGCATAGAGGACACGAACGCAAATGTCTCATAGTTAGGACGGTCTCCTTCTGGTTGAAGTGGGAGCTCAAAAGGATGGAACCAGTCTTTGTAGCGAGAGTTTTCCCCGTGCTGTAGCACATCTTGAAATGGTGCAAAATAATACCCACTGTGATTAAAAACGGCATCAAGCATCACGCGAATGCCTCGCTTATGACTTTCTTGAATAAGCGTGCGGAGCGTGTCTTCATCTCCAAAATGGGGGTCAACAGATAAGTAATCGATTGTATCATATTTATGATTTGAAAACGCTTCAAAAATAGGTGTGAAATAAATGCCAGTAATGCCTAGTTGTTGTAAGTAATCTAAATGCTGAATAACACCTTCTAAGTCACCGCCAAAGAAGGAGTCTGGTGTTGGTGATTCACTCCCCCATGGTAACGTCGTATCTGGGTTTCTAGACGCATCTCCATTAGCGAAACGTTCAGGGAATATTTGATACCAGACTGTGTTTTTTACCCATGTAGGTGGTGAAAAGACTTCTGTTTCATGTGCGTAAGGAAGGCAAAAGTAAGCAGAAATCTCGGCAGGTCGCTCAGTATAAAAGCCACGTTCTGTATAGAAGAAAGCCTCTGTCGTTGTTTCAATTTTAAATCCGTAGCGCATGCGGGAATACGGCATGGAAACGCTAGTAGACCAGTAATCATAAAGGTCATCGGTTTGAAGAAGCTTCATTTCTGTATGCGTTGCTTGCCAGCTACCGTCTTTCCAATTGTAAGGATCTCCGTGAATGACGGTTACGTTTACGCCTTCCCCTTTTGGTACTTGTATTCGAATAATCGCTTCATGAGAGGACGTTAAATAAAGGTGATGATGTTGTTGTGTATGAATAATGCCAGCTCGATTCATCGTATACCTCCTATTTGGTTTTAGTAAATCATATAGTTGGTTTAGGATATGTGTCAATCCTTTTTGCAAACGATTTCCTATTAGAAAATTTAATTATTGCCTATTGCTGAAAATACCCGTATACTATGGATGTAAATTGATATGTAAACGGTTTAACTTTTTGTGCAAACGTTTGCCTTTGTTAACGATAGAGTAGGGGGGATTTAAGATGAAAAAATGGCAGTACCCAATTAGTACAATGGCAGTTCTTGCTGTATTAAGTGCATGTGGTCCCGATCGAGAAGGGGTCATGGAAGAGCTCGAAACAGAGCCGGCTACAGAAGAAAATAAACCAGAATCGCTTCATATATGGGTCAATGATGATGAACGTGAACTTGTTGCCTATCGTGAAATTGGCGAGAACTTTGAAAGAGAGACTGGAATTGAAGTTCGGATTACGCCGTTTAGTATGGGTGATCAACTAGAAGCAATGTCGTTAGATGCACCTGCTGGTGGAGGACCTGATTTATTTTATCAGCCAAACGACATGGTTGGGAGTATAACACTTCAAGGGTTGGCAGCTGATATTGAGTTGACGCCTGAGCAAGAAGCTGGTTATTTAGATGGAACGTTGGATGCGCTTACGTATGAAGGGGAGCTTGCTGGCGTACCTGCAGCCGTGGAAACCTACGCTCTTTTTTATAATACGGAGATTCTTTCGGAACCACCTACAACGATAGAAGAACTTGAAGCCATTGGTGAGGAATATACGAATGCAGGGGCAAATGAATTTGGTTTTCTACTAGAGTCGAAAGAAATGTACTTTGCCTATCCATTCTACGAGGCGTACGGAGGATACATTTTTGCTGAAGACGGTGGCGATTACGATACCCTTGATATAGGCTTAGCGAACGACGGCGCCGTTGAAGGCGGGGAAGTGTTGCAACGGTTTCACCAAGAAGGTTACTTGCCTCAAAACCTGAATGCAGATATTTTAAATGGCTTATTTTTAGACGGTAGTGTTGGTGCAGTCTTTTCAGGACCATGGAATATCGCTGAGTACGGAGAAAATCTTGGAGATTCATTAAAAACGGCACCACTTCCAACGGTTAATGGAAACCCGATGCGCTCTCTTGGTGGTGTAAAAGCGTGGATGGTCAATGGATATAGTGAGCACATTAGTTGGGCAACAGAGTTAGCTGTATTTATGACGAATGATGAAAGCGCTCAAATCTTCTTTGAGAATAAACGGGAGATCCCAGCACGAGCAGAAGTGAACTTAGATGATGAACTTTATGAAGGGTTCCAAGAACAGTTAGAACATGCCTATTTCATGCCGAATGTTCCAGAAGTTTCGGCAGTTTGGGGACCAATGGGGGATGCGAATGTCTTTATATCTCAAGGTCATGATGTAAGAGAGGTATTAGAAGAAACAGTGGAACTGATTGAAGATGAAATACAAATTATGGGGGCTGGTCGAGAATGAAAGAAGTAGCACCGATGAAAAATCATAACCCCAAGCTAGCTAGTATGTTGTCCATTGTGCCTGGCATTGGACAACTTTACAATCGTCAATGGTTGAAGGGGAGTTTACTTCTCCTTGTTACGGCTGCCTTTATCTTTGTGTTTTACGATATTTTCAATATGGGCTATTGGGGATTGTTTACCCTCGGCACGTTAGATGGTGTTGATGATTCAAGGGTTTTAATTGGACAAGGAATTGTGGCTGTCTTTCTAACGGTTTTTGCAGCCATCATGGTGTTTTTAACCATGAAAGATGCTCGTCGTGTCGCGAAGATGCGAGTGGAAGGAGAAGCCATTCCGTCTTTGCGTGAGAGAACGAAGCATTCTTGGGACAAGGGATTTCCATATTTACTTGTATTGCCGGGTTTAGCATTGCTGCTGCTTGCGGTAGTATTTCCACTTCTTTATATGATTGTACTTGCGTTTACTGATTACAATCTCTTTAATTCACCACCAAGAAATGTATTGAGCTGGGTAGGGTTTCAAAACTTTATTGATTTAGCGACAATTCCGATTTGGCGTCAAACGTTTATCTCTGTACTATCTTGGACGATCGTTTGGACAGTTGTGGCGACAACTCTTCAAATTGCACTCGCGCTTTTTCTTGCAGTTATTGTGAATGATAAGCGAATTAAGTATAAAAAGCTTATCCGTACCGTACTGATTTTACCTTGGGCTGTTCCAAGTTTCGTAACAATTCTTATCTTTGCTGCTATGTTTAATGATGGGTTCGGTGCTATTAACAGCGACCTTTTTGTTCCGTTATTTGATTTCGCGGTACCGTGGTTGTCTGATCCTTTTTACACGAGAATTGCGTTAATAATGATTCAAGTATGGCTTGGCTTCCCATTTGTTTTTGCACTCTTTACTGGTATTTTACAAAGTGTATCAGATGACTGGTATGAAGCTGCCGATATGGATGGAGCAAGTCGTGTACAGAAGTTTCGCTTTATCACGTTACCCCACGTCTTATTTGCGACAGCGCCATTATTAATTATGCAGTATGCTGGTAACTTTAATAACTTTAATCTTATTTACTTATTTAACGAGGGTGGCCCACCAGTACGTGGCCAAAGTGCAGGGAGCACCGATATTTTAATTTCGTGGGTGTACAGCCTTGCATTCGAAAACTCTCAATATAGTATGGCTGCAGCAATCTCGATCATTATTGGAATTCTCGTCGCGCTCTTTGCCGTCTTCCAATTCCGTCGTAGCGCGTCATTTAAGGAGGACAGATAAATCATGAACCTTAAAACAAAGTCGAAAATTGAAGTCTTTCTTATGTATGCGTTCATCTTCTTTATGTTTGTGATTATTGCATACCCATTACTTTGGACGATTGGTTTATCCCTTAGCCCAGGAACGAATATATATGGGGCAAGTTTGTTACCGGAAAATTGGTCATTAGAAAACTACCGTTGGCTATTTTTTGATGAACAGAGTCAATACACTACGTGGTACATGAACTCGTTGTTTGTTGCAACGATTACATCTATTTTATCAACGATTGTAGTTTGCTTTACAGCCTATGCGTTTTCACGTTATCAATTTGTCGGCAAGAAAAACGGGTTGTACTTGTTCCTTGTCTTGCAAATCTTCCCGGTTATTATGGCGATGGTGGCCATTTATGTATTGTTAAATACGATTGGTTTGCTTGACAGTTTATGGGGGTTAATCCTTATCTATGTTGGTGGATCCATACCGATGAATGCGTTCTTAGTGAAAGGTTACTTTGATACGCTACCAAAAGAACTGGATGAATCAGCCAAGCTAGATGGCGCAGGGCATTTCCGGATTTTCTTCCAAATTGTTTTGCCACTGGCCAAGCCAATTTTAGCGGTGGTTGCCTTATTTAACTTTATGAATCCATTAATGGACTTTATTTTACCGAGAATCGTTTTAAGAAGTCCGGAAAATTATACATTAGCACTTGGTCTCTTTAATTTCGTAAGCGATCAATTTGCGACAAACTTTACCCGATTTGCGGCTGGTGCGGTATTAATCGCTGTGCCGATTTCCATCGTATTCCTATTCTTGCAACGCTACCTCATTTCAGGGCTAGCGTCAGGTGCAACAAAAGGATAACAAAAATTCAAGAAGGTGCAGAATCATTTTGCACCTTTTTCTACACAAAGAGAGAGAGTAGATAGGAGTCGATTAACATGTCCAAGCAATGGTGGAAAGAAGCTGTATGCTATCAAGTGTATCCTCGGAGTTTCTATGATGCGAACGGAGACGGAATAGGGGATTTAAGAGGGGTCATTGAAAAACTAGATTATTTGCAGTGGATGGGAATTGATGTTATTTGGATGAGTCCAATGTACGATTCGCCCAATGATGATAACGGCTATGACATTCGAAACTACAAAGAAATCATGGCGGAGTTTGGTACAATGGCTGACTTTGACGAGTTGTTGGAGCAAGTGCATGCGAGAGGGATGAAACTCATCATCGATCTTGTCATCAACCATACGTCTGATGAGCACGAATGGTTTGTTGAGTCTCGTTCTTCAAAAGAGAGTGAAAAGAGAGACTGGTATATTTGGCGTGACGCTAAGGAAGATGGAAGCGAACCGAATAATTGGGCGTCGATTTTTAATGGGTCTGCATGGGAGTGGGACGAAAAAACAAAGCAATATTACATGCACATTTTCTCGACGAAACAGCCCGATGTAAACTGGGAAAATAAAGATGCGCGCGCAGCTCTTTATGAGACGATGAACTGGTGGATGGATAAAGGAATTGATGGTTTCCGTGTTGATGCGATTAGCCATATTAAAAAAGTGGACGGTTTCCCCGACCTGCCAAATCCGAATCGTGAGCGCTATGTAGAATCCTTCGATGGTCATATGAATCGTCCAGGTATTCATGATTATTTGCAAGAAATGAAAGAAAACACTCTTGACCGTTACGACGTCTTTACAGTTGGTGAAGCAAATGGTGTCCGGATGGAAAATCCTGAAGATGTGGCAGCTTGGGTTGGTGAGCAAAACGGTGTTTTTAATATGGTGTTTCAATTTGAACATCTTGGATTATGGAACAAAGAGAATGAACAGAAGTTAAATGTACCTGCTGTGAAAGAGGCGTTATCTAAGTGGCAATATGGTCTTGAAGGTGTTGGCTGGAACGCTTTGTTTATTGAAAATCACGATCAGACTCGGGTTGTATCTTCTTGGGGAAATGATAAGGAATATTGGAAACGCTGTGCAAAAGCACTTGGTACCATGTATTTCTTCATGAAAGGCACACCGTTTATTTATCAAGGTCAAGAGATTGGGATGACGAATGTCCGATTTGATTCAATTGATGAATACGATGATGTGTCCATGCGTAACTATTATAAACAAGAAATTGAAAAGGGGGTTCCGCACGAAGACATTATGCACGTGATTTGGGAATCAGGCCGTGACAATTCCCGAACGCCATTGCAGTGGGAGGCTTCCAAAAACGGAGGCTTTAGTTCAGCCGATCAAACGTGGATGAAAGTCAACCCGAATTATGAAACCATTAATATTAAAAGTCAGCAGAGCGACCCACATTCTATCTTGCACTACTATGTAAAAATGATTGAAGTTCGTAAACAATTTGATACACTAGTATATGGAAACTACCAATTGCTTGAAACGGCAGATAATCTAGTTGCCTATAGTCGTACGAGCCAAGATGAAACATTTTATGTAGTTGTTAATTTATCGGAGAAGGAGCAACCCTTTTCTACCATTAAGAATGCTGAACTTGTTTTATCAAACGTAGATTCAGATGTGAGTGATACACTTAAGCCGTATGAAGCCCGTGTGTTTCGTACAAATCACTAAGTGTCACAGCTGGACAAATGATAAAAGGGATGAAGTCTAGTGAGTACAATTAAAGATGTTGCAAAATTAGCAGGCGTGGCACCGTCAACGGTTTCTAGGGTGATTGCCGATAGTCCAAAAATAAGCAAACGAACAAAAGAGAGAGTAAAAGAGATAATGGACGAACTAGGATATTATCCAAATGTTCATGCCCGCAATCTCGTAAATAAAGAAACGAATGTAATTGGCGTCATTATGCCAAGTGCATCCTATGCGCCTTTTCAAAATCCTTTTTTTCCAGAAGTGCTGCGAGGCATTACAGCACAAGCAAATAAAGATAAATATGGCTTATATTTATCAACAGGACAAACGGAAGAAGGGATTATGGAGGAAGTAAAGGAAATGGTGTACAGCCGTCGTGTTGACGGAATAATCTTATTGTACTCTACTACGTCTGATCCGGTTATTCCTTTCTTACTTAGAGAGAAATTTCCATTTGTTGTGATCGGTCGACCACCTGAAGACTATAAAGACGTTGTTTCTTATGTAAATAATGACAATGTGAAAGCTGCTAAAATGCTGACTGAGTATGTGTTGCTATTAAAACATGAACGCATTGGCTTTATTGGTGGAAGAAAAGATGCTTATGTCACACTTGATCATAAGCATGGATACGAGCAAGCACTTGAGACAGCTGGTATTGAAGTAAATCCAATGTATTTTGTTTATCATGATGAAGTGTTTGAAGGTGGAGAACAAGCCGTTATCGAGTTAATGGCACAAGCAACGCCACCCACAGCCCTTGTTGTAGCAGATGATCTCATGGCTCTTGGTGTACTGCGGATGTTAACGAGCATGGGCTATCGCGTGCCAGAAGATATATCTGTTGTAAGCTTCAACAATGTGTTAATGTCAGAGCTTTCGGCACCACCATTAACAACAATGGACATCTTCATTTATGAACTAGGCTTTCAAGCAGCAACGCTTGTTCGCGAACAAATTGCCGCACCTCCACTAGCTGCTCAAGCAAGAATTGTTGGACACAAGCTCGTTCGTCGTTCATCAACAAGTAGAAGAATCATAAAAGAAAGCACGCCTTAAACCGCGTGCTTTCTTTTTATTCATCCATTGTCTCTTTGTAATAATCAGCTAACAGATCTGCTACAGCGTCTGCGCTTCGCAAGCTTTCTTCCATTGTATTATCAACCCCACCAAATTCAATCAGCATAGCAGTGTTTGCTAAGTCTTGATTGTAAATACCATTCCCCTGTGATTTGTCCTTTGTAAATACACCACGACTTAAGCCGGGATAGGCTTCTTCAATCCGGTTATGAAGTTCTGTTGCGGCAGCTAATTGAGCATCTGAATTCGCGTGTGCGGTACCGACAACAAAAAGAATGCGTGCGAACGTTTCATTGTTAATAGTCACCGCTGTAAGATCACGACGTGCAGAATCACGGTGAAAATCGAGCAGTAAATCATATTGCTGTGTCTCTAGTTTGCCTTCGATTATCTGACGAGAAGCCGAATAATAATTGGTCATACTGCGCTCTTGCATATAGGCATTCATATTGGTTTTGTCTACATCAGCAACAATTCCATGGGTGGAGAGCCTGTCCGCAAAGTGCTTCCCAACGTTAATGATGTTTATTTCAGGGTTACTTGAAATGGCTTGGTCTGCATTTTCAGCACCTTCTAATCCTAATTCAGGCAGAAAGGACTCATAGCTGTGCGTATGATAGATTAACACAGACGGATCGGTATTCTCAGATTCTTGCCCAGGCGATTCTTCGTTTTCTTCATTTGTATGTTCTTTGGCAAGTTCTGCTAATGCTTCTTCAGGGGGCAGTGTTTCTCTTGGCATATTGGTCACATCTGTCCCTTGTCCAGCAACGGCGATGGTTGTATCAAATGCCGCCATAGCTGGAATTCCTTGCGAGAGCAATGAAAGAGGGTGACTGAAGTCTAGGTTTGTTGCGGTAGATACCATAACATGGCTGAACGATTTTGCTTTAAATTCAGAAGGCAGTGCTTCTTTGAAGATGGGATTTTCAAGTGAAATCAAATGGAGTAAATCAACGCCCTCTAAAGGCGATACAATCGTATTCAGTCCACGGTTATACCAGGTTTGATTTGTTGCTAGTATGCTAATAATAAGAAGTGTGGATAGAAGCATAATAGAAATACTTCCTAACCATTTAACGACTACGTTCACAACACAATCACCTTCCTCTACTCTACTCTATGAAACTAACAATTAAATTAGCACTAGGAATTAAAAAGGTAAGAGCAAAGGAAAATTTTTATTGCAATCCTGTTACGTAGCGCCTAGTATAAGACGTATCTTTCAACGTGAACGAGAATGAGGAGTCCATTATGAACCGAAAAAAGAGTAATCCCTTTCGTGTAATTCTCTTCGCTTATTTACTTTCAATGTTCGTGTTTAGTGTTCTGTTTTATTTGCCTGTTTTTCATGAGCCTGGCGTTGAACTGACGTATCGAGATGCATTATTTACATCGGTTAGTGCGGTCAGTGTAACGGGGCTAGTGACAATTAATGTAGTCGAAACGTTTAACTGGGGTGGAATACTCGTTCTCTCGCTCGCAATACAACTAGGTGGAATTGGTATTATGACACTTGCCACCTTTGCTTGGATGATGCTAGGAAGACGAATTAACCTTTCGCAACGTTTGCTTATCATCGTCGACCAAAACCGAGTACAAAATCAGTTTTCAGGCCTTGTCCGTTTGATGAGCAGTCTCATAGTCATTGCACTATGTATTGAAGGGGCAGGCGCCCTTATACTAGGGACCTATTATTTACGTTTCTTTGACGGGGCATTTGAAGCTTACTTACAAGGTGCCTTTGCCTCGTTAAGTGCTTTTACAAACGCTGGTTTTGATGTAACAGGTCAATCGCTAGCTCCATTTGTGGATGATTACTTTGTTCAATGTATAACCATTTTACTTGTTTTTGCGGGTTCAATTGGCTTTCCAGTTATTTTAGAATGTATTGAATACATAAAGAGCCGAAAACGCACATTTAAATTCAGTTTATTTACGAAACTCACGACAACTACTTATTTTCTTGTGTTTTTTATAGGGGCCTTTGGGATTTGGTTTTTAGAAAGAGACTTAGCCTTTGCTACCTTAAGTTGGCACGAACAGCTATCACAAGCGGTCTTTTTTTCGGCAACAACAAGAAGCGCAGGCCTATCAACAGTTGATTTAGCTGCATTTCACATTCCTGTTCTCTTATTTATGTCGCTATTAATGATGATTGGAGCGAGCCCATCGAGTGTTGGTGGAGGTATACGAACAACGACGCTAGCAGTTATGATGCTTACGCTACGTAGCTTTGCGACTGGGAAAAAACATGTGCATGTATTTGGTCGGAGAATTCATGAAGAAGACCAACAAAAGTCATTTGTGGTGCTATCCATTTTTACAGGTCTTTTGTTTCTGGCCATTTTGCTTATCATGACCTTTGAACAAAATACATCGGTTACGCTGCTGCAAGTCTTAGTTGAAACGGCTTCAGCGTTTGGAACATGTGGCTTATCTTTAGGGATCACATCTGAGTTGTCCTTGCCGAGCCAAGTCGTTCTGATGGTCTTAATGGTAATCGGTCGAGTCGGAATTATCGCCGTGCTCTTTTCATTTAGAGGGGATAGAAGAGGGGAACACTATCAGTATTCTACGGAACGGATCTTAATTGGATAATAAGGAAAGGAGAACATGGAAATGCGAAGAAAACAATTTCTAGTCATTGGTCTTGGTCGTTTTGGAACGAGCGTTTCGAGAGAGCTCTATAAACATGGGCATGATGTTGTTGCCGTTGATTCAGATGAAGAACGAGTAGAAGATGCAGACGGATTTACAAGCCGAGCCATTATAGCTGATACCACTCATGAAAAAACGCTGCGCTCCCTTGAACCGGAAAGTTACGATGCGGTCATTGTTGCGATAGGAGATCATATTCAAGAGAGTATATTGACGACTCTTTTGTTGAAAGAATTAGGGGTTCAGAAATTATGGGTCAAAGCACGTAACCAACAGCATCATCGTGTGCTTGAGAAAATCGGCGCTGATCGCATTATTCATCCTGAGCTCGATATGGGCATTCGCATTGCTCATAGCTTAGATTCTGACAAAGTGATTGATTATGTGGAGATTTCAGTGGATCACAGCATTGTCGAGCTTGTCGCCACAAAAAAAATCGCTGGAAAAACGCTGGCGAAATTAAATATTCGCAAGCGCTACAAGTGTAATGTGCTGGGAATAAAATCAGGCGAAAACCTTACCATTACTCCGATGCCAGACGATATGCTGACTGAAGGAGATGTGATGATCGTTTTAGGTGGGAACCGTGATTTGAAAAAGCTTGAAGCGGAATTGCTCTAAGTCTTTAGTGACTGGTAGTGAAGGCGATACAAGGAAAAAAAGGCATTCTATATGGATGTCTTTTTTAGCTGTATACAAACTGTAATTGGTAAATGACATTGATTTCATTTTCACCGTGTAGTAAAGTGAACGTTACGTAAAGCTTACTTTACTAAGGAGCAGGTATAAAAATGAAAAACAATATAAAACGATTACGGGTAAACTATGGTTTAACCCAAGATGAATTAGCTGAGCAATTAGCTGTTTCAAGGCAAACGATAATTTCATTGGAAAAAGAACGCTACAATCCTTCTATTAAGTTGGCATTCAAACTGTCACGTATCTTTAGCTGTACGATTGAAGATATATTTATTTATGAGGAGGACTAGTTCATGAAGAAAAACAGAAAAACAATGGAAAACCAACTACTATTTTTACTTACAGGTCTATTTGTAACTGGAGTGGCCATTTACATAACGATTAATCAGCTACTGAATCGTCAGTTTCCGATGGGATTGGCGTTAATGGCGTTAGGGGTTAATCAGTTATTGATGGTTTATTTATCTCCTCACTTATTCCCAAAAGATGAACGGGCAAAAACAATAATAGGAAAATCAATGGTGGTAAATTATTTCGTTATTTTCGGTAGCATCTTTTTGTTATTTTTTGTAGCCGGATTTAGTGGAATTCATTGGGGCGCCCAACAAGTCTTAATCTTTTTAGCGGCTATTTTGTTGGTAACGATTCCATCGACGATGGTTTTTTATGCAAGACGAATCTAAGTTGGGCTAATGAAAGTCTTCCTGAAAGCGCGCTAGTTGTGATAGCTGTCATGTGTATGAAGTGACATCAATGAATAGGGAATGAAGGGAAACATCTGTAAACTAAGATCAGCGACATCGTGTAGAGTGAAGTACAAAAAGACGGTGTGCAAGGAGCTTAGGGATGGAGCAAAGTGAAAAGCGAATTCGTTTGATAGACGTCTTAAGAGGTTTTGCCATTATTGGCACATTAGGGACAAATGTTTGGTTGTTTGCGCAACCGGGAAATCTTCTTGCTGTCTTTGTAAATGCAAATTGGTGGGAGGATATACAGTCTTTCATACAGGCGTCTCTTTCTGTGTTTATAAATGGGAAGTTTCTAAGTCTGCTGACAATTTTATTTGGAATAGGCCTAGAGTTAAAATACCGTAAAGCCAAAAGAGAAGAATTACCATGGATACCGTTGTATCTATGGACGATGGCTCTCCTCTTTATTGATGGTTTTTTACACTTTGTTTTTGTTTTTGAATACGATGTGCTCATGAGTTATGCCCTCACAGGAGGAATCGTAGCGTTCATGATAAGTAAGCGTGAAAAGCTTCTAAAGAAGATAATGATGATAACAGGATTTATGCATCTTTTTGGTGTGGTACTAGTGTCGATTCTCTGGTTTTTTATTTTAAGAGATGATTCATTTCTTTTTGAAATGGAGCGTATGGGTGAAGAGATAAGCTCAGTCTATCAGAATCAACCCTATTGGCAACAAGTCTACTATCGCGTGGTTCATTTTATAGGATTGCGAGCAGAAGCCATTCTGATTATTTTTATGAATATCACACTATATTTAGTTGGCATTTTCTTGCATCGTGCAGGGGCTTTTTTAAACAATGAACGTGGAAGAGTCATTCGTAAGAAACTAATGATCTATGGTTTAGGTATAGGAATACCCTTAAATCTATTGGCGCTTGTGCCCGGTGGTTATTTTGACCTTGCGACGAGGTATATCTTTGCCCCTGTTTTAGCATTAGGTTATATTGGACTGTTTGCTTGGGTTCTTCATAAAAAGATGGTTCCGTGGATCATGAAACGGTTTGAAGCTATAGGAAAAACAGCATTGAGCTGTTATATCTTACAAAACATTGTCGCATCTCTTATTTTTTATGGTTGGGGCTTCAATCTTGCTCCCGTTTCTTCTGTCTATGTTGTGCTTCTATGTTGGTTGTTCATAACAATAATTATGATGGTGGCAGCAGAGCTGTTTGTTACATACTTAGGTACGGGCCCTTTGGAATATGTATGGAAAAAACTATCGTCTGCCCCGTTCAAAAATAGAGACTAGCGCTCAGAAAAAGAAAAGTAATTACGTTTCCATAATCGCGTGCAGTAAGGTTGCATAGGGGGAGAGCAAGGAATGATGATCTTGAGATTTCATGAAAACGATACAGAGGAAGTGGTTTCGCTCTTTTATGAAACCGTTCATTCTGTTAATGCAAGAGACTATTCGCGAGAGCAAGTAGAGGCTTGGGCGGCTTTAGAGGATAAAAGTGAAAGAATCAACCGGTGGAAAAGATCATTAAATGAAAACCTAACGTTTGTTGTAAAAGTGAACGATCGAATCGTCGGCTTTGCTGATCTAACGTTTAATGGTTACTTAGACCGATTGTTTGTTCATAAAGAGTATCAAAGACAAGGGGTAGCATCTCTGCTAGTTGATAAACTTGAGAGCGAAGCAAAGCGATTAAAACTGCAAGCGATTGAAACAGAGTCAAGTATAACAGCAAAGGCATTTTTTACACATAGAGGCTACGTGACTGTTCGCCAACAAACCGTTGAACGAAAAGGTGTTTATCTGACAAATTTAAAAATGAGAAAAGAACTAAGTGCGACTTCGTTCACGAGAACGATTCATGAATAATTATTAAGCAATGAAAGTTTCTTTTTTTAACTAGTGGATGTAAGGGAGAGGTGTACATGGGAATTAGAAACTCAGCAAAAGGAATTATCATTAGCGAAGATAAGATCTTAGTAACAAAAAATCGAGACTCAGAAGGGGTTTATTATCTTTTTCCTGGAGGTGGACAGGAGTGGGGGGAAACGTTGCATCATACTTTAATAAGAGAGTGTTTGGAAGAGGTGGGAAAAGAAGTAGATGTGAAAGAACTCCTTCACATCCGTGAGTATATAGGGAAAAATCACGAGCATGCTGCATTTGATTCCGCTGTTCACCAAGTTGAATTTTATTTTGTTTGTCATGCATTAAATGAATGTGGTGATCAAGCACCTACTCAACCAGACCAAAATCAAGTGGGGATGGAATGGCTTCCTATAGAGGCGTTGCTTGAGTATAGAATATACCCGAAAAGTTTAAGAAAATCTATTATTGAGTACCACAATGATAAGAAATCGTTCGTTTATCTAGGAGACATTAATTAGTCAGCAAATTCCTAAGAACAGAAGCGGTTAGAATTGGTTTGACGGAGATCCTCTCGGAAAAGCAACATATTGAAAATCCGAGAGCGAATGTTGGTTAGAAGCCGCCTTCTGTTACAGATTATATAGGTGCAAGTTGTTTAAGTCGTTCTTTCTGAAGGTGTTCTGTCTTGGCTACAAATGATTCGTCTGTTGATGGAGCATTCGGGGTGCATCTTTTGTAAGCGACCGATATTCAGATCGACCAATATACATTGGGATCGCTACATGTTCAAAGTTGATCGTATTACTAGAAGTAAACGCTTTCTCATTTCGATAGCTTTGCATGACTTCGCCGACAATCCACTCGTGAGTACCGTAGGTGTGCTCGCCCACTATGTTACATTCATAAGCAAAATAAGCATCTTCAATTATAGGAACGTTACACAGTTCACTTAAGTGATAAGGAATATTAAAGAGATCAAATTTATTCTGTTCTCTCCCACTATATGTGCCGCTAAGTTGAATCCACTTGGAATGTTGGCTAGGGAGAAACTGGACCGCGAAGGTTTTGCTTTGTGAGATGAGCTCATATGTATACGTTTCTTTTCGTAAGGCGAACCCGTAATGCCCTGGGTTTGTTCCCATAAAGGTGTGCCATCCAGACGCCATTACATTGACTTGTTCATTTGATTTACTCGTTATGACAGCTACCATGCTTGGGTAGGTATGCCATGAAGCTTTTGAAATAGGTTTTAACATATGTAGTACTCCTTCTTCTTTTTGGTTGGTATAAAGAAACGACTGGTTTCATCATAAAAGGACTTTGTGTTTCGGGCAACAAAAAACGCTACGATCAGCTTTTATTTTATAATAAAAGAAAATGAATCGGATGATTTTCTTAACAAGAGGAGCATTGGATGAGCCTTCTTTGGCGTATGGATCAACAACAATGCCTCGAACTAGTCCCTGCTCTATATGAATGCTAAAATGGGTGAAAAGGAGTTGGTAGACGATGGCAACCTTTTATAAGGAACCTTTTTCACTTGAAGAGACGGATAAGCTTGAAGCACGGTACAATGAGTTGTTGAACATTCCGCTTGATTCAGTGGAGCAGGTGGAAGTATTTCTACAAAAAGAATCGGACCTATCCGATGAACTGGAAGAAATGATGACAGGTCATTATGTTGAATTTAATAGCTATAACGACTCTAAGGAAGCGAAGCGTGTATTTGAGCATGATCAGCAAGTTGTGTTGCCGATTGTAAAGAAATACTCCGCTTTATTGGATGATGCGTTTCTCTCATCCAACGTTTTAGCTCAATTACCAGAGGAACAGTATGGCTATTTAGTAAAAAGACGAAAAAGCGCACAGGCATTATTTCAAGAAGCAACGATTCAACTAGAGGTAGAAGAAGATCAACTGGCGACTACTTATTTCGAACATACTGGATCAATGACGGTTGATTGGAATGGGGAAGAATTAACGCTACCTCAATTAGTTGCTTATTATGAAAGTGTTGACCGTGATCAACGAAAACGAGCCATGACGAAATTGCGTGAGGCTTACATAGAAAAAGAAGAGCCTTTGCAGGAGATTTTGTCAGAGCTTATCCGACTGAGGCAGAAAAAGGCTGAAAACGCAGGATTTACGAATTTTGCGGATTATATGTTTCAGAAGTATGATCGGTTTGACTACACACCAGCGGATTGCAAACGCTTAGCAGAGAATGTCGCGACGTATGTGAAGCCGGTTGTTGAAAAAATTCATAAGCGGCATCAGCAAGGATTAGGGTTAGATTCGTATTTGCCATGGGATCGTAGCGCCATCAAGCCTGGGGAAGAGCCGTTAAAACCATTTGACACAACAGAAGAGCTTATTTCAAAGACAGAAAAAGTGTTAAATCAGCTTGACCCTTCTTTTGGTCAGCTTCTTTCTCAGCTTAATGAAGGGAACACGCTCGATCTTGAAAGCAGGAAAGGGAAATCGCCAGGTGGGTTCTGTTCGTCACTGCCACTTTCGCAGCTTTCTGTTATTTTTATGAACCATGCGAAACAGCATAAGGATATGATTACTCTTATTCATGAAATGGGGCATTGCATTCATAACGATAGGAAGAAAGATCTTTCTCTAGCTGCTTATCGTGATACGCCAATGGAATCAAGTGAACTAGCAAGCATGTCAATGGAGTTATTTACGCTGCCGTTTTGGAATGTCTACTATGAGAATCACGAAGAGTATGAGCGTGCCAAACAGAAACAATTAGAATCGATTGTAACGTTCTTACCAATTGGGATGGTGATTGATTCGTTTCAACATTGGCTGTATGAGCACCCGAACCATTCAAAGGAAGAGCGCAATAAGAAGTATCAAGAATTGCTGACAAAACTTCAGTCGAATGTCGTTGATTGGTCTGGTTATGAAAAGTGGCAAGAAACCCAGTGGCTTAGCGTGCTTCATATTTTTGAAGTGCCATTTTATTATATCGAATATGTCATTGCCCAGCTTGGAGCCATGCAGCTATACAAGCAATATAAAGAACATCCAGAAGAGACATTAAAACGGTATAAAGCCGCACTTGCCCTAGGCAGTTCAACGTCATTAACGGATGTCTATAAAGCAGCGGGGATAGCGTTTGATTTCTCAGAAGACATGATTCGTTCGCTTATGGCGTTTATGGAAAAAGAATTAAAGTTATAAAAAGCCTACCCCATAAAAAGGTAGGCAAAGAAGATCGTTCTACTACTAAGAACGATCTTTTTTCATATGTATATGTTTCAGGAGACCTCGACGCCGAAGTTCTTGTTTAATAATGGAAATAAAGTCAGCATTTAAACAATGTTGGATCGCACGATCATATGCTTCTAGAAGAAGATCATCGGATAGTTGCTGTAACATGACGAGGCTCCCCTTTGTTTTAGGATTCTGCTTGTATACATGTAATTTATCACAATATATAGTGTTAATCAATATAATCTCACACTATATATACTTATTTTTTGTGCTTAATCGAAGTTCGACACAAAGCGACTGTCTTCCATCATAACAGTCAGATAGGGGTTAATGTTTTCGACAAACATCTTTGATCATACGAAGGTTTAACCATTCGTAGTCGTCTGATAAAAGGAGTTTAATACGCTTGTTCAAATCATCATACTTCGTGACCTTTCCATCTAGTGAGTGGTAACGACCATCATGCCAGAATGTTACGGTAGTGTCGTACTGTTGCTTAATCGCATCCATAATGGTTTCACCTAGCTCCTGCCAGCTGTCTTCGGATAACGGCTCATGTAGCGGAATATAGCTTTCCTGTTGTTGTAGTTTAAGCCATCCTTCTTTGTGCTCTGGCAGCATCATCCGACTGCCTTCCCACAGTAAATTCCCTCGTTTGACAAACAATTCTTCTTTACGCATGGCGAACATCCTTTCGTCTTTTTCTTCTTATTATAGACGAATGTGCGTTCGTTATTCAATGGGGATTGTTGGATAATCATGAAATAGAATGTTTTTCAAGATCCGATAAAGGGTATGAAGTGGTGATACTTACTTAGAAAAGAGGGAATATATGCGCTGGATTATTGATCGACCAAAGCTAATGGTCTTATTCTTTACAATGCTAACGGTTGTCGGAGCGATTAGCTTTACGCAGCTTTCACAACGAGAAATACCAGAATTTGAACCGCCAATTGGTCAAATTATTACCGCTTACCCAGGCGCTTCATCAGAAGAAGTGGAGCGACAAATTACAAGTCAAATCGAAGATATTTTAAGTGGGTATGAAGAAATTGCTTCCTATGAATCGGTTTCTGCACCTAGCTTATCTCTTATTACGGTCGAACTCGACGAAAGTGTCGGAAAAGAATCGACTATTTGGAATGACGTATCTCAACAAGTAAATGGGCTCTCTTCCACGTTACCGGACGATGCTCTAAATCCTGAGGTAGAAACAGATCTAGGGGATCAAGGGCTCGCTACGTATCAAATCACCTATAATGAAAATGTAGACGTTGATGAGCTCATACAGCTCATTGATCTGTATGAAGAAAAGCTGTCTTCACTTGTTGATATAACAGGTGTTGACGTACAGGGAGTCGTAGAGCAAGAAATAGCGGTTAGGCTCGATGCGGAAGCAATGGAAGAGAACAACCTTTCATACGCACAAGTACTCGGAGTCTTGCAAGGTGAAGAAACTACATCACCGATAGGCGAATGGGAAACAGAAGGAGCCGTCGTTCCTGTTAATATGGAAACGTATCAGGATGTGTCTTCCTTTAATAATCTGCCTGTTGGTGTAGATGAAGAAGGCAACATTGTTCGACTGCAAGATGTTGGAGTGATGGAAAAAAGCTATAAAGCACGTGAAGAAGCTGTACAATTTAATGGTGAGCGAGCGTTGTCGTTAACCTTTACGTTACAGTCAGGTAGTAGTGTACCTGCCGCACAAAATGAACTCGACGGGTACGTTGATGAACTCGAAAGCGAGTTACCCGCAGGAGCAGAAATGGAGCTGTTATATTCCCAAAGTGACCTCGTATCAGAGCTTTTTGCAGATTTAGCGTGGTCATTTGGATTTGCTTTTCTAGCTGTTCTCATTGTGTGTTCATTAGGCTTGCGAATAGGGTCTGCCATCAGTGTGGCGATTGCCGTTCCTGTATCGCTTAGCATTGGCTCACTGGCACTACCATTTGCTAATGTTGATTTAAATCAAATTTCTCTTATTGCCTATATCCTTGTGCTAGCCATCTTAGTCGATGATGCCATTGTCGTCAATGATAATATTGAGCGTCAATTAAAGCTAGGCAAACCAGCAAAAGAGGCAGCGAGAAAAGGTACGACAGAAGTACTCGGTTCTGTTATTACGTCAACCATTATTGTGGTGTTTACATTCTTTCCGATTTTATTCTTACCAGGTGGAGCAGGGGAATTTATTCGTCCGCTACCTGTTGTTGTTATTAGTGCCATTGTTGCATCGACAGCCGTTGGCTTAATCGGTGTCCCTGTTTATCGTGTATGGAGAGAGAAACGAAAGCCAACAAAGCAAGATGGGCGATCAGCAGGTCTTGCAGGACCACTTTTAGAAAAAAGCGGAAACTGGTATGGGCGGAAATTAATGAAAGGCGTTGTAAACCATCCCTTTATTGTTGCTTTCACGGGTTTAATTGTTGGGACGGCTGCATATGCTCTTATTCCATGGATTCCGATTGAGTTCTTCCCAGATTCTGATCGAGAAGAGGTGTTTGTTGAGACGACGTTAGCGGATGGTACACCACTTGCACAAACAGAGGAAGAAGCTGAAGCGATTGCCTCTTGGCTAGGAAGGCACGACTTTGTTCGATCTGTATCTACCTATTCAGGAACATCCATTCCGCGTTTGTTTAACGCCAATGGTGGCGGCGAAGAAAGTCAAAACCAAGCAAATTTCCTAGTGTTTATTGATAAAGAGGAGATTGAAGCAAGAACAGCAATGGATCTATGGAGTGAAACGTTACCTGAAGCTTTTTCAGTTATTGAAACGTACGAGGTATCCATTATTGAATCCGGTCCTCCAGTAGGTGCACCCATTGCGATTGACATCAGTGGGCCATCTATTGACGAATTAATGGTGAAAAGTGCCGAGGCTAAGGAGCTTTTACTTAACGTAGACGGTGTGTTAAATGTTGATGATACCATTGGGAATCCCGTTCAATCGTATGTAGTTGAATTATACCGAGAGGCAATGGAGGAGAATGGATTAACAAGTGATGAGCTTTCTCAGTCGTTGGCAGTACTTGGCGAAGGTATCCCGCTTGGAACATTTGATGAAGACGGAGAGTTACTTGATTGGCGTCTTGTCTTTGAAGGGGATGAACGTGAACTACTTGATACGGTAACGATAGCTGGTGAAACAGGAAATCGAGTTCCGTTAACTGACGTTGTTTCTCTCTCAGAGGAAGAAATCCAACCACGAATTCCTCGTCAACAAGGAGAGCGCTCTGTCACCGTTCGTGCTTTTCCAGCAGAGAACCAATCAGCTGATGACATTATTGCAGAAGTTGAAGACGAGCTTCTTGCGTTAGAAGAAAGTGACTACAGTGTTCAAATCGGTGGAGAAACGTCTGAGCGTACAGAAGTTTTTGTACAGATTGGCCAAATTTTTCTTATTGTCGTCTTTCTTATTCTAATTGCGATGGTCATTCAATTTTATTCATTAACGATTCCGTTCATTGTTCTTAGTGCAGTGTATTTGGCTTTTTCAGGAGCGATGATCGGACTGTTTCTAACACAAACAGGTTTAGGTTTTATGTCATTAATGGGTGGTGTTAGTCTAGCTGGGATTGTCGTTCGAAATGGGATTGTGCTCATTGAATTTATTGAACAGCGAAGAAGAGAGGGACTTCTACCTAAAGAAGCGGTGATGCTTGCAGCGGAACAACGTTTTCGACCGATTGTATTAACCTCGCTTGTAACGATTGCTGGTTTAATCCCAATTGCGTTTGGGAACAGCACGTTGTTTCAACCATTAGGCATTACCATTGTGTCTGGAGCACTATTTTCAGCGGTATTAACGTTATTTGTTGTACCGGCGCTTTATTTAGTGAGAGTACGTTTGAAAGAGGGTAAATTAGAGTAAAAGAAATTAATAAAAAAGCTGTTTTAGAGGGTTTACCCCACTAAAGCAGCTTTTTTTGTTTTGCGCCTTATTCAACTCGGTTTGAATCCGGTCGTGATTTTGAACTTGAGCGGTTATCTTCAAATTCTTCACGTGTAAAAACGTCGTCTACATTCATATTAAATTCAACAAGCTCTAATCCAGTCATTTGGTGAATATTTCTTGCTACACTCTCTTTAATATCCTTATAAATAGCTGGAATGCTCTTTCCGTATTCAACATATACTTCAAGGTCAATGGCTACTTGCTTTTCGCCGACGTCTGCGCGAATGCCTTTTGTAATACTTTCTTCTCTGCCGAATGTCTCTTTCATTCCTTGGAAGAAGCTTCCGCTCATACCGAGAATACCGTCTGTTTCAATTGTTGCTAATGCGGCAATTTTTTTTATGACTTCATCATCGTAGGTTAAGTGATTACGATTTTCTTGTTGCGTATTCTGTTGTTCCTGTTCTATTTGTTCAGTTGTTTTTTCTGTTGAACGAATTGTTGTGGCCATTTTGTATCACTCCTTTTTATCGTTAATCCTACCGAGTAGGAACGATGACTTATCCTGTGTGTAACCGTTCTTTAACAAGATTAAACATTTGCGTTACGAAACTTCCTACAATTCCGCTGCTAACAAAAGTGTGAGTGAAGAAAAATAGTCAGCTTACAGAAAGAATTATTAGAAAATAAGTAGTTGACAGTCTATTTAATCAAGAGTAGAATTTTCTTAAATCATATTAAAATACAAGGGATTATCGGAATAATACGAATGATAGAGAAGGAGGAGCGCGATTGAGCTATCTCTATAAAGAAATGCAAAATGAGGATTATGCGATTCTTAATTCAAAGTTGAAGAGTCGGGATAGTATTGATATTTTACGTTTTGCTCACGAAACTTATGGAAAGAACCTTGTCTATGCGTGTAGCTTTGGGGCAGAAGCAATGGTCATGCTTGATTTACTGTCCAAAGTCCAAAAAGACGCACAAATCCTTTTTTTAGATACAGACTTCCATTTTAAAGAAACGTATGACCTTATTGAAAAAGTCAAGCAACGGTATCCTCATATGAAGATCAAGTTAGCGAAATCATCCCTTACACCAGAAGAGCAGGAGAACCAATTTGGAGCGAAGCTTTGGTTAACAAATCCCGATCAATGTTGTCAAATCCGGAAATTAGATGTGCTGGAGCGGGAAATGGCACCGTTTGATGCGTGGTTGTCTGGCTTACGCAGGGAGCAGTCACCTACAAGAGCGAATACTGAATTTATTAATCAAGATAATCGATTTAAAAAAGTGAAGATTTGCCCACTTATCCATTGGACCGAAGAAGAAATTTGGATGTACATCGAGCTCCACAGACTTCCTTATAATCCGCTTCACGACCAGCATTATCCAAGTATTGGCTGCACCTATTGTACGAAACCGGTTATGCCAGGTCAGGACAATCGTAGTGGGCGCTGGCAAGGCAACCAAAAGACAGAATGTGGACTACACGCACCGACGAAAGGGGAAAAATAATGGTAGTAAAAGAGAAGGAACTTGTACAGCTTTACGATCCAACTTACGCAATAAAAGGGATAGAGGCAGAGATTGAACTGGATGGTTTTGCTCTGTCGGATTTAGAGTTAATTGGAATTGGGGGGTTTTCACCGTTAACAGGTTTTTTAAATGAAGAAGACTATCAATCAGTTGTTGACAGCATGCGTTTAGTTAATGGCGCACCATGGAGTATTCCCATCACATTACCAGTTGATCAGCAAAAGGCAGAATTATTGAAAAATCATACAAAAGCCAAGCTTGTGTATAAAGGCGACGTTTATGGTGTGATTACGATTGAAACCATCTATCAACCTGATAAAAAGCGAGAAGCGAAGCACGTGTACCAAACCGAGGACACGGAGCATCCAGGAGTTGCAAAGCTCTTTTCTAGACCGAGTGTGTACGTCGGTGGCGATATTGTACTAATAAAACGATTAGAACGGGAGCAGTTCGGTTCTTATTATCTTGATCCAGCGGAAACCCGGGAACAGTTTGCTGAAAAGGGTTGGAAAACCGTTGTTGGTTTTCAAACACGCAATCCGGTTCACCGTGCTCATGAATACATACAAAAAGCAGCGCTAGAAACGGTGGACGGGTTATTCTTAAATCCACTTGTTGGAGAAACGAAGGCAGGAGATATCCCAGCAGACGTTAGAATGGAAAGTTATGAGGTTTTGCTAGCAAACTACTATCCTCAAGAGCGTGTTCATTTGTCTGTTTTTCCAGCTGCTATGCGCTATGCAGGCCCAAGAGAAGCAATCTTCCATGCGCTTGTTCGAAAAAATTACGGCTGCACGCATTTTATCGTTGGGCGTGATCATGCTGGTGTAGGAAATTATTATGGAACCTATGACGCACAGGAGATTTTTAAGGAATTTAAGCCGGATGAATTAGGCATCAAACCCCTTTTCTTTGAGCACAGTTTCTTCTGCAAAGCATGTGGTAACATGGCATCGTCTAAAACGTGTCCACATGAGCGTACTCAGCATGTCATTCTATCTGGTACAAAGGTTCGTGAGATGTTAGCAAAAGGGGAACTGCCACCAGCGGAATTTAGTCGGAAAGAAGTCGTTGAAATTTTAATTCGTGGTCAGCAGGAGGCAGGTGCATGAGTAAATCGGTTGACAATCTTGTTTGGCATGAAGCAACGATTACAAAAGAAGACCGCCAAACGAAAAACAATCATAAAAGCTGTTTACTTTGGTTTACTGGCTTGTCTGGATCAGGTAAATCAACGTTAGCCAATGCTCTTGATCAAGTGCTATATAACAATCACTTAAACAGCTACGTGTTAGACGGGGATAACATTCGCCAAGGACTGAATCAAGATTTAGGGTTCGCTGATGCTGATAGAGTAGAGAATATTCGTCGTATTGGCGAAGTGAGTAAATTGTTTGTTGATGCGGGCACCATTGTATCAACAGCTTTTATTTCGCCATTTGAAAATGATCGTCAACGTGTACGGGAGCGTTTTGCTGAAAATGAATTTATTGAAGTGTATGTCAAATGCGATTTAGAAGAGTGTGAAAAGCGAGATGTAAAAGGCTTGTATAAAAAAGCAAGGGCAGGAGAAATTCCACACTTCACAGGTATTAGTTCGCCTTATGAAGCACCGAGTCATCCAGAGATTGTTGTAGACACGGCAAAGGAAACCATTGAACAATCGGTAGAAAAACTGGTGAACTATTTAAAGGAAAAACAGATTGTAAGGTAAGGGGGCAACACATGAGTAGAGGAACCGTTTACCTTATTGGAGCAGGTCCCGGGGATATTGGGCTTATTAGTTATAAAGGAATGAAGCGATTGCGACAAGCTGATGTGGTGCTGTACGACAGGCTTGTCAACCCTTTGCTTCTAGAGGAAGTAAAAGATGGAGCCGAGTTGATTTATGTCGGTAAGCTCCCAAATCGCCACATTTTAAGGCAAGAGGCCATTCACGATGAACTGGTACGTCAAGCCGATATTCATCAAACCGTCGTTCGGTTAAAGGGAGGCGATCCTAGTGTATTTGGCCGGGTAGGAGAAGAGGCAGCGTTTTTAGAGCGTTATCAAGTCCCGTTTGAAATTATACCAGGTATCACATCTGGCATTGCGGTACCAGCTTATGCAAATGTTCCAGTTACCCATCGAACGAAGGGTACGAGTTTTGCGGTCGCAACCGGGCACAGTCAAAAAGAGAATTCACTTGAACTGGACTGGTCAGGGCTTGCTAAAATTGACACGGTTGCTTTTTATATGGGGGTAAAAAATCTTCCGCGAATTGTTGAGAACTTTATTCAACATGGTCGTCTTGAAAGTGAAAGCGTCTTATGCATTCAATGGGGAACGACGAGCAAGCAAAAAGTGGTGAAAGCAACGTTAGCGACCATTGTTGAAGAAGTAAAGAGTCACGGTATTGGGAACCCAGCCATTACGCTTGTCGGTAAAGTAGCTGAGCTTTATGAGGGGAAAAGTTGGTTTGAGGATCGGCCTTTATTTGGGCATTATCCACTTGTGTTAACAGAAGATGCCTCAACCTTAGTAAGCGATTTAAGACAAGCAGGTGCTGAGGCATTCGCTCCTAAAGTGGCGCTTCGAAGGGATGGAAATGGCGTTTTCTTTTATTCTAGCGATGACGTAGAAGTGTTTATTCAACAGTTAAGAGAAGATATGGTGGATATTCGGACGGTTTCTCTCAACCTTGTGGCTATGACGGCAAGTGCCCAGGATGCGCTTAAGCACTATGGTCTTTTATCCTCTCCGTTAGAGGAGGATGTAGAGGAGTGGTCTTCGTTTTTACATTTGGAACGAACGTGGACAACTGCAACAAAAGTTATTCTAGAACGTTTACAAGAGGAGCAATCGATTACAGCTATTATTCTATCGTCTTCTCAACAACTACCAAGCTTACTTAAGGTCGTTGAACAGTACCCTGAATTAAGGGAACTTCCAATCTATAGCAACAAAGAGGAAGTGGTAAAAGCGTTGCTGACACTAGAGTTTCATGGAGTTCAAGTGAGCGCTCCCACCTCCAGCGTGTTAGGGCAGTGGTTATATGCAAGGCAAGGGAAGGTGATAAACCGTGCAAGCCGTTCTTTACGTCGGTCATGGCAGCCGAGTTCAAACGGGTAATGAGCAGTTTAAAACGTTCATTGATCGTATAAAGCCATCCTTTTCTCATTTTCAAACGTTCGCCTTTATCGAGTTAACCGCGCCGACGATTCAAGAAGGCATTGACCATTGTATACAGGCAGGGGCGACAAAAATTGCTGTTGTTCCGGTTCTGTTATTAACGGCGTACCATGCCAACAAAGATATTCCAGATGAATTGAGAAAAGCGAAGAGACGGTACCCATCGATAGCATTTACATATGGGCGCCCTTTTGGCATTCATCAGGATGTCATTCAAGTAGCTATTGATCGTCTTCAACGGGCAGGGTTACAAGCAATGAACGGTATACGTGAAGAGGGGACGACTATTTTAGTCATTGGACGAGGATCAAGTGATGGAAACCAACCGAGTGATGTAGCAAAAATTGGACGACTTTTATATGAACGTCTAGCGTGTGATAACGTGGAAATAGCCTTTCTTGCTGCGACAACACCAACTGTAGAGCAAGGGTTATTGAAGTGTGAGCAATTACGTGCAAAGAACGTTTACGTGTTGCCGTATTTATTATTTACAGGTGTACTAATGAATGAACTAGAAGAACGAATTGGAGTACGAAATGAAGGAACAGATACAAACTACATTCTCTGTGATTTTCTAGGATTCGATTTTGGTTTAGAAGGTGTACTAGAAGCACGGGCAAAAGAAGCGATCGAAATGGAGCCGGTTATCCTATGAGCCATGCCCTTCCTTACATGATTCAAGTTTCGCAATTATCAATAACGGTCGTTGGAGGAGGAATGGTTGCGAAGAAACGCACGCAATCGCTCGTTGATGCTGGAGCGCACATTCATCTCGTTACCCCGCGTTTGGAGGGTGATTGGGATGAACTTCTTCGTTCACACAAAGTTACGTGGGAAGCACGTGAAGGAACATATGAAGAATGTTTTTTAGCGGATTGGGTTTTTCTTTGTACCAATAATTCCGCTTTACATGATGGGTTTAAGCGAAACAAAGCACCTCGCCAAATGATCTATCGTTGCGATGTAGCCCAAGATGGCAGTTTCTATGTACCAGCATCCATCCAAAAAGGGTTATTAAGTGTGAGCGTATCGACAGCCGGCGCAAGCCCATCGTACACAAAACAACTAAAAGAAACACTTGAAGCCGTCTTGCCTACACATGCAGCTGAGGATTTACAATTTTTACAGCAAGCGAGAAAAAGAATACTCGCTCAAAAAGGAGAAAGGCAAGCTAAGCTAAAGCTGTTAAAAGAATTAGCGTCAAAGGACCGTTTGAGAAACCCTAACCGGGAAGAGTGGTTAAACGAGGCGTGCGCGTTAGTAGAAAAAGAGAGAAGATAAGAGGTGGAAGAATTTGCAGTTGCAACCAACGAATAGTCCATTTACTCAACAACAAGTTGAATGGCTAAATCAATTACTACCAACCTTAACGCCAGAGCAAAAAGTTTGGCTGAGTGGTTTTATGGCAGCGTCAGGAAGCTCAGCGAGTACAGAAGTAGCGGCTAGTGCGGAGGTGAAGAGCGAGCCAACAAAAGAAGACGCGATCGCAGCGAAGGGTGAGGTAACGATTTTATATGGTTCCCAAACAGGGAATAGTCAACAGCTAGCAGAGCTTGCAGCAACTCAGTTAAAAGAACAAGGCGTAGACGTGATTTTGTCGTCTATGCATACATACAAGCCGAAACAATTAAAAGATGTTAAGCAGTTGCTCATTGTTGTTAGTACACATGGAGAAGGTGAACCACCAGATCATGCAATTACCTTCCACGAATTTTTATATAGTAGAAAAGCGCCTAAATTAGAAGGGTTGGCCTATTCAGTCCTTGCGTTAGGAGACTCATCTTATGAATTTTTCTGTCAGACAGGAAAAGACTTTGATGAGCGTTTAACAGAATTAGGTGGAACCCGGTTATATCCTCGTGTTGATTGCGATCTTGATTTTGATGAAGAAGCAAATGAATGGATAACAGGGGTGGTGAAAAGCTTAGCTGAACAAAGCGGAGAACCGGAGGGTGTGGTTCAAACAGAAACACAAGCAGTATCCGCAACAAGCACGACTTATTCTCGTTCAAACCCGTTCCAAGCAGAGGTGCTTACCAATCTGAATTTAAATGGACGAGGCTCAGCCAAAGAAACCCGACATCTAGAATTGTCACTTGAGGGATCGGGACTATCTTATGCACCTGGAGATAGCGTTGGTATTTTTCCAGAGAATGATCAAGCGCTTGTGGAAGCATTATTAGAGACAACAGGCTGGGATGAAGAAGAGGCAGTTACCATTAACAAAAAAGGCGATGTAGCACCATTAAAGAATGCACTTTGTTGTCACTTTGAAATTACGGTGCTCACAAAGCCTCTATTGGAAAAAGCCTCATTGCTGACAGATAATCAAGCATTAAAGACATTGCTTCAACCAGATCATGCAGAAGAATTAAAAGCTTATCAAGAAGGACGTGATCTTCTGGATTTGTACGAAGACTTCGGCCCTTGGAACGCAGGAGCAGCAAATTTTGCTGCGATTCTAAGAAAGATCCCACCTCGCTTGTATTCCATCGCAAGTAGTTACGAAGCAGAACCAGAAGAAGTCCATTTAACCATTGGGGCTGTACGCTATGATGCAAATGGACGAAGTCGATCTGGGGTATGTTCTGTGGAATGTGCAGAGCGGAAAGAACCAGGTGATACAGTATCTATTTTCATACAAAAAAATGAAAGCTTCCGTTTGCCAAGTGAAGAAGCACCCATTATTATGATCGGTCCAGGAACAGGTGTAGCACCGTTTCGTGCCTTTTTAGAAGAACGAGACGAGCGTGGTAGTGAAAGCCCAGCTTGGTTGTTTTTCGGCGATCAGCACTTCACAACGGATTTTCTGTATCAAACTGATTTTCAACGCTGGTTAAAAGACGGTGTTCTCTCGAAAATGGATGTGGCATTCTCACGGGATACAGCGGAGAAAGTGTATGTACAGCACCGGATGAAAGAGCATGGGTCTGAACTATTCACATGGTTAGAGGATGGTGCTTATGTGTATGTATGTGGAGACGAAAAACACATGGCAAAAGACGTACAAGATACACTGATTGAAATCATACAAGACGAAGGTCAGAAAACAGAGGAAGAAGCAGTCGCGTATTTAACGACAATGCAGCAGCAAAACCGCTACTTGCGAGACGTATATTAATGGAGGGATACAATTGACGAATAAAGACGCAATTCAGGCACAGGATGGACCTCCGAGTGACGTAGAGCGGATAAAACGCGAAAGCAATTATTTACGTGGAACGCTAACAGAGGCGCTGGCAGAACCGATTTCGTCAGGTATTAATGATGATGATAACCGCTTAATGAAATTCCACGGCAGTTATTTGCAAGATGATCGTGACTTAAGAGAGGAACGAAGACAGCAAAAGCTTGAGCCTGCTTACCAATTCATGGTTCGAGTTCGATTACCGGGAGGGGTGGCAACACCTGAACAGTGGCTAAAAATGGATGAACTTTCGCACGAGTATGGAAATGGCACATTACGGTTAACGACGCGACAAACGTTTCAAATGCACGGCATTTTAAAATGGAATATGAAAAAGAGCATTCAAGGCATAAACGAGGCTTTAATGGACACGATTGCAGCGTGTGGAGATGTGAACCGAAATGTCATGATTACGCCGAACCCTTATCAATCGGAGTATCACCAAGAGGTATATGAGTATGCGCGGAAATTAAGCGATGACTTGTTACCGAAAACACGAGCTTATCATGAAATATGGCTCGATGAAGAGAAAGTGGCAGAGACACCGAAGCAAGAAGAATTGGAACCGATGTATGGAGCGCTCTATCTCCCTCGAAAATTTAAAATTGGCGTAGCCATTCCACCAGCGAATGATGTGGATGTCTTTTCTCAAGACATTGGCTATATTGCCGTTATTGAAGATGGGAAGTTACAAGGCTTTAACGTTGCTGTCGGTGGAGGCATGGGGATGACCCATGGCGATAAACAAACCTATCCTCAGCTTGGGCGTGTCATTGGCTTTTGCAAACCAGATCAAATGGTAGAAATTGCAGAAAAACTCATTACGATCCAGCGGGACTACGGTAATCGTTCCGAGCGGAAATATGCGCGCTTCAAATATACAATTGATAAGCGTGGCCTTGATTGGTTGGTGTCTGAACTTCGTGATCGCTTAGGTTGGCAGCTTGGCGAAGCAAAATCGTTTCAATTTGATCATAATGGGGATCGTTATGGGTGGACAAAGGGCATTCGTGGACGGTGGCATTTTACATTATTTGTACAAAACGGCCGAATTAAAGACGACGCTGACTATCAACTGATGACTGGTTTGCGAGAAATTGCCAAGGTTCATACAGGGGATTTTCGTTTAACAGGAAACCAAAACGTCATCATTAGCAATGTGACAACGGCGAAGAAAAAACAACTAACAGCGTTAATTGAACAGTATGGGTTATCAGATGGTACGTATACATCGGGATTACGAAGAAATTCAATGGCGTGCGTAGCCTTCCCTACATGTGGCTTAGCGATGGCAGAATCAGAACGGTATCTCCCCTCTCTTGTGACAAAGCTTGAATATGTACTAGATGATGCAGGCTTAAAAGATGAAGATATTACTATTCGAATGGCTGGCTGTCCTAATGGCTGTTCCCGTGCGGCAATAGCTGAAATTGGTTTTATTGGAAAAGCGCCAGGGAAGTACAATCTTTATTTAGGTGCAGGTTTTGCCGGAGAGCGTCTCAGTAAAATGTATAAGGAAAACATCGGCGAAGCGGAAATTCTCGATACGTTGTCTCCAATCATTCATGATTATTCAAAAAGACGTACAGAAAACGAGCGCTTTGGCGATTTCGTCATTCGTTCTGGTTACATTAAGAAGACAGAATCAGGAACGGATTTTCATAACTAGTGAGCCGACGCTTTCTTTTCCTAGGATAAACTGTTGTCTTGGCATGTTTTGGCTTAGCTGTTGGACAAAGCTAGTATGAAAGAGAGCCATTAAGAAACGAAAACAAAACCCCGACACAATAAACGGTGTCGGGGTATCGTTATTTTCGACCTTTCACAAGCTGAATGATTAATACAATTAATGCAACAATCAGAAGTAAATTAATAAAGCCGCCAGCAACATCAAGCACAAGTCCGACGAGCCAGACAGCAAGGATAATACCAAGAATGGTCCAAAGCATAATGAATTCCTCCCTATTTAACATAATGTAATACTAGTATCATCCCCTATTGTTTAAGCAGATAAACATTTGCTGCAATTCATTCGAATCTCCATGTGAACAAGTACCCCCTTTAAAAGAAAAAAGACATATTATGAACATTCCTTTCATAGAATACTGACACAGCACTTTTTTGCAAGGGGGACGAGTTGTGCACAAATGGTTGATAACGAGTCTGTTAATTATGCCTTTGTTTTTAGGCGGAGAACGTGAACCTGGAGACAGCATAGAAGTAGATTGGACAAGCTCTATATTAGAAGTAGATTATCGAGTAGGAGAAGAACAGTTATCAAAAGCGTACTCTACTTTGGCTACGAAAGAAGGTAGCCAAGCGAGAATCCTTATTGAGATTGATACGGCTTCTGCGTATGGTGAAGAATTGCTTTTGTTGGCAGAAGAACTCCACTTGGAACTGGAAGAAATGGAACCCGGTTTAAGTCGAGGGATTATCGCTAAAGCCGATTCATCTCTACAGCAACGTCATGTGAAATTGAATATTGGGGGCGTTGATAACACAAGTGAAGAATTAGAGAACTCGTTGTCATTAGTGAAAGAACTAATCGATCAGCTCGAACAGTAGGCGTTTGTCCGTTTAGCGACAAGCGTTTTTTTGTGCTTGCTCTGTTGACGATTGACATTTCTCTATTCTAGGTACAAACTCAAATGGTAGAAAAAGGAACAAGGAATCTTTAAATGAGGTGAATACTAAAAATGGAACCGAAATGGTTGTTATGGGCGAAACAAATCCAAGGGATTGCACAATCAGGAAGAGCTTTTTCAAAGGATCCGTTCGATCAAGAACGATACAATGAATTACTTGATTTAAGTGCAGACATTCTAGCTACTTATGGAGATGTAGATACAGAGGTGGTTAAGGCGTTATTTGCTAAAGAATCGGGTTATCAGACCCCAAAAGTGGATGTTCGTGGCGTTATCTTTCAACATGGAAAAATCTTGTTAGTGCGTGAAAAAGCAGAACAAAAGTGGTCATTACCTGGAGGTTTTTGTGATGTGGGACTGTCGGCAAAGGAAAATGTCGAGAAAGAGATTTTTGAAGAAGCAGGGTTTCGTACGAAGGCAAGCAAGCTTTTAGCGCTTTATGATATGCAAAAGCATGGACATCCTCCCCAGCCCTTTCACTATTATAAAGTGTTCTTACAATGCGACATTATGAACGGAACTGCTTCAAGAGGTCTTGAAACCGATCAAGTGATGTTTTTTTCTAAGAGCGAGTTGCCTGAACTATCAACGAATCGGAATACAGAAGAACAGATTTTGTCTATGTTTGCTTTTATGAATGAGCCAAATCAACCTCCGTATTTTGATTAAATAATTCGTGACGAAACTGGGAACAGCGTTTACAAAAACGGTGGCGCCTGTCTAAAATAAAATGAAACCTTTTTCATAGAAACAAAGTAAAGAAAGTAGATTAATTTGACATGGAGTGTGAAAAAATGAAAAAAACGGTCAATGTGACACCCTCGCATTTCATAGAGAACTTACAACTGAAAGACTATCGTTCTATTTATCAGCAATTAAGTGCGGATTACCAAGCAGAACTAAGCTATGAAGCGCTTGAAGCTATTTGCGAAGAGGTTATGGAGAATAATCCCACGTTCGAATTGGTTTCTAAGATGACTTTACAGGAGTTTGTGGAACACCAATGGTTGGCGAGAGAAGAACGACTTGGCATTCGCGCTTGGTTTACAGAAGATGGACGTATTCATCTCCTTCATTTTATGCCCGTAAACATGAATGCTAACAGCGACAATGTTGTTACAGCGAACACCTATCAATTTCCTTTTAAAGGAGAATGGCTGACATTTTGGGGTGGACAAAATGAAATCGTCAATTACCATTACCCAATTGAATCACAGCGTTATGCGTATGATTTTGTCGTTAACCGTAATGGCTTTACATTCGATGGTTCACCTGATCAAAATGAAAACTATTATGCGTTTGGCAAAGAAGTATTTGCACCTTATAAAGGAACGGTTGCAACCGTTGTATCGAATCAAAAGGATGTGACGCCGGGGACGATGACAAACGAAACAGAACCGTTTGGAAACTATGTGATTCTAGCCCATGAGCAGGATGAATACAGCCTCATTTGTCATTTAAAAGAAAATAGCATAACCGTAAGAGAAGGAGATGTAGTAGAGCAAGGGGCTTTACTTGGACAATGTGGCAATTCTGGTCATACTTCTGAACCTCATATCCATTTTCATGTGATGAATGGTCTTGACCCGTATCGTGCGGCATCTATTCGAATAAAAAGCGAAAAGGAACCTGTAAGAGGTACGTTCGTTTGCGTGTAGGATGAGGAGTCCTTTCTTTTAAAAAACTGAAAGTTAAAATGATTCTATCCAATGGAAATAGAAGGAGCGATGGACATGATACCATTTAAAAAGCCAGACGTACGTGCATTTCTAAAAACGTATTCCATTAAAACATTTGCGGTTAGTCCTGATACGAAAACCATTGTCTTTCAAGCTGATTTCACAGGAGCGCCAGAACTATGGGCGCTGGAAATAGAGAAAGGGTTTCCATACCAATTGACAACGATTGGTCAAAGTGTGTACGATCTACGCTTTAGTAAGGACGGTAGCTACATCCTTGCCAGTTTTGATTATGACGGTGATGAAAAACCACAAATCTATGCACTGCCTTTAAAAGGTGGGGAACTTACGCCAGTCCGAACCCTTCCAGGCACACATTTTTTTGTTCATGCCCAGTCCGAAGATGGAAAACGATTGTATTACACATCTGATGAGTCGAACAAAACGTATTTTGATATTTGTGCGTACGACATTGAAACAGAACAAGAGCGTACGTTGTTAAAAGGAGACGATGCAAGACTTTATCTATCGGCTTTGAGTGAAGATGAACAGGTATTTACATACGCTAAATTTTACAGCAATACATCGATTGTTGGGTACTTATGGAAAAATGGAGAAAGTGAGCCATTGATTCCTGGTGCTGATAATGAGCATGTGACAGGGGATAGTACGTTAGGAAAAGATGGAACCGTTTATTTCTCAACGAATGCAGGAGAAGAGTTTAGCTATCTTGCTCGGTACAACCGAAAGTCAAAGACATTCGAAAAAGTGTTCCAACTCGATCAAGAATCGATAAAAAGCGTACTTCTATCAAAGGATGAATCTAGCTTATACGTCGTGGCTTCAGCGGGTGTACAAGATAAATGTTATTCTTTTGACATTGAAACAGGTACCTCTAATGAGGTTTCATTGCCCGTCACTATTGTGGAAAAGCTGACAATGACAAATTCAGGAGAACTCATTGTGCTCGGTTCAACACCGACTAAACCGAAAAATATCTATCGATACATGCAAAGCGAATGGATGCAGCTAACAGATGTACGGATTATGGGCTTAGAGGAAGAGCAATTAAGTGAGCCTGAAGTCATTCGCTATCCCTCATACGATGGTTTAGAAATTGAAGCGCTTCTATATCAACCACACAAAGAAAATAAGAATGGCTATACGGTGTTGCTTCCACACGGAGGGCCTCAATGGGCAGACGTATTAAGCTATGATGCACAGGCTCAAATTCTTGCTTATGAAGGCTACCAAGTATTCTCGCCAAACTATCGAGGATCGACTCGTTATGGAGCGAGCTTTACGAAGCTAGTAGAGGGGGACTGGGGAGAGGGTCCACGTCTTGATATCCTTGAGGGATTAGATTATTTAGAATCAAAGGACCAACTACAATCAGACAAGGTTATCGTCTTAGGTGGGAGTTACGGTGGATACATGACTTTATTGCTTCATGGACGCCATCCAGAACGGTTTAAAGCAGCAGTGGATATTTGTGGGGTTTCCAATTTATTTAGCTTTATTGAAACGGTACCTGAATCGTGGAAACCAATCATGGATCGTTGGGTTGGTCATCCAGAGCGAGATAAGGACCGTTTGGTAAAAGATTCACCTATTACCTATCTGGAGAAAATGACAAAACCTATGCTCGTTGTGCAAGGTGCAAACGATCCTAGAGTAGTGAAGGAAGAATCAGATCAAATTGTAGAGGCACTTCAAAAACAAGGTACCGAAATTGAATACTTGGTATTTGATGATGAAGGGCATGGATTTACGAAAATAGAAAATCGCATTTCCCTCTATGAGACGGTAATTCGGTTTTTAAAGGAACATCTTCACGTATGAAGAGCTGGAAGCAACCAGCTCTTCTTTTAACGACAACGGGGCTTTCTTCTATTGGTGACTTTATTTATTTAATTGTTATGAACATCCTTGTGTTTCAATTAACCGGTTCAGCAGTGGCGGTTGCTGGATTCTGGATTATATCCCCTCTTGTAAACATAGTAACGAAATTTTGGACAGGTAGCTTTATTGATTATAGGAGCAAACGACAGATTATGATGGCAACGTACATCATTCGGGCAGTTGGCATAGCGTTTATTCCTTTTGCACCAACTATGTTTGCTATCTATGCCATCCTAGTAGGGTTAAGTGTCGGTCAATCGTTCTTTTTTCCTGCTTCAATAACCTATACGACGATGCTTGTTCCAGTGGAAAAACGAAAGCGCTTTAATGCGATACGCTCATTTGTATCGTCAAGTGCGTTTATTATTGGACCAGCAATTGGCGGGGCACTTATTCTTTTATTTTCTACTTCTGTAACACTGTGGATAAATGCGTGTTTGTTTTTACTTGCAACCGTTCTGTTAGCCTGTTTACCAGAAGAGAGGAAGGGAGACATACACACGAAGCCACCCCGATTAACGTTAGCGTTAATTAAGTCAGATGTAATGGTAGTGTTTTCGTTTGTGAAAAAACAATCCTATATAATGGGAATGTATATCGCCTTTCAAGTGACGTTTTTGTTTAGTTTTCCGATGGATGTTCAAGAAGTCGTGTTTATTCAAAATGCCGTTGGGTTGTCTGAACTGGATTATAGCTTGCTTGTTAGTATAACAGGCATTGGCGCATGCGGATCGGCTGTCTTGCTGTCTGTATTTGCAAACCGGTTCTCGCTACGATGGATGATCGCAAGTGGCATGGTCTTTACGACACTGGGGTATGTCATCTATGCCGTATCGTGGTCGTTTACTTCCATCGCTATAGGTTTTGTCATTTTAGGGTTTTTTAATGTCATTGTAAATGCAGGAATGACAACCTTTTATCAAAATCATGTTCCTGTCACGATGATGGGGCGAGTCACAAGTATGATTCAACTTGGACAAAGTATCGGTCAAATTTTTCTCGTAATCGTAACGGGGATAACCATTGATATTCTTTCACTTCGTACAACGATTGTTGTGCTCTCTTTATCAATGGCATTTGTTGCGATAGGTTTTGCTATTCAAGTTCTTCGAAAGAAGCATCAACGCTATTTTGTTGAACAGGAAGCGGAATAGTTGGACAACCTCAAAAGGGGTTGCTGTTTGCGTTTAACCAGAATAAAAAAAGGGGAGAAGGTGTAGAAACGAGCGAAGGAGGTCGTGTTTTATGACTACAATAAAAAAGCAAGATGCCAAAGCATATGTTGACCAGGTTATTGATCAAGTGAAAGAAAAAAATCAGAGTCAGCCTGAATTTTATCAAGCGGTGCAAGAAGTAGCGAAGTCTCTTATTCCATTGTTCGAGCAATCACCTCACTATATGGATTATGCCATTTTAGAACGAATGGTGGAACCAGACAGACTGATATCATTTCGGGTGGCGTGGACGGATGACGATGGAAAGATTCACGTAAACCGTGGCTATCGCGTTCAGTTCAACAATGCGATCGGTCCCTATAAGGGCGGTCTACGCTTTGATCCATCCGTAAATGAAAGTGTTGTGAAGTTTCTTGGATTCGATCAAATTTTTAAAAATGCGTTAACCGATCAAGCAATTGGTGGTGGAAAAGGTGGGGCAGACTTTGATCCAAAAGGGAAATCTGATATGGAAATTATGCGCTTCACACAGAGTTTTATGAACGAGTTGTCCAAGTATATTGGACCAAACGTGGATGTTCCTGCTGGAGATATTGGGGTGGGAGGACGTGAGATTGATTATATGGTCGGTCAATACAAGCGACTACGTGGTGCCTTTGAAAAAGGAGCTTTCACAGGTAAAGGAATAGAGGTAGGCGGGAGTTTAATGCGTACCGAATCTACAGGATATGGTGCGGTTTACTTTGCTGAAGAGATGCTGAAAGATGAACAGGACAAGCTAGAAGGAAAGCGCATCATCGTCTCTGGGGCTGGTAAAGTCTCTTTATATGCAATGGAAAAGGCAGTTGACTTAGGGGCAGTTGTTGTAGCTTGCAGTGATTCAAGCGGGTATATTTATAAGGAAGAAGGATTAGATGTTAAAACGATTAAGCAAGTAAAAGAGCAAGAGCGCAAGCCCATTTCGGCTTATCTTGATCATGATCAAGATGCAACCTATAACGAGGAAGACCGTATGTGGAACCTGTCCTGTGACCTTGCTTTTCCTTGTGCCACTCAAAATGAATTAGATGAAGACGATGCAAAAGCTCTTGTTCAGAATGGCGTCATAGCTGTGATAGAGGGTGCGAATATGCCTTGTACAGAAAAAGCCATTACGTATTTTCAGAAACACACGATTAAATTCGGTCCTGGTAAAGCAGCGAATGCTGGTGGCGTGGCGGTTTCCGCTTTAGAAATGGCGCAAAACAGTTCAAGAGTTTATTGGTCTTTCGAAGAGATTGATAACATGTTACAAGAGATTATGGCAAGTATTTATGAGAAAAGTGCTACTGCTGCAAAGGAATTTGACTTAGAAGGAGATTTCATAGCTGGTGCAAATATTGCCGCATTTAGAAAAGTCGCTGATGTGATGGTCGCCCAAGGAATTATCTAATTTTATCGGAAGCAGGAGATTAATGATACCCATCATCATTAATCTTTTTTAATGTGACATGAACTGTCATCATTTTCGGATAGACTAAACGTATCGAACAAAAGGAGTTGGTAGAAAGTGACTAAACGGAAGGTAATTTTGTTTATTGCGACAAGTTTGGATGGGTATATAGCGACAAAAGAAGAGAAGCTAGATTGGTTATTTGCAGTAGAAGGAGAAGGTGATAATGGTTTTTCGAATTTTTACCAAACTGTAGACACTGTTGTGATGGGGCGTAAAACGTTTGATTGGATAAAGAACGAGATGGACGAATACCCTTATCAAGATAAAGAAAGCTATGTATTTACTCGTTCGAAAACTCTCGCGCATTCGCATGCTCAGTTTACAAACGAGAAAGTCAAAACGTTTTTAACGACATTGAAGCAACAAGAAGGGGAGGCCATTTGGCTAGTAGGGGGAGGCGATCTGCTTAAGACTTGCTTAGAAGAAAAATTAGTGGATGAAATCATTGTCACTGTTGCGCCAAAAATGATTGGAGAAGGGATAGCGTTGTTTCAAGAAGGGGACTATCATGTGAATTTGAACTTGTTAGGAGTGCAGACCTTTAATCAATTTGTTGAATTGCATTATAAAGTAGAGAAAGAAGCGTAAAACGTAGTGAAGAAGACTTGAACGTGTATTGTCTTCTTCTTTTTGTTTCTAACTAACTCATTTAAGTACACTTTTTAGCTACCAAAAAGGAAAAGGAAAAGGATAAATTGACAGCGTTTTCATTAAGTGTTATCTTCATTAATATAACGAATATTCGTTTTCCGTTTTATAAGTGTTAGTTAATAACGACGCTAGGGGGATGAGAAACAAATGTATACGCCTCACATGGAAGCCGCTAGCGAAAAGAATGACAAAAATGGCAAACAGGTGCTCTCGTAAGGACTGTAAGAGCAGTCTTTGAGAACGTCCCTTTTTACCGTGACAAATTCATACACATGGGCATTCAACCTCGAGACATTCAAACCATCTCAGACGTAACGAAACGACCATTCACAACTAAGCAAGATTTACGACATCATTACCCATTAGGCTTACTAGCTGTTCCAAGAGAGAAAATGGCACGTATTCATGCTTCATCAGGCACAAGTGGAAAACCGACCATTGTAGCGTATACACAAAACGATCTAAACCACTGGGCTGTAATGACTGCTAGAGCAATTGTCGCAGCAGGTGGGAGGAAAACTGATTTTATACATAACGCTTATGGTTTATTTACCGGAGGATTAGGCTTACACGGAGGGATTGAAGCCCTAGGTGCTTCTGCAATTCCGGCTTCAGGAGGTCATACAGCACGGCAGATTTTATTGTTAAAAGGTTTAAAGCCAGACGGAATTTGTGCCACGCCGTCCTACATGATTAACTTGGTCGAGAACATGAAGAATTTAGGAATTGATCCAGCCTCAATTGGTTTAAAATACGGAATATTCGGTGCTGAGCCTTCCCTTCTGAAATGGAACGTGTGCTCATTGAATTAGAAAACCTTACCCCTCATTATCAAATTCACCGATTGTATGTTGGCGCATTAGAAACAGTCCAAATTCACGTAGAGGTGTCTGTTTCTTTTTATCAACAAGTGAACCATAATATGCTCATGCTCATGCAAAGGCGTTAAAGCTCGAACTTGAAAAAAAGCTGAAATCAGCCTGTCTCATTTCAATTGAAGTTGTATTGGAAGTGCCGAATGCTATACCAAGGTCAGAAGGAAAAGCAATTCGTGTAATTGACCACCGAAAGAATAAAAAGGAAGGCATTATAAAATAGTACCTTTCAAAATGGGAAGGCAAACCGAATGTTCAAGCAAATAATGTGAACAAAAAGGGTGATGAACATGTATGTTTTATCCAATGACATGACAGATGAGAATAAAATGGTTCGATTTATGCAGCGTATAGAGGCAGGTGAGAAGATTGAAGCGAGTGATTGGATGCCTGAAGAATACCGCTTAACCTTAATTAAACTGATTTCCATGCACGGGATAAGTGAAGTTATGGGGGCGCTGCCGGAGAAAGAATGGGTACCTCGTGCACCTTCTTTACAGAGGAAGCTTGGGATTATGGCGAAAGTTCAAGACGAGATGGGTCATGGCCAATTGTTAATACGTGTCGTCGAAGATTTGATGAAGCCATATGGACGAAACCGAGCTGATTTAATGCATGATTTGTTCACCGGTAAGCTTAAGTTCCACAATGTTTTTCATATGAAAACAAAAACATGGGCAGACGCTGGCATGATTGGTTGGCTCGTAGATGGGGCAGCAATTATCACACAAACAAATATGCTAGGTGCATCTTATGGTCCTTATGCTCGCGCGTTGAAGCGGATTTGCGCTGAAGAGGTCTTTCATGCTCAACATGGAGAAGCGATTATTTTGGCTTTGGCAGAAGGAACAAAGGAACAGCGTCACATGATTCAAGAAGCTTTAAATCGCTGGTGGGAGCCGTTACTTATGTTCTTTGGGCCAGCTAGTAAAGAAACAACAGGGTCCTCTAAACAAGATGTCACCATCAAATATAAAATTCGTACCGATACAAATGAGCAGTTACGGCAACGTTTTTTAACAAAGTATATTCCTCGAGTACGGGCGCTAGGTCTTACGATACCAGACTCTACACTTGCATTCCATGAAGATAAAAACGGCTGGGTTTATAAACAACCTGACTGGAATGAATTTAAGAAAATTACACGGAATGAAGGCCCGTCTTCACAAGAACGATTGAATTTACGACGAGTATCATACGACAATCATGCATGGGTTAGACGTGCACTAGCCCAATAGGGGGTCCATTTCATGAGTGACGAAAAAGGGTTTTACAAGGAGTTTGAAGTGTTTAGCAAACGAAGCGAAACGTCCCCTTTTACCCATCAGTTCAGCCTGACTGCGCCAACAAAAGAATTGGCACTCGTGATGGCGCAGGAGAACTTTATGAGAAGAGAGCCTGTTTCAGATATTTGGATTATTGAAAGAATGCATATTTACGGGCTCTCAGAAGAAGAAAAAGCCAGCCTTCAACGACTGGATAACAAAGATTATCGGAACACAAAGGGCTACGGCTATTTAAAAAAGAAATGGCATCAATATGAGCAACAGGTTTTGGATGAAAAAGAAATACTGTCTTGGCAAGGAGGAAAAAAGGAATGAGCGAGCATGAACTCAGTGATGTGGAAAGAGAAGCACTAACGGAGCTCCTTCTTCAGCTAGGTGACGATGATTTTATTTACGCATTTAGAGGAGCGGAGTGGTTAGGGCTTGCACCTCATATTGAAGAAGATGTCGCATCTGCTTCCATTAGTCAGAACAGTATGGGTCACGCAGTTATGTTTTACGAATTAGCAGGAACATTAGGGCTTTCGGAAGCAAATGTTCTAGCACACGGCAGAGAGGCAAATGAAAGAAAAAACAGTATATTGCTGGAACGGGTAAATGGAGAAGGCTCTTATATGGGTACACCGACATTCGACTGGGCGTACACCGTCGTCCGTAATTACTTTTATACTCTTGCTAAAAAATTGAAAATGGATGCCCTTCAACTAAGTACGTACGGTCCTCTTGTTGATGTTGCGAAAAAAGTGAACATGGAGCTTCACTATCACCTGCTGCATTGGCGCACATGGTTCATTCAGCTTTCGCAATCAACAGATGAAGCAAAAACGAGAATGACACTGGCGATAAAGAAGGTAATGCAAGATTTCGGTGATCTTATTCACTACGGTGACTGGACTGTTGAAATCGAAAAGAAAGGATACAGTGCTTCTGCAAAACAGTTGGAACAGATATGGTTATCAATGATGAATCCAATCGTAACCTCTCTTGGTTTTGACGAGACGATTCTAGAGTATGAATTGAAACAAAACGGTCGGAATGGGCAGCATACGGAAGATTTACATCTTGCTATAGCCACATTTTCAGAAGTGTATCAAACGGATCCAGTTGCCACTTGGTAACAGTCAAAGGAGGAGGGGCTAGATGACAGCGATAATCGAAAAGAACACGGTACTCGAACAGCTGCAAAGAGTAAAAGATCCAGAGATTGATACCGTCAGTATTATCGATTTAGGCATGGTCGAACGAATCGACATATCCGTCACAACGATTGAGATTGAAGTGTTACCAACTTTCTTAGGTTGCCCGGCATTGCCTATTATACAAAAGGAGATTGAGCTCGCCCTCCTATCATTACCTGGTATCTTGTCGGTTATGGTTCGATTTGTTCACACCCCACCGTGGACGTCTGATCGGATTACGCAAAAAGGGCATGAAGGGTTGAGGGCATTTGGAATTGCCCCACCACCACTGTTTCTTGAAGCTGATGGTACATGGCATATTGATTGCCCTTATTGCATGTCCACCTATGTCACAATCGAAAATTTATTTGGGCCGACAGCTTGTCGAAGTATCGTCTATTGTAAATCATGTAAAAACCCGTTTGAAGCGATGAAGCCAGTATCAACATTGTAAGAACATGTTGTAAACATAAAGGAGAGAGATAAAGATGGCAAAATTAGTAGCATTATACAAGCAACCTGAAGATAAACGAGCATTTGATGATCACTATTTTAATGTGCATGCCCCTTTAACAGAAAAGATTCCTGGTTTAACAGAAATGAAGGTCACTACATTTACGGGTACCCCGATGGGAAAAGAGTCTCCTTATTATCTAATGTGCGAGATGACTTACAACAGTATGGATGATTTAAAAAAAGGAATGGGCTCTGATGAAGGGAAGGCATCTGGAAAAGATTTAATGTCTTTTGCTGGAAACCTTGTCACATTAATGATTAGTGAGGAACAATAATGTTGCCGTCTTTTACCTATATTCGCCATGAAGTAAAGGACGGAATTGGTTGGATTGAATTACATCGTCCAGAGCGATTAAATGCCCTTAATCGAGAGATGGTAAAAGAGATTGTTATGGCTATGGAAGCTTTTGACCACGATGATACCGTTCGGGTCGTTCTTCTGACCGGGAAAGGAAAAGCATTTTGTGCTGGAGCGGATATTGAAGAAATGGCAGACCAAACCCCAATGAAAATGGAGGTAGCGAATCAGTTTGCTGATTGGGATCGATTGGGATTGGTCAAAAAGCCAATTGTATGTGCGGTGCAAGGGCTCGTGCTAGGTGGTGGCTTTGAATTGGTTTTAAGTTGTGATTTAGTCATTGCAGAAGAACAGACAATGTTTTCCTTTCCAGAAGTTCAGCTTGGAGTTATGCCAGGAGCTGGAGGAACGCAGCGGCTCACTAAGCTTGTTGGGAAGACGAAAGCGTTAGAATGGTTATTAACAGGAGATCGAATAACGGCGCAGGAGGCACTACAACATCGCGTGATAAACAAGGTTGTTCAATCAGAACAGCTTGAAGAAGAAGCTTTTCGCTTCGCTCATACGATTGCAAAGCAGCCGGTTCTTTCCCTTCGCCTAATTAAAGAAGCGGTAGAAGTTGCTCAACACGCGTCTATCTATGAGGGGATGCAGTTTGAACGTAAGAATTTCTACTTATTGTTTGATTCATATGACCAAGAAGAAGGGATGAGCGCTTTTTTAGAAGAGCGAAAGCCTATCTTTAAAGGAAACTAGCCTATGTTACGGAGGAAGGAGCGTCGAACTAGTGGAATCCATTGCCGTTATAGGAGCTGGCATAATGGGTCGTGGCATTGCATATGTAGCCGCAAAGGCAGGTTTTGACACGAACCTTGTTGATACGAACGCAGCTAGCCTCTATCAAGCAGAAACTGCCATAAGAGAACTTATCCAAAAGGGGATTGCACGTGGCAAAATAATGGAGCACGAACAAAAGCAACTTCAACATAGGTTCACATTTACAACATCAGTCGAAGAGGCGGTAACATCTGTAGACTTAGTAATAGAAGCCGTACCTGAGAAAAGAGAGCTGAAGAAACAAGTCTTTGAACAACTAGAACGTTATGCTCCAAAAGCTTGTTTATTTGCATCCAATACATCAACAATAAGTCCAACGGAAATGGGGTCTTATGGAAATCGACCAGAAAAAACAATTGCGATGCATTTTTTTAACCCAGTTCACCAAATGAAGCTTGTTGAAATTGTTCGTGGCTTAGAAACAAGTGATGATACAGTAGCTCGTATAAAAGCGATAGCGGAAAAATTAGGCAAGGAGACTGTTATCATGAATGAGTTTCCGGGCTTTGTTACAAGTCGAATGAGTGCGCTTATCGGTAATGAGGCATTTTGTATGCTGCAAGAAGGACTGGGTACACCTGAAGAAATTGATAAAGCAATAAAGCTTGGTTTAAATTTTCCGATGGGACCATTTGAATTAGGTGACCTTGTTGGGCTTGATACGCGTTTAAATAACTTACGCTATTTACATGAGAAACTAGGAGAGAAATACCGGCCGGCACCACTACTAGAACAGTATGTGCAGGCGGGGAGGCTTGGACGAAAAACAGGAAAGGGTGTCTATAATTATACGGTGACGACATGAAAGAAGTAGTCATTGTTGATGCTGTGCGCACACCGATTGGACGTTATAAAGGATCGTTAAAAAATGTCCGTCCAGATGACTTAGGAGCTATTGTGATAAAAGCACTCATTGAACGAAATTCTTCTCTTGACCCAAGTACAATTGAAGAAGTGGTTATGGGTAACGCGAATGGCGCTGGTGAGGATAATCGGAATGTAGCCAGAATGTCTACTCTTCTGGCTGGACTGCCAGAAGAAGTGGCTGGAACAACGATTAATCGCCTTTGCGGGTCTGGTTTGGACGCCATTTTGTATGCAGCTAGGTGTATTGCTATCGGTGATGGAGATGTCTTTATTGCAGGAGGAACCGAAAGCATGACTAGGGCACCGTATGTCATGGCAAAACCGGAAGTTGACTTTCCGAGAGGACCAATGGAATTGCTTGATACTACCATCGGCTGGCGGTTTACAAACCGTTTATTGGATGAAACTTATGGCACCGATTCAATGCCAAAAACAGCTGAAACTGTTGCAGAGCGCTATAAGATTTCCCGGGAAAGACAAGATGAATTTGCTTTGATGAGTCAGGAGCGAGCTCAAAGAGCACTAACTAGCAATCGATTCGCCGATGAACAGATTCCTGTTTGTTCTAAAAATCATAAAGGACAGCTGATTACAGTGAAAGAAGATGAACATCCGCGTGCCCGTACAACCATTCAAACATTACAGCAATTAAAGCCACTCTTTCCAAATGGAACTGTAACAGCTGGAAATGCTTCAGGCATCAATGATGGGGCAAGTGCGGTTTTACTAATGTCTGCGGAAAAGGCAAGAGCTTTAAAACTTACGCCTATCGCTCGTTACCGTAGTGGTGGTGTTGCTGGGGTAGAGCCAGCCGTAATGGGTATTGGCCCCATTACAGCAACAAAAAAAGCGCTTGTTCGTGCTGGTTTGAAGATGGAAGATATCGGATTAACTGAATTAAATGAGGCGTTTGCTGCTCAAACACTAGCCTGCATCAATGAATTACAACTAGACCCTAATAAAGTGAACGTAAACGGTGGAGCGATTGCACTTGGACATCCACTTGGTGCAAGCGGTGCTAGATTGGTGACGACATTGGTACATGAAATGAAACGTTCAAATGTCCAGTATGGTCTCGCCACCATGTGCGTCGGAGTTGGTCAAGGGATCGCTGCCGTATTTGAACGAATGGAGGGATAGCAGGAGAAAAGATTCACTTTTCTAACGTTTCCATAAGCGATACAATAGGAAAAAGAATCGGTTTTAAAACGGTTAGAAAGAGTGAAGTGCATGGGTGCAAATACACAATCAATGATTTTTACAGTCTTTGGTGATTACATACGCCACTATGGAAGTAAAGTGTGGATTGGTAGTTTAATTCAGTTGTTGAAGGAATTTGGCCATAATGAACAGGCCGTTCGTGTGGCGGTTTCCCGCATGGTGAAACAAGGATGGCTTCTCTCAGAAAGACGAGGTGCGAAAAGTTACTATTCATTAACTTCGAGAGGCATCGATCGAATGGATGAAGCAGGTCATCGTATATTTAAATTTGAAGATCACACATGGGATGGAAAATGGCGTATGTTGCTCTATAAAATTCCAGAGGAACAACGCCAATTACGTGATGAGCTACGAAAAGAACTCTTATGGAGTGGCTTTGGCAGTTTTTCAGCGTCGTGCTGGATCTCGCCAAATCCATTAGAAGAGCGTGTCCAAACGATGATCGACAAATATGATATTCGTGAGTATGTTGATTTCTTTGAAGCCGTTTATAAGAGTGAAGAAAACGAGAATTTAGTAGCAAAGAGCTGGCCGCTTTCTGAGATTGAAGAGAAGTATCAAACGTTTATTGAACAGTACTTACCCTCTTATCTTGAGCACCGACAAGCGATGCAAGAACAAAGGCTGACAGATGCAGATTGCTTCGTCGTGCGCACGAATCTCGTGCATGAATACCGAAAATTTTTATTTATTGACCCAGGCCTTCCACGGGAACTATTGCCAGCTAGTTGGAGTGGAAGAGAAGCGAAACAATTATTTGGGCAATACTACCGCTTACTAGCGAAACCTGCAAGTCGTTTCTTTGAGTCCATCTTTGAAGTAGACAATGATTTAACTTCTAAAGAATCAAGCTATGATGCAAGTAGTCATCCATTCATTGCTAAAGAGTAGGAGGCTGTCAATGATTACAGAACGGTTGAACATTCAGTATCCCATTATTCAAGGGGGAATGGGGAATAGTAGTGACCCCATTCTCGCCGCTTCAATATCTGAGGCAGGTGGTTTAGGTACAATTGGTTGTGGAACAGACAGCGCCGATACCGTTCGTGAAAAAATTAAGGAAACAAAGCGACGAACCGCAATGCCCTTTTCTTTAAATATTCCACTCTCAATGAATGAAGAAAAAGAGCAATTGTTGGCATTAGCAATAGATGAAAGAATTCCGATCGTGTCATTATCAGCTGGTAACCCTAAAGCGTATATCCCTGTCTTAAAACGTCACGGCATTATCGTACTCTGTGTTGTTGCCTCTTTAAAACAAGCTATAAAAGCAGAGGCAGCAGGCGCAGATATTCTCGTTGTAGAGGGATTTGAGGCAGCAGGAATTAATGCTTCGACAGAAATGACAACGCTTACATTAGTTCCTTTGATTTGCGAACGTGTAGGTATTCCTGTTGTGGCGGCAGGAGGCATTGCAGATGGTCGAGGCTTAGCAGCTGTCGTCATGCTCGGAGCTGCAGGTATACAAATGGGCACTCGTTTTATTGCAACAAAAGAGGCACCTTATAGCACTAAATATAAAGAAAAGCTTTTACTGGCTGCCGATGATGCGACGGTTATCGTTGGACGCTCTCATGGTCAGGTAAGGCGAATTTTAAAAGGCTCGTACGCAGAACGACTATTACAGAATGAATCAAGGCTCAGCTTACATCATTATAAACAATGGACTTCTGAAGAGATCCATCGAATTGGTGCAATGGAGGGTGATGACGATAGAGGCTTTATGAACGGGGGCCAAATTGCAGGGATTATTAATGATCTACCGAGTGTTCAAGACTTGCTCCATCAAGTAATGAAAGAAGCACAAGAGACAATGAGAGTGAAACAGTCATGGTTTGACGCATTTAGCGTTAATTAAAAAGGTAGAAGTGCGCCGATTTGTGGAATGGAATGCTTGTTGCTCTTTTTACAGCCATAATGGTAGGCTTAATGACAAGAGAAAAGTTTTTAATAACTCTTGTTAGATAAGAAGGGAGCTTAACTATGGAAAAACAACAATGGTCCTCAAAATACGGCTTTATCTTAGCCGCTGCAGGATCAGCAATTGGGTTAGGAGCGATTTGGAAATTTCCGTACGTTGCAGGAAGTAATGGGGGAGGCGCTTTTTTCCTCATTTTTATCTTGTTTACATTACTCGTGGGGTTACCGTTACTCATTGGTGAATTTGTCATCGGACGTAGTACACAAAAGAATGCCGTTGATTCATACAAAACGATAGCACCAGGAACTGCGTGGCATCGTCTAGGAAACCTTGGTATGATTACAGCGTTTTTATTGCTGTCCTTCTATAGTGTAGTAGGTGGCTGGATTGTCATTTATATATGGAAAGTAATAACTGGTGAGTTAGCAGGGTTAGACGGCGAAGCATACGGCGCCATTTTAAATCAAACCATAGCAGACCCATTTCTTGTAATTGTCGGTCATTTGTTCTTTATGCTATTCGTCATTATTGTTGTAGCGAAAGGTGTTCAAGCTGGAATTGAAAAAGCAAGTGTGATTATGATGCCGGCATTATTTATTTTATTCCTTGTAATAGTCGTTCGCTCCGTGACGTTAGACGGTGCAATGGAAGGAATTGAGTTCCTACTTATTCCTGATTTTAGTCAATTAACGAGTGATGGTGTGTTATTCGCAATGGGGCAGTCATTCTTTGCCTTAAGCCTAGGGATTTCAGTAATGGTCACGTATAGCTCCTACTTATCGAAAGAAGAGAATTTAATACAGTCCGCCAGTGCAATTGTTATTATGAACTTTATCGTTGCACTTCTTGCAGGGTTAGCCATTTTTCCAGCTGTATTTTCTTTCGGTCTAAGTCCTGATGAAGGTCCAGCACTAATCTTTGCCGTCTTGCCAACTGTATTTAGCCAGATGCCTTTTGGAATGGGCTTTCTCCTTATTTTTCTTATCTTGTTTTTATTCGCTGCCCTTACTTCTGCATTCTCCATGCTTGAAATTATCGTGGCAGCACAAACAAGAGGTGATGTAAATAAGCGTAAAAAGTCTGCTTGGATCATTGGTCTTGCGATCTTTATTGTTGGCATACCATCTGCTTTATCGTATGGCATCTGGTCTGAATTCACGATCTTCGGCCAAATCTTTTTTGATGCGGTAGATTTTCTAGTGAGCAACATTCTATTACCAGTAGGAGCATTATTAATTGCGATCTTTATTCCGTTACGTATGAAAAAAGAAGTACTCTATGCAGAGTTTAGCGCTGGGAATGGAGCCGGTCGTAGATTATTTGCTGCGTGGCTACTGTTTATTCGAATCGTTGTACCATTTGCGATTGTGCTAGTGTTTCTACATGCTTTAGGCATTTTTGATTGGTTAATTGACGTAATGAAAGGATGAATCATGATGGAATTAACTAGAGATCAAGCACGAATGCAATGGGATATCTTTCATGAAATGTCTGAACACGAACAGGTTGTTTTTTGCAACGATAAGGAAAGTGGATTAAAAGCAATTATTGCCATTCATGATACAACTCTCGGCCCCGCCCTAGGCGGGTGCCGAATGTATCCTTATCGAACGACTGAAGAAGCATTAGAAGATGTGCTGCGTTTATCTAGAGGTATGACGAAGAAATGTGCAGCTGCCGATGTAGATTTTGGTGGTGGGAAAGCAGTAATCATCGGCGACCCTGCTAGTGATAAATCACCAGAATTATTTCGAGCGTTTGGGCAATTTGTTGAATCCCTAAATGGTCGATTTTACACGGGGACAGACATGGGAACAACAATGGAGGATTTTGTTCATGCGATGAAAGAAACCCGCTGTATCGTTGGTGTGCCTGAAGAATTTGGTGGGAGCGGTGATTCTTCCGTACCGACAGCAGAAGGCGTAATGAATAGTTTAAAGGCGGTTAATCATGTGTTAGTTGGGCATCAAGATTTAACAGGTAAAACGTATGCTATACAAGGGTTAGGGAAAGTAGGCTATAAAGTCGCAATCGCATTATTGCGAGCAGGTGCTAATTTGTACGTCTCAAATTTACAGCCGGAAGCGTGTTTAGACATACAAGCGGTTGGCAAGACCCTCGGACAACGTGTTGATATTGTCACTGGTGATGCCATCTTTGATGTCAAAGCGGATGTGTTCGTTCCATGCGCACGAGGAGGTATTATTAATGATCAAACCATTCCTCGATTTAATGTTCTTGCAATTGCCGGTTCTGCCAATAATCAGTTAATGGATGTACGACATGCAGATATGCTCAATCAAAGAGGTATTCTTTATGCACCTGATTATATTGTTAACGGTGGTGGTCTTATTCAAGTGGCTGATGAATTGTATGGTAGTAATAAGAAACGAGTTCAAGTCAAAACACATGCCATTTTTCATACATTGGTTGATTTGTTAACGACGGCAAAAGAAAAGCAACTATCGTCAGAAACAGCAGCTGAACAATTCATTAAACAAAGAATCGTGTGCCGATCAAAGCGAAATCATTTCTTTACAGGACATTTACGTCCAAAGTGGGCTATTCGTCAAGAGAAAGGGATGTTTTAAATGAATCGATTTCCACTCGTCCAGTCAGTTGATCAAGATGGAAAATGGGTAAGTCAAGAAGAGAAGATAGAGGGTACTTTAATAAAGTCGTTTTACCGTCATATGCTACGGGTTCGGACCTTCGATAAAAAGGCAGTCACCTTACAGCGGCAAGGAAGATTAGGCACCTATGCTTTATTTGAAGGACAGGAAGCGGCTCAAGTTGGAAGCGCTCTCGCCTTAAAAGATCACGATTGGCTATTTCCAACGTACCGTGATCATGGAGCGACCTTGACGTTTGGCGCCGATATGGTTCGAACATTTTTATACTGGAATGGACGAACAGAAGGCTGTGTTCCTCCTGAAGGGAAACGAATTTTTCCACCTGCAGTTCCAATTGCAACGCAAATTCCTCATGCCGTTGGCGCAGGGATGACAGAAAAACGAAAAGGATCTCAGGCTATTTCAATTGCGTATTTTGGAGACGGTGCCACATCAGAAGGCGATTTTCATGAAGGGCTTAATTTTGGAAGCGTTTTCAAAACACCAACACTCTTCTTTTGCCAAAATAATGGGTATGCAATTTCAGTTCCAATTGAAAAGCAAATGAACTCAGAGACTATTGCCCAGAAAGCTGATGCTTATGGGATACCTGGTGTACGTGTTGATGGAAATGATTGCGTCGCTGTTTATCAGACAGTTAAAAAAGCGGCAGAGCGAGCTAGAGCAGGGGAAGGACCAACGTTAATTGAAGCGTTGACGTGGCGGTATGGAGCCCATACAACGGCAGATGACCCAAGTAAATACCGGGATCAATCGATAAGTGATGAGCGAAGAGTAACAACAGACCCCTTAACAAGGCTTGCACTTTATATGAAACGAGAGCGCATTTGGGATGAACAATGGGCTAGTCATATCGAGAAAGAGCTGAAAGAAGAAATTAATGACGCAGTTGATAAGATGGAGGCGTTCGCAAAACCCGATATCAATAATGTATTTGACCATGTGTTTGCAACTCCAGTTTGGCCCATTACAGAACAGAAGGAACGCTATTTAAAGCATGTAAAAGGGGTGAGCAGTTGATGGAAGCGACGAAAGCGCAACAGACACGGTCGATGACGATGGTGCAGGCGGTGAATGATGCATTAAGAGTTGCTCTTGAACAGGACGAAACGGTTCTGTTACTTGGAGAAGACATCGGCCGCAATGGAGGTGTTTTCCGTGCAACAGATGGGTTACAAGCACAATTTGGTGAGGAGCGCGTCATTGATACGCCTCTAAGTGAAGCAGGGATTGTAGGGACGGCTGTTGGTCTAGCTGTATCAGGATCAAAACCAATCGTGGAAATACAGTTTATGGGGTTTGTCTATCCGGCTTATGAGCAAATCATGACACATGTATCCCGAATTCGCATGCGTTCTCTCAGTCATTACACTGTACCAATGGTCATTCGTGCTCCTTATGGCGCCGGTATTCGTGCTCCCGAGATCCATTCGGATTCAATGGAAGCATTGTTCACTCATATGCCAGGAATAAAAGTCGTCTGTCCATCAACACCAACAGAAGCAAAAGGATTGTTGCTTGCAGCTTTAAGAGACCCAGATCCAGTTTTAATGATGGAACCTCTTCGATTATATCGAGGTGAAAAAGAAGACGTGGCTTTGAATCATTATGAAACCGACATTGGAAAAGCAACTAAACTTAGTGAAGGGAAGGATGTCACGTTACTTGCATGGGGAGCCATGGTTGCTGTAGTGAAAAAAGCAGCTGCAGCAGTTGCTGAAGAAGGGATAGCCTGTGATGTCATTGATCTACGCACACTCTTCCCGCTAGACAAGGACACGATTGCAGAGTCGGTTCAGAAAACAGGCCGTGCAGTTGTTGTTCATGAGGCTCACGCAACAGGAGGGTTAGGGAATGACCTTGTAAGTGTAATAAACGATACCTCCTTTCTGTCAATGCGCTCTCCTATAGAGCGAGTTACAGGATTTGACGTACCTGTTCCTATTGGGTCTTTAGAGGATCATTATATTCCGAGCGTTTCGAGGGTAGTGGAAGCCATTCATAAAACGGTTCAGTTTTAAGAAAGGAGATGCAGCGATGATTGAAGTGAAGCTCCATGATATAGGTGAAGGAATGACAGAAGGGGAAATTCTTACGTTTTTTGTTAAAGTGGGCGACGTTGTAAAAATGGATCAACCGCTAGTAGAAGTGCAAACGGATAAAGTTTCAGCTGAACTTTCCGCTCCTAAAGCTGGTATCGTGAAAGAAATTTTAATCGAACAAGGTGAAACCGTTATGGTCGGTACGTCGATTCTAATGATAGAGGAAATAAGAGACAAAGAGGAGCTAGAGCAACGTCAAGAAAAATCGACGGTCAAGAATTACCGGAGTGAAGCAGTTCGTTCACAACGACGCGTATTAGCTTCTCCTTACACGAGAAAAATTGCCCGGGAAAACCAGGTGAACATTGAAGATGTCGTAGGAACAGGTGAAAAGGGGCGCGTGATCGATCAAGATGTATATGCTGTATTAGGATTTAAGAAAAAACCTGAACAACAATCGAAGAAGCCTTCACCAGAATTACGATCAAGTTCCTATTTCACAGGGTCAAAACCATCATCGGTACGCACGATTCCTTATGAAGGAAGACGAAAGCAAATTGCCACTAAGATGACTGAATCGGTTTACACAATTCCGCACGTCACCCATTTTGAAGAAGCGAACGTAACCAGCTTACTTGAATGGAGAACGGCGTGTAAAGAAGTGGGGATGCCGTTTTCTTTAGGTGCGTATTTTATAAAAGCACTTGTCATTACATTAAAAGAACATCCGCTTTTTAACTCCGTTTTAGACGAAAAAAATGGTGTTATACGGATTCAGGATTTCTATAATATTGGCCTTGCTACAAATGCTCCAGATGGTTTAATCGTACCAGTCTTAAAACAGGCCGATCGCAAATCCATTTTAACCATTGATCGAGAAATGAAAGAATTGACGCGTAAAGCGCAGGATAATGAATTAAAAGGCGATGATCTTCGTGGAGGCACATTCACGGTCAGTAACGTTGGACCACTTGGAAGCACAGGAGCGACGCCGATCATCAACGCACCACAAACGGCATTGCTTGCGATTCATAAGACAAAGCGTAGACCCATTGTGACGAAGGACGATCAACTTGCTATTGGTGACGTTATGACCATGTCAATGTCGTTTGACCACCGGATTGCAGACGGAGCACAGGCTGTTGCTTTCACGAATCGATGGGTTGAATTGCTAGAAGAACCAAAGCGTCTTATACTGGAGTTGATGTAAATGGTTGTCGGAGAGTTTGTACAAGAACGTCAGTTAATCGTTATTGGCGGTGGGCCAGGGGGGTATCAAGCGGCTATCCGGGCAGCACAGCTTGGTTTAGATGTCACCCTTGTAGAGAAAAACGAGCTCGGTGGTATTTGTTTACATGAGGGCTGCATGCCTTCGAAAGTCGTCACAGAAGCGGCAGAACGGTGGCAACAGACAGTAAAAGGCTGCAAGCTTGGTATTCCTGAACAACGAGAGCCCTTTAAATGGGACGTCCTTCGCAGGTATCAAACAAACGTCGTTGAGCAGTTAAAGCAAGGAATTGTGCAACTATGTAAGGGAAATAAAATTGAATACGTTGTTGGCGAAGCGAGTTTTCTATCTGCGGAACGTATCAGCGTCACAAATGGACATCAGTACGAGATTTATTCGTTTCAGCACGTTATCCTTGCAACAGGTCAATACTATGTATCAGTAACAGAAGAAAATGAGCGCTTGCTCACCCCCTATTCTCTGTTTCAATTAGAGAAGCTTCCACCATCACTCGTTATCGTTGGTCACCAAGGATACGAAATAGAAGCAGCGTTTGCTTATCAATCCTTGGGAGTAGAGGTGACGCTGCTGCTAGATGGTGCGCCTCCTATTGAAAAGGTGATTGAAAAAGAATGGTTTCGTTCAGCAAAGAAAGCTGGTATGAAAATAAAACAAGACATCGACTTTGAATCTGTTCAACTAAAAGATGCCAGCGTGGCGGTGGTATATAGTCGGGCTGAGAAACGAGAAGAAGTGCAAGCCGCACTCGGGTATGTTTCACCAAATTGGAAAGGACAGACAGGAGCCCTCTCACTAAAACGGGTCGGGATCGAAACCGATCAGGATGGCTACATAACTGTAACATCAGAATTGAAAACAACTAAAAACAACGTTTACGCCATTGGCGATGTAAACAAAGAATCCTTCCTTGCGACAGCAGCGATTCAACAAGGAAAAGTAGTTGCTGAATTGTTAGCTGGCCATGCCTCAAGGTGGGACCCGACTATATTGCCTACGGTTTACCGTACCCAACCTCCTCTAGCTATGGTAGGATTAACACAAGAACAAGCAAAGAAAAGTGGCATCGATACAATTGTAGGTACAGCGTCATTCCGAAGTAATGGATTTAGCTTGCTGTCCCATGCGCAGGACGGCATTATAACCATTTTGAAAGACAAGGAAAGAGACGATATTATTGGTGTACAGATGGTTGGCACTGGTGCTACAGAACTAATTGTTAGTGCTACAATAGGAATGGAACTAGGCATGCGAGACGAAGACCTCATTTTTCCGATGTATCCACACCCATGTGTAGGAGAAGTACTAATGGAAGCAGCTGAAGACTTACAACACACTGCGATTCATAAGCCACGCGTAACCAAGCAAACGCAAAAATGAAAACGCTTTATAAACGGAGGATTGTTTATGTCAAACCCTTTAATGGATGTCATTCATTTTAAAAAAGAACCGCCACCGTGTGACACCTATACCGGAGTTAAAATGGTAGAAGCGCATGATGGGATGGCTCATGCCATTTGGCGGCCAACGGAACACATGCTTAATGGACATGGTGTCGTGATGGGTGGGTTTGTTTCATCAGCTGCTGATGTAGCAATGGCGTATGCAATCTCTTCCTTAATGAACGATAAGCAACTGTTTGCTTCTGTTACTCTTAATGTTGCTTTTCACCGCCCGGCTCTTCCTGGAGAAATTGAAGTAAAAGCAGTCGTTGAAAAATTTGGACGAACGATGAGTTATGTGACGGCTGATTTATATCAAAACGATAAACTGGTTGCAAGCGCTGTTTCATCTGTTTTGGTACATGAAGTAAACGATTAAGTCTATTAAAAAAGAGTCGTGCTTGTCGCGACTCTTTTTTAATAGAAAATGAAATAAAACAATGCAACTGCACCACCGATGATTAAGTAGATTACGCGCATGTTTCCTTTCGGTTCTTTAAAAAACAAAAATAAGAAATAGGCCACGATGCTAGCAATGAAGAAACTAATTAATGTGGAATCATTATACAAAACGGCAATAACGCCGATGACAAGAAGGAACGCACGAAACACATAGTCAATCAATTTCAAGGATGACCACCTACTTTCTGTTACCAAGAGATATGGTATCAAGAAGAGGAGAAAGTGTCAAAAGAGGGTGGTCTATTTAAATGGTGATTGATACACTTGGAGTAAATAAAAAAGGATAAAAACGGAGGAAACATGACTCAAAAATGGATGTTCCCTATAGTATGCCTCTTACTAGTAACGGCTTGTGCAGGAGCTGATACGCCATCTACATCACTCGCAGCGGATGCGCCAATTTTGGCTGTACATTACATAGACGTAGGTCAAGCAGAAGCCACTCTCATTACATGGGAACAGGATAAACAAGCATTCAACATGCTGATTGATACAGGAGACTGGAATGACCAGACTACCGTTGAGTACTTACATGAACAGGGCATCGAAGAGCTAGATCTAGTGGTAGGCACTCACCCCCACGCTGATCATATCGGTCAAATGGCAGACGTCATCAATGAATTCACTGTGTTGGAGGCTTGGATGTCTGGAGATGAAACAGATACCCTTGTATTTGAACGGACATTAGATGCAGTGCTAGAACATGAGGTGGATTACCACGAGCCAAGAGCCGGTGAGCAAGTTGAAATAGGTGATGTTACCATTGATGTACTTCACCCTGAAACCCTTAATGGCGATTTAAACAACGGATCCATTGTGATGAAAGTGACATATGGAGAGGTGTCTTTTTTGTTTACAGGTGATGTAGAGCTACAAGGGGAAGAAGACATGCTCGATCGAGGTCAACATTTACAGGCAACGGTCTTAAGCATGCCGCATCATGGGTCAAATACATCGTCATCAGAGCCGTTTATAGAGGCTGTTCAACCTTCCTATGCGATTTACTCTGCAGGTGTTGACAACGCCTATGACCACCCAGGAGAAGAAGCTCTTGAAGTAGTGCGAGGAACAGGTGCAACGATTTATGGTACGGATGAAGTCGGAACCATTATTGTTTCTACAGACGGAACTACTGTAGATATACAAAGTGAACGAGAAGAGGCAGATTGTGTCAATATCAACAGGGCAAGTGTAAAAGAGCTAGAGCAAATTGCGGAAATTGGACCAAGTCGGGCACAACAAATAGTAGACCTTAGACCGTTTGCAGCCCTTGATGAATTAACAGATGTAGATGGAATTGGTGAAGCAAGACTAAAGACCATTAAGGAAGAAGGAATTGCTTGTGTCAGACAGTAAGTATCATGGTGTTGTCGATCGCGTGACGAATGGTATCGCCGTCATTCTCGTTGACTCCTTACAAAAACAATTTGAAATGAGACAACAGGATTTACCAACTGATGCAAAAGAAGGCACTTGGCTTTCGCTCACTTTAGATAAATCCCACGCACATGTTTTAAATGCTACTGTTGACCATACTCAACAAAAAAAGAAACAACAAACCATTCGAGAAAAATTAAATCAAGTAAGAGAACAGTCGTCTAAAAATAGCAAACGAAAGAGAAAGCACTAATGCATGAGCCTCAAAGGAATAAGCCTTTGATGCTTTGTTGTGTATAGGCAACATTTTGTCGAACAAATGTGCTTGTCAAAAAGGAGAAGAACACATATTATAAAAATGTTACAAATGTAACCAATTTGTTACAAAAATTGAGAGAAAGTGGGTTTGAAGATGAGGCGAAAGGTACAAAAGCTTTTTATTTGGTTGCTTACCCTGCTTATTGTGGTTGGTGGCATGCCATTACAAGCAGTTGCAGAACAGGTTGGTGGACAAGACCAACCAGAGCAACAAGAGATGGAGAATCATGAAGACGAACGAGAAGAAGTAGTAGAAGAAACGAATGACGAAGAAGAAGATGGAGACGATCACCTTCTTTATGAAGATGTTGAACCAGACTTTGAGTTCGTCGAGGGTGAAAGTGATAAAAATTCTGAATTGGAAGATAATGATGACCCTGGGTCACAAGAAGAGCTAGTTGATGATCGTACAGAGAATACGAAACTTTTCTTGAATGAGGATGGCTCTTATACCCAAGAGGTGTATTTTGAACCTATTCATACGCTTGATGATGCAACAGAGGAATGGCAAGACATATCAAGTGAGCTAGAGAAGGTTTCGTCTGACGAAATTACGACGGAGAACACAAACCTCGCCTCAAGCTTCAAACCTATCATGGAAGATGGAGAGTATGCCACATACACCCAAAATAATAACACCATTACGTTTTCGCTTCTTTCGGCAACGGATGAAGATGGAGAAGTGATTCCAGTTGAAAACCAACATGCCTCTTTTAATGAAAATGAAATTACCTACCAAAATATCTTTTCTAATATTGATTTAAGACATTTTACATTTGATCAAAGTACGAAAGAAGATCTTGTATTACATGCCTATAATGGCCTTCATACATTTACGTATCATATTAAAACCGAACTAGTGGCACAAGAAAATGAAGATGGTTCAATCACTTTTTCTACGACAGAAGGGGAAGCGACGTTTGAACTGCCAAAACCCTATATGGCAGATTCACAGTACGATGATGCAAAAGGAGAAACCGCTGAATCACAGGATGTGCGTTATACGCTAGAAGAAATGGAAGATGGCTATGAGCTAACAGTGGAAGCGGATCGTGACTGGTTAACAGACGAAGCTCGTGTTTATCCTGTTTATATTGATCCAACAACCTCTGTGAACGTGAGCTCAGATGCGTTTGTCATGAGCGCCTATCCGACAACGAACTATAGTTCAACGAGTAGTAAGTGGGATTCCTCTCAGAATGCCCACGTTTTAAAAGTCGGGAAATACGATAACACGACAGGAACAACGTATGGCTACTTAAAGCAAAACATTAATGCTGTTAAGAATATGACTGTAACAAAAGCGACATTTAACGCTCATGTTATTCACCATTACTACGGCGACAATCCAAACGGCTTGTGGTTAGATACCGTTAATAGTGATTGGACACCGAGCACACTGAATTGGAACAATAAGCCTGGCTCTACAAATATTGCGAAAGTAGATGTTGGTCGAAACAAAAGAGCTAGTTTTGACGTAACAAACACGGTAAAAGCCTGGTTGAACGGGTCAAAAGCTAACTATGGCTTTAAGCTACACACAAATGGGAACGGAAAAGAATTTTGGAAAAAAGTCGTATCGACTACAAATTCAACAAATAAACCGCATATCAGTATCACATACACCATTCCAGCACCAGCAGCACCAACGTCTAAAACCTATACAACTGGGGATGGTGCAGGCCATGTGAACCTAAGCTGGAAGAAGATGCCGGGTGCAACAGGCTACAAAGTATGGGTGTACAACGGAAAGGATTATCAAGCCTTTAACGTTGGCGATGTAGCAAGCTGGTCAACCGAAGGAAAGAAAATTTGGCCAACAGCATCAGACATTGCGGCAGGGAAATTTGCGCTTTATACAAACGGAAAAGGGGCAGAGCTTGCAGTGGACCCTTCGCCTGTCTACAAGAACTCTGGCGGGAGTTATCCAACGAGTAAAAATTACTGGTTTCGAGTCAGCGCAATTTACGGACAAGGTGAAAGTGCTATGTCAGACGCACATAAGCCGAACATTCCAAACTTAAAGAAACCAGATAAACCAGCCTCAAAAAGCTATAGTAACGGAAACGGTACAGGCTACATTGATTTAACGTGGCCAGCCATAAGTGGTGCAACAGGCTATAAGCTTTATCTTTACAATGGCACTAAGCATGAGATGGTCGATGTTGGAAATGTGACTTCCTACACTACAAAAGGAAAGAAAATTTGGCCAACAGCAGCAGAAATTAAAGCAGGCAAGTTTGCTCTCCATTTAACGGATAATGCTGGAGCAGAGCTACCAGTTGATCCATCACCTGTATACAAAAACTCAGGTGGGAATTATCCAAACGCAAAAGACTTTAATTTTAAGATTCAAGCATACAATGCTCATGGTGAGACGGTCCGCTCGGCAAGCGCCTTACCGTATATTCCTGATTTAGAAAAACCAAAAGCACCAAATGGTGTGGCCTACACGAATATTAAAGTGGAAAACACAGGCTACATTATGCTGGATTGGGAAGAAGTCGAGAATGCGACAGGCTATAAAGTGTGGATGTCAAATGGTAAATCGTTCACGAGCTTCGATGCAGGGGACGACACCCAATGGACGACCCAAGGAAAAGGGATCTGGCCAACTGCCGCAGACATTGCCGCTGGGAAATCAACCTTATACACGAATGGGAAAGGATCAGAACTTGCAATTGATCCGTCACCTGTTTACAAGAACGCAGGCGGTAACACAACAGCAAAGAACTACTTTTTCAAAATAACCGCTTACAACAAGCATGGCGAAACGATTCAATCACCTGAATTCAAACCATCTATTGGACAGCCGACGGAATTTTTTGGTGAAGAAGATTATTGGTCGATTCTTTCTGTTCCATATGGAAAAGTGAACGCCGCAACAGGAAACTTGATCGTTTCGGAAGAAGACCTTTCTATTGGTGGTCGTGGACCGGGATTAGGGTTTTCACGAACGTACAACAGTCTAGCACCGACAACAGGCATGTTCGGTTACGGTTGGCATGCTGATAGTGAAATGACACTGAAGCTTTCTGGTAACCAAGCGCTATTCGTTGATGATGACAGTACGCTACACATTTTTACAAAACAAAGCGACGGCACGTACAAGCCACCAACAGGCGTATACCTTGAGCTAGAAGATAAAAACAACGCGTTGATTTTGACGACGAAAGACCAAACAAAAGCCCACTTCTCAAAAACGACAGGTAAGCTTGAAAAACTTGTTGATGGGCATGATAACACGACGACCTACACGTATAAAAACAATCGTTTAGAGACGATGAAAGATGCTTCAGGTCGAACCGTTACCTTCGTTTACAACGCTGATGGCACAGTAAAAGAAGTACAAGCACCAGGCTCTCGTAAACTTTTATACAACTATGAAAATGGGAAACTCGTAAGCTATACTGATTTTGATGGTGCTGTTACGAAGTATGAGTATGCAGCAGATGGTAAATTACTAGCGGTGTACGAACCAACCCACACCGATGCAAAACCAGTAGTCAATCGTTTCCTTTATAACGGTGATATGCTGAAAGAAGCGATTAACCCGAGAAACGAATCATTCAAACTTGCTTACGATTTAACGAAACGGACGCTTCTTTTTACGCAGCCAAACAATCGTAAACTATCCTACACGTACAACGCAGCTGGGAACCCAATTCAGTATGTGGAAGATGTGGACAGCTTAAAGCTAACAACGAATTACAAGTACGTTGGAAATAATTTAACAGAAACAACCGACCCGAATGATATTGGATCAGGTAAGCCAACGGAATCCTTCCAGTATGATAAAGATGGCAATGTGATTAAAGCCGTTGATGATTACGGAACAGAAACGTATACGTATAACGACAACCATGACGTCACATCAATGATTGATACAGAAGGTGACGAAGTAACGATTGCGTATGACGGTCTTGATGCTGTATCGGAAACCGATCAAAGTGGGAAAACCGCATCGGCGTCTAAGTATGCGAAAAACGGAAACCTAACCGAAGAAAGCCATGAACTCGCAACGGCAGCCAATCTTCTAGCAAACAGTCGCTTTGAAGACGGTACGACGAGCTGGACACGTATTGATAAACAGTCAAACGGTACGTATGTAGTTGAAAAGCAGTCTGCTGGAAAGCTGGCAGGTCCGAATTCGTTGAAAATGACGATGCAATCCGATGTGACCGAGCATGTGTATCAAGCAGCAACTCAAGTCGTTGATGCCTTACCAGACGTTTCCTACACATTAAGCTCACTAATTAAAACGGATACAGTAAACGCGCGTGCATTTCTAAATGTAGAAGCGCTAGATGCCAGCGGCAAACGAATTAAATGGATTGATAACCGTCACAGTCACCTTGTCGGTAAACAAAACTGGGCAGAGCGTCAGCTTTCATTCGTAACGCCAGCAAATACGGCAAAACTTCGCGTTTATTTAGAGCTAGAAAAAGTAAAACCAACAGCAAGTGGAAGCGCATGGTTTGACCAAGTACAGCTAGAACGAGCAGAAGTATCATCAAGCTACAACCCGATTCAAAACTCAAGTTTTCTAAACAATTTAACAAGCTGGAGCGGTTCTGGTGGCTCAGTTGACAGCGCTGGATTTGATGACAAGAAGTCCGTTAAAATTGTTAAAACAGCAGGACAAGCAGTCAGTGAATACAAACAAACGGTTACGTTAAACCAAGCAGCCAGTGAACAAGCAATGGATTTAACGTTCACAGGTTTATCAAAAGCAGACAATGTAAAGTCAACGAACTACGGCTTAAAAGCAAAAGTATTTTATACAGACGGCACGACTGCAGACTTTGGCCCAGCGACGTTCCCAGAAGGAACGAACGACTGGAATCGAACGGCATTAAAACTAACGAAGAGTAAGCCAATCACAAAAGTAGATGTTTCTTTCTTTATTCAAGGTAGTGGAACGGCTTGGTTTGACGACATGCGTTTGCTTGAAGGCAATGTCATTAAGAAACAAACGTTTGACAATCAAGGAAACTATGTCACGAAAGTAGAAGATGAATTAGGTTTCACAACATCAAGTGTATTTGACACGTACGGAAACGAAACAGAATCCACCGACGCCCTTGGTAAAAAGAAAACATTCACTTATGATCTAGCCAATCAATTAAAGCAGCTAAAGCTTGAAAATGGCACAAGCATTTCGTACACCCATGATAAAAACGGCAATATGCTGACAAAGTCGATTGCGCCATCATCAGGACAAGCACAAGTCTTTAAATACGAGTACGACACAGCTGGCAAGCTGATGAAAACCGTTGGACCGTTTAACGATGTCGTAACGAACCAATATGATGCCAACAGCAATCTCATTAAAACAACAACACCGAACGGGCACACAACCGAATTAACGTACGATGGCACAGATCGAATGGCGACGAAAAGCTACAACGGTCAAATCGCCTACCGCTTTACGTACGATAAAAACGGCAACGAGCTAACGGTGAAAGACGAAAAAGCAAACGGAACGAAAGTCCGCACGTTCGATAAAAAAGACCGCATGGTTACGCTTGCCGAACGAACAGGAAAGCAAGAATGGAATTACTCAGAGACATCCGATAAACTAAATACATTCGTGTTCACCCACGGAACATTCAAACAAACGAACACGTATGAGTACAACAAAAAAGAACAAAACATTCGCATGAAAGATGGGGACGCGACGTACCATTTTGATTACGATGAAAAAGGCAACGTCAAAACGTTCTCATCTGGAAACCGAACAGGCGCAAGCTTCACATATGACCCACGCGGCCTCGTTACCGCTCTGACAGTCGGATCAGAAGTGGGCGCACCATTTTTAGAGGAATTCATGACGTACGACGCGAATGGAAACCGTACCTCCATTAAAGATGGTAGCGGTAAGGCGATTTCGTATACGTACGGCGCTCTTGACCAGCTCATGAGCGAAACGTTACGCGACGGCACGAAAAACGAATTCACTTATGACGGCTTCGGCAACCGAACCTCAGTCAAAACAACAAAAAATGGGCAAACATCAGAAACAAAAGCAAGCTACAATGTCTATAATCAGCTGACAAGCATGGGCAACGAATCGTTTACGTACGATAAGAACGGCAACCGACTAACAGACGGTACGTACAGCTACACGTGGGATGCAGCCGATCAAATGACCGCTGTCACGAAAAAAGGCGAAACCAAACCATTCGTCACGTACACGTACGATGAAGACGGACGCCGAATCCAAAAAGCGGTTGGCTCCACCATTACGAACTACCATTACGACGGTGATAGTCTCAACGTCCTTTATGAAACGAACGGTTCAAACGCCGTCACAAAGTCGTACACGTACTCCGACGCAGGTCAACTCGTCGCGATGAAAAAAGGAAGCGTCAAATACTACTACCACTACAACGCTCATGGCGATGTCATTGGCATCAGTGACAAAGACGGCAACCGACTCGCAACGTATGAATACGATGCGTGGGGCAACCCATTAAAAGTTGACGAAACCGCAGCGGTCAAAGACAACACGTACCGCTATGCTGGCTACCAGTACGATCACGAAACCGGCATGTACTACCTCATGGCCCGCTACTACGAGCCAAAGCACGGCGTGTTCTTATCCCTAGACCCAGATCCAGGCGATGAAGACGACATCATTACGCAGAATGGCTATACGTATGCGAATAATAATCCGGTGATGTTAGTTGATCCGGACGGGCATATCGCTTGGTTGGCAGTTAATGCTGGATGGGCAGCAATTGATGGATATAGAGCATACAAAGCTGGAAAGGGTTGGAAGGGTGTTGCTGGTGCAGCTGCATGGGGATTTATTGGCGGCAGTAAATTTAAAGCAGCAAAGAAACTCTATTCTAGTGCAAAAATAGCAACACAAAGAAGGTCGGCAGTTCGGAATGCTTGGAAGCAAGAGAGAGATATGATTATAAGAACGGGAAAAGGAACAAGAAACTGGTCAAATAAAAGGAAGGCTGAGATTGTTAACAAGGGCAAGGCCAAAGGAATGATTGGGCATCATATTAGGAATGTGAAACATCACCCAAAACTTGCTGGTAACCCAAATAATATACGATTTGTTAGTAGAAAAGAACATTATAGGTTGCATCATAATGGGAGATGGTGGAAAAAGACTACTGGAAAACTTATGAGGAGGTAATAAGAATTGATGAAGGAAAGTAAAAAACAAATTATAGAGTGTTTACATTCAATTTATAATGAGGATAAAAAGAAGTTGAGAACGGAAGCCATTCTATTTGGGGAGAAAGAAGACGATTTGGGATGGCACTCAACGGCTAGTTTGGGTTTATCCATAGAAGAATTGAATACCTTAGAAACTAGTGTCAGCAGTTATCAAGGTGAGATGCCTTTAGATTATAAAAACTTTCTAAAGCAAACGAATGGTGCTTACCTGTTTGACCTTATTCATATCGCTGGTCTTGAAAGAAATTATAAGAATCTATCTTACCATGAAGAAACACATGAGCCGAGGTATTTAAATGAGTTGGTTCGATTAATTTCTCTTGAAAAAAAAGGCCCAACACGTTTGAAAGACTATTACTTCTTTGGGGAATCTTTTATAAATGGAACCGTGTTCGCATTTGATAAAGAGGAAAAAGTAATTGAATTTAAAGAGGGCAGCTTAAGAAAAATCCGTGAATTTAATAACTTGGATGCTTTGTTAGAGCAGGTTTTCAAAGTAGGAAAGGAACATTATGAAAATCGTATGTTTATTGATTTTTCATAAGGATGAGTCGTATGAATAAAAAGTTGACAAAGCAACTAGATCGAATTGTAGGTAATGAAAACTACGAGTTAAATGAAGGAGCAACAATCGAACAAATCCATGCTTGGGAAGAATGTCATAAACTCTCTTTACCAGAAACGTATAAAGAACTTCTCTTGACAGGTAACGGTGGAGATTTGGATGGTCTCATACTAGCAGAATTATACGATGAACATAAAGCGTATAACCCAGAAAAAGATCTCTACATCGAGCCTGTCATAAAGACCATGTATGCAGAAGTAACAAAGAATAAGCATCTGATAATTCTAGCAATGGAATCATTTGGAGATATGTATTTCCTTCACGTTGATAATGAGTTCGTATACCATTGGTCTCATGAGACAAATAAAGTGAAGAAGAGATGGAAAGGCATAGAAGGTTTCTTAAAAACGTACCTTGACGAAGACGAAGTTAAACTGTTTTTTTAAACGCTATAAAATGTCGTTTATAGAACGTGCCCGCATAAAAATGCGGGCTTTTGCTAATAAGAGTGGTTTTTAAGTACAATCCGCAAGCTATAATGTCTATAATCAGCTAACAAGCATGGGCAACGAGTCGTTTACGTACGATAAGAACGGCAACCGACTAACAGACGGCACGTACAGCTACACGTGGGATGCAGCCGATCAAATTACCGCTGTCACGAAAAAAGGCGAAACGAAACCATTCGTCACGTACACGTACGATGAAGACGGACGCCGCATTCAAAAAGCGGTAGGGACATCATTACGCAAAACGGCTATACGTATGCGAATAATAATCCGGTGATGCTAGTTGATCTGGATGGGCATTGGGTGTGGCTTGCAGTAAACGCAGGATTTGCGGCATATGACGGATACAAAGCGTATAAAGCAGGTAAGGGCTGGAGAGGTGTTGGCGGTGCAGTTGCGTCAGCATTTGGACCAGGGAAATATGTTAAAGGTGCGAAAGCGGCGCTAGGTTTTGCGAAGAGAGGTTTCTTTAACAAGCAATCATGGGGTCATATAAAACAGAGGCATATGAAGGGGAGAGACAGCCAGTATAGCGATAAAGGTCTTTTTAAAAATAATCGAACTGCAAAGCATACGTCACGTTCGACTTTAGCAAGAGGCAAGGCTAGACCAGGTAATAAGCCGGGTACAATAGTTTACGAAAAAAAATTCAAGAAAAAATGTAGGCATTAAGAAGGATAACGGAAGACAGACAAAACGAGTAAGAGTTGTTGTGGGAAGCAAAGGTAGAGTAATTACGAGCTTTCCATACTAAAAATAATTTTTGCAGAGCCTTCTTTAAGGTGGGCTCTGAATTCTAGGAGAATAAATATGAAAACGGTATTTAACAAATTACTAAGTATCCATGAACGCCCAATCTTTATGGATTTTACTAGCAGTAATCTAATATCATATATTGTAGAACACGAAGATGAATATGTAATAATCAATCATTTGACGCATTATGAAAAAAAAGAGGTCTCTATTAAAAAAGAAGAGATTAATGGGTATTCAATTCGCTTTTTTCAGATGACTAAGAAAGGTCTTTACGTTTTGGTTTTCGCTAAGCCAGGTAAAGAAAAGATCGTTAGAGTCTATAATTCTAAAGGAGAAGTAAATTCGGCTTTTACTTTAGATGTCAATGATATCACATGTTACTACGTTGATGATAACGATCATTTATGGTTTGGTGTAGGCGATACAGAAATATACTCTGATGAGAATCCAGATGGAAGTGTTATTTACTGTTATAATCTTATCGGTAAACAAATCTATAAGATGGGCAACAAATTTGTTTACCAAATTGACTCCCCATCAATAGATGAGTGCTATGCACTCACAAAACATGGAAATGAATATTTTCTAGCATACTATAGTGGTCTAAACATATTAGCTTACGATTCAAATGAAGTAAAAAAAGCGTGGGTGTTGGAAGGAACAGTTGAGATGAAAGGGACATGTGACGCTTTAGGCATATACGAAGAATGTTTTTGGATAGGAACAGAGAAAAATCATTTATATTGTATTCCGTCCGGTATTAGAGGAGAGGCTCATGAAATCATCCCCGTAGATAACACAGGTAAAAGAATTGGAACTGTGGAGAAAGTTACTTTTTCAGAAAAAGGTATCTACTTGTATTCAAATCATAATATATATCACATTGAGAAATGATGCTAATGATTAAATAGTTATCAATTAGTTAAGCCGCTTACGTGGATGAGGAGATGTTCTTTTCGATAGATTTTCTTCTTTATGCGCACTGTCTCGATGTCGCAAAGGGAAAGGATTTTCTCAATTTCATTTTATTATTTTAGTCGAAAAGCATTATCATATTATCTTTATAAAAGGGGTGCGTTTTTTACGGAAAAGCGAGCGGCATAACACAAAAAGCCTGCATGTGAAATGCAGGCTTTTTGAAGACGATTTAAAGTTTATTTAGAATGCATAATCCTTTACTACAATTGAATTAGAACATTTTTTTGGCATCAGTGACAAAGACGGCAACTGACTCGCAACGTATGAGTACGATGCGTGGGGCAACCTATTAAAAGCTGACGAAAGCGCAGCGGTCAAAGACAACACGTACCGCTATGCCGGCTACCAGTACGATCATGAAACCGGCATGTACTACCTCATGGCCCGCTACTACGAGCCAAAGCACGGCGTGTTCTTATCCCTAGACCCAGATCCAGGCAATGAAGACGACATCATTACGCAAAATGGCTATACGTATGCGAATAATAATTCGGTGATGTTAGTTGATCCGGACGGGCATTGGGTGTGGCTTGCGGTAAACGCAGGATTTGCGGCATACCACGGATACAAAGCGTATAAAGCAGGTAAGGGCTGGAAAGGCGCTGCTTGGGCAGCCGCATCCAACTTCGGACCAGGAAAAATATTCAAAGGTGCGAAAAAGGCGTTAGGTTTGCGAAGAAGGCACATGGAAATAGTAAGAAGTCGATGAAGAAACATCATATGTATCAAATACAAGATCCGGATGGTAGGATTGTCAAAACGGGAATTAGCGGAGGTAGAATTAATAAAAAAGGAATCTCATTTAGGGGAGGAGCACAAGCCAGAAAATATGGCAAGGGCTATGAAGCAGTAACTGTAAGAAAGAATATTAATGGAAGGCAAAGGGCTCTCTTATACGAACAAGCAAATGTTAATAGGTTAAATAAAAAAGGAAATTTATATTGGGCTGCGGGAAAACATAAAAGACCAATGCCTAAATATAAACGATAAAAGGGGAATGACTTATGGACTTTAACCAAGGAGATGTCTATGCTTATGAGTTACCAAATGGTTATTACTCAGTAATGAAAGTATTAGAGTATGATGCAAATAATAAACGTGATGGAGTATTATTTACTTTAACAAGTTATTTTGATCATGCTATTCCTAGCTTAGATGATGAGAGACTTGAATTGCCTTTTAAAGATTATGATCGTTCTGTCGCAGAGACAATTGATGTTAACGATTTAATCTTTGTAGGCAACAGGCCACTCAATCAAAAAGAAGCTGAACGATTATTGAAAACAAGGGGCACTATAGGTGGGGTATCTCTATTTTATTTTTTGATTAAGCCCTATGTAATGTGGTTAGACAATCATGATCACAAAAGTGCGGATCTCTATCTTGATGAATTACGTAAGAAGGAAGAAGCAGAGAGTGAAAAAAAAATAACCCCCCTATCTGGAAAAACATTTTGGGAGATTATCAGTCTGATAGATTTTGACGCAGATGATCCGCTGGAAAAGGCGAGAGATAAGCTTGCCTCCTTGACAGAGAAGCAGATGAAACAGTTTGAAGAAGCGCTTGCGCAGAAACTATACAAGCTTGATACAGAGAAACATGCAAGGTCTATTGGTGAAGCAGCTTACGTGGATGAGGAGACGTTCTTTTCACCAGATTTCTTTCTCTATACGCGCTGTCTCGCTGTTGCAAAAGGCAAAGATTTTTATGAACATGTTGTAAAACATCCAGAGGCAATGCCGAAAGATGATGAATGCGAAGAATTGTTGACACTAGCAGCGGAAGCGTTTGAAGAAAAGACAGATGACAAATGGAATTATGTTCCGTCAAAGGATTACGAGACGTTTTCAAACGAGCGTGGCTGGCGCTAAAATTGTCTCATGAACAAGCGATATGGAGTTACAAAGTCCGCAAAAAGGAGAGAAACAGTGAGAACGTACATAAAAATGTTAATAGGTTTTTATAATGATGAATTAAATAGTTATGCAAATAAAGGGGATTGGTTGTATTGTGCACAAAAGACGGACAGTAAAAAAGGATTAAAACGAATGCCTAAAGGTTATCATTTTTTCGTGTCTTTAAATGAGGAAAGAACGCCATCAGAAATAGGGGTTGTTAAGAGACTCAGTACACCCATAACGGCTAAAGAACTTGCAATACTTGATTATAAAAGTAGAGGGAAAAGTGTTGAGGATATACCTGGAAGTGAGTTATTACAATATGATAAATTTCTCAGAACAATAAATTCATATTTTGAACATACCCCAGTTGCTGTTGATTGGTCTGATCAATTAACAAATGATATGAAGAAAGAGAAATACTTATGGATACACAAAGTGTTATTCAGAGATTGGTCTAAAGAAAAAAAGAAAGAAGTTTTCGAATGGGATTTTTAGTGATCATTTAAAAAGGCTTAACTTACTATCATGCTTGGTTAATAATAAAAACTCTATAAACAGGAAGGTTAATATGGAAAAAGAAGAGAGATATAAGGAACTTATCATGAAACTTTAGAAGAGGTTTATACTGTAGATTTGAAATTTTTCCAAAACGGTTGGCAGGGCGTTTATCTACAAAAAATCCGACTTTTACTTGAGCAAGCCATTCAAGGTGACATCACGCATCTAGAGCTTTCAGATGAATGTGAAAAGATCTTGTTTACCGAAGAACACTTGACGGATAAAGTAAGAGATCTTCTTGAAACGATCACAATGCAGTGGGATCTTTATATCACCAACACGATTGATAGTGATCGCTTAACAGAAGGCATTGATCTTTCTCACTTATCCTTGCCGAGAAATTGGTTGGATGGTTGGTTAGAAGAGGTTAAGCGAGTAGAAGAAACTTTAGAAAATCTTTAGAATTTAAAATTCTAATTGGCTGTATAATGGAAATATATATTGCTACAAATGTACCTATCTATTCTACTTTTAGAAAGCAGGAGCCCTAATGAGCCAACTTTGTCCCATTTGCGAAAAGCCCTTTACGGAAGAAGATCTCTACGATGCAAAGATCCCCTTTTCATTTAAATGTCGTGGTTGCCAATCTCGTGTATACGAAGTAAAAACATCACTATTATTACTTATACCAGCGTTAGGATTTGCTGGACTCCTTATTTTTTTAAGTGAGCAGATTAACGGATGGTTACTGCCTATTCTTCCATTCATTGAAAATTGGCCAATAGGCTTGGTTGTACTTGCCCTCTTCTTTCCTATTTACTATTTTGGCGAAAATACACTTGTTAAATTAACGTATAAGCACGGAAAGTTTTTCAGCCGAAAAAAACGTGTTGCATAATGGTTAACGACAAGCCCGCATGTAAGTGCGGGTTTTTAGTGCCAAAAAAGTAGCTTCTCGGGAGCCAGTCGTTGAATTAGTAGATTTCGATTTTCTTACAGAGTCTAATGCAGGAAAACTATCAATCTCTTTAAGAGATTTTGTTCTTATGGGGGATTGTTTAGACGATTAACAGAATTTAAGAAAGACTGGCTGCATGGAATGAATGAAGATGGCTTGTTAGTAGGCACGAATTGGAATGCTAAACTAATTGGTCTTGAGGTGGAACCTATGATTTTATATAAAGAGTTAAAAATCGAAACCTAAGCGAGGGAAAAAATGGACATTCTCCAATTTAGTAATGAGGAATTATCGATCGCGCTTATACTCGATGATTATTATAAAGAATCTGCTGATGCTGATTTAACGATAAGGTTAAAGACGAGCACATTAAATTTTTATTGCCATAGTGGACCTTATTATGTTCGAGCTTCTAGCTTGCGGAGATTTCATAAAGAGTTAGTGAAACTGACGGGCACAGGTTGGCTAAATCGCAAAACAACGGCATCATTTAGTGATGATTCTGGAGAACTGATGCTGACATTTAGTGAAATTGATGAGAATTATGCTGTCGAAATTGAACTAACGCAACATTTACATGAGCAGCGGTACACGGCAACACATGCGCTTTCACTAGAATGTGTAAACGACTGTAAAGAACAAATTGGTACGTTTTTACAGGTGATGAAATGAGGAAGACGTTCTTGTCACTGGCAGGGCCTAACGTGACGCTTAAAAATTGCAATGTCTTGGATTTATTTGTGCATAAAGCATCTTGTTACTTCCATTGAGACTAATGTAATACTTTATCTGATAGTTGAGCTAAAGCCAAAAGCCTTAGTTGAGACTAAAGCTTTTGTTTAAAAGAAACTTATAAACACACGAATGGCGAGTAATGTCACGAGGCCAATTATGAAAAGCGTAATGATGTTGCTTGATGCGGAGTTTTGAAACCGACCCATACGATCTTTTTTGTTCGTCAACCTATAGAGTACGACTGTGAGGACAGGTAATAGTAAGCCGTTAATCGCTTGGGCGGAAATGATTAGTTCAATAGGAGAGCCTCCAAAAATCCACACAAGTGCAATGGGGATGAGACCTGTAATAATTAAAATGATGCGGTTAACCGGTGCGTCTGGATTTTCTGATTGCTTGAATGCATGACCGAATAACATTGGTTGCACCGTTAAATTAAACAAGCCAGATGAAAAGCCGGCTGTCCATAATCCGATGGCAAAAAAGATGGTTGCAAATGATCCAAGAATAGGTGTTAGCTGCACAGCCATATCTCCAGCACTGTTAATGGTTTGTCCTGATCCATAGAACGCAGCAGCGGAAGACAAGAGAATGGCAATAGAGATGATGGCTAACAGGGTGAAATTGATTTTTAAATCATTGATTGAAATGCTGCGAATTTGTTCTTTTGTGTAAGCGGAGTGGCGGTATTTGTCTTTCATAAAACCTGAGAGTGCTACAAGTGTATTTGGAACAAGAATGGTTGCAATTAGCGCAAGCACGATGAGTAAGTCTCCTTGCGGAATGGAAAACGTGAATCCTTGATTGATTGTTTCACCTGCGTTTGGCAGAGCAGCAAGTGCAGTTAAACAAAAGGTTAAAACAAGCATGATCATAACAATTCGGTTAATATTCTCAAGTACTTTGTAGACGCCAAACCAAGCAATGCCCATTGCCGAAATTGAAAGCAAACTAACCCAGGCAAGCATTGGAACGGATGGGAAAATAAGATTCATGGCCATGGAAGCCCCGATGAAATTGCCTGCTTGAAAGGCGAGGGCACCGAGCCATAAGCCAAAGAAAATAAGTTTGGACCATAAGCTGCTTATGTCATCTCGAATGCCTTCTAGTACGCTTGTCCCTGTTGCGACAGTCCAGTTAATAACAGGTCGTTGAATAAAGTAGCCAACAAGACAAGCGAGGACAAGAATCCAAGCGACTTGAAATCCAAATTGGGCACCAGCAACGGATACGGTTGTCACAGTACCTGGACCGATAATACATGCAGCGACAATAGCGCCTGGCCCCCACGAACGATACCAAGGAATTGTCTGATTCTCTTCTAACGATGCTACAGTCACTTTCTCTCTAACCACATTCGTCAATCCAACCACTCTCCTCTATCTTGTGATTGTATCAACCAAAACATAGAATTTTCTGTATTTTTGTAAGATAATCTACGGTACATTTTGCTTAGAATCCTATGAAAGCTTTAAATGACTGAAAACAATTGGGATAACATTAATAGCGATACGCATCTTTTTTTTATAGAAGTTCTAATCAGCACTTGAAAAAAGCCGCTCAACAAAAAGGTCGAGTGGCTCTTGTATATTACCATTGAAAGATGGCTTTTAACGTTAACAGTGAAACTGAAAACAGGAGGGACGCTATTAAAAAGGTTGGTAGGTGAGCATAATCTTCTTCAGGCAATTCTTTACTAATGACGTTAAAAATCATGGCGCCTGAACTAAAAGCGATTAATGAATCGACAAATAGACCTGTTGAAGGACCGATTGTACCAGCAATAGCACCTATGAGTGTTGTTGTGGCAAGAATGAAGCGGCCGTATTGACGGTGAACGGTTTGATTCCCATGACCAATGTGATAGGAGATACCGATAAAGTGAAGCCCAACAGCAACGCCATAAAAAAGAGCTTCTACAGTTTTAACATCTGACGCAAAAACAATGTAAGAGATCATAAATGTATAAAAGGCGAAGAAAGAGATTTGGACGATATAAGATGTATTCGTGGAACGATGTTGATTGTGTTTTGTCTTGGCGATTTTATAAACACTGTAATACACGAGTAATCCGATTAACCCAAGAAAGTAAAGCTCTGAGTCTAATGCAAGATCTCCACCAAGCTGATCCTGCTCTTCGTGCATGGTCGGCAAGATGTAGACAAAAACATATGCAATCGCAACGCCTCCTGATAACGAAAGGATTTTCTGCTCTTCAAAAGGTGTACGACGAATAATCGGTAGTGCAAATAATTGAATGAGAATAAGCATTACCCCGATAAGGATAGATTCTACTGTCATGTTGTTGCCTCCTCTTGCTTCATGCTTATGTATACCCACTTTTTAATCATCGAAGTTTACAGTTTTGTAAAGAAACCATGTATAGGTTTCAGCGTCTGAAATCGTCGAATTTGGTCTATGCTGTATACGAGTGGTATGAGAGGTGGTTATGGTGTGGGAAATTTGTTACAGACAACTCTAGAATTGACGGTTGGACTATTTGCGCTCCTGATTTTAACAAAAGTGATGGGGAAGACGTCTTTTGCGCAAATAACGCCGTTTGATTTTATTTCTGCATTAATTTTGGGTGAACTCGTCGGGAATGCCATTTATGATAACGAAACGAAATTAGGGACCATTCTGTATTCAGTATTAATTTGGGGTGTGCTGTTGTTTATTATTGAGTGGTCGACGCAGCGGTTTCGGAAGACGAGGAAGTTTTTTGAAGGAAACCCGTCTATCATTATTCAAAACGGACACTTAAACCGAAAGGAAATGAAACGGAATAAACTCGACATGAATCAGCTTCAACATCTATTAAGGCAAAAAGACGCTTTTTCTGTTCGTGAGGTTGCATACGCGGTTTTGGAGACAGATGGACAAATAAGTGTTCTAAAGAAACAAAAATACGACCAGCCAACCTATGAGGATTTTAAACTAAAAGAAGATCCCGTTTATTTACCTGTTACCTTCATCAATGATGGCGTGGTTGACTGGGAAAATATTAAAAAAGCCGGATTAGACGAAAACTGGTTAGATAAGCAGCTTTATGAGCAGCGGATTGATCATTATCGCGATGTGTTTTATTTAGAGTGGAAGTATGATGATGGCATTTACCTTGAAAAGATGTGAAGAGACCTCTTCACATCTTTCTTTATGTACAAGATTTGGGAATCCAACCGTAATAGCCATCTTTTTTGGCTAAGTCATATCCACTGCATTGATCATCAAGTATCGAAACGTGATCACCTTGTTTTACAGTTAAGAACGAAGCACTGACATCAGTTGTACACTGCCACTTTTTATCTTGATAGGTTAAATACTCATTTTTAATCCAATAATTCGCTTTGTTCGCTGCACTGTAGCAGAGCGTAAAATGTTCTTGTTGTTCTCGTTTTTCTACTACATAATTTGGCCAATTGATTGTCCCTTGTTTGGATTCATCTACAAAGGAGTGGACAATTTCTTTTATCTGTTCACACTCATCAACATAGGTTATGTCGAACAACCCATCTTGGAGGGTGAGGGCATTTAATTGCCCAATGGATTTGACCTGCAAGCCACCATCTAAACAAATGATTCGTTTGTCAAAGTCAATGATGGGATTTAAGTGACTTTTTTCACGACTTAAATAGTTTGAAATAGGCCAATGTCCCACAATGACGGTCTTTTCTTCATCATGCCCATGCTCATAAAAGGATGGGAAGGCATAAGCGTTTGTTAAAGATGTTTCTCTCCAATCGTTCTTTATTTCGATACCAGCATGAATAATGATAAAATCCTCGGATTCAAGTGCATGAGGAAGCTGCTGAATCCATTCAAGTTCCGCATGATAATGGTCTAAGCAAAATTGAGCGATCTCTTTAATAGAAGAAAATTGTTTCCATTCACGGTTTTGTTCTCGAAGCATTTCATGAATAAGAGAATGAGGTTGTCGTTCTAAGTAGGGTACTAGTTGTTCGTTTTCGTTTAGAAGGTGAAGGAGGATGGCGTCATTATTTCCTAATGTTGTATAAATACGATGCGTATGACAAAGATCCATTATATAGCGAATCAGGCCAAGACTATCTTGCCCTTTCTCGCAAACATCACCATTCAGAATCAAAGTATCGTTAGCGGAATAATGTAATGTAGCGAGCAGTTTTTTAAATAGCTTTAGATTCCCGTGAATATCTGACATCATGTGGGTTCGTTGATTGTTTAAAGAAATGGTTTGTGTATGTAACATCGAACGCTCTTCCTCCGTTCTATTTGCTTTTATTCTATTGTTGCAATGTAAACAAAAAAAGACAACCTCGAAAGGTCATCTTTTTACAATCTGGAAGAACAAATTAGCAATATCCGCCACCTACATAAGAAGCTCCGATGATGATAAGCAAGATGAATAATACAACTACTAATGCAAATCCGCCACCAGCACCAGCTCCGTAACCACCGCCTGCGTATGACACTTGGCATGCCCCCTTCCTGCGTTTCTCTATATCAAGGTATGCAGGTGTACCCTAAATGGTTTGTAGTTTCTTCAAAGAAATGAAAAAGTAGGGCAATCGCCTAGCGAATAAAAACTGTATCCATGAACGAGTGGCAGTCTCTAGAGAAGTTGCTGATAGTGGGTTTGTAGTAACCCCATATGAATGATATCAATCCACCCTCCATTTCTAAAGACGGCTTCTTTTATTCTTCCTTCCTGAACAAAGCCCACTTTCTTGTAAAGATGAATTGCTTTTTCATTTGTTGAAAAGACGCGCAACGATAATCGATGTAAATTTAATTCGTAAAACGCGTATGTTAATAAGAGAGAAAGTGCTTCTGTGCCATACCCTTTGCCCCATTTGCTTTTTTCACCGATATCAAGAATGCACTCAGCGTTCCGGTTTTTGTAGTCAATTCCAATTAAAGAAATGACGCCAATAGGAGTGTCATGTTCAAGTTCTTCAATTATGTATGATTTTGACTGTGCAGAGGAAAGCATCACGTTTTCGACAAAAGATTGAGTTTCTTCATATGTGTAAACGTCTAAGACAAGGCTAGTGGAAGCCATGACCTCATGGTCGTTTCTCCACTGATGATAAAGTGAGATGTCAGTGTTTTGCATTTTACGCAGTCGTAATCGAGTTGATTGAAACATGATTTTTCCTCCCTTGTTTAATTGGCTTCATTGTATCATGAGAGAAAACGAATCACAGAAAAATTCAGAAATCACGTACAAATAGTTTGATAGAGTGCATTTTTGTTCGGAAATGGAATGGTTTTAAGTGTTTTTTTTGAAAGTGTATGCTAAAATGAAACAAAAACGTAAAGACTCTATGTAACTGGCGCAATGTGGATAACCACGAGGGAGCATAGAGCGTACTTGCCGTGCGCCTGGGCAAAAGGGAATAGCCCTTTTCACGTTCAAATAACGAAAGGATGGTTTGAATGAAAACGCCCTTACTATTAGATGGAGTAGAAGTATCAAATCGCATTAAGGATGATCTTGCAAAAAGAGTGACAGCCCTGAATGAGAAAGGCATCACTCCGTCCCTCGCAACCATTTTAGTAGGCGAAGATCCCTCTTCTGCTACTTATGTGCGAATGAAAGGAAATGCCTGTCGCAAGCTTGGGATGGAATCAAAGAAAATCGAAATGCCAACAGAAACAACTACGGAAGAGCTGTTAGCAACAATTAAGCAGTTAAATGAGGATGATACCGTTCATGGTATTTTATTGCAGCATCCTGTTCCTGAGCAAATTGATGAACGTGCTGCATTTGATGCGATCGCAATTGAAAAAGACGTAGATGGCGTTACCACTCTTGGATTTGCGCAAAATGCTTTCCATTTTGCCCAATACCCTTCATGTACGCCAGCCGCCATTATGGCTATTCTCGATCACTATGACTTACCAATCGAAGGGAAACATGCTGTTGTTGTTGGTAGAAGCCCGATTCTAGGTAAACCAGTATCCATGATGTTGCTCAATCGAAACGCAACGGTAACCATTTGTCATTCTCGCACAAGTGAGTTAGAAGCCCATGTCAAACAAGCGGACATTGTTGTTGCAGCTGTTGGTCGCCCTGAATTTATTAAAGGGGAATGGATCAAGCCGGGTGCCGTCGTACTTGATGCTGGTTACAATAAAGGAAATGTTGGTGATTGTGACTACGATGGTTGTGCAGCCAATGCATCTGCCATTACGCCAGTGCCTGGAGGCGTTGGTCCTGTAACCATTTCAATGTTGTTAAAACATACGGTTGATGCAGCTGAACGAGCACAATTATAAAAAGTGATGAGAGATTAAAGGTGAAAGAGTACCTTTGGTCTCTTTTTTTGATAGGCTAATTAAAGGGAGGTGGGGTTTTGAATGAGGTGTTGTACGAAATAACAAAGAGGTATCAACTTAAGGATCGTCAATTTGTTTGCATAGGTGGCTTTTACAATCATGTGTTTTCTAATGGTTCACATGTTGTAAAAGTGTTTCATGAAAACCAAGCGAATTCGGTGCAAATGGAGCATGAAATCAATGTAATGACATACATGAATCAGCGAGGGATTCCTTCCGCAAGCGTTTTTCATTCAAATCGACAACGAACGTTTGAAGAAATCATGTATTGTGGCGAGCGTTATTTTTGCTTTGTACAGTCAAGAATAGAGGGTGAAACCATTGCCATTACTGATTTGTCGGGGGGGAATATAGCTGAGTGGGGTGCGCAAATAGGGGCAATCCATCACGCAGGAAAAGCATATAGCCACTATTATCCATTGAACCACTGGCATGAGGAATCCATTGTACAAACGGCTAGTATTGTACTTGACGATACACTACAAGCAGTGTGGCTTAATGTGTATAAGAAATTAACATCGTTAACGCAAGACGATTCAAGCTATGGACTGATCCATCATGATCTTCATCATGAAAATAGTCGTTTTCTCGGCAATAAAGCGTCAATCATTGATTTTGAGAGCACCATCCAGCATTGGTATATATATGATCTCGCAATAGCGATTTACCATGCATCACTGCATATTGAAAAAGACAAACGAGCTGATTGGTATGAATGGTTTTCCTCTATCATGCTGGAAGGCTATCAATCAACGTTCTCATTAGAAAAAAAGTGGGTAGATGAACTATCCTTCTTTATTTATTACCGCCAGTGGTACTCCTATCTATATTTCCAAGTACATCTAGAAAAAAATGAACAGGTTACCCAGATGTTAGAAAAGATGAAGTCTTATCTAGCAGCTGAGAAAACCATTATTTAGAAAAGGATGAAGGATTATTTTTTATGTTGTCGTGATGATATGCCTCATTTTCTACTTATTTTATCAAATCAAGCAAATAAGAAAAGAAAATGAAGAACTGAAAAAACAGCAGATGCTCATCATTAAAATGCTTGAATATCAACTTGAAAGGGATTCGCGTTAAAAAAAGACCAGTTGCCTAAGAATAGTGCAAACTGGTCTTTTTCGTATGCGCAAATAAGAAGTCTTGCACATAGTGCCACGTTTCTCTGGCGGCATCGGCATTCCCTTTTTTCGTGCCGCCAAAATCCATTATCATGCCACCTCCAACATGCATATAGGTTGAAGTTGGCATACCTGGTAGCCCATAGGGGAAGGCAAGGAAATGGCCACCTTCCTCATAATACAGGTGTTTGTTGTCCGTTCGTTTGCCATGAAGTTCGTGTTGAACCATTCGAGCATAATCAGCAGACGGCCAACATTCGTCTTTTTCACCTGCAATGGTTAGTAGAGGAGCATTCACTTGCTCAACTGGAATTCGAATAGCGTCTAAATTTGTTGCTTTTGCTTGTGAGAGAGACCAGATTGGTAAGAAAGAAAAAGGCTTACGTGTAAGTATGCTTTTCCCGATGTTAAGAAAATGCTTTGCTGTGTAAGTGAATTTCAAGTAAGGCAGTGGTGCATTCTGTTGTGTCCAGGCTGGAATTGGTGCATAAATCGTGTTACGTAATCCGGATGTTACATAAGCTCCTGGAGCTCCGGCAATAACCGATTGATAGTCGTCGTAAGTGGAAGCAAGCAGTAAGGCGAGTTCGCCACCTCTGGAGTAGCCAATAAGCGAAACGGTGTTATCTGCGGCATCATGGGATTTAAGCCAAAGGGTAGCTTTTTGAAAATATTCTAAGGGAATGTTTTCAAGATCTTTCGATACACCTTCCGCTCCAAAATAAGCAAGAGACAATACAGTATAGCCTTTCGATGCAAGAAGTGCAGCAGCATGTTCATTTACACCACCATCAGATCCGCCTACTACTAATACACCTGGGAAAGCTTGGGCAGTATCAGGGTGGAAGAGGGTGCCAACTAGTTCTGCTTCGTGGACAGGCACGCGTTTAACGGTTTCATCATAAAATTTTCTATGTACATGAGCTGTATCTAATAGCTTTCCAGAAGAGTCTTCAAGTGTAAATGAGTAGGTAAGCGGCTCAGCGTTCCACTTATCAAAATAATCACCGTGCTTTTTCCCAATCCGCTCCATTGACCAGACTAAACCTTCTGCATCAATGCCTTTGTAACTTCCGGACAAGGGAGCTGTTGAAGCAAGGTGGAGATTCCCATCTTGATTCGCTTCATATAATGCGCTAGCCTCAAAGATTGCATCATTGTCATCTTTCGTTTGTACTTTAATGGTTACTTTTTGCTTTGGCATTAAGTCATAAACGGATAGTTGTAATGGTTGATCGATGAGTGCACGAATAGGTGTTACGACAATACGAGGGGTCATTGGTAAAACTCCTTTCAAATGGTCTGTAATCAATCTATACGTTAGGAAAAGTGAAAATGTTCCCAATACCGAAAAAAGCCTAAGTGCTTGGACACTTAGGCCTTCTTAATTAGACTTCTACAGCAACGATTTGGTCACAGCAGATTGTAATGATGCGAACTTTTTTCTTATCACATTTACAGTGGTCGTGAGAGTGACAATCAGCATTTGCTAATTCAACTGTATCACCATCAATACCTACAAAGCTACCAGTAACTTTGTCTCCACCTTTTAAAATGACTTTTACATGCTCACCGCGCGCGATGTTTTTGAAAAATGTTTCGCAACCGCAGTCTCCAGAACCGTAATTATTTGAACCGTAATTTCCACAGCCACAAGAATTGTAGCCGTAATTATTTCCGTAACCCATTTTTAATTTCTCCTTCCGCATAATCCTATTATTTTTTGAAACCATTAAACTTCTACTGCTGCGATGTCGTCACAACAAATCGTAACGATTCTCGCTTTTTTACATTTATCGTCGCAATCAACGTTTGCTAGATTTACCACGTTGCCACGTACATCTACAAATTCACCTTTAATTTTACCGCCGCCTTTAAGAATCACTTTTACGTGTTCTCCACGAGCGATGTGTTTGAATAAAGTAGAGCAGTCACAACCGTTTGAATTCGAATAATCAGAGTAACTTCCTCCGTAACCATAACCCATTAGTGTCGCCTCCCTTCGCTTTGCTATGTTAATACTGTATGTAGAGAATTCTTTCATGCATAGGCAATAGAAAGGGGACAAACGCTCGTTTTTACTAGATTAGGTCAAATGCATAGAAGAGAAGGTCGGAATAAAGTCCAATCAATCTAAGGATAATGCGTGTTTAATAAAGCGTTTTGTGTTTTTCGTAACAGGAACGCCTTGACGATGGATGAAGGAAAATTGTCTTTCGGTCTGCAAGTTTAAATGGTTTAACACTTGAAGGGATCCATTGCGGAGTTCTTCTTGAATAGCCGATTCTGAAATAAAAGCCAAGCCTAGCCCATTTTTAACCCCTTCCTTAATACCTTGAGTGGAGCTGATGGTGATGGAGGAGTGTATGGTGAGTTGAAAGGTTTCGATTAATGTTTCAAATGATTCTCTTGTACCGGATCCCTCTTCTCTTATAACCCAGCTTTGATTTTGAAGATCATTTATTGTTTGATAGTGCTCAACATCGCGGGTTGAACAGATGATGACAAGCTGGTCATGTTTAAAAGGTGTTTGTTCAATGTTTTTTGCCTTAATGGTCCCTTCAACAAGGCCAAAGTCGACGTCAAAGTGCTGCACCTTTTGCATAATTGTATCCGTATTGGCAATTGTAATAGCAAATGTCAGGTTTGGATAAAGCCCTTTTAAAGATGCAATCATTTGTGGCAATAGATATTCACCAATCGTGAAGCTGGCACCAATTTTCAACAGCCCTGAAGCTTCGTGATGGCGAGCGTACAAGCTTTCTTGGATGTTGCGATAAATGTGTTGAATCTTTAAAGCTTCTTTATAAAAGAAATGACCATCTTCGGTAAGATAGATCTGTCTCGTTGTTCTTCTAATAAATTGAGTTTGAAACTGATTTTCAAGATTTTTGATCTGCACACTTACAGTAGGTTGTGAAAGGGAACGTTTCTCCGCTGTTTTTGTAAAATTTTTTTCTTGTACAAGTGTAATAAACGTCTCTATTTCATCAATATTCATTGTACTACCTCATTTTTATTATTTTTTTTAATAAATGTTATTATACTTATTCATTTTACAAATAGCGAGGAGGTTCTTATGATTAAGTGGTTAGGGAGTGAACAACATGAATACACAGAAGGCTATCGGAATAGGGTTAACCGCTTTACTTGCCACGGTAGCCACTTTGCTAGCAAAAGTGCCAGGATTAACAATAGTTGGTCCGTTAATTCTGGCGATCGTAATTGGAATGATTGTGGGGAATTATACAAAGGCGGCTCAGAATGTTGGAGAGGGAATTGCGTTTTCTTCAAAGGTTCTTTTACGAGCAGGAATTATCTTACTTGGGCTCCGGTTGAATTTTTTTGCCATACAAGGTTTGGGTATAAGTGGTCTTCTTTATGCCATCGTTTTAAGCGCTATCGCTTTTCTAACTGTATATGGGATAAGCAGGAAATTGAGAATTGATCCTTCATTTGCCGTTCTGCTCGCAGGCGGAACAGCCATATGCGGTGCTGCGGCCATTGCTGCTATTGCGCCAGTAATAAAAGCACAGGAAAAAGCAGTTGCTTTATCCATTGCGACGATCGCGTTACTAGGAACGTTTTTTACACTTATCTATACTGGACTTTATCCACTTCTTTTACCACAAGGTGAACAGTACGGTATCTTTGTAGGTGGAACGTTACATGAGATTGCCCATGTCGTTGCAGCTTCTTCAATTGGTGGGATCGAAGCCGAAAATCATGCCATCATTGTAAAAATGCTTCGAGTTATGTTATTACTACCGCTGATGATCTTCATAATGTGGTGGTTTGAACGGAAGAAAAAGGTCGCTCAATCTTTTTCGTTTCGAAAGTTACCAATCCCATGGTTTGTCTTCGGTTTTTTAGCAATGAGCCTCGTGCAAACGTTTGGTTTCTTACATGAAAATGTTGTACAGTGGTTACTTGGCATTGCCTATTTCTTGTTAGCGATGGCAATGGCGGGTCTTGGCTTAAATGTGAAGTTTCGTGCTTTTCAAGAAGTGGGACCCCGTTTGTTTTTAGCAGGACTAGGGGGGACAATTGTTTTAGTTCTTTTTGGCGCACTACTTATTCCACTCTTATTCTAAAATCGCCACTCGGTTAAAGCCATTACCATTCAGGTAGTGGTTTTTCTAATATCAGCCTCTAGACTGAGAACTAAATCGTTCTTCAGCTCGTTTCGAAGAATTGGTCAGAATCGTATGCTAGTAGTAACAAATCGACAGGAGGTGACGTAATGACAACAAAAGGATGGATCATTCTCGGTGCTGTTGCACTTTCCATCATCTTGCTTTCATCATTAGGAGCGATGTTAGGATTAGTAGCAGGTGCTGGACTTGCTTACTTAGGGTGGCGTCAAGCAACATTAAGTGAAGCCGTCGTGATGAAGGTACTTTGGTGGGTTGTACTCGTTATTGGTGTCCTAGTAGGCATTAGTAGTTTGCCAGGAATTATTGGAGTCGTAGCGCTTTACTTGCTGCTAAAGCTTTACGACAAATGGAAAGAAACAAAAGATTATTCTTATGATAAATTTTAATGAATGCAGGAGGTAGAAGATGTCAATCTTAAAGCAAATAAAAGAGCAAGTATCAGCTGATATTGAAGCAGTATTAGAGAAAAGTAAAAAGAAGCCGGTAATGGATGAAAAGAGAGGTCAAGAAGCCAAGCAGCTTGATAAGCAAATGAAGTTATGGAAAGAAACAGTAAAGAAACAGCAAGAGCTTGAGCAGTATTTCTATAATGAGTGGCAAGAAGCAGAGACTATGCTAAAGAAGCGAAAAGAACAATTGGTCATTGCGGAACAATCGCAAGCGACGGATTTAATCGAACGAGCGAATTTTGAAATAAACGGTTATCAGGAGTTGGCTCGTGAGTACAAGGAATCTTATGAAGAACAGCGTGAGCGTGTGAATAAGCTCGAAGAAAAAGGAAGAGAGCTTTACTTCCTAAAAAAGAAAATGGAACGAATGAAGCTTACTGATTTTGCAAGAGCTGAAGAATCACGTGCTGAATCGCATGCGTCAAAATGGACCTATTATGCAGAAGAAAATGATGAATTTGAAGCATATGAGGAAGACAAAAGTGATCACGAGCCAAGACAGGTTCTTGATTTTGATAAAGAAATAAAAAAACTTGCTGAAAAGCAGGAGAACGAAAAGTAGTTTGTAGTATACTAAAGGCTGATTACAAACGCAGAGGAGGGCAAAGAGAGTGAAGCGAAACCGAACAGATTATGTTGCCTATATTTTCTTTGCCCTGCTTGCTGCAACGGCATTAGAGCTACTTATTAATGTAGCTCCGTTTATTGTATTAGTAGGATCTGCGGCGATGATTTATTATGGCTTAAAGCGAATGAGCAAGCAAAAAGGTAAATTCCTGTTCTACGGAGGACTGGTCATCTTTATCTTAACGCTGTTGTCTTCGTTTTTCTTTTTACTAATGGTCTTTGGTGCATTGTTTTACATGCTTTACTTGTTTTGGGAAAAAGCAAGTAAACCAACTAAAATGGAAATAGCGATTAATGAACAAGCTTCGAATGATAGTCGAGAGGCGTTTGTTAAAAACACCTTCCTCGGAGATCAGCAATTAAACCATGAAGGGTTTCGCAGTGATGATATTAATATCCACACAGGTATTGGTACAACGGAAATTCATTTTGAAAACACAGTCCTCCCAAAAGGAGACACGATTGTCATTATCCGGGGTTTTATTGGGAGTACCAAACTCTATGTGCCTTATGATGCAGGTGTATCTGTGGAGCACGCTTGTTTATTTGGTCAGACAGATCTATTTGGAAACCATAAAATAGGGTTTAATCAAAACGTAAAAGTCGTTAATGACTCGTATCAAGATGCTCCTCGGCGACTGCGAATTTATACGTCCATTGTTGCTGGAGATATTGAGGTGATGTATCGATGAAGGCCGTCCGTTCTGTTGGTATGATTGTCTTTTTCGTGCCATTACTTCTAGTAGGCTTACTTTTCTATTATGTTGAAAAAAACGGTTTAGTTAAATGGGAACAGCTATTGATTCGAAATGAATTAACGTATAACGTGCCGATTTTCGTATGGCTTATTCTGTTTTTTATAGTACTTGCACTGATTGTCTACAGCATGCTTGCTGTTATTTGGAAAAAAGACGTTCGTGCGTTACACGCTACGTTAGTGCATGTTGCCAATGGCAATACAAAGGAAAGCAAACAGCAGCTCAATCAAGTGTCTAGTGATTTTAATGATGCTAAAATGCTTATTGCAGAACTTGAAACAAGAGTTCGTAATCAAGCTGACCGTTCCCAACGTGTGATGGAACAATGGGCGGAAAATGAGTCGAAGCTGAGATCGGAACTTGTCTTTAAAGAGCGACAACGGATTGCAAGAGAACTACATGATTCGGTTTCACAGCAGCTTTATGCCGCATCGATGTTATTATCTGCAGCAGTTAATCAAAAAAACGTCGATGTAGTAGCGTTACAGACTCGGTGCGAACAAATTGAAAAAGTTGTGAATGATGCACAGAATGATATGAGAGCGCTTTTGCTCCAGTTACGGCCTATTCAATTGGAGAATCAGTCGTTTAAAGAAGGCGTAGAACAATTAACAGCAGATTTAGCAGAGAAGCACCAGATTGATTTTTCGGTTCGTATTCGCTCTCTTTCCCTTAAACCAGGTGTGGAGGATCAGTTATTCCGCATTACGCAAGAAGCCATTGCCAACGCGCTACGTCATGCTGAAGCAAATGAAATTAGCGTGTTCTATGAGCGGTATGACGACTTTGCTTTACTAAAAATTACTGATGACGGCAAAGGCTTTAACCAGACGTCTTCGCCACACGGTTACGGTCTACATAGTATGGAAGAGCGTGCAGAGGAAATTGGTGGGATGTTACGAATGATTAGTGTAGAAGGACAAGGAACGAGTATTGAAGTGAAAGTACCGATTATAGAAGGAGGGGAAACGACGTGATTCACGTATTGCTTGTGGATGATCATGAGACTGTACGCCTCGGTGTTGCGGCTTTTTTATCAACCCAAGAGGACATTTCTGTTGTTGGTGAAGCCAGTAATGGAAAAGAAGGGGTCGAACAAGCGCTAAAGCTCAGACCAGACATTATTTTAATGGATCTAGTGATGGACGGAATGAATGGGATCGAAGCAACCAGGGAAATTATTACACAATGGAAAGAAGCAACGATCATTATTGTCACGAGTTTTCTTGATAATGACAAGCTTCGTCCTGCACTAGAGGCAGGAGCGAAAAGCTATGTTCTTAAGACGTCGACAGCGATGCAGATTGCTGACGCGATCCGAAAAACAGCACAAGGAATAGCTGTACTTGATGAGAAAGTTCAGGCACAAATGATCTCTTCCTTTCGAACGGAGGAATCGTTGCACCAAGCATTAACGAACCGTGAAAAAGAAATCTTAAAGCTAATGAGTGAAGGGAAAACGAATCAGCAAATTGCCGACCATCTTTTTATTACAATTAAAACAGTAAAAACACATGTATCCCACATCTTATCAAAGCTGGATGTCGATGATCGAACGCAAGCGGTTGTGTATGCCTTTCAGCAAAAGTTATTTAAATAAGCTACCAAAGAATTCTTGTCCCGTGTAGTTCCTTTACACCTGTAGCAGCCGCAATATGAGCAGCATTATCCTTCGTTACGCCTCCACCTGGCATGATGACAATCCGTTCGTTTGCATACGTCTCATAAGCGGCTAAAGTAGAGAGGTTTTCTGTGATTTCTTTGTGAGGACCATGGGTTAAAATACGCTTTACTCCCCAGTGGGAAAGCTGGTCAATGGCTTCGAATGGGTTTTCAAGTTGATCAAACGCCATATGAAACGTAACCGTTTGTGGGTCCACAAGTTGTAACAATCTTTGCATGTGAGGCACGTGAAGTTTGTTCTCTGATGTTAGACAGCCAAAGACAAACCCGTCAACACCAATGTGTTTAAATGATGAAATCGATGCCTCCATTTTCCTTAGTTCAGCCTCATTGTAAATAAAGTCTCCTCCACGACAGCGAATAAGTGCCATAACCATTACCCCATTACTTTTGCACGTCGCGACTACTCGTTTACATGTTTCTGATGAAACAGTTGTCCCTCCGACATCTAAGTTGTCGCATAGTTCAATTCGCTGTGCTCCATATTGAATGGCTTGGTGAACGTGCGTATCATTCTCAAGACAAACTTCCTTTACTACGTTATTCATTTATCCAAACTCCTTAAAAAGACTAGCTTTACTAACAGAATACTTGTAAACTATAGAATACTTCAAGGGGGGAGACGAATGATTAGACAATTACATATGAACGATCAAGACATATGCTTAGCCTTTGTAAAGAAAAAGCCAGCGGAGAACTTGTTTATTATTGGTGATATTGAAGCATATGGAATGGAAACAGATTTTCAAACGGTATGGGGAGAATTTAATAGAGACAATCAACTAGTCGCTGTATTGCTCAAGTTTCATGCAAGCTATGTTCCGTTTGCAGAAGGCTTCTACGATGCTAAAGGATTTGCCGAAATCATAAACAATGATTCTTCCTTTAAAGGATTGTCTGGTTTGAAAGATGTGACGGAACAACTTGAACCGTATTTAAAAAAATCTCTTCTTAAAAGACAAATGTATTATGCAAAGTGCACAAAGACAAAGAGTGACAACCCTTCATTAAAGGATGTACAATCAGCCGAACCCAAAGACGCAGCCGAGTTACTAAGGTTGCTGGATCAAATTCCTGAATTTAGTCAGTCCATTCCGAAAACGGCTGAACAAAAACAACGCGAATTAGCGACAGGTTTTTCACGAGCAAGCTTCGTACGTCAAAATGGAAAAATAGTCTCTACCGCTTCTACTACTGCGGAAAACACCCATTCGGCGATGATTGTGGGTGTCGCAACATTAGAGGACTATAAGAGAAAAGGCTATGCATCGGCTTGTGTTTACCATTTATGTGAGCAAGTATTTTCAGAAGGAAAAGTGGCATGCTTGTTTTACGATAACCCAAGTGCCGGGGTGATCTACAAACACATCGGCTTTGAAGATATTGGCTTATGGATGATGTATAATGAAAAATCAGAAGCATAAGGCTGTGGATTTAAATAAAAAGACTTGTTAGGACTTTCTAGCAAGTTTTTTAATTGTTAACGAACGGTAACATCAAAAATAGCGATTTAGAGTTGAAAGTGATATGATAGATAGGTGCAAAATATGTCGTGCACATTGTGTGAATTTAATCTTGAAAAGGTTAAGGAGTATGGGTAATGAAAGCCTTATTACAATTGCTGAAAGAGCAATACGAAAATAAGCACCTAATTTGGAGACTTGCAGCGTTTGAACAGAAAAGTAAATTTCAACTCCATTATTTAGGCGCTTTTTGGCAGTTATTTAGTCCGCTGATGCAAGTCGTGGTCTTTTTTGTTATTTTTGGACTTGGGATCAGGTCAGGAAGAGATGTTGGTGACACACCTTTTTTTGTGTACTTACTTTGTGGATTAATTCCGTGGTTTTTTATCAGTCCTACGGTGCTACAAGGGTCTAACAGTATTCATAAGAAAATAAAAATGGTATCGAAAATGAAGTTTCCTGTTAGTGTGTTGCCGACCATTACAATAGCTGGAAATTCAATTAGTTTCTTTATTATGCTCGGTATATTGTGCATTGTACTCGCCATTTATTCGGTTTTTTCAGGTGTGTATTTACTCCAGTTGCCGTATTATTTTCTTTGTTTATATGCATTTCTTTATGTGTTTACCATTTTTTCGGCGACACTGGCTACTGTCGTACGAGATTATTATCAATTTCTTGAAGCTGGAATGCGAATGATGTTCTTTTTAAGTCCAATCATTTGGGCACCTGACTCAATGGATGATCGTTTACTGTCCGTGTTGCAATTAAATCCGTTTTACTATATTTTAAATGGATTTAGGGACTCTTTTATTGGTGGTACGTGGTTTTTTGAAAATATCACATACATGATTTATTTTTGGGCGTTAATACTTTTAATTGGTTTCTTAGGGGCAACAGTCTTTAAGAAATTTAAAAACAGCTTTGTTGATTATTTATAAAGGGGATTTTGTGGATGAATCCTAAAATGAAATTAGACGGTGTTACAAAAAAATATACACTTTTTACAAGTAATAGTGAAAAGCTCAAAGCAATGTTCTTGCCGAAAATGCAAAAAGAAAATCGTGATTTTTATGCGTTACGCGACATTTCCCTGGAAATTTTCGAAGGGGAGACCATTGGGATTGTTGGTATTAATGGCTCTGGGAAGTCAACCATTTCCAATATTTTAGCAGGTGTTATTCCTCCTACGGAAGGAAATCTAGACGTAAATGGTGAGACGTCGTTAATTGCCATTAATGTGGGCTTAAACAATCAACTAAATGGTTATGAAAACATCGAACAAAAATGTCTCATGCATGGTTTCTCAAAGAAAGAAATAGAGCGTTTAATGCCTTCAATTGAGGAATTTGCTGACATTGGTGACTTTATTCAGCAACCCGTAAAAAACTACTCATCGGGAATGAAATCACGGCTAGGATTTGCGATTTCTGCTCATACAAATCCAGATATTTTAATCGTGGATGAGGCGCTTTCTGTTGGGGACAAAACATTCTATCAAAAGTGTAAAGATAAAATTGATGAATTTAAATCACAGGGGAAAACCATTGTCTTTATTAGCCATAACATTAGAGAAATAAAAAACATTTCTGATCGGGTCCTTTGGCTTCATAATGGTGAAATGCACTCGTTTGGCGACAAGAAAAAAGTTGTTGAAGAATATGAAGCCTATATTGAATGGTTTACATCCTTGTCGAAGGAAGAGCAAAAAGAGCATAAAGAAGAGCTGAAAATGCAGCGTTCGGTTGCCAAAGTCGAACAAATGGAGAGCGAATCAGAGGGAACTGATTTAGCGCCACGGCGTGCTGGAAAAAAGAAGCACGCCAAACAAAAGGAGCAAAAGAAACATTCAATCCTCTTTTTTAGTCAGCTCGTTCTTTATGCAGCTTTATTTATTGTTGCAGCTTATCTGGTGGCGATACGGCCACTTTTTGCTGCTGAGGCTGAGGAGAGTTCGACGGTTGTTGAGCCAGATAACCAATCTCAAACAGCTGAGGAAGAAGACGCAACCGATGATTGGATTGACTATGACGAACCTGTACAAGCAGTCATTCATTCAGACGATACTTCTTTATATACGTCGTCCGAAGCATCAACAGCTCTTATGACGTTACCGTTTGGAACAGAAGTGTCTGTAGTAAGAGAGAATAGCGAACTAGGTGTCGTTCAAATTGAGAATGATGGCGACGACTTATTTATTGAATCGGACTCCTTCCATTTTTTCGAGGGTGCGGAGGAATTGGAGCGGGAAAGAATTGAGGAAGAGCTCGAGACCAATGTGAGCAGCTCTTTAGATGAGATTGAAACAATATTGGCTCAACCCTACGAACAGGTGATTCAGTCTGTTTCGTTTCAAACAGCAGATGAATTTGGCTATGGTTATTATGCATACTCAGACGAACAAATGTTGAAAATAAACCAGCAAAACGAATTAGCGGCTATCATTTTGCCAATGGATGGTGGGTCGCTAGTGAAGGAAACGGCTTTTTTCATAGTAGAGGAAGAGGGGTTTTACTTCTTGTGGAATGAGGAGCAGAATCAACTACTAGTAGCTGAACTTTAAAAGGAAACGGACTGATGGACTATGGATACATCGTTTTTGTTTGAACTGCTTAAAACCCCTTCACCCTCAGGACATGAAGAGGCGATTCAAGAAAAATGGCTCACTTATATGCAACCTCATGTGAAGAATTTAACAACAGATTTAGCTGGAAATGCAATCGCAACGGTTAACCCAGACGCCCCATTTCGTGTACTCCTAGCAGGGCATTGTGACGAAATTGGTTTTATGGTGAAGTCCATTGATGAATCAGGCTTTATCTATGTAGAAGAGCTCGGTCGTTTAAGTCCTTTACCTGCATTAGGAATGGAAGTGGAAATTCACGGAAGGAACGGGAAACTTAATGGTGTGTTTGGTGCAAACGCCCAACATCATGGTGGAGCAAATGCAGACTTAACAATGGATGATTTATTTATTGATTGCGGTGCCGAGAGTGCTGAAGAGATTCAAGCGGTAGTAGCTATTGGTGATCCGATTACGTATAAAATTGAACCAACTCACTTGCGCAATAATCGTGTAGTAGGGCGCGGTTTGGACAATCGAACAGGTGCTTTTATTGTGGCTGAAGTCATGAAGCGACTTGCATCCAGTCTTCCCGAAGTGTGCGTCCAAGGGGTCAGCACCGTTAATGAAGAGACAAATATGGGTGGCGCTTATTTTGCAGGCTCAGCTTTAAAGCCAAATTTGGCAATTGCCCTGGATGTCACTTTTGCAACAGATTATCCAACCGCAGAAATGGGCAAGGTTGGCGATGTCACGTTAGCAGGTGGCCCTGTGCTTGCGAAAGGCGCTCCTATTAATAAAAAAGCAAATGAGCACTTGCAGCAAATAGCAAAGGAACGAACTATTCCGATTCAGTATGAATTAACACCGAGAAGAACAGGAACGGATGCAGATCAACTACGATTAACGGGTGAAGGTGTACCAATCGTTCTCGTATCTTTGCCATTACGATATATGCATGCGCCTCGGGAAGTTGTGTCATTACAAGACATGGAACAAGAGATTGATCTTCTTGTTGCATTTATACAAAGCTTACGTCATGACACAGATTTCCGTCCTCTCATTTGGAACGGACGTTAGTCAAAAAAAGCGCGGAGAGTCGTTAGCCTCCGTGCTTTTTCTCATGAATTATGTCTGGATTGTTCTCGATCAATGCGCGTGTATGATCCCAAAAATAATCAACAGTGGAAAGGGTTTTTAAGGCAGCTGAATAGAGATCTTTTTCAGTCGTTATGCCAATGGATGACAAGACTTGCTTAAAGTAAGGGAGACGTTTCTCATGTAGATGAGGAGCATCATGTGCCAAGATGATATGACAGCGGCAGAAAGTGGCAATGATCCAAAAGAAACTCTCTCTAAATTGATTCTTATTGATAAGTAATTGACTCCCTTCAATGACTATAGGTTTCGCAGAATGTGTAACATCGGTGGAAAAGAAGAAAGGGGTCTTGGCATGTTCGACCGCAAGGACAAAGGTCTCTTCCAACTGGTCTAAACTAGATTGTACAGTCATTTTAGTCAAGGACTCTACACGTAATTGCTTAAGAAGTGTTTCATGAACGTCTTCCATGTTGTATCGTTTAAGCACTGCTTGAACCGCTGTATATCGTTTTCGTACCGTTGGGTTTTCAAGGGCTGCCGTTAAAAATAAATGGGCTAAAACCCCTGTTGGAAAGAGCCAACTCATTACTTGTTCGTGGAATGGAGCAGAAGTCGGTATAGTTGTTAATCCAGCTATGCTTTTTTCTTTTACGTGTTCACAACGACGGTGCACCCATTCCATATGATAAAAGTCTCGTGCGACCTCTGTTTGCAAAGGTACAAGAACGTCATCCACATCGCTGAGGACGATCGTATGGGCGAAGCTATAACCTACATGATAGTCTGCGAGTATCGTTTCTTTTTGAAGGAATAAACGGTAATCTAATGTAGTCACTTCGAGTAAGAGCCCTTTGTAGATAAATTTACCTAGCTTTTTATCCTGTACTTTTGTTGAGATAATCATAATATCAACATCCGAGGAAACGGGCCAAGGAGCAAGACGTGGATGTGTGAGAACAGATCCAGCTAAATAAGCACCTTTGAAGCCAGGTTGATGGGAACCAACATGTTGTACCCATTCGCGGGCAATGGCAATCGCATCTTGCGTATTCACTAGTAGTCCTCCTTTCAAAAAGGGAGATCGTCATTAGTTCGACAGCTACTCAGTTGATCCTGCAAACAAGCTTAAGCATAAAAAAAGAAGTTACATACTGAGAAAGCGTGGAAGAAAGGGATTAAGAAATGGAAGAGTTACAATTTAAACCGCTAAGCGAGGAACAAATAGATGCATTATTGCTACTGCAGAAAACGGTATTTAGTAGTCTTAAACGAAAAGAGCAACTTTCAACACTTACGAAAGAAGAATTTGAGAGCATACTAACAGGTAAAGGCTATATGGTTGGTGTGTTTTTTAAGGAGCAGCTTATTGCTGCTAGGGCATTGCTACAACCAAGTAGTGAGGAGACTGAACATCTAGGGCTTGATGCGGGTTTAACAAAAGACCAGCTGAATCAAGTGGTTTATCAAGAAATCTCCTTTGTGCACCCCGAGTTTAGAGGGCGACGTCTTCAACAGAAAATGGGGGATTGGTTGATGCAGAAACTTGTCAATGAAATGACTTCATTCTCATTCATTTGTGCAACAGTAGCGCCTACAAATCCTGCTAGTTTAATTGATAAATTTAAACAAGGGCTTGAAGTAGTGGCGTTAAAAGAGAAGTATGGAGGTAAACTTCGATTTGTCTTTTTTAAAAACCTCAACCAAACACACGATGTCGTCGTGTTAGATGAAAAAGAAGTAGAATTGACGGCACTAGATGAGCAACGCCATTTACTACAGAAGGGTTATCGAGGCATGGAATTAAAGCGTGAGAATGGGCGATATTACGTTCGCTACCAATTAAGAACAAAGTAACAAGATGGGTGTGAACATGTTGCCGTATTGGGTGTTGCAACATGTTCATCAATTTCAAATAATGGTTAAAGTTGGAATTTAGGTTGTAAAACACAATGATGTACAAAAGAAGTTCGATAAGTTGGGATGAAAGCGCATACTTTCCTGAAAGGATCGATGCTACAATCACATTAAGAAAGGAGGGATTGCATTGGCATTGAATGATCGTAGCCAAAAAATTCTCAATGAGATCATCAGTAACCGGCAAATAACAAGTGGTGTATTAGAGAAGAAACATGATCTAAGTCGGCGCCAGCTTGGTTATACCATTCAGAAAATTAATGAATGGCTTGTATCTGAAGATCTGCCTGAGATAGAACGAACAAGGCAAGGTCATTTCATTGTTGATCAGTCTGTTTTTTCAACGTTATCACGCCAGCCAGCGAATGTAACGAACAGGACGCAGGATCAAGGGTTTTTAACGGAAGAGCAGCGAAGTCATTACATTTTGTTTATGTTACTCGCTAGTGAAGAAGCGTTATCGTTATATCATTTTCAATCGGAGTTAGGGTATAGCAAGAATACCATTTTACATGATTTGAAGCGTGTACAAAGTCGATTAAGTGATTATAACCTCGATATTCACTATTCACGTCGAAATGGCTATCGCTTAAAAGGAAAAGAGCTTCATATAAGGAAGTTACTCATTTATTTAGTTGATATTGCTGTGCATTCTAGTCAAGAAACGACATGGTTGGAAGATGTAGCAACTATAAAAAAAGAAGAAATTGAAGAGTTGAAAAGAAGAATTGATAAAGTGGAGAAGCGCCTAGGTATTCGCTTTACAGATGAAAAATTGTTAGCTATGCCATACATTTTTCTTCTCGTACTAAAGCGAATTACGAGTGGATGTGGTCTGGAACCTTTTTCAATTGAATATGAAGAGCTTTCCGATACAAAGGAGTATCAAGCAACGGAGTTTATTTTTCAGAACATGACAGACGTACCTAAGCAGGAGCGGCTATTTATCGCGCTACACCTTCTTACGGCAAATGTCCATTGGGCGGATTTAATAGTAGAGGATGATTCCATTCCTGATTTACTACCAGCCCTTTCGACCATGTTACGATCCTTTGAAAAAAGTGCCTGTATTTATTTACAAGAGCGCGAAGTGTTGTTGAAAAAACTCGTTCAGCATACAAAGCCAGCGTATTATCGAATTCGTTATCAATTGACGGAGATAGAGACTGTTCAAAATCCATTTAGCGTTGAATACCGAGAATTACATCACCTTGTTAAGCGTAGTTTAGGCCCTCTTGAAGAGCTATTCGGTAAGGAGATTCCTGAGACAGAGGCGATTTACTTAACGATGCTGATCGGATCTTGGATGACACGTCAAGGTGAAAGTATAGCAAAGAAAACAAAAGCGATCGTCGTTTGTCCGCAAGGTGTATCCGTATCTCGCTTAATGTTAAAGGAACTAAAAGAACTCTTTCCAGAGTTTATCTTTCTTGATTCCCTGTCAGTGAGGCAATTCAATGGCTATGAATTATCATACGATATTATTTTCTCCCAAACACCTTTAACAACCGATAAGCTGGTATATGTGACGAAAGCCTTCTTGAGTCGAGAAGAAAAGCATCGATTAAAGCAACAAGTGATGCAAGACATTCACGGTTATAAACCGATGACGATTCAAATTGATCAATTAATGGACATGATTAGCGGCTACGCTACTATTGAAAATGAAAGCGAATTAAAAGAAGCACTCCATTCGTACTTTTTTCCTGAAGATCGTAAGACGTATCAGGATGAAGCCTTTCAAAATGGATTAGAGACGTTTTTAACAGCAGATATGATACAGCAAAAAGATACTGTACCAGACTGGGATGAAGCCCTGAAGCTAGCAGCTAAACCACTTGTTGAAAATGGAATCGTAGAACCACGCTATGTTGATGCGCTTGTCGCCAATAAAGATCGTGATCCCTATATCGTCATTGGACCTGGGCTAGCGATACCACATGCGGCACCAGAAGAAGGCGTTATACAAACGGGAATGAGTCTACTGCAGTTAGAAACCCCTGTTCATTTTTCAGAAGAAGAACAGATTAAAGTGCTAGTCGTTATCGCTGCTAAAGACAAACATCAACATATTCGGGCATTACGGCAGCTCATTAAGCTTGCCGCTACAAAGAAAGACCGGGAAGTATTTTTAGAAGCATCGTCGATTGAAGACATAGAAACGATGATCATGACTTATTCGATGGATGAGGAGTAGAGAACAGAGGTGAAATCGTAATGCGTTTAGATGAATCAACGATCTTACTCGATATTGAGGCGACGAACCAAGAGAGCGTTTTAAAGCAAATGGCAGATAATCTTGTTCGTGAGGGACTTGTGAAATCAAGTTTCGCTCAGGCTATTATCGCACGTGAGAAAGAGTACCCAACTGGCTTACCAACCGCTGGAGTGGCAGTTGCTATTCCGCACACAGATGTTGAGCATGTCAATGAAAAAAGCATTAGCATTGGTCGTTTAAAAGAACCAGTTTCTTTTGGAATGATGGGTGGCGATCCTTCTGAGCAAGTGGAAGTTAAGATTGTATTTATGTTAGCTATGAAGGAAGCGCATGCGCAATTATCGCTTTTGCAACAATTGATGCAGCTGTTTCAAAATGAAAGTAAACTCATGCAACTTGTTCATGCAGCATCAAAAGAAGAAGTAAAACAATTAATTGATGACAGTCTAGAATTGACTGCATAAGGAGGAAATTAGTATGGCAAAGAAAAAAGTATTAGTCGCGTGTGGAGCAGGTATCGCAACATCAACGGTCGTGAATAGCGCAATTGAAGAAATGGCGAAAGAACATAAAATTCCTGTTGATTTGGTACAAATTAAAATTTCTGAAGTAGGTGCGCATCGTGATACAGCTGACCTACTTGTTACAACAGCAATGACTCAAACAGAATACCCATTTCCTGTCATTAACGCCCGTTCTTTTTTAACAGGTATTGGAACCGACAAAACGAAACAAGAAATTTTAGACGCATTAAAGGCGTAAACAAAAACGAATGAGAACGGAATTTCTAGGTTCTAGAAATTCCGTTTACTTAAAGGAGGACCGACCATGGATGGATTTGTTAACTTCATTCAAGGATTTTTAGATTTAGGTGCAACGGTTATTCTACCGGTTGCCATTTTTATTCTCGGATTAGTATTTGGACAAAAACCGGGTAAAGCATTTCGTTCAGGTTTAACAATTGGGATTGCTTTTGTAGGTATTTTTCTTGTTGTTGACTTGCTTGTGAATAACTTAGGACCAGCTGCTCAAGGAATGGTTGATCGGTTGGGTGTTGAATTAAACGTTATTGATGTAGGATGGCCAGCATCTTCATCCATTGCGTGGGCATCAGTCGTTGCTGCATTTATTATTCCACTAGGGCTTGCAGTAAACGTTCTTATGCTAGTAACAAAAACAACAAAAACAATGAACGTAGATATTTGGAACTTCTGGCATTATACATTTACAGCAGCAATGGTGTACGTAGTATCTGGAAACATTTTCATTTCACTACTGTCTGCTATTCTATTCCAAGTTGTCTGTTTGAAAGTAGCTGATTGGACAGCACCTATGATGAGTAAATTCTATGATTTACCAGGTGTATCCATCGCAACAGGAAGTACCATTTCCTATGCGCCTGGAATCTTTCTTGTAAAAGGATTACAAAAAATTCCTAAAGTAAAAGATTGGAATGCTGATCCTGAGTCGATTGAAAGACGATTTGGTATTTTAGGTGAATCAATGTTTATTGGCCTTGTGCTAGGTGCAACCATTGGTGCATTAGCTGGTTACAGTGTCGGTGAAATTGTGGAGATTGGTATCGCAATGGCCGCAGTTATGGTCTTAATGCCACGTATGGTAAAGATCTTAATGGAAGGGTTATTACCAGTATCTGAATCTGCTCGTGAATGGTTAAATAAGCGTTTTGGAGATCGAGAAATTTACATTGGATTAGATGCAGCCGTAGCATTAGGGCATCCGGCCGTTATCTCAACTGCACTTATCCTTGTACCAATTACGGTAGCAATGGCGGTATTACTTCCAGGAAATGCGCTTTTACCATTTGGTGATTTAGCAACGATTCCATTTATTGTCGCTTTCATCGTTGGCGCTGCTCGCGGAAATATCGTTCACTCCGTTATCGTTGGTACGGTTATGATTGCCATTTCGTTATATATCGCGACAGATATGGCCCCTCTTTTTACAACGATGGCGCAAGAAGCAAGCTTTAACATGCCTGCAGATTCAGCCATGATATCAAGTATTGACCAAGGTGGAAACATCGTGAACTGGATTATTGTTAGATTTTTCGGTCTATTTTATTAAGTGAACGGACTGCTATGAGGAGGATGAACCACTATGAAGGCACTGGTTAAAACAGATCACGGATTTGGAAACTTAGAGATACAAGAAAAACCAGAACCTATACCGGCAGCAGAACAAGTGAAGATTAAAGTACGATATGCAGGTATTTGCGGAACCGATCTTCATACGTATGAAGGGCACTATAAAGTGGGTGTACCTGTTACACTTGGACACGAATTTTCTGGAGATGTCGTTGAGGTAGGCGAAGCAGTTACATCAGTCGCTGTAGGCGATCGGGTGACATCTGAAACAACCTATTCCATTTGTGGAGAGTGTGCATATTGTCAGACGAAAGATTATAACTTGTGTAATCGACGTAAAGGGCTTGGTACACAACAAGATGGCGGCTTTACGAACTACCTCATCGCTCGAGAAGCGAGTGTGCACAAACTGCCTGAAGGTGTCGATTACAAAGCGGCATCAATGACAGAACCACTAGCTTGTACGTATCATGCCGTTGAGAAAACGGAAGTTCAGCACGGAGATATTGTCGTCGTTCTTGGTCCAGGTGCCATTGGGTTGTTAACTGCTCAAGTAGCAAGAAGTAAAGGTGCGAAAGTTATTATTACTGGCTTGAATAGTGATAAGATTCGTTTGGAAAAAGCAAAGGAACTCGGAATTGATTATGTTGTAAACATCCAAGAAGAGAACTTAAAAGACGTTGTTGATGGCATAACCAATGGGTATGGAGCAGACATTGTGTATGAATGCTCAGGAGCAGTACCTGCAGCGAAGCAGGGGCTCGATCTTCTTCGGAAAAAAGGACAATATTGTCAAGTTGGGATTTTTGCAACACCGGAAATATCGTTTGATTTAGAGAAAATTGTTCAAAAAGAGATTCGTGTGGTTGGCACAAGAAGCCAAAAACATGCAGATTGGCAGCCATCCCTTGAATTATTAAATCGAGGGGATGTCAATGCAAAAGCACTTGTGACCCACGAATATGATATCACCCAGTGGGAAGAAGCGTATCATGCCATAAAAAGTGGTGAGGCGATTAAAGTACTACTCACTCCTGTAGAAGAGGGATAACAACAATATGAGGAAGGAAGAGGAGACTCTTCCTTCTCCCATAGTGGATGGAGGAAATAAAGATGACAGATATGTTTTTAGATTTTATGCTAGGACCAATGCGAGGAATCGGTGATTTTTATTTTGAACATCAAATGGTTTTCAACACAATTGTTGTTGGGATCGCGCTGTTTGCTCTTATTCGAAAGCGTAAAGGAAAACAAGCAAAGGAGCAATCATAAAGTATGGAGTCCTTAAAATTATATGGTGTTCAAGATATTCGTTATGAAGAGGCTCCGGTGCCAACGCTTGTTCATAACGATGATGTGCGCATTAAAATCTCAACTGTTGGTATATGTGGATCAGATTTGTCTCGTTATAAAAAGCTCGGTCCATACGTTCCTGGTACGATTTTTGGTCATGAGTGTACAGGTGTCATTGTAGAAACAGGCTCATCTGTTTCGCATCTTCAAGAAGGGATGCGTGTAGCTGTTTGTCCAACCTTTCAATGTGGTACGTGTCATTATTGTCAAATCGGAGAACCGAGTAGGTGCAGTTCTTTGCACGTTGTTGGTGCCAAACAGGATGGTGCCTTTGCAGAATATATCGTCTTGCCTTCTACTCAAGTGCTCCCTTTACCAGATGAGGTTGACGACGAAACGGCTGCGCTTATTGAACCATCAGCGGTAGTAGCACACGGTTTTTATCGCACGAAGATTCAGCCTGGAGCAACGGTGGCAATAATGGGATGTGGTAGCATTGGACTGCTAGCAATCCAATGGGCAAAAATCTTTGGGGCGCGTCAAATCTTTGCGATTGATATTGATGATGAAAAGCTAGAGATTGCGCAACATATGGGGGCAGATGTGTTAGTTAATTCAAAAGAACAATCAGCTCATGAACAAATAAGAGAATTAACTGATGGTTTAGGAGTCGATGTCGCGATTGAGTCAGCAGGGTCTCCTATTACGTCAGCTCAAGTGCTGGCCCTTCCTAAAAAAGGTGGAGAAGTGGTTTATTTAGGGATCCCTTATGGGGACGTACCTATTGAACGCTTTTACTTCGAACAGATTGTCCGAAATGAGTTAAGTGTACATGGGTCATGGAATGCGCTCTCTGCCCCTTTTCCTGGACGAGAATGGCAAGCAACGATTCATTATATGAAAACAGGTGCCATAAATGGTGCCCCAATGATTAGTCACCGACTCCCCCTCAACCAAGGACCTGACGTATTTAAGAGAATGACATCAGGGGAAAAAGGCTTCGTAAAAGTTTTGTTTTATCCGCAAGGGAAGGAAAGAAGCGTTTAGTTGTAGCTGAATCGACAAGTTAGCATACTTGCAGATTTTTGCTAGGCATGTATAGGAACATGTGTTAGAAGGCTTTAAAGCGGTAGAGAGTATAATCATCGTGTAGCATGGTATCTTATCGAATAGGTAAGATACTTTTTTTACCCTATAACAAGCTATGTCAGCGAAAACGATTGCACGATGCTAGTTTTTTTAAACACGTCAGCCAACAGAGCCATTGACAAAGCGTTCTGCCTATGGCATCATTAGAGCCATCTTATAAGGAAGGAAATTGGTGCCTAATACAATGAAGCAGTAATCGAATCGATCCAACGTAATGGAATAGTCAATTATTCACTCGAGTGAGAGCTGGATAGTATTTTCATGAACGTTAGAGTAGGATTCGTCTGTTTTCATAGATTAGGTTAAAAGGAATACGACCGCCACAGGAGCTTGTGGGGTAGTGTCTTTTTGGTGACTAATTTCTTACGGGCGAACTCTCTCTAACTGTATTAGAGGGGGTTTTTTATATGCTATTGCTACAAACAACAAAATTAGAAAAACAGTTCGGTGCAAGAGTGATTTTAGATAATGAACCATTATTTATTTATAAAGACCAACGCATTGGATTGGTCGGTAAAAATGGTGCTGGAAAGACAACACTGTTGCATGTTCTAGCAGGATATGGTGTAGCTGATTTTGGGCAAGTGACTCGTTATGAAAAAATGGCCTACATTCCACAGCTTCATGAGCTCTCAGCTCCATTATCAGCGAGAGAAGCAAAGCAATGGCAAGTACCAGCTCATGTTCATAAAAGTGGTGGAGAACAAACACGAGCAAAAATTGCCCAAGCGCTGGAAGCAAATGCTGCCCTTATACTAGCAGATGAACCGACCAGTCATTTAGATATGGAAGGGATGAAGCAGCTTGAACAAGTATTTACCTCATTCTCAGGAGGTATTTTACTTACATCTCACGATAAAACATTTCTTAACAATGTATGTACGTCTATTTGGGAGATTGAAGATGGAAAAGTGAAAGCATACGAGGGAAACTATGATGCATATCTAGTTCAAAAGCAAAAAGAAATGGACAAAGCGCACAAAGCCTATCAATCCTATCAACTTGAAAAAGATAGGCTCTTACAAGCGGCAAAACAAGCACAGCGCCGTTCTGATCAGATTAAGAAAGCACCGTCTAGAATGGGGAATTCTGAAGCACGTTTGCATAAACGTAGCAGCGGTGTTCAGAAAGCAAAAATAAACCGGGCAGCTGAAGCGATGGTAACACGAGCGAATCAACTAGAAAAAAAAGAAAAGCCAAAAGAAGAAACAAAGATTCAGTTTGACCTAAGTCGCTTTCCTGTTGTTCACAGTAAACAAATGATTCAATTTGAAGCCTTTCAAGTATGGATAGAGGGACGGCTGCTGAAAGAAGTGAATGGGGTTGTACCGGCAGGTAGTCGTGTTGCCATTATAGGAAAAAATGGGTCAGGGAAATCGACGCTTTTACAGCAAATCGAGAGTCGACAAATGACAATCGCCAAACCAGCAAAGATAGGTTATTTCTCACAGCATCAACACGATATTTTAGATGAGGAAACGATTCTTGAAAACGTAGGGAAAAACAGTCCTTATTCAGAAACATTTATTCGAACCGTCTTATCTCGCTTGGCTTTTCAACGAGAGGACGTCTTCAAAAAAGGGATTGACTTGAGTGGGGGTGAGCGAGTTCGTACCGCCTTAGCGAAAGTATTTTTAAGTAATGTGAATCTTTGGTTATTAGACGAACCAACAAATTATTTGGATCTAACGACAAAAGATTCCCTTAAAGAAGTAATGAACAAATTTCCTGGTACGATCCTGTTTGTTACACATGATCGGACATTAATAAGTGATGTTGCAACTCACCAGTTATCCTTCGATGATGAATGTGCACAGATTAAGGCAGTTAACCAAGTGGAAGAAGAATTAAAAAAGCCAGACGAGTCTTTATTAACCATTGAGTTTAAACTATCAGAGCTGTTGTCACGTTTATCAACTGTTACCGATGAGACTGAGAGGAATAAACTAGACCAGCAATTTCAAGAGCTGTTAAAGACAAAACGGACACTAAAGAATCAATAAGAAAGGTAGATGAGAGGCGAAGCAATGATTTATTTTGTTTCGCCTTTTTTGGTTTAACTTCGACATAATCCGGGAAAGGGTACTCACGACTTCGTTTCTAGAATTTTAGAAAAAAAGCAGGTTAAAGTCGAATTATGTCGTAAATGATTGAATTGTCGACGATTTGTAAGGGAGAAAAGCCCTACTATTCAATCCACGGTGTTTATGGCGGAAAACTCTATAAAACACATAAAAATCAAGTTTGTGAATAAGTAAACGCTTCAATATAATAAGAAGCAATCTATGCAACCTCTATCAGCATCAACACCTGAAAAAGGTGAAAAATAAAATGAAAAAGGGGTAAATAAATGAAAAAGAAAAGAATAGGTACGGGTCTAAGTCTAGTAGCGGCAATCGCCCTGCTGTCGGCATGCGGGGATGGCACTGGAAATGCAGATGAACTCTCGGTCATCACGTTTGCCGATGCAGGGTGGGAGAGCATTCGAATTCATAACGCCATTGCTCAGACCATTATTGAAGAAGGTTATGAAATGGATACGGATACAACAATGGGTTCTACTGCAGCCACTGTACAAGGGTTACGTGATGGTGATATTAATGTCTATATGGAAGTGTGGACAGATAATATTAGAGAACTTTACGATGAATCCATTGAATCAGGCGACATCATTGAAGTCTCAACAAATTTTGATGACAACGTTCAAGGTCTTTACGTGCCGACCTACGTCATTGAAGGAGATGAAGAAAGAGGGATTGAACCGTTAGCGCCGGATTTACGTCGAGTGGATCAACTTGTTGATTATCCAGACGTTTTTCCTGACCCAGAAGATTCTTCAAAGGGTCGAGTGTTGAATGCTCCAAGTGATTGGGCGATTTATGATGATATCTCTACTAAATTTGAAACATATGGACTCGGTGAGACGTTTAATTTGTTTGCTCCTGGTTCAGATTCTGGCATGGTAACAGATTTAGTGCGAGCTTATGACGCTGGCGAAGGTTGGGTTGGTTATTACTGGGAGCCGACGGGCATTACGGCAAAATACGATTTAACTTTACTGGAAGAAGATGAATACAATCAAGATCAATGGGAAGAAGACCGTTCGACTGAGTTTCCTCCAAACGATGTAACGGTTGCGATTAATCAGCATCTTCCAGACCAAGCCCCTGATGTCGTTGAATTTCTTGAAAATTACGAAACGAGCAGTGCCTTAACGGAAGAAGCTTTATTGTACATGGAAGAAGACGGATTGACGGAAGAAGAAGCAGCCATGCGTTGGTTGGAAGAGCATGAAGACGTATGGACAAGTTGGTTACCAGAGGATATCGCTGAAAAAGTAGTAAATGCGATTAAATAAAAAAAGCGGCTAGCTGTGCGCTAGCCTGCTTAGTGTTTTGAATTTTCCGAAACGAGGTGAATGGATACACCGACGTGTATCGTAAGACAATGAACAATTTTCCAGATATTCGTTTGAATCTAGGGGACTATATAGATGCATTTATTAGCTGGTTAACAGAAGCTGGTGCAGGTGTATTTGATTTTATTTATTTTATAAGCGTGAATACTATTAACGGTATTAATGATTTCCTCGACTTATTTCCATGGTGGTTATTCATATTCATTGTTATTGCGCTTGGCTGGTTTTTTCAGAAATGGAGTTCTGGTTTCATCTATGGTGCTTTTATTTTTATCATCGGAGCATTCGGGCTATGGTCTGAAATGATGACGACTTTAGCTATCATAATAGCCGCTGTCTTAATTTGCTTAATTATAGGAATTCCACTCGGTATTATAATGGCTTTTAGTAATCGTTTTTCAATCGTGATGCGTCCTATACTTGATGCCATGCAGACGATGCCAAGTTTTATTTATTTAATTCCAGCAATTTTCTTTTTCGGACTTGGAAATGTGTCGGCTATTTTCGCAACAATTATTTATGCAGTACCGCCAGTTGTGCGTTTAACTGAGTTGGCTATTAGAGGGGTTAGTCCTTCGATGGTTGAATCTGCTCAATCATTTGGCTCTTCAAAAGCTCAAACATTATGGAAGGTTCAGCTACCGCAAGCCGTTCCAACGATTATGGCTGGTGTAAATCAGACGACTATGATGGCACTAGCGATGGTCGTCATTGCCTCTATGGTTGGTGCAGGTGGATTAGGTGCGCAAGTACTAGTAGCGATCAATCGTGTTGATATTTCACTAGGTGCAGAAGCAGGACTTAGTATTGTGTTTCTTGCGATTATCATTGATCGAATGACAAATGGATTTGCAAATAAAATTCAAAGACATAGGAGAGTGACGTCATGACCATCCAAATTTCACTTAAGAATGTCTCAAAAATCTTTGGGCCAAAACCAAAATCTGTGATTCCTATGATTAAACAAGGAATGACAAAGGAAGAAATACTAGCAAAAACAAATCATACCGTTGGTGTTTATGATGCTTCTATGGATATAAAGAAAGGAGAGACCTTTGTCATTATGGGTCTTTCTGGGAGTGGGAAATCGACGCTCATTCGATGTTTCAACTTATTAAATAAACCTACTGATGGCGAAATTGTCTTAGATGGAGAAAACATTGTCGCTTACTCGAACAACCAATTAAAAAAAGTGCGACAAAACAAAATCGCAATGGTTTTTCAGCATTTTGGACTGTTTACACATCGAACAATCTTATCAAATGTCGAGTATGGATTAGAAATCAAACAAATGCCTAAAGCAAAAAGGCGCGAAATTGCCTTGAAAAATATCGAAATCGTAGGATTAAAGGGGTATGAAAATAAGTACCCAGATGAGCTATCAGGAGGCATGCAGCAACGGGTAGGTCTTGCCCGAGCATTAACAAATGATCCTGACATCTTATTGATGGATGAACCATTTAGTGCACTTGACCCACTCATTCGGAGAGAGATGCAAAGTGAACTTCTCGATATTCAAGAGCGTCTTCAAAAGACAATTATTTTTATAACCCATGATGTAAACGAAGCATTTAAAATTGGTGACCGAGTCGCCGTCATGAAAGATGGGAAAGTGGTTCAAATTGGCACCCCAGAAGAAATTATGGAAAGCCCTGCAAATGACTATATTTCCGAGTTCATAAAAGACATTGACCGTTCAAAAGTGTTTCAAGCCTCACATATTATGATGAAGCCAAACGCGATGGTTTCTGTAGAAGATGGTCTAAATGTGGCAGTAAAAGAAATGAAGCGGAATGGACTATCAAGCGTTTTTGTTGTTGACGATCGTCAGCGCTTAAAAGGTATTCTTACAATTGATCAAGCCATTAAAGGCATTAAAGAAAAGAAAGCTTTAAGTGACGTCATGTCAAAAGAGATTCAAAAAGTAACCAAAGATTGCTATGTGACAGATTTAATTCCCAAAGCATTAACCTCCGCTTTTCCATTGGCGGTTGTTACCGAAGAAGGACAATTAGAAGGGATTATCCTACGAGTGCATGTATTGTCAGGACTAATTTCTGAAGAAGTAGACGAAACAGAAGAGTACCATCCAAAAGAAGAATTAAGTCCGGTATAAGAGCTAAACAGCGTGTTGAAGGGGACACGCTGTTTTTAATTTGCTAGTTAACTTTTTTTTTCATTACAGATACGGTACAACGTGAAATACAGATGGTTTCTCCTTCTTCATTCGTTAGTTCAATATGCCAAACCATTGTGGAGCGCCCTTTGTGAAAAGGAGTGGCCGTGGCAATAAGTAAACCGTCAGCCATAGTACGAATGTGATTCGCATTTATTTCCATACCAAAGCAAACATGAGTATCCTGATCAATGTTAATAGCTGTAGCAATGGAGGCGGCTGTTTCGGCAAGAACAACAGAAGCACCACCGTGGAGAACCCCATAGGGCTGATGCACATTTGGTCCCACTGGCATTGTCATAACGACTTTATCAAGGGAAACCTCCTTATATGTAATGCCAAGGTGCTCAATTAAGGTATTCTTCGCATGCTTGCTTAGCTGTAAAAGTTGGTCGTCAGTAAAAGTAGTCATGTCTAGCCTCCATTCAATTAATAAAGCGTTTACATTTAAGTATACAAAACATTGCTCTATGAAGAAAGAGGTTAAACGATTTGGAATTACGCACCAATAAGTTTCAATTGATTCGATCAAGAGCGATTGTGAAAAAACCACAAGAATCTCGAAACATAACAGACTCGTGAATTCACTAAGGGAGTCGTTTTATAGGTAAGGCCTTAATCTTTTTTGTAGCAAGGTCATCACTGTGAAGGAATGCTGTTTTGTTCTAAGGGAGTGTACAATTCATCTTACGGTAAAAAAAGAAAGGTGAACAGCCTTCATGATATGCTCTCTCCAACGTTATCACTTCAGTATCAGAGTGGCAGTTCATAGGGCCAATTCGCCTTTCGTTCCGTCACATACTTGTATGCCTAATTACCGGCTACAGTATTTTCTAAGATGGTAATCGTTCCGTTTGTTCCATCGACTCGTACATTCGCGCCGATAGGTAACGTTCCTTTATAATAATTATGTGCCGATTGAACATTCGTAACAAGAGGTTTGCCTAAAGGTACAATAAAGGCATCAATTAAATCTTGGTAACTTGTATTATAGGATACTGGACAATCCGTACATGTACCCATCAGAATAGCTACACAATCCTCAAATTTTCCTGCTGCTTCTAAGTGAGCTAAATAGCGATAAATCGTATTCGTTGCTTCGTGTGTATCTTCAAGGAAGATCACTTTTCCCCTCGTGTTTATTTCATAAGGTGTGCCTAACGAATCAACAAATGACGTTAGATTACCTCCAACTAGTTCACCTGTTCCAACTCCACCGACCTTCCCTTGTAAGGGTATTCCAGGCGGGTTAAGGAATCGGTAGGGGGCATTGCCGTTCATAGTCGCTGAAAAGAATTGATCAAAATTATATGAAGGGGTACTATCACGAAAATCAATCAGAAGTAACCCTTGAAACGTAATAAGGTCTACATACTGGTAGATGGCATTTAAAAGGATCGTTATATCACTGTAGCCAGAAATAATCTTAGGATTATCACGAATTTCTGTGAAATCAAGATAAGGGATAATACCTGCGACGCCTACACCTCCTCGCGTCGGCAAAATCCATTTTACGTCTGGGTTTAACACCATATTCATAAAGTCATTCGCTCTACTCTCAGCAGACCCAGCTAAAAACCCTGTTCGATTGAACACGCTCTCTCCTAAAAGGGTGTTAAAGCCAAGCTGCTCCAAATAATCAACCCGAGTACGAATGGTGTCAGCTGAAAGTGGGCTACCTAACGTTACAATTCCTACCGTATCACCTTGATTGAGTTGCGGCGGCGCAATGCTCATGTATTGTTTCCCCTCCTCGTATCGCTTCTATAATGAAGTATATGGATAGAGAGAAGAAATAGACAGACAAAATCAGGTTATGAAAGCCTATTTTGTCTTTTGCGGAAAAAGGGTGTATGACCATGAATAGATCATATCGGCGACAAAAACAATTCCCCATATCATGGAAATACTATAAATGGTTTCATTAGGGTAAGGTGTAGCATCAATAGGTGTATCACCGTTAAGCCAGGACCAATTTTGAAGATAAGAAAAGGCTTCGAGGATTGATTCTGTTCCTAATGAAAAGAAAATCATTTGTGCACTTAAGAAAACAACGATATGAATAAAAGCAGTATGTCGATAGTGCTTTGCTTTGTAGAATGGGTCTTTTTGTTTTTCAGCTTTGCGATTATCGTCAGCTGTCAATAGATTTACTCCACGCCACTGACCAATTTTTTTCTTCATCCAACGATCAAGTTTTCGAAAATCTTGATACCCAAAAGTAATGGCGTAAAGAACAAAGATGGTAATAATAATCTGTAGAGAGGAAATTTCTCCTGTTTCTCGATAAAGTAGCCAAGCCAGTATCGCTTCTAAAATAGTCATAAGAATAAATAAAAAAATAAAGGTGGTGCTAATCGTTTTACGGTTAAACCAATACCGTGTTAAACCGAATAACAGCAAACAGAGTAAAGAGAGAACCTCTAAAGTAATAAAAATAATTCCTCCATAGTTCAAAAATACATTCATTCCCAAATAATTCCTTTCATGTTGTTAACCAACCTTTCTCATTTGCTTTTTGCGCAGCTTCAAATCGATTCGTTGTTTGTAATTTTTGCATAGCAGTAGATAAATAATTTCGGACGGTACCAATAGACAGAAAGTGTTCTTTTGCCATCATTTCGGTCGTTTTTCCAATCAAAATGGACGATAGTAGTTGTTGTTCCCGCTCTGTTAGAGGATTGTGTTGGAGTTGAAACAACTGCTGGTGAAGCGCTTGTGAAATAACGGTATCGCCCCTATACACCCGACGTATGCCATCAACAAGGTCTTCAATCGCTTCATCTTTTAGCAAATAGCCATTTACACCAATCCGCATGGCAGATTCAATATAGCCTGCACGAGAAAAAGTGGTAAGTAACGCAATTTTACCGTTAAAACCGATGTCTTTCAGTTTAGCTGCTGTTTCAAGACCTGTTCCTTCTGGCATTTCAATGTCCATCAAGAGAACATCTACCTCTTGAATGATGGGAGATGCTAGTACCTCTTTTCCTGTCCTAGCTTGACCAATTACGTTCATATCGGTCTCTAAATGAATGAGAGAAGTTAACGCATCCCTCAGAATCGTTTGATCCTCAGCAATAAAAATTCGAATCATAGAGCGTTCCCTCCTTTATCAATTATAGGCAAGAATAGCGTGATCGTAACACCACTCCCTGTAGTATGTTGATTCCATTCGCTTCTCCCATTAACGAACGCCATTCGTTCTTGAATAGATTGAATACCTGTGCCATCAAGATCTCGTTCTTGCGACATTCCAACGCCGTCGTCTTTTATTTCACACGTCAGGGTAGCATCTTTTAGTGAAAAATGGACATGAACGCGATCGGCTCGACTATGCTTGTAACAATTTAACAGAGCTTCTCGAATGCTAAGCGCTAGCATGGATTCCGTTACTTCTGATAACTGGGGAATGGAGTGCTGACCAGTAATGAAGTAGTTGATATAGGTTCCTTTGAAAAGGGATTTACCGTGCTGTAGTTCATCTTGAATGCGTATGTGCTTTAATTCTGAGACTACCTCCCGTACTTGTTTAGAAGCACCCTTTATTTCCTCAAGCACAGCTTTCATTTCAAGTTTTGCTCGTTTCGAGTCTTGATCCATTAGTCTTATGGCTAGCTCACTTTTAAATTTAATCACAGCCATGGTATGACCAAGCGTGTCATGGAGATCCCTTGCTATTCGGTTTCGTTCTTCTTCTTTTATTAGAGACTCGATTTCTTTATTTACAACAGCTAGATCCCTCTCCAAACTTTGTGTACGCTTAATCATTCGAATAACGTATGGTAATGCAAGCTGAAGAAAGAGAAAGGGGAAGAACATGGTTGTAAGAAAAGCAAAAGGATCCCCATAGGAAATGCTAGATACAGTTACATAACTCAATACCAATCCGATTTGGGTAAGCAAAACATAGGGTGTAATCTTTACATTCCCGCTGGCATCTGAAAAAACAAATAAGTAAATAAGCAAATTGGGGGTTGTTTGAATAGCTAAAAAGGTGAACAGCAAAATGCCTAGCAAACTACTTAGAACATGTAGCCACTTCTTGAAGTTCAATGTGATAACGTATAAGAAGAGGATGAGGATAAAGGCAAGTAGTCGAATGAAATAAGAAAGTTCAGACTCAGCTTGAAGCAAGATAAACAATAAAAAAGCAAAGACACTTAAGTCCAAAAAAAATAGTTTAAGCTGATTACGTGGATAAAAAAACAAAAGCAAGCCATCCTCTCTCGGTCATGATTAACTCCTTTTAGTATAGCTTGAATATAAGTGTAGAATGTAGCTTTTACCGATACTAGACATGGCTGTCATCAAAAATAAATGACAACTGTCATTTTGGTTGTTGAAATGAATGAATGTTATGAGAAAATAAAAACAAAAACCTTGTTGAACAAATAGGTCAACAAGGTTTACGAAAAGTATATGGGGTCAGAGATAAACGGTTCATGCTTGATGAAATGGCGATCTAAAAAGTTTAATACACGTTCCTCGTATTCATTTTCAAAATGAAAATAACTACGGATATGTCCGCCTTTTTCCGGTAGCCAAAGTTCGCTTCCTGAAGCACTCCGATGAATGGCTTCGGATTCCGAATACGGAATGGCTCCATCTTGCATTGAGTGAATAAGAAATAACCCTTTATCTTCTGGATACGACTGAGCGGCGTACAAAGGAGTTACGTCAGTTGGATTAAACCCAGGGACCATCACACCAATGGCACGGGTCGTTCCTGTTGCAAATGATTTTGGTAGGCCAGTCCAGTATTGAAAACTTTCAGCAGCATACTCACTTAAGTTGGCAAAGGGAGAGTCCGCAATTACCGCCTTCACTTGTTCAGACTCTGCTCCTGCCATAATCGAAGTGACAGCGCCCATAGACCAACCCATTAAGGCAATATCCTCGATTTCGTATGTTTCACTTACATAGTCAATGGCGCTTAATAAATCTGTCTTTTCATTACCGCCAAATGTTGTAGGTGCTTGCTCAGACATACCTGAATTTCGAAAATCGAACATAAACACGTGGTAGCCTTCTTTATTTAAACGACTGGCTAATTGCAGGGGACTAAACGGCATTTCAGTACGATTGTATCCATAACCGTGAGCAAAAATAACAGCTTTATCCGTATTAAAAAGGGAATTATGCTCAGATGGAATCCACCAACCACTTAATGAAATGTGGTCAAATTTATTCGAGAATTGAACTTCCTCATAGGCAAGGTCGTAATGACTAGGATTGCTTTCAAGGAGTCGAATTGCTGGATTCGTTGCTTTATAGCCAACGAACATAAGTGCCCCAGCCAATAGGACGAGTAAAGCCGCAAAGGTGGTGACAGCGTTCATTAGCCAACTTTTGAAATTGAGGCGTTTCTTCATCCTTTCCACTCCCTAGGTGTAGTTCGTTCTTTAGATGGTTTAGAGATAACCAGTTTACTAGTTTGGATTGTAGCATTATTATACGTGCTACGAAAGTTGATTACAAATGCTATCAAACAAATCAATTGTGAGAGAACCTGCTTTCTAGCGATAAGAGCGTGAAATTACAATTTAGTAACAAGAAGAAATGGAGTGAACGATCCGATGAATCTTCAAGAAAGTACGAAAAGACAAGTAAATGATAACAAAAAACCTAAGCACAACATACAGGAAAAGCCGGCTCAGCAGAACCGATCCAATCGAACAACTCAACAGGGGTTGAAATTAGAAAGACTTCGTCAAGATCACGAAACAACATTGTATCAGTTTGAACAAACCAATCGCACTTATTTTGAAACGATGGTACCGAGTAGGGGAGAAACCTTTTATCAAAAAGAAGCCTTTCGTAAAAGCTTAGAGGAACTGATAAAGGAAGAGGAAAGTGGGCAAGGCCTTTTCTATCTGATTTTCAATAAGGAAGGAGCACTTATTGGCCGTCTTAATCTAACGATAAATGGTGAAATGGCAGATGTAGGGTATCGAATAGGAGAAGCTTTCTCAGGTCGAGGTTATGCGAAAAAAGCCCTTGCGCTAGGAATAGAAGAAGCGCAGAGCCATCCTTATTTACAAAAAGTGACAGCAAAGACGACTTCAGCTCATGTAGCGTCTCAAAAAGTGCTAGTGAAAAACGGGTTTCATGAAATAGGACGTGACAACGAATCATTTATGTGGAAAGGAAAGGCACAACAGTTTGTTTACTATGAGCGATCAGTCATCTAGCTCAAGTCGTCTAAAAAAAATGGATGGGCTCGTTACGTTGAACGAACCCATTCGTCAATGATGGTAGGAAGGTCACTTAGCTCACTATTACTATGAGTGACACCGTTTAGAAAGTAGAACGTTGAAGGGTCAATAGTTGTTCTAGGGGGTGAATGAATGATAATCGGCTTATTTGTTGCAAGAGCAAGCCCTAATTCCACATGGCTTCCTTTTCCGGCAGGTAACAGTAGGATAAAAAAACGAGCACGTTCAACAGCTTGCTTTTCAAGCTCGCCGATCGTTTTTAACTCCTGAGCTTCTGAGGCACGCTGATGCTGAGTCCAATCGTATGTTTGTGTATAGCCAAGTTTCTGTAATGAAGTAGCTAGCGTGCGGACAGCTTCCACGTTTCGAAACGATGATGCAATGTAAAATGTCATCAAAACACCCTTTTTAAACTAATTTTAGCTGTCGTCGTAAAGGACGTCAATGTGGAAAGGTTTGATTCATCAGATCATTACAAACTCATGAAGACTGCCAATAAATAGAACGAGGCACATACGTATAGCCTTCCATTAACCTCCGAGACGTTCGTGCAACTGCAGCTTGCTTAATGATTGGCTCTTCATATTCTTGTTCTTCCACTTTTGCTGAAAAGCCCATCGTGCCAGAAGGATGACCAATCGTTATATTGGAGGATGATGTAGTGTGATTCACATCTGCTACGACAGTCCCTTTCAACTGTGAGGCAATAGCTGTGCATAGACCACCGGTAACAGGAAAAGCATGATGCATTTTTTGCATAGACATGGCACGGCTAACAAATGAAATCCCTTCTTTTCGAACCATTTGATTGGTTGTGGTTTGATACGCACATGGTTCATGAACTAAGATCAGCTTGGGGCTTGCCGGTGTAACCGCTGTTGCTTGATCTCTCTTTTGGACAAATCCGAGCAATCTGGCACCCTCGCTTCGAATTTCTTCAAGCTGGTGAAGTTGCTCGACGGTTAATTGTGACGGCAGTTCAGTTCCCTTTAAACCAATGGATTGTGCATGTAAAAAAACAACAGCGGTCGTCACATCGAGTATACTTACTTCGACATCTCCATATGAAATAGAGAGCGTGTCTTTCCGATTGCCAGTTGGAAACAGCGAGCCTGTTACAGCTCCTGCTGCGTGCTCAAACTCAAGCAAAATCTGGGCTCCAGTACCAGGAACACCGTCAATGGAGAAATCCCCTGTAAAAACGGATCGTCCATTAAAGACAGGAACATGGGCTATGATAACTTTATTTGTATTCGTGTTATAGATGCGAACCTTCGTAATCGGTTCGACTGGAGGAACTAGCCCTTCATCGATGGCATAAGGACCAACCCCGCTCAAAATGTTTCCACAATTTGTCCCGTAATCAATTGTCTTTGTGCCAATCCCCACCTGTCCAAATGTATAAGCAATATCAGCATCCGCTCGTGTCGAGACGGATACCATTGCGAATTTGCTTGTTAAAGCATCTGCCCCACCTAATCCATCTATTTGACGCTCGTCATTTCCATAGATAGAAAGAATGACTTGATCACGCACAACGGGATTGCTAGGTAATTCATGTTCTAATATATAGACACCTTTACTTGTGCCTCCTCGTATGATGGCTGCACGGATACGTTCAAACTCTCTCACATCTATCACTCCTTAAAAACCTAGAATATTTGTTGGCCAATAAACGCCGAGCAAGCTGCTGGCAGTGGAAATGGCGACAAGCACACATACTACAGAGATAATCGTTTTCCACCAAACCATCGTTGTTTCGATGAGCAAAAAGCTAAGAATAAACAAACTGGTTGCGATAAACATACCAAAGACGTAAATAACGCCAATATAACCAACAATCCAGCCGATGTATCGTAACGGTTTAATAAAAGAAATCCGTTCATGCTCGGTGCGATTTTTATTGTAGTGAATGAGTAAAACGATAAGATAAATGATGGACAAAATGGTTCCAGCCACCGACACATAAAGTGGAAAGAATTGTGCTAGTCGAGAAAATCCTAAAGCGAGAATAGCGGCACTACCAAAAACGATGCAGAGAAATAGCGTAAAGATAATGTTCAAGATGTCTTTATTCATAGCGACATATTTCCCCCTTTTGACTCAACCGATTTACTAAACCGTTTCATTAACATTCCTCCGGTTAAGAGGAAAGCAATAACAATGCCAATGCCTATAACAATAGGGTTTGTAAGCCATTCCCAACCATAGCGCTCAATGGAAATCCAGTAGTATCTTTCAGCTGAAATCGCAAGTACGAACCCAATTAGTAATGGGGGCCTTGGCCAGTCTAAAATGGTCATCATATAGCCTAGAAGGCCAATAGCGATAAAGACGATAATATCGCCCCATGAGAAATTAGACTGATAAGCACCTAGAATAAGCAAGACAAGTAAAAACGGCACAATCTTTTCACTCGGAATAAAACTAATTTTGGATATAGGTCGTATTAAAGCCATGCAAAGTAACGCCCCGAAAATATTTGCGAATACAAGTGTCCATACAATGGATAAAGTGACAGGCAAGTCGGCACCAAGCATTCTTGGACCAGCTTCTAGCCCCATAAGAGTTAAGCCACCTAAAAGGATGGCGGTTGTCCCTGATCCAGGTATTCCAAATAATAGGGTAGGTACTAAGGAGCCTCCTTCTTTCGCATTGTTCGCACTTTCTGGCGCAATCACTCCTCTTATATCCCCTTGACCAAATGTATTGTTTTTAACGGTTTTTTGGGCAGCACCATAAGCAATCCAGTCGACAACACTACCTCCAAGACCAGGAACAAATCCAATTAATGTGCCAATAACGGCACTACGAAAAACTAAGAACTTATTTCGAAGAGAGTCCATAACGCCTTTCATAATCCCGCCTTTGATGGGTCGATTGCTCGTAATGCTTCCTTTACTTGAAAGCATTGTGATCATAATTGGAAAAGCGAAAATAGCAAGAGCAACCACAGGTAATGAGACACCGTTTGATAAATACAAAGAACCAAATGTATAGCGGTATTCGGCAACGGCAGGTGCGCTTCCAATGGAGCCTATCAAAAGGCCGAGTAAGCCAGAGATAATGCCTTTAATTGGTGACTTTCCGGCGAGTAATCCAGCCATACTTAGGCCAAGCATCGTTAACATAAATAATTCTGGAGAGCTAAAAGCCGATATTAATGGGCGGGCAAAAGGGATCATTAAATATAAAGAGATGCCACCTACAACTCCACCTACCATTGAGCAAAAGAAGGATGCTCCCATAGCTCTAGAAGCCTGCCCTTGTTTCGCTAAAGGGTAGCCATCCATAATCGTTGCCTGAGAACCTGACGTACCAGGGATACCAAGTAAGATAGAAGGAAATGTATCACCAGTGTGAACAACGGCGACCATACCGATTAACAAGGCCATACCAACAAAAGGATCTAATCCGAATACGAAGGGAAGGAGCAAAGACATTCCAACGGTTCCGCTTAATCCTGGGAGTAATCCGACAAAGATACCAATAAAAATGCCTAAGAACATAAAACCAATTCGTGATGGGTGCAAAACAATTAGTAACGCTTCCCAAGCAGCCTCTAGCATGAACAGCACTCCTTTTATAGACGATTAACATCGACGTCATAATTTTCTAACAAAAATTGTCGTACCCAATTAACTGTACTCTCGTTGACGTCTAGCATCGCGTTAATGCGATCTTGTAAATCGTCTCCAATAAACGGTTGATAGTTCTCTAATATTTCTTCTGATTGCGCTTGAAACTGTTCATCTTCTATTAATGAAATCATGGAGGAGTGAAGCTCTTGTTTATGAGCTTCTGGTGCATCATCATGAACCCAAACCGCCTTTTGTAAAGTAAATCCGGCACCGACAAATTGTTTATATGCTTCCCATGCTTCACCAGTAGGAACTTCATCATGTAATTCAATATACAGCTCTTCAATGGTAGGTAAATCAGGGAACTGAGGATCGCGGATAAGATCGCCATTTTCATCAATTTGACCAAGACTATAAAGGGGAACCGCTCTACCCTCTTCAACAAGCGGCACAACATTTCGGTTGTAGGCAGTTGTTGTCTGATAATCAATATTGCTTTCTCCTTGTTCAAAAGCTACACGTGAAGGACCTTTCCCTTCATAGCCAAGCACAGCTTTTACATCTAAATTTAGGACTTCGAAAGAAAGAAGGGTGATAAGATCTAAACCAGTTGGAGACATTCCTGCATAAAAAAGTTCTCCTGATGTCTCAACAAGTTCATGCACACCTTGAGAGGCTTTTTCTGGATTGGTGTAAACAACGCCACCTGATGGAGAGCCAATAATCGGCGTCATATTCGATAAATCGTATTGAACCGATCCTTGACCGAGAATATAAGGAATATGGGACGATCCACTCGTTGTTAAAATGTTTCTGCCATTTGGTTTACGAGTTTGTGCATATTCGTTCGTACCTGTAATGCTTCCTCCTCCAGGGATATTCTCAACTTGAACACGAGGAGAGCCACTAATATGTTCCGAGAAATAGGGGGTCATAAACCGAGCAAATACATCTGTTCCTCCTCCAGCTTGAAAGGGAACAACAAAGGAAATAACACGATCCTCGTATAAAGAGCCGGTTGTTGTTTGTTCACTTGCATCGTTTGCTTCAATGGTGTTGCACGCGGTAAAGAATATGCAGGATGAAAAAATAAAAAATGATAGGTGTTTTGTCTTCATAGCTGTAACCCCCTTGAATTGGTTCTTGAATCGAATTGTAAGCGATTGCAAAACATAAGTAAAATAGTTGTATTTTATAAAACACTATAAAATTTTTCTATGAGCGGTATAATGAGGACAATTTAAAAAAGGAGTGAATGTGGTGGATCAAAAAGATTGGCATCTTATACATGAGCTTTATAAGAATAAAAATATTACAAAAACAGCTGAAAAATTATTTGTTTCACAGCCATCGATTAGCTATCGATTAAAACGCATTGAGCAAGATCTTGGGGTTTCGCTTTTTTTTAAAACAAAAAAGGGGATTGGATTTACATCAGAAGGCGATTATTTGGCACAACAAGCACGTGAAATGATTCAATCGTATCAACAAATGAAAGATCAACTACTGAATATGCAAAATGAAGTGAGTGGTACGTTAAGAATCGGTGCCTCTAGTAATTATGCACAATATTTACTTCCACAAATGTTGAAAGCGTTTTCCGATCAATATGAAAATGTCCGTTTTCAAGTTCGGACAGGCTGGAGTACCCAGATCCTTGATCTGTTGCAAAATGATGTTGTTCATGTAGGTATTCTTCGTAATGATTTTTCTTGGCCTGGTATTAAGTTGCTCTTGAAAGAAGAACAGCTCGCGCTTATATCAAAAACGAAACTAAAAATAGAAAGTCTTCCGATGCAACCGTATTTAAGTTATCGAACGGATACTTCACTAACGGAGTCCATTAAATCTTGGTGGAATGACCGCTTTGAAGACCCACCCTATACAGAGATGGATCTAGATCGGTTTGAAACGTGCAAAGAGATGGTGAAACAAGGGTTAGGATACTCTATTGCTCCAATGATTTCTTTATCTGAAAAGGATCAACTGTACATTAAACCGTTACATTTTAAAAACAAGAAGCCTGTTATTCGCCGTACTTGGTTGCTTGCTAGTGAAGAGGCTTCAAGATTAGCGGTTGTGGAGCGCTTTATTCAATTTATACAGACGATGGAGATAGATCATAAATAAATTTTATTGGAAATGCAAAAAAAATGATATTTTATTTCATGACCTAACGCTAGTAAGCTAAAAGCATGAACGAAAAAGAAGGAGGTGCTGTCGTGCTTACGTTAGGTGTATTGCACGGTGATGGAATTGGCTATGAAATTGTTGAATCTGCAAAAGCGATTGCTTCCGCGGCTGCCTTGCATGCGGGAGTAGCTGTTCAATGGAAGACGCTACAAATGGGTGAAGAAGCGATTAAACAATTCGGAACAAGTATGCCGGATGAAACGATTGCGCACCTATCTGAATTAGAAGGCTGGTTAATGGGTCCACACGATTCACTTTCCTACCCAGCTGAATTAAAAGAACTTAGAAATCCAAGTGGAGAGCTAAGGCATCATTTTGATTTATATGCCAATATAAGACCAATTCAATCAAGTCCATTTGTACGTGGGATGATTGACAAAGCCGATCTTGTTATTTATAGGGAAAATACAGAGGGTTTTTACGTTGATCGAAATATGTTCCAAGGAGTAGGAGAAATGATGGTGACCCCAGATGTTGCTTTGACGACAGGGGTGTTTACTAGAAAAGCAATCGAACGAATTGCCCATGCGGCGTTTCAAAAAGCTCAGCGCCGACGTAAAAAGGTAACGATTGTGCATAAGGCAAATGTAATCAAATTAGGGAGCGGGTTCTTCCTGTCTCTTTGTCGGGAAGTTGGTAAGCAGTACCCTGACGTTAAAGTGGATGATTATCATATTGATGCGATGTGTGCGCACTTAGTTAGACGTATGCCTGACTTTGATGTAATTGTCACAGAAAATATGTTTGGGGATATACTCTCAGATTTAGCAGGTGAACTTGTTGGGAGTTTAGGCTTAGCAAGTTCCATTAATGCAAGCGCTTCAAAAGTGATGGCACAAGCTGCACATGGTTCGGCACCTGATATTGCCGGTAAAGGTATCGCCAATCCAATTGGCATGATTGAATCTACTGCATTATTGTTTGAATGGCTTGGTGAGAAACAGAAAGACCATGGTTTACAGTTACTGGCTTCTATAATTCGCGAGTCAGTAACAGCCACATTGAAAAAGGGAATAGCAACACCTGACCTTGGAGGTCAAGCGACGACAAACGAATTTACCGATCATGTAATAAACCTCATGACAGAAGGGAAGATATGTAAATGAATATAATTCATCAGAAACAACAATGGCCAGTCGTAGTAGTTGGCGCAGGGAACGCAGCTTTATGCGCAGCGATTGCCGCAAAAGAAAATGGTCAAGATGTACTCGTTCTTGAGCGCGCGCCGAAACAAAAACGAGGCGGCAACTCTTATTTTACTGATGGTGCAATTCGAACCGCATATGGGGATTGGCATTCCTTAAAAGAAGTATTGTCTGATGACATAAAGGTAGAAGATCGATTAATTCAAATGCCAAACTACGGAACAGATGAATTTATGGACGATCTGCAACGTGTGACAGAAGGACAAACCGATTCTCAATTGGCACAACAGCTTGTGACGCGCTCATTTGAGACGATTAAGTGGATGAAACGCAACGGTATCCAATTTGAATTAAACGAAAATCAATATTACATGAATGGTGAAAAAAAGCAGTTCTGGGGTGGGCTCCCGTTAAAGACAACGAATAAAGGTGTTGGTCTAATTTCGTCATTGCTAAAGAGAGTAGAAGAACTAGGCATCTCGATTGCCTATAACGCTCGACTGAAAGATCTAGATAAGTCATCATCAACCCAATTTACATTGACAGTCGGTACTGAGAAGGGAGAAGAGACAATTACTGCGAAAACCGTTATTTTAGCGTGCGGTGGCTTTGAAGCAAATGCAGCAAAGCGTATGGAAGAGTTGGGTGAAGAATGGGAACATGCCATTGTTCGTGGGACGGAATATAATACAGGTGATGGCTTAGAATTAGCTTTAAAACTAGGTGCCGTAAAATATGGTCAATGGGAAGGTTGTCATGCACATACGACGGATTATTTTGCACCGGAGACAGGGGATTTTTCTAAACCTGGTGATATTTACAAAAAATCATCCTATCCATTAGGTTTAATCGTTAATACCGCTGGTGAACGATTTGTTGACGAAGGAGCAGATTTTAGAAATTACACCTATGCCAAATATGGAAAAGAAACGCTGAAACAACCGGAGCAAAAAGCGTTTCAATTGTTTGATGGGAATGTTTTTGGAAATTTACGAAAAGAATATCGGATCGAGGAAGCCTCGGTCTATAAAGCGGATACCATTGAGGAACTAGCTCATAAAATGGGTGTTGACGGAGATGTATTAATCAAAACGATCAATAACTATAATCAAGCTGTACAGCCTGGAGAATACAATCCGGCCATAAAAGATGGCAAAGGAACGAAGGGGATACACCCGGCAAAGAGTAATTGGGCACTTCCATTTAACCAAGCTCCGTTTTTAGCATTTCCAGTTACGTGTGGGATAACGTTTACATTTGGAGGTGTAAGAACAAGTCCAAATGGTCATATTCTTAATCAACATGGAGACGAAATTCCCGGATTATTTGCAGCAGGTGAAATGATTGGAGGACTTTTTTATCATAATTATCCGGGTGGTTCCGGCTTAATGTCTGGTGCGGTATTTGGTAAGCTTTCAGGTGAGCATGCAGGAAAGTATATAAGCGAGCAATCAGTCGAAATCTAGCTTTTACAGAGGCAACTAGCGTTTTATTAGGCTAGTTGCCTTTTTTGATTAACTTGCTATCTATTCATAATGTTGAGATACTAAAAGAGTATTACTTAGAAAGGGAAATACGACATAGAAAATTCTACTGTATAGAGATATTGAGTGGAAAAACAGAACTGAAAAAATGGTTTAAACAGAAATTGTCCGAGTCATTTATCATACGAACCATGTTATCCAAGAGACATACTCCTTCTTTTCTAGTAGAAGAGACCGCTGTGAATCTATTACTAGAGTGAATGCGTGTATGCGTAACGAATTGAGGAGACTATTAAAATTCAAAACACTTACATGGTCACATAGCCTATGGCGAACCATTATAAAAAACGAAACGAGTGGGGGAATAGTGTGTTCCAAGAATTAAATGGATATACGATACAGTTGAAAAAAGCGCATGATTTTAGTTGGTTACAAAGCTATGGAAAGGTCTTTGCTGTCTTTGATCAACAAGACTCTGGCAATATAAGCTTTGGTATCCAATCCGGGCAAAAACGATATTTTATCAAGTATGCAGGAGCAGAAACTATTAACGGTTCGAATACAACATCAGAAGCCATTCAACAGCTAAAAGAAGCGAAACAGGTGTACGAAGACTTGCATCATCCTACTTTAATTACGTACATTGAAGCCATTGAACGACCGAGTGGCTATGCACTTGTTTTTAGTTGGACAGACGGGGAAAATTTACACCCACATTGGAAATTTCCTCCCCCAGAAAAATATACCCATCCTGATTCACCTTTTTATCGTTTCAAGCAATTGCCATTTGAAAAAAAGCGAAAAGCGTTTATACAAATTTTGTCCTTCCACCAAATGGTTGCAAACAAAGGCTATGTATCCATTGATTTTTATGATGGGAGTTTAATGTATAACTTTAAAACAAATACAATGACCATATGCGACATCGATTTTTATTCAAAGACTCCTTATGTTAATAAAAGGGGAACGATGTGGGGATCAACGCGCTTTATGTCTCCTGAAGAGTTTGAGAGAGGGGCTAAAATTGATCAACAGACGATGGTGTATACAATGGGTGCGATGGCATTCGCACTATTTGGAGGCGAGCAAGATCGCTCAAGAGAAAAATGGGATGCTTCAGAAACGCTCTATCAAGCATCTTTAAAAGCCGTGCAAGCGAATAAACGTGAGCGCTTCTCGACAGTTAAAGACTTTCTTACATGCTGGGAAAAAGAATAAGAGTGGATAACCTCTTATTCTTTCTCTTGTTCCTTTTTTTCTTCCAATGCATCTAGACGGGCAAGAATTTGATCAAGCTTCTTGTCAATTTCGTCAAACTCTGGACCGGCGCCTTGCCGCATTTCTAATTCTTTTAATTTCATGCGGTTATTAATCAGGGTAGTGAAAACTGGAAATAGAATAGCAGCCAAAGGGATAAGCACCCACCAAGGAAAATCACCCATGTTGTAGCCTCCTTATTGTATGTATCCTCTATACGGGCTCCATTCAATAATGTTTCACGTTTGGTCAAAATAGTGACGAAGAAATGCTTTAACCGAGCTTGCTGTTTTCATGCCTTTCAGTGTGGTTTCTTGAAGGCCAACCGACTGTTTTGCGAGAATCGGTGACATTCCTGTTAAGATCGTATCTGTACCTACAAGCTGAATAATATCACGTAAGCGAAAAATCCCTTCAACAACGTACTCATCAAATTCCTCTAACCCGGAAACATCGACAATTAATGTTGACAAGTCTTGCTCGGAGATTTCCTTTGTAACGGTTTCAAACATATGGTCAAAGCGAGCTTTCCCAAATTCACCAACCAGTGGGATAACCGCAATGCCATTTACTAGTGGAACAATAGGCGTTGAGATTGTGTCGATCCGCTGTACAGATTCGAAGTAGTTCAATTCTATTTCTTTTTGAACCGTAACGTCTTTTTGAATGCCGATAAAGTATTTTATATCTGGTCGATCAAGGGTGACACACTCAATGTTTAATTCATTCCAAAAATAGCTTCCGTCTTTTCGATAATTTATAATTTCAACCGAGATAGATTCTTCATTGTCTATAGCTTGCCTAATTTGGTTTACTTTTTCTTGATCGGTTTCTTCACCTTGAAGAAACCGACAATTGGTCCCGAGAACATCGGTCTCTTCATACCCGGTCATATCCGTAAAGCCTTGATTTGAGTAAACGATTGGATTATCTTTTTGGGAAGGGTCTGTTACGAGCACACCTACTTTCGTCCGATCTAGCAGTCGCGTTAAAAGCTGAGATTTGTTAAACAAATAGTCCATAAGATTTCCTCAATTCTATTCAGAGTCGATAGAAACTAGTTTCCCGAAAATGAATGATTTAAACAATAGCGGATAGGAAGCACATCGATTAAAAATCATGTAAAATAGAAAAGAATGTTAGTAGAGTGAGGTACTTAAGATGAAAGACTTTTTTCAGCAAGTAAATGTTAGTGCTCAGCTTCCTAAAAAGAAAGCCGTATTTCAACTGAATCGAATGAGAATTGGGGTCCCGTTCTTTTATATAGGCATTTTGCTTATTTTTATTTGTATTCCACTGTTGGTTCAATCGTTTTCAAATAGGGAAGGGGCGTTAGGTGATTTAGCATTACCGATTTACCTAGTCTATTTTGTTTTTGTTTTCTTTCCTATTTTCTCTGGTGCCGTTTATTTGTTGATTGCTTCCATTTCCGCAATCGCTTTGTCAGTAGCAAGATTACTAGATCGAAAATTAACATTTCTAATGATGTTTAAGTTGGCTTCATTTGCTGCTACATTTCCACTTATCGGCTACGGGATTTTACTTGTACTGAATGAATCACTGGCAACACTATGGATTTGGCCAAGTGTCGTCTTTATTTTCTTTATAGTATGCCGGTCCATTTTTTACTATCCAAAGCAAAGAAAAGGATGAGGAGGGGTTGAATGATACTTCAACATACAGAAAATTGGGTGAGACAAAGGCTAGCGAAGGATACAACCGGACATGACTGGTTTCATACAGAACGAGTCAGGAATGTAGCAAAGACATTAGCGCGTGTTGAAGAGGCAGATTCATTTATTGTTGAAATGGCTGCATTGCTGCATGATACGATTGATGACAAACTTGTAGCAAATGAGGAACAAGCGATACAAGAAGTGGTGCATTTCCTAAAAGAACAACATCTAGAAAAAAAGCAAGTGGATCATATACTCGAAATTATTCAGTCGATTTCGTTCAGCAAGGGAATGGAACTACGCACGATCGAAGCGAAAATCGTTCAAGATGCTGACAGACTCGATGCAATGGGCGCAATAGGCATTGCTCGTACGTTTCAATATTCTGGTTCTAAACAGCAAGCCATCTATGACCCGGCAATTGCTGTACGTGAAGAGATGACTAAGAATGAGTACCGTAATGGAGAAACATCAGCGATTAATCATTTTTATGAGAAGTTATTAAAGCTAAAAGACAAATTACATACACATGCTGCAAAGGAATTAGCAGAAAAACGCCACCACTATATGGAACAATTCTTAACACAGTTTAGTCTTGAGTGGGAAGGAAAGGCTTAGAAGAAAGAACGTAGAAGTAGAGCGGTAACAAACGTTAATTGAAATCACATCTACCCAGTGTAGATGTTTTTTCTTGGAAACAAGCAATCATATGCTTGATCCATGGGAAGTGTTAAAGACGGCATCGACATTGTTGAAGCCTAGTGGTTCCATTTATGCAAGCATCCCAAATGTTGGCCATATCACGATTATGGAACAATTATTAAGCGGTACATGGACGTATACAGAATCGGGATTATTAGATAAAACCCATTTTGGTTTTTTTACAAAGGCAGAAATTTATGCACTTTTTGACAGTCAAGGGTTTGACATTATAGCCATTAACCAACTGATGAATACGGGTGAACGGGAGACTCGTTTACTTGAGCGAACGACTGCATTTCAATACATTGTCCACGCTCGAAAAAGGGAATAAGTTGATGCAGTTAACGTCCAGTCACACAGCAGCTAATCAACATGCTATCTATTTTATGGATGGATCCATTTCAAGCGGCTGGCACTACCAGATTATGACGTATCAGGAAAGTCAGTCTGTTCCAGTTCGGTTCTATTGGGATATCGAGGGAACGTTTCAACGAGATCATAGTGAAGAAGTGGGCTTATTTGATTGCGCAAAAACAGATGTACATGTCTTTCCATGCTATATAGCACCACAAACGAGAGGAGGCACTATTCCTCTCGTTTTGTATGGTCTGAAAAGTCTTCTTCTTTTTCTTCACTATGGGCGATTGTTTCTTTTTGTTCTTTTGTATAGCCATCTCTATGATCGGCTTGATTAGGGTCTGAGTGATCATCTCGTTCTTGTTTATCTTTATCACGATTTTGCATCGTTTTTTCTTGAGAGCTCGTGTAGGAACGCTCTTCATTCTTTAAATAATCTGAACGCTGACCGTGCCAAATCAAGTCAAAAATGGCTCTTCCGTTTGTTGGTTGCCCATCTGGTAGGTAAACAGGTATAAGATCAAAAAATACAAAATAAAAGATATAAAACATGAAGGTACTCCAAAACATATTGTCAGGGATGATTTGTGCCGCTAAGAGTGAGTTTACAATCACAGCTATAATGGTGCTTGATAAAATAGGCGACGCGTATATAAACCCATGCCAAAAACGATTTTTTGGGTTAAGCTCCTCATACTCCATCCAACTATACATAAAAAAATAACGGCGTACCTCAATGGTCTTTAATGAGAAAAGCTTGGGACCACTTCCAACGACCAATTTTTTATTTGAAGCTCCTAGTAAAACCGCGGTTAAGTAGTAACCTGACTCACGAATAATGGTTACAATAGGTAAAATAATGATTGCAGACATGATCAACTGTGCAAGGTCAATGAATGTAAACATTATACTGTACTCCTTTCATTAGTGCCTTTACTAACGTACCCGAAAGAGAGTGAGAGCAATCTTCTTTTTTTAAAACCAAAAATTAGTCCTTTCTTTTCGGCTGCAACAGTGGCAAAATAGAAAGGAATCTACTGACAGTGGCTTTATGAAATCGATTTCATTTATTGGAGAGAAGGGGTAGCTTGGAACAAACAGCCATTACGGGACGTAAACGGTTTGGCTTAGCCTTATTGCTTGGGACATTGGCAGCCTTCGGGCCGTTAACGATTGATATGTACTTGCCTAGCTTTCCTTCTATTGCATCAGACTTACATGCCCCAGCTTCACTTGTGCAGTTGAGCTTAACTGCTTGTTTATTAGGATTAGGGGCAGGTCAGCTTGTGGTTGGACCTATGAGTGATGCAAAAGGTAGGAAAAAGCCGCTTGTTATTTCAATCTTTCTTTATGTCCTCGCTTCTCTAGCGTGTGCGCTTGCACCTAATATAGGGACGTTAATTGTGGCAAGATTTATGCAAGGCTTTACTGCTGCTGCTGGAATTGTTATTTCCCGGGCAGTCGTTCGTGATTTATTTAATGGAAGAGAATTAACAAAGTTCTTTTCTCTATTAATGCTCATTAATGGATTGGCACCTATTTTAGCACCTGTTTTCGGAAGTGGCGTGCTACTAATACCGGGAGCAAATTGGAACTGGATTTTTATCTCTTTAGCTCTACTTGGTCTTATCATTGTGCTCATTGTCATCAATCGATTAACAGAAACATTGCCATTAGAAAAGCGGACACAAAGTAGTATAGGTCATACATTGCGGACATTCAAAAGCTTACTCTCAGACCGAGCATTTATGGGGTTTGCGTTTACTCAAGGCTTAATGATGGGTGGTATTTTTGCCTATGTATCAGGAACCCCATTTGTATATCAAGGAATTTACGATGTGTCACCGCAAGTGTTTAGTCTATTATTTGGTGTGAATGGTCTTGGAATTATTGTAGGCACTCATTTAGTTGGCAGGTATGCAGGTATTATTCCTGAACGTTCATTTTTACGCTTTGGCTTAATAACAGCTACTCTTGCGAGCAGTGTCTTACTCATTATGACCATAATAAATGGCCCGTTATTTTCAATTGTTGTTCCTATTTTCTTGTTCGTATCAATGATCGGAATGATTGGGACAACGTCGTTTTCATTAGCGATGGAGTCACAAGGTGGCAGAGCTGGTAGTGCTTCTGCATTACTTGGATTATTACCTTTTGTAATTGGTGCTATAACGGCACCACTTGTCGGTATAGCTGGTGAAGATACGGCTGTACCAATGGGGGTCATTATGTTCCTTTCTAGCATCTCTGCTTTGGCGGCTTTCTATTTGCTAGCTAAAGGAGGAAAAGACGAACAGGAAGCGAATGAGAGAATGGAATGAGAAAGAGGCAGGAGGATGGCGTACATCCTTCTGCCTTTTTCATTTTAGAAGCATGTCTAGTTGCTCCGTTATTTCATAGATTGACTATTCTTTTTTGAAAGGTCTTGAAGAAATTTCTTTTCCTCTACTGTTAGCTCTCGATTTAACTTCGCTTCCATATCTTTTTTTAATGAAACAAATAATAATTTTGCTGTTTGATCGAGCATAAGAGGCCTCTTTTCATTCTTGCTTTACAGTATATTCGTACTAATTTTAACAGATTGCTATGAAAATAGAAAGATTTTCCCTTTTTTTTTAGTCTCAAAAAGAGGGAGCAATATTCTTTTTTTAGAATACATGTGGTACAGTAAATAGTTGAAAGAAGGTGACGTATGGGGGAATTGAAGAGTAAACGAGACATGGCTTCGTCTTTACTAAGACAATTAAATGGTCGATTAACATGCCCGTATTGTCAGGAAGCGTTAGAGTTAGTAGATATGTATAAACTGGTTTGTGTGCATGCCCATTCGTTTGATGTATCGAAGCAAGGGACCCTCTATGCTTTAACTCAATCGGGATCAAGTCAGTACGATAAACGTTTATTTCAAGCAAGGCAGTCAATAATACAACAGAAACAACTGTATGCGCCAATGCATGATAGGCTGGTACAAGAGCTTGATGAAGGGGATCTATTACTGGATGCCGGAACTGGAGAAGGCTCTCATCTAAATGAAATCAAAAGAAGATTTTCTACTATTCTTCCAGTTGGACTTGATATTTCAAAAGATGGTATTCAACAAGCTGCTAAGTCTTACCGGGATCATGTCTGGATAGTCGGGGACCTTGCAAATCTGCCTTTTGGTAATCAAACCATCGACATCATTATAAATATATTATCCCCGTCAAACTATGCCGAATTTAAGCGTGTGCTAACGTCTGGAGGGAAGTTGATTAAGGTTGTTCCAGGAGCAAACTATTTACAGGAATTGCGTGCTTATACTGCTGAAGCTTCAGCACAGCCGTATTCAAATTCAAAAACGATTGAGCTGTTTAACCGTCATTTTAGTGATACGGATGTGCAGACTCTCTCCTATAAAAAAGAGGTTACATCAGAGGAGCGTCAGTGGATTGTTGATATGTCTCCACTTGGCTGGACGGTCCAAGAAAGAGCAAGGTGCGACTATATCAACAAAGGAAGTTCTTCTATTACAATTGATTTAACCATTTTAATAGCAAGAACGTAATCCGAACGCTGAATTTACATCGATTCAGACGTTCGGATTGTTTCTAAAATAGATGGGTAATAGGGCAAGATATAGTCCTTGTATTCATCCTTTAATGTCGGGGGAAGGCTTTTTACAAATCGAACTTCTTTCGATTCATTCGGGTTCACTTGAAGGGTCCCACTAAAATGCTTCGTCCAATAAACAGCAGTAACGGAGTATATTTCATCACCATTGTCGAATGTAAAATGGTATGTTTCGCCTGAGAATATGCCAAGAAGTTGAAGATTTCTTACATCCAGTCCAGTTTCTTCTTTCACTTCTCTTACTGCTGTTTGTTCTAAAGACTCCCCTAGTTCCATTAATCCTCCGGGTAATCCCCAACCCCCGTCTTTTCGATTTTCAAGCAAAAGCTCACCTTGATGATTAACGATCAAAACAACGGAACCTGGTAAGATTAAAGGCTGTGTTCCAACTTTTTGTCGTAATGATTGAACATAGTCCAATGCAATCACTCCTCTCTAAGTGAAAGACTCGTTTCCTAGAATGTTGTTCTCCATCTAATGAATGCGCTTAAAACGCTAATGCATACTGTTCCTTTCTCGGTAAAGATCATAATATCCTTCTGATGTAGGATCCATTTAGGACGGAAAACCATTTGTATGTTAGTGAGGAAATATAAGATTAGGTAAAAGCATTAGGACCTTTGTCCACACAACATCGAATCCCGATGCATAAGGTATAGCAGACCCTTAGGTTTGGGAGGTGAAGCTTATGAGTTATTATGAATCTGGTAGACATGGCCACTACAAACCTGTAAAAGGTTTTTCTGCTCGAATTTGTCCAGGTTGTCGCTGTAAAAAACGGTGCGCTTCTTGTAACGAACGACCAGTAGAAACACCAGTAGAACGACCGGTAGAGCGCCCAATTCGCTTATTCACTGAGTTAGCTGATTTAAACCAAACAGATGAGAAGTAATTCTATACAAGGCTAAGCCATTGTGTAACAATGAGCTTAGCTTATTTTACTGACAGGTGATGAGAGAAATGAAGAAGGAAACCCCAAAAATACCAGAAGTTCTTGAAGAAAAATCATTGCAATCGGTCTTGTTTGAAGAGGATCGAGAATTAGTTCGTTCCAGCATATATCAAGAAGACCTCAGTGATTCCAATTTGCAAAAGCTAATCCTTTCTAAATGTATCGTTACTCGCTGTTCATTCCCGCGCTCACACATGGTGAAAGCTGATTTTACCGATGTGCGATTTGTGAATTGTGACTTTTCGAATGTAGATCTGTCAGAAAGTCTGTTTCATCGGGTTGAGTTTATTGACTGCAAATTTATCGGTAGTCAATTTACTAACGCGCATTTGTCTCACACTACGTTTACAAATTGCGTCTTAAATGTAAGCAATTTTATTGATGTAACGCTTAAGGGAACACAGTTTAGTTGTTCTTCGCTAAAGCAAGTCAATGTCGCACATGCGAAAGTGAAACAACTTATTCTTGATAAGTGTGACATTGATGATTGCTCATTTCATGAGACATCTTTAAATGGAGTCGACATTAGCACTTGTACATACAATTCTTTTCAAGCCTCACAAGATATACTGTCAGGATTAATCGTCTCAAAAGAACAAGCCATTGGGTTTGCCCGACTACTAGGGCTAACTGTTAAAGAGGAAATGTAACAGAAATGTGAACATCGCTGAATTTGATGAGATTCTATTCTGCAAAAAGGTGAGCCATGGTACACTAGACAAAAGATTTATTTTGGAGGGGTACTATGGGGAAACGAATTATGTTGTTTATCGGAACTAATATTCTTGTTCTAACAACGATCTTTATCGTTTGGTCACTCATTATACAATTTACCGGAATTGATGGTTCATTTGTATCAAGCGATGGTTCCATTCAATTTGCGGTTATTTTATTATTTAGTGCAATTGTTGGTTTTGCTGGTTCATTTATTTCATTAGCCATGTCTCGTTGGATTGCTAAAATGATGATGAAAGTCAAAGTCATTGATCCAGAGGGGCCAATGTCAAGAGAAGAACGAGCTGTTGTAGAGAAAGTCCATCGTTTATCAAGAGCTGCAGGGCTTGTGCATATGCCTGAAGTAGGAATTTATCAAAGTAACGAAGTAAACGCATTCGCAACAGGGCCATCAAAGAAACGCTCTTTGGTTGCAGTATCGTCAGGATTGTTACACACAATGGATGATGACGCCGTTGAAGGTGTTATTGCCCATGAAGTGGCTCACGTAGCCAACGGTGATATGGTAACAATGACGTTGTTACAAGGAATTGTGAACACATTTGTTGTCTTTTTCTCGCGAGTTATTGCGATTGTACTGTCTCGATTTGTTCGTCCTGAACTGCAGTTTATCGTTCAATTTGCATCCATTATTATTTTACAAATTTTATTCTCAATACTAGGTAGCCTTGTTATTAGTGCGTATTCACGTCATCGAGAGTACCACGCTGACCGGGGCGGTGCAGACTTAGCTGGTCGAGACAAAATGGTCCATGCACTGCGTTCACTTCAACAGTACGTAAACCGAGCGAAAGCAAACGATCATACCGATGACACTGCTGTACAAACGATGAAAATTAATGGTGGGAAATCAATGATGAGATTGATGTCCACCCACCCTGATTTAAATGATCGCATCGCACGTTTGGAAGAACGTTAGAAAAAGAAGCCGTCGACTACTACGACGGCTCTTTTTTATGGAATAAGATTTCCTGCTGCGGCATATAGCTCTGTCCATTCTTCACGTGTTAATGGAATAGATGATCCGGCACATGCTTCTTTTACTCTAGAAGGTTTTGTCGATCCTACAATGACTTGAATGTTAGCTGGATGCCTTGTTATCCAAGCGGTTGCTATCGCTGTCGGAGTAACTTGATAGGCTTCTGCCAAGCGTTCAAGAACGGAATTTAACTCAGGGAAATCTTTCTTATTCCCAATAAACGTACCAGCAAAGAATCCGTTCTGATACGGTGACCATGCTTGTAGCGTTATGTCATTGAGGCGACAATAATCAAGCGTTCCTGCATCACGGTTAACAGCCTCGTCTGTTTTCATGTTAAGAGACATACTTGAATCAATTAATGGTGTATGCGCAACACCAAATTGCACTTGATTCACAATCAGCTTCTGCTCAACCGAACGTTGCAACAGCTGGATTTGATGAGGGGTATGATTAGACACACCAAAATGACGGACTTTTCCACTTGTATGAAGTTGATGAAAGGCTGCAGCTACTTCATCAGGCTCCATAAGTGGGTCAGGTCGATGTAATAATAAAATATCTAGATAGTCAGTGTTTAAACGCTTTAAAATCCCGTCAACAGAAGTAAGAATATGATCCTTTGAGAAATCATAGTAACCGGTCGCACCTTTGCGGATTCCACACTTACTTTGTAAAATAAGCTTTTCCCGGGAAATGTCTGTATGTGATAAAGCTTTGGCAAATAAGGATTCACATTCTCCTTTGCCATAGATATCGGCATGGTCATAAAAATTAATGCCTTGTTCATAAGCAGTTTCGAGCAATTGTTGAATGCCGCTATCATCTAGAGAATTAATACGCATATTGCCTAAGATTAAGTTTGAAACTTCTAAGTTTGTTCCTGGTAAGGTGAACGTTTTCATCTTACACTCTCCTTTCTTTCCTATATTCATAGTTTAAGTGGAGAAAAGAAAAGAGTACAGTGTTATTGTTCGACAATGCCCTTTGCAATGGCATGAGCAATGGTTGTTTGGTACGCGTCATCATTTAATTTTACGGCTTCTTCAGAATTTGTGATAAACCCTACTTCAACAAGGATGGCCGGAATTTTACTGTTGCGCAGAACATGAAATGTTTCTGGTTTAACACCTCTATCAATTTCACCTGTAGTTTGAAGTAAAGCTTGTTGTGTAGACTGAGCCAATACTTGACTACTCGAACTGGAGGGGTGATAAAATGTTTCAATTCCTCTCGCCTCTGTATTCGTATGACCATTTGCATGAATACTAACAAATTGATCGGCCCCCCACGAAGAAGTGGAGGAGACTCGTTCTTCTAAGGAAAGAAACACATCTGTTTCCCTTGTCATATTGACAACGTACCCTAACTCCTCTAATCGTTGTTTTGTCTTATGAGCAATAGCTAGTACGATATCTTTCTCCATTAACCCATTTGCTGCGGCACCACTATCGTGGCCACCGTGACCAGGGTCGAGCATTATGCGCTTTGGTTCTACCTCTGAATTCGTAGACGCTGCTTGTACATCAATTTTTTTGATCCAATCTAGACTAACGTAGCCCGAGCCATCAATAAGACGCCCCCAGCCTTGTCCTTCATTAATAAACTCGACGATATCGCCGTTGTATTTTACACCAATAACCTCTGCAGATGTAGATGGTCCGCTTCGTACATTTAACGTTGTATTAACTGTCACTTCGCCTTGTTCGACTGCATAGGCCGGTGTGACGGCCAGCAAGATACAAGCAAGGGTGAAAATAATCATAAAACCATTGAGTTGCCTTCTATTTGTGTTCATCAGAATGTCCTCCTCACCAACGGTATAAGAGACATTCTGACCAAACTAGTAATCTTTTAAACACAGCAGTAAACAAATCTTGTGAAATATCACTGTGTTTTAATGTATCTCTTAGCCAATAAACGGCATCGCATTAATCCTAAACCTAGTATAAAATGGAGAAAACCACCATAAAAAAAGGAAGTGTGAGTGGAATAACACGAGTGAATGGAACGGCTAGTTTCTATTACAATCGAATAGACTTACCGTTAAAAAGAGAGTGAAGTAAGAATAGGAAATGCACTGTTTTCTCTTACAATGATCGACCAAATCAAAACAGGGTGTTGTTTGAAAAGGTGTTAGTATTTTAGTATAAGATTGATAGAACGAGCTTGATAGGTGCTACTGATTTGAGAATGTGTAGCCATTTAATTGGGGGTAGAAAATGATACGTGAACTACAAGTGAGAAATAATGATCAATCAAAAGCATTATACGGTCTTCAAAAAGTGGCTTATCAAATTGAAGAAAATATGCTAGACTTTCACGAAATTCCTCCGTTGATGGAGTCGTTTGCACAGTTTCTTAAGACTACAGAAATGTTTTATCTATACATAGAAGAGGGTTCCATTCTAGGCGCTGTTTCCATTGATGATGATTCTAACCAAGCGATTGAAGTCACAAGGATGATGGTCGACCCGAGGCATTTTCGCAAAGGCATTGCGACGAAGCTTTTGCAACATATTGAAACGCTCCTGAATGAGCCATGTATGTTGAAAGTGGCGACGGGAGCAAAAAATATACCTGCTATTCAGCTTTATCAATCTCAAGGCTATCAGCTTGTAGAACGTAAAGTTGTTAAAGGCGGCGTTGAATTAGTTTATTTCGAAAAAAACATAAACTAACATGTAATTTTCAGAAAAGTATTGACAAGAGCGATTGGTAGCGCTAATGTATTATTTAACCAGTGGTCAATTAGGTGGGGTGAGAATGACGCCAAGACGAACAATAGCAAACGAATTAACAAAAGAAATGATTGTTGAAGTTGCTAGTCAACAGTTTCAAACAAAAGGCTATCAACACGTATCAATGCGTTCACTTGCAAAAGAACTACAGTGTAGCCACGGTGCGCTTTACTATCATTTTAACAATAAAGCTGAGCTTTTTTTTGAAGTTGTGTCTCGTTACTTCGAGAAATTAAATGACTTGATAAAAAAGGTGCAAGCCAAATCAGTTAAGAACGAAGAGAAACTAATTGAACTACTGCTTTGTTATCTGGAGTTTGGACTACACTATCAAGTTCATTATGAATTCATGTTTATGATAAAAGATCCAGCTATTGACGCACTATCTAAACGGGCGGCTAATCAAAGCTATGATCTCTTTGCTAAAGCGTTAGGTAGTTTTTCTAATAACGATGCGTCCATTGGAGATGTCTATTCAACATTTGTATCTCTTCATGGGTTTGTTGCACACTATATTCATCGTGTAAACAACTTCTCAGAGGTAGAAGAAGCTGCTAAGAAACATGTTCAATTTTTAACGAAAGCGATTTTGTCATAAAAAAGCCGACATGGCTTTTTTATACCATTAATTGACCAGTGGTCAGAAAAGGGGATATATGATGAAACAAGTGACGGTTTTAGGGGCAACTGGAGGAGTTGGCTATGCATTAACAAAGGAATTGTTAAGTCGAGGAATGGAAGTCGTTGCATTTGCTCGAACAAAAAGCAAACTAACTGCTATGTTTGGAGGGAATAAAAAGGTTCAGCTTATTTCAGGAGATGTATTGAAGGAAACCGATCTCCTTGCAGCGGTTAGAGGGTCAGATGCAGTCTATCATGCCGTTAATTTTCCTTATCAGCAATGGGAAGAAAAGCAGATGGTTTGTCTTAATCGGTTAATAGCTCATGCTGAAAATACAAACATGAGCTTAATACTTGCGGATAATATTTATGCTTATGGTGACAAAGATAGCTATGTAGCAGAAACGTCAAAAAAAGAGCCGTCCACAAAAAAAGGCACCATTCGTCTGCAAATGGAGCAACAATTATTGGAAAGTACGACACCAGCACTTATCGTGCATTTGCCTGACTTATATGGTCCCTATGCGGTTAATACGCTCTTGCATGAGACATTGCGCAATGCTGTAGTAGGGAAGAAAGCGAACTACATTGGCTGTCCAACGATCAAACGAGAATTTCTTTATACACTTGACGCGGCGAAGGCGATTGTCGACCTTTCCTTTCAGAACCGTGTGTACAATCAAGTTTGGAATGTAAGCGGTGTGACAATAAGAGGGGAAGATCTGCTTCAGCTTATTCGTAAAGAAACAAGGACTACAAAAGGGTTTCGCGTTGTAAAGAAAAGAATGATTCGACTTCTAGGTATACTTTCACCTCAAATGCGCGAACTTGTTGAAATGATGTATCTAACTGAACGGCCTGTTTATTTAAACAGTGAGAAGTTAGCGAATGAGTTGGACTATTGGCAGCCGACCTCTTTTGAAGTGGGCTTGAGAGAAACGATTAAAGAACTAAGAAATGAAAGCATTCAATCATTATAAAAAGCGGTCGCCTCCCTCATAAAAAAGCCCAGTTAAAACAGCGCCAATTGCTTGAAGAATCGTGCCAATTTCGTAAAACGATTCGCCATTTCCTCCACGAAGCTCTGTTATACCGGCATAGGCCTCGAAGCCGTTGCCAAAAAGTTGTAATAGCGCTGAATAGAGTGTATAGATCTGGAAGCGCGTAGGGTTTTCCGGAGGTACAACACCAAATAGAGCATAAGAAGTGCCAAGTGCTTCGATGAATGATCCTTTTACTTCGGTCTGTATAGCGACCTCTTCTGTTAGATTGCCAATATCTGCGTAAAGGGCAAACAGTGTGCCAATTGTGATGATATAGCTCCCGTATTTGTCTGGACCACCTGATGCAAATCCTTCTGCAACTAATGCATTGCCTGTTGCTTCAAAGCTATTGCCATATATAGAAAAATTCGAACGGAGAGCGTCTTCTAAATCTGCTTGTGTTGTAGCAGCGATGGCGTTAAAAATCGTACCAATGGCACTCACCCACAATCCAAAAAAGATAAGGGAATGATTGTCTTCAGGGCCATCGTCAGTCGCTACTTGAGGTTGATCAGGGTAGCGTCTTTTCTTTTCGTCTCGAAGTAAATCAAAAATAGATGCAGAGCGGTTATCTGTAGACAAGGAATAAACCCTCCTTAAGTCTATAGGCTGTTGTGCTATCATATGCAAAAAGGTAAGAAGGGTAACGCCAAAAACGGCTTAGCGAGGTTAGTGCTAAACCGTTTCTTAAATAAAATCAGGACGTATATATTCAGTTTGACCAAACCATGCGTGTCGTCGATGGGAGACAAATTGGTAGACGATCTGACCGATTGCTTCAACAGCTGCTGGTTTCATTAACAAGGCAACCCATATTAGACTAGGTAATGATGAGAGGATTTCACGAATGGCTGGGAAACCAACGAGCACATGACCGTGTTTTGTTAATACATAGATTTCTTTTTCCATATCAGCAAAATACGTGCGAGCTTTTTGCCTTGTTGAAGGTCGGACTTCTTGAACAGGAATCCAACGTAGACAATTGTCTCGATCAAAAAAACGCAAAGTTTTTTTGATGGTCTGGCATAAAGGACACTGGGCATCGTAGAAAACGGTATGTTGTTGGCTCATATTTTTTCACCTCATCCATCCCATTTCCCTTAGGTTGTTTACGTTAAACCGTTGTATGCTTTTTATTCCCTAATTCAATCCGCTTACCAGCTTCAGATGACTGAATAGCTGCTTCGTTTATACGTGTAAGTAAGCGCATATCCTCTCGTGTTATGCGTGGTTCTTCTCCGTTCTCAATGTGCGCAACCCATTGGCTCATCGCACTTGGAGCTTGTTCAGGTAACTCTGGAGTGATCCATCCACTTTCATCTAAATGAGTTGATTGGATACGTAATGAACGCTCTTCAACAAGAATGGTTCCGTCCGTTCCGTGTAATTCAAGAATAAATGGACTCTTTGAGGCGATAAAACCGGCTTCAATGGTTGCGGTTGCACCGGAAGCATAGCGCACGATCACCGTTGCATGATCATCTACAGGTTTGTCTGTGTAGGATGCCATATCGGCATAAAGGGATACAGCATCGCCACCAAATCGATTCGTTAAATAAATAGGATGTGCGCCAAGGTCGATTAAAGCACCACCACCACATTGTTCTTTATTAAAGAAATGAGAAGGGAGCCAACCGTTAGGATGTGATTCTGTAGGAAGCGCTCCACCATGTTCAAGGCGACAACGGATAGATGTAAGCTCCCCAAGTAAACCTTCTTGTAGCGCTTGTTCTGCATAGAGATAGGTTGGATCATTTAAACGCGGTAAAGACAGCATTAACGAGACGTTGTGCTCATCCACACTAGTAAAAATGTCTTCAACATCTTCCTCCGTAAGCGCTAACACTTTTTCGGAAAAAATATGCTTCTTTGCTTTCGCTGCCGCAAGGATGACTTCTTTATGCATGGCGGTAGGTGTGTCTACGATGACGGCATCAACATCTTCTCTTGCTAAGGTATACTCTAGGCTGTTTTCAAAATCAACACCAAGCTCATCCGCCCATCTTTTTCCTCTAGCAGGGTCTTCATCCCAAACCACTGTAATAGCAATTGATGGATTCTTACTTGCTTCTCTAGCATAGTCGTCAGCATGAACATGCCAACGGCTTAATAAAGCAACTCGTATCATCATAAACTCCTCCTCGTTTTGAATTACCATTCATACTAGCTATCGATTTCAAAACTGTCAAGACAAAAAAGTTTTATTTTATAACGACTTACTCGTAACCTTTTTGAAGCGCAAGGGAGATATGTGCTTTGCTTGCTTAAACTGAGAAATAAAGTAACTTGTGTTTGTATAGCCAACAGAAGTGGCAATATCCGTAATCGACAAGTCCGTTGTTGTTAGTAGTTTTTCAGCCTCCGTAATGCGAACGTAATTAAGTAATTCAGTAAAAGAGCGCCCAGTAGTGGCTTTAATTTTTCTTGAGAAGTAGCTATAGCTTAAGTTACATGCATGTGCCGCTTCTTTTGCTGTTAAAGGAGTATGGTAGTTGCTTTCAATTAATTGAAAGGTTTGTCGCATAAGCTGAAGGTCGTCTTCACTCAAATCATCGTTTATGCCGACGGTTATCCCAACATCCCGCCAATGTCTTAGGACAGCTAAAAAGATGGAACAAATATGAATACGGATAGCAAAATCAAACCCAAAGTCCTGCTTTGAAAACTCGGTCATAATGTTTGTAATACTTTTAGGAATACTGGTGTTGGCAATTTCTTCTTTTTGTAGAAGAGTTTGTGGGCTTGATTTACCCATTGTGAACGGTAATACATATTTAGATTCAAATAAGGAGCGAGACGTTGAATATAACACTTCAGGTTCAAGCTTAATAACGATATATTTAACGTCTCCTCCTTTCTCCGCATAGATGCCATGAACCTCTTGAGCGTTGATAATGATTAAATCACCAGGTTTGAGTCTAAACGACTGACCGCTAACAAACACATACGCCGTTCCTGAAAAGCCATAAAGTAACTCGATGGCATCGTGAAAATGAGGACTTGCAATACGTCGATCAGGGAGGCTTTGTTCAATGTGACAATGGATGGGTTGTTTGATTTCATTTTCAAGTAACTTTTTTTCTTTGTATGCTTTACTTTGATCAAACATAAAAATGCTCCTTCATGACAAAAATTTTATATAATTGAATAGTTTTAGTATATAATCAATTGTTGAGTCATGATAGTCTATTAGTAGATTCAGTACATTGGAGGTGGATTGATGCCAAAAATTGGGCTGCAACTATATTCTATAAAAGAACGTTGTGCAGAGGATTTTTTTGGTGCGTTAGAGAAGGTTGCGGAAGCAGGCTATGATGGCGTTGAATTTGCAGGGTACTATGAGAAAACAAGCACGGATCTTTATAACACGTTAAAAGGTATCGGTTTACAAGCAGCAGGCAGTCATATATCAATTGAGCAGCTCGAATCAAATTTGGATCAAGTTATTGAGTACTCACACAAAATTGAAAGCCCTTACATCGTTTGCCCAGGTTTACCTGATTCGTATCGCGATAATGCAGATGCTTATAAAAGAACGGCGGAGCTATTTACTAAAATAGGCGACAAAACGTCAGAGGCAGGCATTGCATTTGGTTATCATAATCATGACATTGAATTAAAGAAATTTGAAGGTGAATATGGATTAGATTTGCTCTTTCGTTATTCAGATCCAAAAGCGGTATTTATGGAATTAGATACCTTTTGGCTAGAAGCAACAGGGTTGAAATCTGTCGATTGGATTCGTAAATATAAAGAACGTGTGAAGCTACTTCACATGAAAGATATGAATAATGCACAAGACTTGCGAAATGTAGAAGTTGGATCAGGCATAATGGATTTTCATGCTATCCACCAAACGGCAAAAGCATATCAGGTAGACTGGTACACGGTGGAGCAAGAGGAATTTGATAAGGATGAGTTTGTCTCAATAAAAGAAAGCGCTACATTTTTGCAGCAACTACTTAAAGCATAGAGGTGAATACGAATGGAAAAACGTACGATTCGAATTGGAATTATTGGCTGTGGAGGTATTGCGAATGGGAAACAAATGCCAAGCCTTGTTAAGCAAAAAGGTGTTGAACTCGTTGCCTTTTGCGATATTGTGAAAGAAAAGGCAGAGAAAGCGGCTGCTGATTATGGTGTTGAAGGCGCAGATGTCTACACCGACTACCAAGAATTATTAAAGGATACATCAATAGAAGTTATTCATGTATGTACACCGAATAAATCACATGCACCTATTTCGATTGCTGCTCTAGAATCAGGTAAACATGTTCTTTGTGAAAAGCCTATGGCAAAAACAGCCGCTGAAGCAAGGGAAATGGTTGAGACGGCAAAACGTACAGGTAAGAAATTAACAATTGGTTACGACAACCGCTATCGTCCAGATTCTCAGTATTTAAAGCAGCTAGCAGAAGAAGGCGAATTTGGGGATATTTATTTTGCTAAAGCGCATGCGATCCGCCGTCGGGCAGTTCCGACATGGGGAGTGTTTTTAAATGAAGAAGAACAAGGCGGGGGTCCATTAATTGATATTGGTACACATGCACTTGATCTAACGCTTTGGACACTGGATAACTACAAAGTAAAAAGTGTTGTAGGAAATGTGTACTATAAATTATCAGACACAGAAAATGCTGCAAATGCCTTTGGACCTTGGGATCCAAAAGAATTTACAGTTGAAGACTCTGCATTTGCTTTCATTACAATGGAAAATGGAGCAACGGTCACGTTAGAAGCAAGTTGGGCATTAAATACGCTAGATGTGGATGAAGCGAAAACGACGCTTTGCGGTACTGCAGCAGGAGCAGATATGCGCGATGGTTTGCGAATAAATGGTGAGAAATTGAGCCGTTTGTATGTAACGAAGCCGGACCTACAAGCTGGGGGTGTAGCGTATTACGATGGTGGCAGTGAAACGCAAGCAGACAAAGAAGCTAGACTGTGGATTGATGCGATTCGAAATGACACAGAACCAGTCGTTAAAGCGGAGCAAGCGCTTGTCGTAAGCGAAATTCTAGAAGCGATTTACGAGTCAGCTAAAACTGGGAAAGCGATTTATTTTAATGAGAAAAATCAAGCTCTCGTTTAACGAGTAGAAAGTAGGTCGGATTTCAAACCGACCTGCTTTTTTATTGTAAACAAGAATAGCGTTTTATTCTTTTAAAAAAACTGAATTATTTATATAATGGATGCAAAGAGGGGTGATAAGAATGGTACAGGACACATTAGTTATTCCAGAACATTACAACGTAGCCGTTGAAGTGGAGAAGAATGCGAATGGTAATCAGAAGGCAATACTATGGCAAGGTCAAAACGGCAAGCAGATTGAATGGACATACAAAAGATTAATTGAATCCATGAACCAATATGCGAATACATTCGCATCTCTTGGATTACGTAAAGGAGACCGGGTTCTCTTGTTATTTCCGCGTGTTCCAGAGGCGTACGCTACTTATTTAGCCTGTATAAAAGCTGGATTGGTTATCATTCCTTGCTCTGGTATGCTCCGTGCAAAGGATTTAGCATATCGGATCCAACATGCGGAAGCCGCTGCCGTTATTGCTTATACTGGCTTAACGGATGAAGTTGACAAAATGGATTCTACTCCGACATTAAAGGTGAAGCTAGTCGTTGGTGATCAAAAAAGTGGTTGGGAAGATTTAAGATCGTTAGCGGAAAATGAAAGCGTTTCCTTTGAGTGTAGCACTCATAGAGATGATCTGGCCTTTTTACCATATACATCTGGTACAACCGGAAATCCCAAAGCAGTTGTACATACACATGGTTGGGCTTCTGCCCACCTGCGAACGGCTGCAACGGAATGGCTTGGTGTTAAGCAGCATGATATCGTATGGGCAACGGCTGCACCTGGATGGCAAAAGTGGGTATGGAGTCCATTTTTATCTGTTATCGGAAAGGGCGCAACAGCATTTATTTATGACGGACCATTTGATGCCAAAACGTATTTATCTCTTATCGAAGAGCATAACGTTTCTGTTTTTTGTGCGACACCAACGGAGTATCGAATGTTAGCAAAAGAAGAGACGTTATCTACGTATCGTTTGTCTTCCATTCGGGAAGCTGTTTCAGCAGGAGAACCGCTAAACCGAGCTGTGATCTCTACCTTTGGAGATTTATTTCGTATCACCGTTCGTGACGGTTACGGACAAACGGAAAACACGCTTTTGATCGGGACAATGATTGGTATGGAGGCGAGACCTGGATCAATGGGAAAGCCTACAGCAGGGAATGGCGTGCATATTATTAATGAGGAAGGACGAGAAACAGATGTAGATGAAATTGGCATGATTGCTGTTCATAAAGATTCACCAGCGTTGTTTAAACGATATGATAAAGATGAAGAAAGAACGAAAGCATCTTTTTTAGGGGATTATTATGTAACTGGTGATCAAGCAAGAAGAGATAAAGACGGCTACTTTTGGTTTGAAGGAAGAGGCGACGATATTATCATCTCGTCTGGTTACACAATCGGTCCGTTCGAAGTGGAAGATGCGCTAACGAAACATCCAGCGGTAAAAGAATGCGCTGTTGTCGCAAGTCCTGATGAAATAAGAGGGAGCATTGTAAAGGCGTACGTGGTACTTAATCAAGAACCGTCTTCGTTAGACGAACTTACCGTCACATTGCAAGAGTTTGTGAAGCAAGAAACAGCACCATACAAATACCCTCGTCAAATTGAATATATAAAAGAACTGCCGAAAACGATATCAGGAAAAACAAGAAGAATAGAATTACGTATGCGAGAACAAGGAAGAGGTTAAGAAGTAGCATTAGGGCTGTGTGGCAAGGTAGAATATCCTTTTACCATAGCCCTTTTTCGAATGGATCAATAAGATAAGGGATAATGATGATTTGAATGATTTCTACTGAGTGTGAGTCTGTGTAAACGAGTAATGTATAGATTGAGTAGTTTGGAGGGTCTCCGTAATAAAGAGAAGGAGTTTGATTTTTAAGCTAATGTCCTTTTCATGTAGATAATCAGGAAACGAGTATGGCAAAAACAAAGAATATGGTAGGCTTAAAGAGAGAAAGGGTAAAAGGAGTGAGTGGGTTGACAACAGAACCAATCTTTTTTTCCCCCGTTCTGCAAGAACGAATTTGGGGTGGACAAAAGCTAGCGCAATTTGGGTATGACTTACCGAGTTTACATACAGGAGAATGTTGGGGAATATCTGCGCATCCAAATGGATTAAGTACAGTACGTAATGGGCTTTATAAAGGGAAATCATTGCTTGAGTTATGGGAGAATCATGCGGAACTTTTTGGAGGAAACACAAAAGGGAGCTTTCCTCTATTGGTTAAAGTGCTAGATGCTTCCGCAGATTTATCGGTTCAGGTTCATCCAAATGATGCTCAAGCGGCTCAACTTGAAGAGAATGAAGCATACGGAAAAACCGAGTGTTGGTATGTTATTGAAGCAGAAGAAAATGCAGAGCTTATTTTAGGACATACGGCAAAATCAGAAGCTGAATTTAATGAGAAAATAGAAGCGGGGGAATGGAATGAGCTATTTCATCGCATTCCAATTCGATCTGGCGACTTTTTTCATGTTCCAAGCGGTACGATTCATGCAATTGGAGCAGGAACACTCATCTTAGAAACGCAGCAAAGTTCAGATACAACATACCGCGTATATGATTTTGATCGTACAGACGAAAAAGGAAATAAGCGTCAGTTGCATCTTGAGAAAGCGAAGCAAGTAACGCAAATTCCAGATAGAAAAGCGCGAACAAACACAAAAACGGTAAGAAAAGATAAGGGTTGCACAATTACAGAACTGATTGCATCACCCTATTTTACAGTGTATCACGGTCAAATCACCTCTTATTGGAATGCGGCGGTTGAAGCCGATTATCTTTTAGTGTCTGTAATAAAAGGATCTGGAGAATTAACGGTACGAGATAAGTCTTTTCCATTAAAAAAGGGGGACCATTTACTGTTACCAGTAGATGCGACAACGTTTGAGATACATGGAGAGCTAGACTTCATCGCAAGCCATGCGTAAAAACGACTGATTCGATAGGGGATAAACATGAATGGTTCGCTTCTTGTCAGCATGTTAGCTGGAATAGTCCTAGGGTTTGTAGCGGCTGAATCCATCGGAGCTTTGTTAGGATTATGTGCAGGTATACTTTTTCACATTGCTAATAGGCTTGATTCCATACATCAGGTCATAAAAGAAAATGAAAAAAGAAGCGAGTGAGGATGCCTCACTTCGCTTCTTCTTTCTGTTGAATACGTAATAGTCGTTTCGCTGTCAACGGAGCTAGCCAGAGTGTTGGTAGCATAAAGAGGGAAACCGGAACAGCGGTAAGAACGATGAAGGACTGTAGCGAATCAATACTACCTTCACCAATATAAAGAAGTGCAGCAGCAACAGCTCCGAAAATGAGGGCCCAAAAAATCCGGATAAATCGATCTGGGGTTTCCTTCCCAGTTATAATCATTGAAATGGAGTAAGAGATTGAATCTGCAGTTGTTGCTACAAACACGCATGTGACAAAAATAAACAAAAATGCAAATAAAGCACCTAGTGGTAGCTGATTGACAATGGCAAAGATGGAAGCAGGAAGGCCACCCTCATTTAATGGATCACTAACAGATCCAGGTTCGCTCATTTCGTAAAAAATGCCTGTACCGCCAACGACAGTAAACCAGAAGTTCGTGACAACAGGTGCTAAAAATGCAACCGTTAAGAATAGCTCACGTATGGTTCGTCCGTCGGATATTCTAGAAATGAAAATCGCCATAATCGGTCCATATCCAATAAACCAGCCCCAGAAGAAAATAGTCCAGCCTGAAAGCCACCCTTCATCTCCTCTATATAAGCTCATTGGAAAGAAGTTTTGCATGTAAGAGCCATAGCTCGTTACAAATGAATCAATAATAAAACGGGCGGGTCCTAGAATCAAAATGGCAATAGCAAGAATAACTGTAATAATGACGTTAAACCGACTTAACCACTGAATTCCTTTATGGATTCCAGTTGCTGCTGATACTGCTGCAATGCCGACTAAAAAGAAAATCATCGCAAAATGTATCGCAAATGTGTCTGGTAAGCCGAAAAGCATATTCAAACCGTATCCAGCTTGTAATCCTAAAAATCCAATTGGTCCAATTGTTCCTGCACAAGCGGCTAAAATAGAAAAGACATCAATCAGTGTGCCTAAGACACTTTTATGCATAATCTTTTCTCCAAAGAGTGGATAAAGCAGTGCTCGTGGCTTAAGGGGCTGTCCTTTCTTTTTTGCATACATGAGAACAACAACGCCAAGTGTACCTAAAATACTCCAAGCAAGAAAGCCCCAATGCAAGAATCCAGTTGACAAACCAGCCTGAATGGCTGTAGCCGCACTACCGGTTTCACTGTACATAGGCGGAGTATCTAAATAATGATACATCGGTTCGGCCGCTGCCCAAAATACCCCACCACCAGCAAGAAGTGTAATCATGATCATTGAAAACCATTTAAAGAAAGAAAACGTTGGTTTGGATGAATCGCCTAATCGTACCTTTCCTAATTCGGTAAGGCTCATGAAGACGGCGATAATAAATGTAAGAATCATCAGTACTTGCCAGAATGCACCAAAAGTTAAAGATGACCAGGCAAATGCTGTATTGACTAGATTACCGACGAAGCCTGCATTTACGAGTGAAGCAATAACGAATACGAGTAAAAAGCCACCAGATATCGCAAAGACAGGCCAGTCTAATTTTAAATTTTTCAATTGTTCCTCCTGAATTCAGTCATAAGTTTGGAATGTTATCATACATCCATCACTGTGACAAGTAACAGTAATCTATTCCATTATTTTGAATAAAAAACATGATTTTATCCGAAGCGAATGATTCTAATTGACGATTATCGTGACATCCCTTACACTTAAAAAAAACTATAATTCTTATTATATTAGTAGGTATTATTGGTATTTGGGGGTGCAAAGATGCAAATTCAATTAAATCATGTAGAGAAATCTTTCGAAAAAAATAAAAAACAATCGCTACATGTATTAAGCGATATTAACCTAACCATTAAAGAAGGAGATTTTATTTCATTATTAGGTCCTTCTGGATGTGGAAAATCAACGATCCTTAATCTAATTGCCGGACTTGATACACCCTCTACTGGAGAAGTCATTGCAGGTGGGAAACAGGTGAAAAAACCAGGCAACGACAGAGTGGTTGTCTTTCAAGAAGCTGGCCTTTTTCCATGGATGAATGTCCTTGACAATGTGACGTACGGCTTACGACTGAAAGGCGTATCAAAAGCAGAAAGTGAAGAAAAGGCAATCGAAGGATTGAAAACGGTGCATCTAGGAAATTTCACTAAATCTTTTCCACATGAGCTTTCTGGGGGAATGAAGCAGCGGGTGGCGATTGCTCGGGCACTCGTTATGGATCCGGATATTTTACTAATGGATGAACCGTTTGCTGCGTTAGACGAGCAAACACGAATGGTCTTGCATAAAGAATTGCTTGAAATTTGGGCAAATACAGGTAAAACCATTCTATTCATTACTCATAATATTCGGGAAGCGGTGATGCTTTCCAATCGAATTGTACTTATGGGGACGCGCCCAGGAAAAATAAAACGAGAATTCCCTGTTCAAGCTGCACTCCCAAGAGATCCTGCTGACAGCAATCTAGTTGATTTAGAACGAAGAATATTAGCTGAACTTGAAGAAGAAATGGAGAAAGTGTTGAAGGAGGAGTTTGGAGATGACTACAGCTATAAGACGGATCGTATTCATCGCGATGATCGTGGCTATATGGGAGATAACATCTAGGGTAGGTAACTTCCCGCCAGGCTCATTTCCACCTTTACTATTTCCGTTAGATCCCGGTGGTACAACGGTTATAAATACATTTGTAAGTGGACTCCTGTCTGGACAGATTTTAACAGCCACAGGAATTACATTAGGACGATTGTTACTCGGGTTTACCATTGCCATTATTGTCGGTCTTACATTAGGATACTTAATTGCTCGATATAAACTCGTTGACGATACCCTCGGCTTTTTAGTGACGGCACTTCAATCAATACCAAGTATTGTCTGGCTTCCGCTTGCTATTATTTGGTTTGGATACGGAAATGCCTCTTTACTATTTATCGTCACAATAGGGGCTACATGGACGGTGACAGTTAGTTCGAGCACGGGCTTTAAAAATGTTCCGACTCTCTATATGAACGTTGCCAAAACCCTCGGATCAGGAGGAAGTCATTTATTGCGAACGGTCATTTTACCCGCTTCAGTGCCTCATCTCATTTCAGGTGTACGGACAGCATGGGCATTTGCATGGCGTGCTATTATGGCAGGTGAACTATTTGTAGCTGCTGGTGGTCTTGGCTATTTATTAACAGTTGGCCGTTCGCTTGGCCAAATGGATTTAGTGCTTTCTGTCATGATTGTTATTGGTATTATTGGAACCATTGTGGATAACCTTGTGTTTTTACGTGTAGAGAGATCGGTACAGAAAAAATGGGGATTAAAACCAGGTTTACATTAAAAGGAGAGACATGCTATGAAAAAAGTAATACAAGGATCTTTACTTGCTTTAGGGGCTGGCATTACACTTGCAGCTTGCGGTAATAGTGCAACGGAAGGGGAAGTACGCATTGCCTATTTTCCTAACTTGACTCATATCTCCACAATTGTTGCATTAGAAAATGACTATTTTGAAGAAGCATTTGGTGAAGATGCTCGTTTTACGACAATGACTGTACCAGATGGAGCGCAGTTTATGGAAGCAATGTCGGCAAATGAAATTGACATCGGTACGGTGGGACCAGTGCCAGCAATGAATACGTACACAAGAAATCCAAGCCATTCCATTATTGCAGGGGCTGTGAACGGTGGAGCCGTTATTATGGCTCGTGCTGATTCAGGAGTAGAGTCTGTTGCAGATTTAGCAGGAAGAAATGTTGCCATCCCGACCATTGGTTCCACTCAAGATATCATGTTACGAAAAGAGTTAGCAGATGCAGGTGTTGACGCAGACGATATTAATTTTGTTCCGCAAGCACCAGCAGATACGTCGATTTTATTTTCACAAGGTGACGCTGATGCTGCTGCCACTCAAGAGCCTTGGGGTAGCTTTCTTGCAGATAATTTAGACGCCGCTTTTTTAGTTGATGCAGACGAATTTGCTTGGGGAGAGGATTCCACTAATACGGTGGTAACCGCAAGTCATGAGTTTTTAGAGATAAATGAAGATTTAGCACGTGCCTACCTACGTGCACATACAGAAGCGGTCGAGTTTGTCGCTAACAATCCTGATGAAGCGGCACAAATCTTTGTGGACCATATTCAAAGAGAAACTGGGAACGAATTAGACTACGACGAAATACGTCTTTCTCTGGAACGCTTATTTCCAACTGTGGATGTAAATGAACAGGTACTTCAAGAAATGGCTGCCATTAGTGAAGAAGCAGGACAAATGGCTAGTACGGACATTGATGGTCTTGTTGATTTACAGTATGTAGAAAATGAATAACGGAATTGAAACGCTTTAGCGAAAGCTAAGGCGTTTTTATTTTATAAAAATGAAACGTTGAGCAAACGGAAGCGTATATTAGGGAGGGGGGAGTTGTATATGATTGAAATAGAGATTCCAGTTGTCCGGACAACGAGACTTGAAAAAGGGATGACAACGATAGCGGCCTTTCTATTGATTGGCTTTTGGGTTGTGTTTATCGTTATCTATCCTAAGTTGCCGACGGAGGTACCCATTCATTCAGCTTCGTTTACTTCAGAGGCTTATACATATGGCAATAAAGGATTATTCTTTTTACTGCCAGTTCTCACAACGGGTCTTTCACTCATGCTGTTTGCATTACGTTTTGTTCCCTCACTCTTTAATTTTCCGATTAAGGTAACAGAGGAGAACATTACGATCCTTATACAGTTAACACGAAATATGGTCGCTCAAACGAATGTCATCATGGTGCTGTTATTTTTATGTGTATTTATCGATTTTTCATTTGTAGCATTTGATCAACCAATAGATGGTCTTGGCTTCCTTCAAATTGGATTGCTTGTGTATTCAGTAGCACTCGTTTTCTATTATTTCGTTATCATCATAAAAAAAGGCTAACAACAAAGCCGAGCAAAAGAAAAAAATCTGCATAAATGATGCAGGTTTTTTGTTTTGCCTGCATAGATTCCTCTATATGGATTTTTTTCTAAGGCGGTGTTTAATCTGAAAGGAATTATACTGGCAGGAGGAAGTGGAACAAGGCTTTATCCTATAACGAAAGCTACGTCCAAACAGTTGCTTCCAATCTATGATAAACCAATGATTTATTACACCTTATCTTTACTCATGCTCGCAGGTATTAGGGAATTTCTACTCATTTCTACACCAGAAGATACAGGACGTTACAAGCAAGTGTTGGGAGATGGTGCCCAGCTCGGACTTTCAATTCAATACGAGATTCAACCAGAACCTGGGGGATTAGCGCAAGCGTTTATTATTGGTGAGAGGTTCATAGGGACATCGAATGTCACTCTTGTACTAGGGGATAATCTGTTTTACGGACACGGTTTACCAGATCGCTTAAAGAAGGCGATGCAACAAAACAAGGGAGCAACAGTATTCGGCTACTACGTAAGTGATCCAGAGCGATTCGGTGTTGTTGACTTTGATGAAAAGGGTGAAGCCATTTCAATCGAAGAAAAACCAACTCAGCCAAAATCGAATTATGCAGTAACAGGACTCTATGTCTTCGATCATCGTGTTGTTGAATATGCAAAAGCGATCAAGCCATCAGCTCGAGGAGAATTGGAAATCACAGATGTAAATGTTATGTATTTAAACCAGGGGCAATTGCATGTAGAGAAATTAGGAAGAGGAACAGCATGGTTAGATACTGGCACCCATGAATCGTTGCTCGAGGCTTCGCAATTTATTCATACTGTAGAAAAACGTCAAAGTTTAAAAATTGCATGCATTGAGGAGATTGCTTTTCGAATGAAGTATATATCAAAAGAAGAATTACTTACACTTGCACAACCGCTAAAGAAAAATGAGTATGGTCAGTATTTGTTGCGTATAGCAAAAGGAGGGTGAACAATGGAGGTACATGAAACAAAATTAGAAGGTGTCTATTTACTAGAACCAAATGTGTACGCAGATGACAGAGGCTATTTTGTGGAAACCTATAACGAAAATGTGTTTAAAAAGGCAGGCATTAAAGAAGTGTTTCTGCAAGATAATCAATCGTTATCAAAACAAGCAGGAACGTTGAGGGGTCTCCATTATCAGTTAAACCCTGATTCACAATTAAAAGTAGTTCGATGTGTTACAGGAGCAATTTTTGATGTAGCTGTTGACATTCGTAAAAAATCACCAACGTACAAACAGTGGGTAGGGGTCGTTTTAAGTGAGCACAATCAGAGACAGCTTCTCGTGCCAAAGGGATTCGCGCATGGATTTTGCACGCTAGTGGACCATACAACAGTTGCCTATAAAGTGGATCAACTCTACTCGCCACTTCATGATCGGGGTATTCGCTGGAATGATCCAGAGCTTGCAATCGAGTGGCCGTGTAGTCAACCTATTTTGTCTAAAAAAGACCGTGCGCATCCGCTGCTTCATAAAGCAGAAACTAATTTTTAAAGGGGAATGATCATGAATCTACTGATTACAGGAGGAGCAGGGTTTATTGGTAGTGCATTTGTGCGGTTACTCGCTAAAGATTATCCAGAAGACAATCTGATTGTGTATGATAAGCTAACGTACGCCGGTAATCTCGATAACTTAAAACGAGTGCGTAACGCTATTCGCTTTATACAAGGGGACATCTGCGATAGTCATCAAATAGAAAGCGTATTTTCTACTTATGACATAGATGCCGTTGTTCACTTTGCTGCAGAGTCTCATGTAGATCGCAGTATTGTCAATCCAGGTGCATTTGTACATACAAATATGTATGGCACGCAACTATTATTACATGCAGCTAAACGCGCCGATGTGAAGAAGTTTGTACAAGTATCGACAGATGAAGTTTACGGTAGTTTAGGAGAGACAGGATTTTTTACAGAAGAAACGCCATTGCAACCGAATAGCCCTTATTCGGCGAGTAAGGCAGGAGCAGATTTATTAGTGCGCTCCTATTACGAAACATTTGGAATGAATGTAAACATAACACGGTGCTCAAATAATTATGGACCCTATCATTTTCCCGAAAAATTAATTCCACTTATGGTAACAAACGCGTTGCGAAATAAGCCGCTTCCTATTTATGGAGATGGTCATCAAGTACGAGACTGGCTCCATGTAGACGATCATTGTCGAGGTGTTAATTCCGTATTACGTAATGGTAAGCCTGGTGAAGTTTACAACATCGGTGGGCGAAATGAACGAACGAATATTGAGATTGTCCAGCGGATTGTCCAGACATTAGGCGTATCAGAAGCCCTTATTCATCATGTGGATGATCGACTTGGTCATGATTTTCGTTATGCTATTGATGCGTCAAAAATTGAAAGAGAGCTTGGCTGGAAAGCAACATACTCTTTTAATGAAGGATTAGCGGAAACGATCGATTGGTATATTCAAAATAAAAAGTGGTGGCAGGATGTGTTATCAGGTGCGTATCGGGGGCATACACTATGAAGCTTCTTGTAACAGGAGCCGGCGGGCAACTAGGTTCAGCTATTTTAGCTTTAGCTACATCACAACAGATTCCATGTATTGGGTTGACAAGGGGAGAGCTTGATATTACAGATGTTCGTAAAGTGGAAAGTGTGCTGACCACCATTCAACCTGACGTCATCATCCATTGTGCTGCCTACACACAAGTGGATCAAGCGGAAGAAGATGAGATGGAGGCGTATCGAGTGAATGCAGCTGGAACTCGGAATCTCTGTGTTGTAGCAGAGCAACTAGCCGCAGTTTTTGTGTACGTAAGCACAGACTATGTCTTTGACGGTAGCGCAAAAGAGCCAATTGATGAATGGACCCCGCCTGCGCCACTCGGCGTATATGGGCGATCCAAGCTCGCAGGTGAACAAGCTGTCCAACAATTTCATTCAAAGTTCTTTATTGTTCGGACATCATGGGTCTTTGGACATCGTGGAAAAAACTTTGTGAAAACGATGCTGGCTTTGGCTGAAAAAGAATCTCCTTGCCATGTTGTTGATGACCAAATTGGTTCACCAACCTATGCACCTGATCTTGCCGAAATGCTTTTTGCACTCATCGGGACAAAACGATATGGCATTTACCATGTGTCTAATAGCGGTAGCTGTTCATGGTACGAGTTTGCCCATGAGATTTTTATGAAGCAGGGAGTTGCTGAATTAGTAAAACCTTGCGCAACAATCGATTATCCTACTGTAGCATCTCGTCCTGCATATTCTGTATTTGCTCATAAAAATTTGCAGTTAAATCAATTCCCACCAATGCGAAACTGGCGCGAGGCTATTCATGCATTTCTAGATTGTGAAAAAGATAAGAGTTTGTGAGAAAATTTACATTTATAGACGATTCAATATCAAAAAAGCGTATAATGGACGGAACAAAAAAATGAGGTGAGTCTTTGTCACGTCCCGTAAAAGTTACGATTTTCAGCCTTTTTCTACTCATAGCAGTGTCTGTCATTGCGTTTTCAAGTTCTACACCATACGGAAATCAAGATATACGTGGTATATTAAGTCATCTACCGATTCAGTGGATTGAACAAACAAGAATTGCTCACATTTCGTTTCCATATGGCGAGCGAGTGATTAGTTTAGAGTATTTGTCAGTAGAATCATTTGTGGAGTTTTTTCTTCGGAAAGCGGCTCATTTCTTCTCATTTTTATTTATTGGTTTGATTGGCACACGGCTACTTGCTTACTTTACACGCCTACGTTACGCTAGTGCAATGTCGCTATTTTTTGTTGTTTTTTACGCAAGTATTGATGAATACAGACAGTCTTTTACCCCAGGTCGGTCACCGATGATTGAGGATGTACTGGTAGATACGATGGGTGGTCTGGTAGGTATTTTGATTGCTATGTTTTGGATTGTGTACGTACGCTCAATCAAACCATGTGAAGAATGTGGAAATAGTCAAACGAAAACCCATGTTCACAAGAAATGGGAAGACATAAGAAAACAAGCCTAGTAATTACTCTCTCTTGTAAAGGAGAGAGTAATTTTTGTTTACACGAAAAAGACTTACCGTTCACGAGATCGGTAAGCGGCAAGTGATTTAGGAGCTAACTTGTTTCTCAAACTCAGCTGCTTTTTCATACATTTTTGAAAAACGGCGTTCTCCGTTGTACTGGTAAAAACGATATTGCTGAAGTACGTGCTGTTGTTCCAATTCAAATAAGTTAATCGCTTCTTTCATGGAGTCTGCCCGTTGATGAAGAAAATAAGTTTCAAATTTTGCTAGCGCATACGTCTTTAAATAGTACATAGGAATAGTGGTTTGGTCGGTTAGTGTATGCTTCAGCTCGTATTCTACTTCTTTCGCTTCTTTTAAAGCCAGTAATACTTCATTTTCTTTATGATCATAATGAAGCCAACGCTTAAACAACTTATTTATACTCCAAATCAGAAGGAAGTAAGCTAGAATAGGCATGAAAACAAAAAGAACAAACAGACTGATGACTGAAATGAACAGTATATCGATACGAGAAAAGAGTTGATAAATGGTGATAAGCGAGGCTGAAAAAACGGTGTGAAAGACGAATAGATACACTAAAATGGAAACGGCAAACAAGCTGTTTAAGTCTTTAACGTGATACAAACTACGTAAAGGACCTCGTTCAAGTTGTTGTTGTTTTGCTTCCAAATCTTTTTGTTGCTCTAGAATGTCTTCGATCTTTTTTGCTAAAGGGGTAATACGTTGAATATGGGAGAGGCATTGAGTGTTTTGCATGTTGCCACCTTCCTTCTTGTCCTAGTTATTCTATACGTATGTAGAAATGAATCTCACCATGACTGAAAAGAAACTTTCATATGAAGAAGTTTTTCGCATATATATGGAAGGGCAAATAAAGAGGAGGAAGACTTTATGGAAAAGACAGTAAAAGTAGGGTTATCCCAAGGGTTGCACGCTTCTAATGCTGCGGCACTAGTAGAAAGAGCGAGTCAATTTAAGGCAGATGTTCATTTGAAAAAAGGGAATTCGATTATTAATGTTAAGAGTATTCTCGGTTTAATGAGCATCGTGTTAAAGCCAGGAGACGACGTTCAGCTAACGGCTGACGGGCCTGATGAGGAAGAAGCAATAGCAGCTATTGAGGATTTTCTTACCCACAAGTAAAAGCTGAAAAACGTAGGCTGGGGCTAGCCTGCGTTTTTCGTCGTTATGACCAAAGCGTCAACCTAAGAATGGGAAACTACTAGCGAAGGTGAATGAGTTCATCAAAAAGTTGTCTGTTCTCATAAAGCCATAGAAACATGGAGCGATTCTTTTCCATACGTTCTTCATCGTGACTAAAAAAAGCGATCATAACAGCTTCAATGCTTAGAAGTGTTAGCCAGAAAGCCTTTCGTTCTTGGATGGTGAATGGGTTTTCTTGATGATAGGCGCGGAAAAACGCTTTTATTGCTGGAAACCAGCGATCCACATCTGCTGGGCTCGAATAGACATCCCTTAACACACTGGTCGCAAAGTAACATGGGTCTAACACGCGTATATTTTCTTCCACCAATTCTAAATCGATAATGCCATTTACTGTATCCTCAAAATAAAGAAAGTGACGATAGTGAGGATCTCGATGAATAAGCTGAGTTGGAAGTTGTTCCAATAGGAGCATCTCGTCTGCCAGTTCTGTTAAAAGATGAACGACATCAAGGGCAATCGCTTCTTTTTTCATAAATGGAATAATATTATGATATAACGATGTGTAAACGTGACGTTTTCTGAACGGGTGATAATCGCTTACTTCAAGTAAAGCATTGTCTAATTTTGCTAGTGCATAGCCAGATTGTTTTACGAGTGCTTGCTGATCTAAAAGGGTTTCAGCTGCGATTAAATGACCGTCCAAATAGGAGTAAACGACATAAAAACTGTCTTGACTTTGAACAGTATATTCATTAGAGGTTGTTTTTAAAGGAACTGGCACAGGTTGTTCTTTTCTATGCAAGTCTTGAAGAAGTTGAGCTTCCATTCGTGCTCGCTCTTGATCGGATTTCTTTTTTAAAATGAACGTTTTCTTTTCATTTGTATGAATAAAGTCAACTCGATTTGTTACTTTATCTGTGTATCGAATGGATAGTTGGAATGCTTGATCAATTTTACGCATAGATCATCCCTCGCTTTAAAAATAGCCGCAGAACTAAATAGATATAAAGACTATTCTAACACTATAGTCTTGGGAAAACGAAGAAACAATAGCTATTTAGACACATTTCATGAAAATAGGAAGAGAGATTCCTAGTTATATCTGATTATTTGGAAATAAAAAGGAGGATTTTGCAGAATCATTGTGCAATTGTTTTAGTAAAAGGAGGAATGGTCATGAGAATAAAACGAACGTCTTTACTTTTTATCATTATAACGTTATTACTTTTTAACGGAAGTGATCAAGCTACATGGGCAAATGAACAACAACATGAAGCGTTAAAAGTTGTTGGGTATTATCCTTCTTGGGTAGCCGAAGAAAGAGGCTATGAAGTGAAGGATCTCCCAGCAGAGCAAATGACTCATATTATGTATGCGTTTGCCAATGTATGTTGGGAAGGGGTTCACGGGAATTTAGATCCGTCAGGGCCGAACCCTAGAGAGTGGATCTGTGAAGATGAAGCTGGACCGATTGACGTGCCGAATGGAACAATTGTGTTAGGAGATCCAGAACAAGATGTGCGTAAAGTGTATCCTGGTGACGATGAGGAAGAGGCTATTAAAGGGAACATTAATCAACTAAATCAGTTAAAGGCAGAACAGCCTCATTTGAAAACCGTTATTTCTGTTGGGGGATGGACGTGGTCTAACCGTCTTTCATTAGTGGCTGCAACTGAAGAAACGAGAGACACATTCGCTCAATCTGCTGTTGATTTTGTAAGGGCGTATGGATTTGATGGACTCGATTTGGATTGGGAGTACCCAGTTAGTGGCGGGATGCCTGAGAATGAGCGTAGTCCAGAGGATAAGCAAAACCATACGAAACTTCTAGAAGCAACGAGAGAGGCGCTAGATAAAGCTGGTCAAGAAGATGGTAAAGAGTATTTACTTACCATTGCGTCCTCAGCTTCACCTAGTTATTTAGAGAATAATGAAATGGAAAAGCTTGCGAATATTTTAGATTGGATTCAAATTATGACATATGATTTAAACGGCACATGGCAAGCACAAAATGGGCACAATGCGCCTTTGTTTTATGACGAAGAAGCAACTGTTCCTTGGGCAGATGCGTTAAATGTTGATGCTGCGATTACGGGGCATTTACAGGCAGGAGTTCCAAAAGAAAAATTAATAATGGGGATGCCTTTCTACGGATATGGGTGGACAGGGTGCGATGCTGAGAATAATGGCGAGTATGCTTTCTGCGATGGTCCTGCTCAAATTGGAACATGGTCAAATGCCACTTTTGACTATCAAGACTTAAAAGACCATTATGTGAATCAAAATGGCTACAAGCGTTATTGGAATGATGCATCGAAAGTTCCTTTCTTGTTTAATGAAACAGATGGAACCTTTATTACGTACGATGACCCAGAGTCTATTGCCCATAAAGCAAATTATATCGTTGACAAAGGCTTAGGTGGTGCTATGTTCTGGGAAGCAAGTAATAATCGAGATGGTGATTTAGTTCAGGCCATTACCACTGTATTTAATGGGGACGAACAGCAAGGTTGTGATGTTTCTGAATGGTCGGAAAATGCGATTTATGTAAAAGGGGATCGAGTATCAAAAAACGGGTTTATTTATGAAGCAAAGTGGTGGACACAAGGGGATCATCCGCAACATTCAGGAGAGTGGGATGTTTGGAAAAAGGTGAGTGTGTGTCAAGGAGAAACAGAAACGAGCATTTGGTCGAAAGATACAATTTATATAAAAGGAGATCAAGTCGAGCATAATGGCATGTGGTACGAAGCAAAATGGTGGACACGTGGAGAAGAACCTAATCAATCAGGAGAATGGGATGTCTGGAAACATGTAAACTAATAGACCTGTGTAAAAAAGCCGTGTGAAAACGGCTTTTTTTGTTTGCAAGAAACGAATATACGGTGGCGCGTTTGAGACAAGCAAAAAAAAGGAATGAATGGATAAATGGACGAAGGTGAAGTAGCATGAATATCTTTTTATTGTTAGGAATCGTTTGTGGGCTTGTTTTTTTACTGAGTATGCAGATTGAGAAACGTAGTATCTTTAACGGTATGTTTTTAACCTTAAGCTTGCTGTTGTTTTTAGGAAGTGGACTAGCTGTTGTGACAACTGGACCTGTGAGTAGATATGATCATCTTATTCTTATACTCTATTTTCTATTTGCACTCATGCTCCTTTTATTTTTACTTTTTGTGATAGGGTACGTTATACGAAATACATGGAAGTTAATACGAAAAGAAGGACGAAAGCGGAATAATTTTTTTTCACTGCTAGCGAGCTTAGGTATGTTTAGTTTTCTTCTGCTCATCCCGACAACGTTCCTTACCATTGAGCCTCTTGCCATTACCATAACGATATACATTGGGTTTTATGGGTTTCTGTTTCTATCTTTTCTCGTTTCTTCTATTTTATATCGCTACAATCGACCCTATTACAATCAACATTATATAGTGATCTTAGGGGCTGGCTTGTTAAGGGGAAAGAAGGTTTCACCTATTTTAGCAAGTCGATTAGAAAGAGGAATTTATTTCTATACGATGCAAAAAAAAGTGGCACCTCCTCCCCGTATCATTGTGACAGGAGGGCGAGGGGAAGATGAGATTATAAGCGAAGCGGAGGCAATGAAAGCCTATCTAGTTCACAGACATATTCCACCTCAATCAATCATTATAGAAGATCGAGCGCGCAATACGTACGAAAACTTTTTGTATACAAAAAAAATAATACCTGATCACCAAAAAGTCGTGTTTGTTACGAATCATTTTCATGTTTTTCGATCGAGCTTAATCGCAAAACAGTTATCGATGGCAGCTGAAGGAATCGGCTCCCCAACGGCCTGGTATTTTCAGCCTAACGCCTATACGCGTGAATTTATTGCTGTTTTAGCAATGAATAAAAAACCCCATCTTCTATTATTTAGTTGCTTCCTTCTGCTACTCGCTTATTTTTATTTCTCTTAATCGAAGAAAGAAGGAACTTATAAGAACAATGTCTAATTGATGATAATAAAAGGAGGAGTGCATATGTTTGATGTATGGAAAGAAGGACTACCGGAAATTAGTGGTGTTTCACGATCACGCTCAAAGTTACTTGAACAAATCCATTTTCTGCGCGACCGACACATGCAATCGCTCTGTTACATTCCACTTTTTAAACGCGAACATCCTGCAACGTGGGGAGACGAGATTACAAAGACAGTAAAAGCGTATAACGAGAGATTGAATGACATTACGCTCTTACCAGGGCAAGTGTTGCCGCTTAATGACGATCTTCTTACTGACTTGAAAGCGGGCAAAGCAATTCCTCTAAACAAAACTTTATTTGTTCTTGTTACCCTTAATGGAGAAGATCTACAGGGCGCAGCAGAAAAGCTGTACCGACTCGCCGTGGCAGGTTATTATCCGGTATTGCTCTATCCAGAAAAAGATACCCGCATACAAAAGAATCCCGATTTATTATACAAATTAGTGAAGCAAGGAGCGTACACAATAATGGACGCGACAAGCTTACTATCAATAACAGATAAAGGAAGAAGAAAATGCATCCGTGCATTAGTAAGTGGAAACTTAATTCATATGATAGGGAACTATTCAGAAATTTTTACAAAGTACGATGAAGACAAGGTAGAAGAAATAGACATGGTACTATCAAAAATAAATCCAGCGCAAAAGGAACAGATGAAAGAAAACTTGGGGAATTTGCTCTCCTCTAAATCCATTCGAATTGAAGAACCGCTTCATATTGATAAACGATCGATTTCCTCCTTTTTTAGTAAATCAAAGGCGTGATACACTAAAAAGGTAAGGAGGGGCAGAAAATGGAAGAGCTTGCTGAAGATATTATTGTAACCATCCAAGCAGAAGAAAAAGACTGGCTAAGAACGTGGGACGTACAAGGATATATTCCAATGGATCAAGGTGTGCTCTTATATGTAACGCGTAAAGACGGTCAAAAGGTTGTTGTTAGTATTCAAACGAGGGATCATTTCGTTTACCAACTGGAACTATTACGCAATAACGACAAGTTTGATCGCATCGTACTAGGTGGAACTTACGATGTCGAGAAAGATCAACTGGGGGAACAGATTAATCAACTCCTAACTGTGTATCATTAAAAAAGACGAGTCGTCCTCTTAAAGAGGAGACCCGTCTTTTTTATACGTTATTCTGCTGTTTTTTTGCTTTTCGAAAATAATATAGAAAGGCGATGCCTTTAATAATACCAGAAACTTGATCAGGTTGAGCCGTTACAGCTTCTTGTTTCGCAGCATTCACTCTTGTAAGCGTATATGTAGATAAGGCGCTTGAAGCTCGATGTGCAGCTTCTCCAGAATCATGAATGATATCAAAAAGCGGGTTTAGTTTTGACACTTTTTCGTTTACATCCATAATCGTTTCGTTTGTATTATGGAGGGTGACTTTTACTTCACCTGTAATATCGTCTAAACTTTTTTCAAGCTGCGCCACGGTTGTTGCAGTTTTATCAAGGGTTTTCGCCAAATTACGCATAGCTGGTAATAAGCAAATAACGGCGATAAGAAACGCAACCGCAAAAACAAGTACGCCAATTCCTAACCAATCCATTTCTAAAAACCTCCTTCGTCAACTTATCGATTTGCTTCAATGATGTTCGCTAAATTGGCGAGCCATTCCCCAATAATCGGTAATGGTTCGAACAAATTAAGTATAGCAAGAAGTAGAGAGACAAAAAGTGCTACTCCAATCGTTAATCCTACACCTCTAGCAATACCAGCGATTAAGTTTGATTTTACCACTTGTTTTGTATCTGTAAAATGAAAAGCCATATCTTTAAGCCTTCCATTCGTGGTAACATCCTCTAGTTTGTCCAATAATTCATGAAATCGGTCATTTTCATCCGATTGTTTTTCAATTTCACGCTGGCGATGCTTCGATGGCAACATTCTACTTTTTTGTTCATCGGTGAGCGGCAAATGAATCCCTCCAATCAGTTCATCTACCTTACTATAACCGTTAGTTGGGAGGGTTAAACCCAAAGCCACCCGAACTTAAACGGATGGCTTTGCTTTTAACATATATTGATACGCAGTCGTTTGTTCATAGAAATGTGTTGTATTTAGCCCGGCTAATTGTCCAGCTTCAAGTATTTTTTGCATGAGCAGTTGTTGGTGGGGAAACAGTACTTGATTATTCACAATCGTTTCTACTTGATAGCCGCTCGTATGAAATAGCTTTTCAATTTCTGATTTTGTGAAAAATCGAAAATGTGTCTTATCAAGTAAACCAGCATCTACATAATTCCAAGTGCCTTGAATCAACTCCTCAATAATGGATATATGACCGACATTTGGGATGCTTGCGTAAATGGCACCGGTTTTTTTTAAGTATGGTTTTACTTTTGCTAGTACTGACCAAGGATCTAACGTATGTTCTAATACGTCTGCGAAAATAATCGCATCAAATTGTTCATGTTCAAATGGAAGAGGATCAGACTCAATATTCCCCACAGTAACAGAGTCGAGCTTTTTTTCAGCTTGGACGGCAGCATGTTGAAACAATTCAAAGCCATGTACGTCTGCGCCATATGCGGCTTTGATTGCAGCGCCAAGGGCACCTTCTGCACAGCCAATATCCAGTACCATTTCGACCTTTGGATCAATTAAAGAAAACAGCTGTTGGTTTATTCCTTGATAGTAAGCAGTTGCTTTTTTCTCATACTCTTTATCCACCTTTAACGCCTCCATTCCTGCCTATTGTATGCAGTGGTTTAGGCTAATGTGCAGAAACTAGCTCTTTAGAGCGTCACGTATGCTCAAGCAGGTATGTCCGTTAAATCCTGTAGTGGTCGTGGCTGAGCATAACGAATTAAGAATAGCTTCCTCCACACTCTCTGCAGCAGCAGCAAACAGAATTGACATGGATGCGTCGCTATCATGCAAGAATGTATAGGTTTGTAAAGGTGCAAGTGGGTGATGAGGCACCCGATTTGCTGTTGAAAACGCAATGACAATATCACCACTTCCATTAGCCGCAAAAGATGCCGTACGTCCGAGGCCAAGCGCAGCTCTTTTTGCTAGTCGTTTTAATTGGCGAGCATCTAACGGTGCATCTGTGGCGAGCACGATAATAATGGATCCATCTGGCGTTGGCATGGAGGTGCCATTTCCATCTGAGATGTTTATTTTCCTTCTGTGGCGACTGTAGATCCAGTCTTGCTTCTGTCCATAATTCGTCAGGACGAGGCAGCCAACCGTATAAGAAGAAACGAGACGTGAACTTGTGCCGATACCACCTTTAAACCCGAGACATGACATACCAGTACCAGCCCCAACAGCCCCCTCTTCAACAGGTTGTTCACTCGCGGCTTTAATGGCAAAAATTGCGTCCTCTGGTTTAACGATCATTTGTCGAATATCATTTAGGTAACCATCGTTACATTCTGCTGTTAGAACATTGACGGTGCTCGTTGTTGTACCGATTTCTTGATTATGAGCAAGTAGATAGGAAAGTGTGCCTTCTGTAACAGCGGGAACGGAAAGGGTGTTTGTTAACATAATGGGGCTCTCGATAACTCCAAGTTCTTCTACTTGCACAAGGCCAGTTGTTTTTCCGAAGCCATTGAGTATAAAAGAGCTGGCAATGGTCTTTTCCGCAAACAGATTTTTTGGATGGGGAATAATGGCGGTTACGCCTGTCTGAATTTGTTTCCCATCTGTGAGCGTACGATGACCGACCAGTACACCAGCTACGTCGGTAATACCATTCATTGGTCCAGTAGGCAAACCAGGAAAAGAAAAGCCTGCGCGTCTTGCAGATGAATGATTCATTGGAAACTCCTTTTTCTTTTATTTTGCAAAAAAAACAGATAAAACGTAAAGAAAAAAAAGATTCAGAGTGCTATAATCTTTACTAGTTAGATGGGTAGGAGGAGAGAAGAAGATGGATAGTGCTCGATATGGTGGTTTGGAGGCAGGCGGAACGAAAATGATCTGCGTGGTGACAGATAAAAATGGGGAATGGCTCGATCAATTAACACTGCCAACGCTGTCGCCTGAAGAAACGATTCCCCCTATTGTTGATTTTTTTAAGAGGAATTCCATTACTAGTTTAGGAATAGGCAGCTTTGGTCCTCTTGATCTTAAAGAAGGGTCACATACATACGGTTCTCTTGCTAGTACCCCAAAAAAAGGGTGGGAAGGCTATCCATTATTGGACGCTTTTAAATCACTTCATGTACCAATCTCATTAACAACAGATGTAAATGGTGCTGCACTTGCTGAAGCCACTAAGGGGGCAGCAAAAGGGCTAGATAGTTGTATGTATATTACCGTTGGTACGGGAATTGGAGCAGGTGCCGTTGTAAATGGGAATATCTTAGAAGGATTCTCTCATCCAGAAATGGGTCATGTGCCTGTTAAGCCACATGAAGACGATGTGTTTTTAGGTCACTGCCCATACCATGGAACGTGCGCAGAAGGTATGGCTGCTGGACCTGCAATACAGGCACGCTGGGGGAAAGCCGGAGTTGAGTTAGCAGATGATGACCGCGTCTGGCAATTAGAAGCTTACTATCTAGCTCAAGCAATTGCGGCATATACCTACATCTTGTCACCAAAAAAAGTGATTTTAGGTGGCGGAGTAATGAAGCAAAAGCAATTGTATTCCCTTGTTCGTGAAGAATTAATACGTCAGCTAAATGGCTACTTGGATATTGGCGATCCAGAAGAGTATGTAGTAGCTCCTGGATTAGATGAGCACGCAGGTATAGAAGGTGCATTACTATTAGCGAGACAAGCAGAAGAAATGGCGCATTCATAAATAAAAAACTGCAATGGACCATCTAGGTTCTTGCGGTTTTTTATTTTCCACAAGAAATAAAGGGAATTGTCGAATCAAGAGCGTATTTGTAAAAGGAACAGCATTTCGAGAAATTCATATGATACGTTAGCATAGTCACAGGAGGTTTCGCTTATGTCTTATTCTCATTACAACACGTACGCTTATTCTGATCGGGTTCTAGCATTGACGAAAGAACTCGTTCAACAGCCTAGTATCTCTGGTACGACACAAGAAAACCAAATGGCAGATTTAATCTGTACCATTTTAATGCGAAATCCTTATTTTAACGCGCATCCATCATCTATTAAACGCATCCCCCTTAAACAGGATCCATTAAACCGTTGTGCCGTCGTTGCTATGCTGGAAAAGAAGCCATCTACAAAACAAGCAACGATTTTACTTAGCCACTATGATGTAGTTGGTGTTGATGATTTCGGGCTATATAAAGAGGAAGCGTTCCAGCCGGAAGCATTAAAAAAGCAGTTAGAGGAAGAACAAGAAGGGTATTTAGACGAATCCGCAAGAGCCGATTTGGATTCAAACGACTATTTGTTTGGAAGAGGCTCGATGGATATGAAAGCCGGATTGGCGATGCAGCTTTCAATCATGGAGGATATTGCACGTGATGAAGAATCAACTGAGAATATTTGCTTAGTAGCTGTACCAGATGAAGAAAAGTTATCACTTGGAATGTTTGCGGCGGTAGAGGAACTTGCAAAATTACAGGAAAGTGGCTGGCAATTTTCTGCATGTATTTGTTCCGAACCGAATTTTTCTGCTTATCCCAATGACTTCAATAAATATATTTATACTGGTTCAACAGGAAAGCTGCTCCCGTTTATTTATTGCTTAGGAAGAGAAACCCATGTTGGGCAACCGTTAGAGGGGATTAATGCATCGGTTATGGCAGCGCAGCTTGCTGTAGAAATGGAATGGTCAGACGCATTTTCTGATCAATTAAACGGAGAATCCTCCCCATCGCCTACTTGTTTACGCATTCGAGACTTAAAAGAAACGTACGATGTGCAAACGCCAAATGAATCCTATTTGTTTTACAATGTATTAACCTTACATTCAAGTCCAGAGCTTGTAATGGAGAAGGTGAAGCGAGCATGCCAGCAAGCAAGTGAAGCAATCTATGAGCGTCTTGTAAAGCATAGGCTTGCTTTTGGAACAGATGCACTAGCTGCGGCAGTTCCACAACCGAAGGTCTATACAATTGCTGAGCTGTACCAACGGGGAATCAAAAAATTCGGCACGAGCTTTAAGCAGTCATATGAAACCATCTTACATGACAGTATTCGAGATAACGAGACTTTTACAGAACAAACGTTATCCATTGCTCGTCATTTATCAACCTATTTTCTGGATCAGGCACCTTTTTATTTATTGCTTTTACAGCCGCCCTACTACCCACACGTAAAGTTAAATGAGAAGGAAGACCAAGCGTTACTAGCGTTAACAAACGATTTACAGAAAATTGGTACAGAATCCTTTCAAGAGTCGATTGTGTTAAAAACCTTTTTCCCAGGTTTATCTGATGTTAGCTACTTACGTTCTCAAGGAGAGACAAAAGTGGAAACAACCCTCGACACATTTATGCCACTGTATCAACAAAATTATCATATTCCAATGGAAGCCATACAACAGCTTAACATTCCAACCATAAACGTGGGACCGTTCGGAAAAGATGCTCATAAGCGAACCGAACGATTGCAACTTTCTTATTCAACAAAAGTGGCGCCTGTTTTGTTACGCTATGCCACACAACAATTAGCAAATAAGCTTTAGTAGACAGATTTACTTTGTACAGTTTGCATGAGAAAGAAATCATGCGAACTGTACATCTTTTACGATCCATCGTTTATTTTTTGTAGGATGTAAAGCTTGTATTAGTGTAAACTAATAGAGTGAAAAGATTGTAGTGTCATTAAGTAAGGAGTATACATATGAGAACACCATCACTGGTAACAGCAGGACTTTTACTCGGAATTTTTATGGCGGCAATTGACAATACAATTGTGGCTACAGCAATGGGTACCATAGTAGGCGATTTAGGCAATTACGATCAATTTGTGTGGGTAACAGCTGCCTACATGGTAGCCATGATGGCAGGTATGCCGATTTATGGTAAATTATCTGACATGTATGGGCGAAAGCGATTCTTTTTGTTTGGTTTAATCGTTTTTGTACTTGGTTCAATACTGTGCGGATTAGCCAATTCTATGAGTCAATTAATTGGGTACCGTGTGATCCAAGGAATAGGTGGTGGAGCATTAATGCCAATTGCGTTCACCATTATTTTTGACATATTTCCTCCTGAAAAAAGGGGAAAAATGACAGGATTAATTGGAGCTGTATTCGGTGTATCAAGTGTATTCGGTCCATTAATGGGAGCCTTTATAACGGAAACATTAAGCTGGCATTGGATTTTTTATATTAACGTACCGATTGGTGCTGTGGCGCTCTATTTAATTGCTCGACATTATAAGGAAACGCTTGAACCACAAAAGCAAAAAATAGACTGGCTCGGTGCTTCGACGTTAGTAATTGCTGTGGTTTGTTTAATGTTTGCATTGGAACTTGGTGGAGAAGCCTATAGTTGGACGTCACCATCACTTATCAGTTTGTTTGGGTTCGCTTTTGCCGCTTTTATTGTATTTATTTTTGCAGAAAGACGTGCTGAAGAGCCAATCATTTCCTTTTGGATGTTTAAAAAAAGATTATTTGCCACATCGCAAATCATTGCTTTTATTTACGGTAGTACATTTGTTGTGTTAGCTATTTTTATTCCCATCTTCGTGCAAGCAGTCTTTGGAGGATCAGCATCAAGTGCCGGTACAACGTTAATGCCGATGATGATTGGCTCAGTTGTTGGGAGTATGACAGGCGGGCTTTTACAAACGCGTATTCCGTTTCGAACCATGATGATCTTTTCAGCGGTTTGTTTTTTAACAGGTATGAGTTTGCTCGCAACAATGACTCCTGAAATATCAAGAGTCATGTTGGGTGTTTATATGTTTCTAGCAGGAATAGGTGTTGGGTTTTCATTTTCGTTATTGCCAGCAGCTTCGATTAATAATCTGCCGAAGCGCTATCGTGGCTCAGCGAATTCCACCAACTCGTTTCTTCGTTCATTTGGAATGACGGTTGGAATTGCTATCTTTGGCACGATTCAAACGATGACGTTTTCCAATCGCATGAGAGAATCATTGAGCGGTATAGAGACAGAAGGGCTTGAGCTAGATCCTCAAGAACTTTTCACTCCGGAAAGCCGTGCACAAATTCCAGAAGATGCACTAGCGACGATCACAACGACAATGTCTGATTCGATTACCTCTATTTTTACTCTAGCATTAATTCCGATTAGCTTAGCGCTTATTACGACATTTTTTATGGGTGGCGATAAAGTCGAAACGAGTAAAGATTTGAAGATAAAGGGGTCTGAGTAGCGTTTTCCCTAAAGAATCTTTATAGAGCCTATTTCTTGAAGAATTTACATGCTGAGCTATTAACAATTCTCGAAAATTGTCGATATGCATAGTGTAGGTTAATAAAGAGAGGAGAGCTACGCTTGAGTAGTGTAATCGTTAGAAATGTCGCTAAGTATTTACCTAAAACCGTTAAGAATCGTGAAGAAATGCGTACTCATTTTGCGTCTGTTGGCGCTCAAGTTGACTCTCTATTCGATGTTGGTGGTCGTGAAAATCATCCATACATAGAGGACTACCGGAAAGAGACATCGGTTACAATGGCTACGAAAGCATGTGAAGCGTTGCTTGAAAAGGAAGGACTTTCTTTACAAGATGTACAGGGATTTTTCTTTGTATCAGATGCGCCAGAGTATACGGTTCCGTCAAATGCCATCACAATTGTCAATGCATTAGGAGATGGAAATGATGGTGCCGTTAAATTTGTAATGGATTTGAACCAGAACTGTACAGGATTGCTCTCTTCATTTGATATGGTAAGCGCGTATATGAAAACTCGAAAAGATCTTAAGCGCTGTGTGCTTGTAAGTGTGTTTAATTCGACTCACATCTCTCACAAAGAAGATCCTGCGACATATGGTTTTTTAACAGACGGCTCTAGTGCACTACTACTTGAAAAGATCGACCAAGGTGGAAAAGGTATCCTCGATTCAGATACGTTAATTGGCTCAGACGGTTGGGAGCTGATGAGCTTTCCTTCTGCTGGCTATTCAAAAGTTTTTAAAGAAGAGACATCGTTACGTGAGCGAACGTTACGATGGGATGTAGGGCCGGCAGGATGGATTCCGGATAAATATATGGAAGTGCTGCCTGGTTTACTAGAACGCAATGGCTTAACAGAATCAGATGTTGACTATTTTATTTGCTCGCAATTCCACGAAGGTCTAGTGAAACGAACGTGTGAGTTAATGAATTCTACTATGGACAAGTGGTTATTTGTTAGCAGATCATATGGCTATGCGGGAAATGCTTCTCCAGGCTTTGCGTTTGAAGAAGGTTTGCGTTCTGGTAAGTTCACTGAAGGAAAAACAATTGTGTGGTTTTCATTTGGTGCAGGTTACACACTCTCTGCATTGCTATACAGATTTTAATAAGGGGTGGATTGATTATGTATTCGATGAGTATTGATGAAAGAAAAAAACAATTTACGATTGTCGTGAGCGGATTTATTACAGAAGAAGAGGCAGATGCGTATAAGAAGGATTACATTATGCATGCCGCATCTATAGACTGCTCAGATTATACACTTATTCTCGATGGAAGCGATATGATGGTTTCAAAGCAGTCCATGCTAGATGGGTTGAAGGCATTAATTCAGTCTTATGTCAATCACGGCTACAAGGAAATTTTATTTGTACAAGCAAAGTCACCTTCTGCTCGTGCACAATTACGCCGTATTGATGTGTTAATGAAAAATGTTCGTTTAATTGAAGTAAACGACGTATAAGCTTGAAAAAGGAGTAGTCAAATGATAGACTACTCCTTTTTTTATTTTGACCAAGATTCTTGACAATGCGCCCAAAATCGTAAAAATCCTTTCTCACCTTCAGAAGAATCTTTAAAGATTCCAGCGTGTTCGAGCACGCTGGAAAAAATCGTACCGACCTCTTTCTTTAATTCTCCCATTACGTTCTCTTCCTTTAAATCTTGGCCTAATCGATTCTTTAATTTCAATGCCCAATGAGTATGTTTTTCAGTGTAAGGTGATGTGCTAAGTAGTTGTTCAGCGTGCTCGCTTAAAAGATATTTAGAAATCTCTTCTAATTCCTGTTTTAAGCGTCCTGGCAAAATGGCTAAACCCATTACCTCAATTAAACCAATGTTCTCTTTTTTGATGGCATGTGTTTCTTGATGTGGATGAAAAAGACCCAGCGGGTGGTCTTTTGTTGTTCGATTATTTCGTAAGACTAAATCAAGCTCATAATTTCCCTCTTTCATCCGTAGCACAGGTGTAACAGTGTTATGCGGTTCTTCGTTTGAAAAAGCATAGAGTTCAGCTTGAGGATCTGTATACGAGCGCCACTCTGTAAGAATATGGGTAGATGTAGTAATAAGTGCTTGACGATCCTTACCGGTTAAACGAATAACAGACATGGGCCAGTCGACAATACCAGCTCGAATAGATTCGTTTCCAAAAGGTAGCAAATCTTGTTTAAGTGGGGCCTGTGCCATTGGAAAATCGTACACGCCACCTTGATAATGGTCGTGCTCTAGGATCGAGCCACCAACGATTGGTAAGTCTGCATTTGATCCAATAAAGTAATGCGGAAATTGATCGATAAAATCAAATAACCGCATAAATGTTTTTTCGCTAATCTTCATTGGTTGTTGTTCACCAGAAAAGACAATAGCATGCTCGTTGTAATAGACATATGGAGAAAACTGAAAATACCATTGCTCACCTGCTAAGGATAAAGGAATAAAGCGCAAGGTTTGTCTGGCGGACTGAGTTAGTGAGCCTGCATACCCAATGTTCTCTTTTGCCAGCGGGCCAGAAGGATATAGGTTTTTCGTTTTCTGCTTACGAGCTTCTGCAAGAGCTTCAGGATCTTTTTCTGGTTTTGACAGATTTATCGTAATTTCTAACGGACCATATGGCGTTTCCACGTCCCAACTCTCGTTTAGAGCAATGCGATCAACTCGTATATAATGAGCATCTTTATTGAACTGATAAAAAGCCTTCGTTGCATAGGATGGATCGTATTGTTGATACTGTGAAAAAAATGTGTGCGAGACATCACTCGGTCTCGCTAGCATAAGATCCATTAAAGCGGTGTCGAATAAATCACGGTGTGTCGTTGTATTTGGTCCAAATAACCCTTTATTGTAAGCCCAATCTAAGAGAGGCGTTAAAATCTTTTCAAGATCATCTTCCGCTGTGACCTGAGTTTCTTCGGGTGCTTGTAAGCCTAGAAAATGGAGGAGACGGTTATGGATGTACATTTTATCTTCAGGTAAGAACAGCTTTCTTTGTAATCCATACAAAAGTAACTTTTCAATTAAATCGTGAATCATTCGCCATCTCTCCTAATCCAATTTTTTAACGCCGTCACCAGCTAGACTCACATAAAAATCGGGTTTAATGGATGTTTTCTGTTCATAAAGGAACGAAACATTTTCTTTAAAAGCATCAATATACTCTTGATGGACGAGGCTGACTGTACAACCTCCAAATCCAGCGCCAGTCATTCTTGTGCCGATACAACCTTGCTGCTCTTTTTGGATTGAATAAAGCAAATCGAGTTCGTAGCCAGTTACTTCATAGTCATCAGCAAGTGATTGATGAGACTCATTCATGCATGCCCCTAGGCTTTTTAAGTCATGTGCTTTTAAAAAAGTCACAGCTTGTCTCACGCGTGAATTTTCGGTCACAACATGATTCACGCGTTTTTTTAAACTGTTATTTGTTACTACCGTTTTAGCTTGCGCCCATGTCGCTGTAGTTAAATCACTTAATGAGTCTAAAGGATAGCCTTCTTTTTGTAGAATGTGTAACCCTTGTTCACATTCTGAGCGGCGTTCATTGTACTTTGAATCAGCAAGTCCACGTTTTTTATTGGTATTTGTAATAACGATCGAGTAAGAACCTAACGCAAGTGGAACGAGTTCGTGTTCAAGTGTACCTGTATGTATAAACAGCGCATGTGCCTCTTTTCCAAGACCAACAGCGTACTGGTCCATAATGCCGCTGTTTACACCGATGTAGTCATTTTCAACCTTTTGGCAAAGTTGAGCAAGTTGAGTACGACTTAGCCCGGCATCGAGTACATCGTTTAAGAAAAACGCTGTAACCATTTCAATGGATGCGGAAGAAGAGAGTCCAGCCCCGTTAGGAAGTGTTCCATAATAGAGTAAATTCATTCCCGGTAAGGTATAACCAAGTTCTTGAAATGCACGCATGACACCTTTTGGATAATTACTCCAGCTATGTTCACTTGAATAAGACAAAGAGCTAGTCAAATGAGTATAGGATTCTGGGAAATTTTCGCTTTTCATTTGAATCGATTGATCAGGTCTAAAGCTAATTGCCAAGTAAGTTCCCATGGTAAGGGCAGCTGGAAATACATAGCCATTGTTATAATCCGTATGTTCGCCAATTAGGTTAACGCGACCTGGAGAAAAGTAGATACTTGAAGGTGGTTCGTTAGCAAATGCTTGAAAGGCTTTAGTAAGAGAATGTCGTTCAATGGTTTCCATGTTATCACGCTCCTACCGTTAATGTTACTCATTCTAACGGGAAAAGATATGGATAAAATTGCGCTTTTTCACCATTATATTGTCAGTCTGCTCGTAAACGCTTTCGTAAATTGTACGAAAGCTTTGACTTCCAGTAGAAAATCATGTATATTACCAAATGGGCGAACGTTTAAATCGTCTACAGAGTTTAATATTCGTTTTTAGGGGTGTCATAGATGGAAAATGTATTTGATTACGAAGATATTCAATTAATTCCCGCTAAATGTGTGGTGAATAGTCGATCAGAATGTGACACAAGTGTAGAATTAGGTGGTCGAACATTTAAGTTACCTGTTGTGCCAGCAAACATGCAAACCATTATAGATGAGAACATTGCACTTTATTTAGCTGAAAACGATTATTTTTATGTCATGCATCGTTTCCAGCCAGAGAAACGGTATAACTTTGTAAAAGAGATGCAAGAACGAGGACTATATGCATCGATTAGTGTAGGAGTAAAAGAGGAAGAATATGGATTCGTTGAACAACTAGCTGCCGATCAAGTTATACCAGAGTACATTACAATTGATATTGCACATGGTCATTCAAATGCTGTCATTCAAATGATTCAACATATAAAAAAGTACTTACCGACTAGCTTCGTCATCGCTGGGAATGTTGGTACGCCTGAAGCAGTACGTGAGTTAGAGAACGCAGGCGCAGATGCAACAAAAGTTGGTATTGGACCGGGAAAAGTCTGTATTACAAAAATTAAAACAGGATTCGGTACAGGTGGCTGGCAATTAGCCGCATTACGCTGGTGTGCAAAAGCTGCTAGCAAGCCAATTATCGCTGATGGCGGTATTCGTACAAATGGTGACATTGCAAAATCGGTTCGATTTGGCGCATCCATGGTGATGATCGGGTCGCTATTTGCAGGTCACGAAGAATCGCCGGGTGAGACAACGGAGATAGACGGGAAACGTGTAAAAGAATATTTTGGCTCTGCATCTGAGTTCCAAAAAGGCGAAAAGAAAAACGTTGAGGGCAAAAAAATGTTCGTAGAGCATAAAGGCTCTTTAAAGGACACATTAGATGAAATGCAACAAGATCTTCAATCCTCCATTTCCTACGCCGGAGGCACGAAGCTTGAATCCATTCGAAACGTTGATTATGTAGTTGTGAAAAACTCCATTTTTAATGGCGATAAAGTTTATTAAAGCGTAATTAGAAAAGCAAGCCTGTAAAGATTCATTCTTTACAGGCTTTTCTTCCTATATTAAAGAAACCAGCCCCAGCCTCGTCTTGGAGGACGATTTTGGTGATTTTGACTACACGGTACATTCTCTGTATGTTGTTCTTCTTCTACAATGATTTTTTCTGGATAGTGATGAACATGTCGGAAAATTTTTTTGCGTTTGACGATGGTTTCGATTGGATGTACTTCGGGCACAATTACGACTTCAACTTCTTCCACAATTCTTCTTTTCGGAGAGTGGATAATAGGATCGGTTTCCGATATGTGGACATTTTGCATGTTGCCGCATTTCGAGCATCGATGACCCATTTTATTTACCTCCTTGCAGCAAGTAATACTGATAGACTATGTATGATTTCCGGGATTGGATTGGTTAGGTGTCTAGCAAAAAAAGAAACAGGCGCATAAAAAAAGCAGTGGATTGGTTTCCGCTGCTTTTAGCTGTTATTAATCACGCACACCGGCGCCTTCTTCGGAATGAGCAAGGCGACTTGACGCAGCCGCTGCAATAGCGCCGACAATGTCGTCAAGAAAGGTATGGCATTTTTCTTGATTATGATCGTTTAATTTTGCCAATATACCTGGTTTGATTTTGTCCACATAACCAAAGTTTGTTAAGCCGATCGATCCGTACACATTGACGATGGAAAGAGCGATAATTTCATCAATTCCATAAAGTCCTTCATCCGATTCAATAATTTCTTGTATAGGAGATGACAGCTTTTTTTGTTCGGCTAAACGATCCAACTCAATTCCTGTTAATAATGCATTTTGTACTTCACGCTTCGCAAGCACTTTCATCACATGATTGCGGCACATTTCCTTCGTTAAGTTTGGAACATAAGGTGTTTGAAGATCATAGACTAGGTCCATAATGTCTTCAATGGTGACACCGCGATCTTCTAGATTTTCTATCGCTAATTCAATTGTAATGTTGTGAATCAACGTAAGTACCCCCTTTTTTTATCTACTATTTAGTTACTATACCCTTTTTTTCGACTTGGCCATAACCATTCACTAGAAATAATTTGAATCCCTGAACCTTTAGTCGGAAGTATTCGTCTAACAGTTCGACATGCCATGGACTCATAATCCTCTAGATAGCGGGTTGTTTTTAAGTCCGGCACGAGTATTTCTATAGTTGCGGTTGCAGCCACTTCATCATATTGATTTCGCCAATATTTATAGTTTTCGAGGTGAAGAATTCTTACTGTATTGGTAATGGTTTTTTTGTATTGGGATTCAAATAACTGCTTTGTTTCTTCTATATTCATATCTTGTTTGCCAACATGAATATATAAAGTCGTTTTACATGTTGCTTTGCAGACGTACATGAAGCTCCTCCATACGTTTATCGTACGCCAAGTATACAAGAAAACCTGAAAAATGGAAATCAATAGGTTAATGACGAATGTTATCGCTTATTAACTTGATATTGTTCGTATTTTTTGTTGACAAGTCCGGAGCCTCTTGCTACACTAAATTTCGTACTAAATCACATAAGCATTTCAGTCGTATATACGCAGAGATAAGGTCTGCACGTTTCTACCGAGCTACCGTAAATAGCTTGACTACGATGTGAGAGGCATTGTTTGCATAAAACAACCTTGTCACGTCAACTCTAGGTAGAACATCCTAGGGTTATTTTATTTTAGGGGGAAAAGAAAAGAATGGATCGATTCTTTCAATTAAGTGCAAACAAAACATCAATACGACAAGAAGCAATAGCAGGGCTAACAACGTTTCTTGCAATGGCTTATATTTTGTTCGTAAATCCAGATATATTAGGTGCAGCTGGAATGGATCAGGGCGCTGTCTTCGTGGCCACTGCATTAGCAGCAATGGTCGGTTCGATCATCATGGGCTTAATAGCTAATTACCCAATTGCACTGGCACCAGGAATGGGCTTAAACGCCTTCTTTGCATACACAGTCGTTATCAATTATGGTATGTCTTGGCAAGCAGCATTATTTGCTGTATTTGCTTCTGGTGTTATCTTTATTTTTATTACGATTTTTAAACTTAGAGAAAAAATTATCAATGCCATTCCAGAGGAACTTAAGTATGCTGCTGGGGCGGGGATTGGATTATTTATTGCGTTTATTGGTTTAAAGAACGCTGGAATTGTTGTTGGAGATGAAGCAACGCTTGTTACAATGGGAAATCTTCAAACACCTGGAACATTACTTGCGATTTTCGGGATTGTCGTGACGATTATTCTTGTTGTGATGAATATAAAAGGCGCTGTCTTTTACGGTCTTGCTTTAACTGCATTAGTAGGAATTATTACTGGAATGAACAGTTTGGATGGTGGAATTATTTCCATGCCACCAAGCTTAACCACCTTCGGGGCTGCATTTCAACCTGTAAGCTGGACAGAAGAAATCTTTACGCTACAAATGCTGATTGTCGTTTTAACATTCTTATTCATTGTATTCTTTGATACAGCAGGAACATTGTTTGCAGTAGCGACACAGGCAGGTTTTGTAAAAGATAACCGTTTACCGCGAGCTGGAAGAGCGTTATTTGCAGATGCTAGTGCCACAACAGTTGGAGCGATCTTCGGAACATCGACAACGACGGCTTATGTTGAATCTACATCAGGTGTTGCTGTTGGTGGTCGGACAGGACTTACCGCTATTTTTACGGGATTGTTTTTCTTAGTCGCATTATTCTTCTCGCCACTTTTATCCGTTATAACTGGAGAAGTGACGGCACCTGCTTTAATTGTAGTTGGTGTGATGATGGCTACATCATTGCGTCACATTGATTGGACTAAAATGGAAATTGCTGTTCCCGTGTTCTTTACTGTTGTAACGATGCCGTTAACATATAGTATTGCAACTGGTATTGCACTTGGCTTCGTTCTTTACCCATTAACAATGGTTGTAAAGGGACGAGGAAAAGAATTACATCCGTTAATGTACTTGTTGTTTGTAGCTTTTGTTCTTTTCCTATTTTTCTTACCACATTAATAGAATGAGTAGTAGAAACGGCTGGCCGCTAGGGCTGGCCGTTTTTGCTCTTCCAAAGGGTGTGTAGGCGTCTATACGAGGAACAAATTGTGAATGCTACATACCTAGGAATAAGTTATCTTTGAGACTTTATTTCCTGACTAGGATGAATGACTTCAAGGAGTTACATATTACTCTAACCTTATCATGTAGAGTTTTAAAGATTCGCTAAAAAGAAAAGATGGCAAGTAAAGAGAGCGATAGGGTTTATTTCATGTTAAAGGTTTAGCTAAATAAATAAGAACGTTCATTTATTGTTGATAGGTATATGGAGATGAGGAAATTGTGAACCACGTACGTTTGCTGTTATTTGAATGAATCAGAGGTTGGTAAAAGTACTCTATTTTTAATGTAAAACAATTTCAAAAAAACTTTTAATATTTTTTTGTAAAATAGTATTGACGATAGATGTTGAATCTTGTTATTATATCTAAGTCGCCAACAGATGGCGCAAACGAGTTCTTTGAAAACTGAACAAAAGCCAAGCGTAAAAAGAGATACAAGGTATCTCGTCAATGAAGTTAGACACAGCTTTAAAATGTGCAACAGCTTAGGATCTTCGACTAAGATCGCAACGTCCATGTTGCAACGTCGAAGTCAACACATCCGTGTGTAAGTAAACACTTTTAACGGAGAGTTTGATCCTGGCTCAGGACGAACGCTGGCGGCGTGCCTAATACATGCAAGTCGAGCGGACAGAAGGGAGCTTGCTCCCGGAAGTCAGCGGCGGACGGGTGAGTAACACGTAGGTAACCTGCCCCTTAGACTGGGATAACTCCGGGAAACCGGAGCTAATACGGGATAATAGAGAGAATCACCTGATTCTCTTTTGAAAGACGGTTTCGGCTGTCACTAAGGGATGGGCCTGCGGCGCATTAGCTAGTTGGTAAGGTAACGGCTTACCAAGGCGACGATGCGTAGCCGACCTGAGAGGGTGATCGGCCACACTGGGACTGAGACACGGCCCAGACTCCTACGGGAGGCAGCAGTAGGGAATCTTCCGCAATGGACGAAAGTCTGACGGAGCAACGCCGCGTGAGTGAGGAAGGCCTTCGGGTCGTAAAGCTCTGTTGTGAGGGAAGAACAAGTACCGGCGTAACTACCGGTACCTTGACGGTACCTCACCAGAAAGCCACGGCTAACTACGTGCCAGCAGCCGCGGTAATACGTAGGTGGCAAGCGTTGTCCGGAATTATTGGGCGTAAAGCGCGCGCAGGCGGCTTCTTAAGTCTGATGTGAAATCTCGGGGCTCAACCCCGAGCGGCCATTGGAAACTGGGAAGCTTGAGTGCAGAAGAGGAGAGTGGAATTCCACGTGTAGCGGTGAAATGCGTAGATATGTGGAGGAACACCAGTGGCGAAGGCGACTCTCTGGTCTGTAACTGACGCTGAGGCGCGAAAGCGTGGGGAGCAAACAGGATTAGATACCCTGGTAGTCCACGCCGTAAACGATGAGTGCTAGGTGTTAGGGGTTTCGATGCCCGTAGTGCCGAAGTAAACACATTAAGCACTCCGCCTGGGGAGTACGGCCGCAAGGCTGAAACTCAAAGGAATTGACGGGGACCCGCACAAGCAGTGGAGCATGTGGTTTAATTCGAAGCAACGCGAAGAACCTTACCAGGTCTTGACATCCTTTGACCACTCTGGAGACAGAGCTTCCCCTTCGGGGGCAAAGTGACAGGTGGTGCATGGTTGTCGTCAGCTCGTGTCGTGAGATGTTGGGTTAAGTCCCGCAACGAGCGCAACCCTTGATCTTAGTTGCCAGCATTTAGTTGGGCACTCTAAGGTGACTGCCGGTGACAAACCGGAGGAAGGTGGGGACGACGTCAAATCATCATGCCCCTTATGACCTGGGCTACACACGTGCTACAATGGATGGTACAAAGGGCAGCGAAACCGCGAGGTGGAGCCAATCCCATAAAGCCATTCTCAGTTCGGATTGTAGGCTGCAACTCGCCTACATGAAGCCGGAATTGCTAGTAATCGCGGATCAGCATGCCGCGGTGAATACGTTCCCGGGTCTTGTACACACCGCCCGTCACACCACGAGAGTTTGTAACACCCGAAGTCGGTGAGGTAACCTTTTGGAGCCAGCCGCCTAAGGTGGGACAAATGATTGGGGTGAAGTCGTAACAAGGTAGCCGTATCGGAAGGTGCGGCTGGATCACCTCCTTTCTATGGAGTTTTTACTCTAGTCGATGTATGACCTCGGGTCATATAGCGCTTTGGATCTTTTGTTCAGTTTTGAAAGAACTCATTCTTTCTTATTAAAATGGGCCTGTAGCTCAGCTGGTTAGAGCGCACGCCTGATAAGCGTGAGGTCGGTGGTTCGAGTCCACTCAGGCCCACCATTTTAATAAAACGGGGCCTTAGCTCAGCTGGGAGAGCGCCTGCTTTGCACGCAGGAGGTCAGCGGTTCGATCCCGCTAGGCTCCACCAATTCGATACCCTTTTTAAGGGATTTATTTTGTTCCGGAAGAATGTATCTTCTGATCAAGAATGCGAAGGTAGTAGATACCGCTCTAAGAGCGTTTGGTACCTACATCCTGTAGGCATGGTTCTTTGAAAACTAAATCATAATCAATCAACTCAAATTAGTTTTGTTCATCGGTGTTACAACTGTTTGAACGAGACGTCAAGAATTCATAAACCTTTTAGGTTAACTGTTTTACAAAGAGACCCAAGTAGATCAAGGATGGGAAATGCTTGATGGAAGGAGCGTAGTTCGCTACGTAACTGACAGAAAGACAGGAACCAGACGAAGAGATACGAAGGGAATCTGAAGTAAAAATGGATAAGTTAGAAAGGGCGCACGGTGAATGCCTTGGCACTAGGAGCCGATGAAGGACGCGACGAACAGCGATATGCTTCGGGGAGCTGTAAGTAAGCTTTGATCCGGAGATTTCCGAATGGGGGAACCCACCATCCGTAATGGGATGGTACTCCTGCCTGAACACATAGGGCAGGGTGAGGCAGACCCGGGGAACTGAAACATCTAAGTACCCGGAGGAAGAGAAAGCAAATGCGATTTCCTGAGTAGCGGCGAGCGAAACGGAATCAGCCCAAACCAAGAGGCTTGCCTCTTGGGGTTGTAGGACACTCTATACGGAGTTACAAAGAAACGGAGTAGGTGAATTGTCTGGAAAGACAAGCCGAAGAAGGTAACAGCCCTGTAGCTGAAACTTCGTTTCCTCCAGAGTGGATCCTGAGTACGGCGGGACACGTGAAACCCCGTCGGAATCCGGGAGGACCATCTCCCAAGGCTAAATACTCCCTAGTGACCGATAGTGAACCAGTACCGTGAGGGAAAGGTGAAAAGCACCCCGGAAGGGGAGTGAAAGAGATCCTGAAACCGTGTGCCTACAACTAGTCAGAGCCCGTTAATGGGTGATGGCGTGCCTTTTGTAGAATGAACCGGCGAGTTACGATAACGTGCAAGGTTAAGCTGATGAGGCGGAGCCGTAGCGAAAGCGAGTCTGAATAGGGCGAGTAAGTACGTTGTCGTAGACCCGAAACCGGGTGATCTACCCATGTCCAGGGTGAAGGTCGGGTAACACCGACTGGAGGCCCGAACCCACGCATGTTGAAAAATGCGGGGATGAGGTGTGGGTAGGGGTGAAATGCCAATCGAACTCGGAAATAGCTGGTTCTCCCCGAAATAGCTTTAGGGCTAGCCTCGAGTGATGAGTTTTGGAGGTAGAGCACTGATTGGACGAGGGGTCCCCACAGGATTACCGAATTCAGTCAAACTCCGAATGCCAAAAACTTTAACTCGGGAGTCAGACTGCGAGTGCTAAGATCCGTAGTCAAGAGGGAAACAGCCCAGACCATCAGCTAAGGTCCCCAAGTATACGTTAAGTGGAAAAGGATGTGGAGTTGCTTAGACAACCAGGATGTTGGCTTAGAAGCAGCCATCATTGAAAGAGTGCGTAATAGCTCACTGGTCGAGTGACTCTGCGCCGAAAATGTACCGGGGCTAAACGTATCACCGAAGCTATGGCAATCCCAGTAGGGATTGGGTAGGGGAGCGTTCCAAGGACTGTGAAGCTAGATCGTGAGGACTAGTGGAGTGCTTGGAAGTGAGAATGCCGGTATGAGTAGCGAAAAGAGGGGTGAGAATCCCCTCCGTCGAAAGCCCAAGGTTTCCTGAGGAAGGCTCGTCCGCTCAGGGTTAGTCGGGACCTAAGCCGAGGCCGAAAGGCGTAGGCGATGGACAACAGGTTGATATTCCTGTACCACCTCGTATTTGTTTGAACGATGGGGGGACGCAGAAAGGTAGGGTGAGCGCGCCGCTGGCTGTGCGCGTCGAAGCATGCAAGGCTGGAACATAGGCAAATCCGTGTTCCGTGAAGGCTGAGCTGTGACCGTGAAGGACCCAAGGGTCCGAAATCCCTGATCCTCCGCTGCCGAGAAAAGCCTCTAGTTAGAATACAGGTGCCCGTACCGCAAACCGACACAGGTAGGCGAGAAGAGAATTCTAAGACGCTCGGGAGAACTCTCGTTAAGGAACTCGGCAAAATGACCCCGTAACTTCGGGAGAAGGGGTGCTCTATTAGGGTGTTAAAGCCCGAGAGAGCCGCAGTGAATAGATCCAAGCGACTGTTTAGCAAAAACACAGGTCTCTGCGAAGCCGTAAGGCGAAGTATAGGGGCTGACACCTGCCCGGTGCTGGAAGGTTAAGAGGAGGGGTTATCCCGTAAGGGAGAAGCTCTGAATTGAAGCCCCAGTAAACGGCGGCCGTAACTATAACGGTCCTAAGGTAGCGAAATTCCTTGTCGGGTAAGTTCCGACCCGCACGAATGGTGCAACGACTTGGATACTGTCTCAACGAGAGACCCGGTGAAATTATAGTACCTGTGAAGATGCAGGTTACCCGCGACAGGACGGAAAGACCCCATGGAGCTTTACTGTAGCTTGATAGTGAGTGTTGGTACCATTTGTACAGGATAGGTAGGAGCCTTGGAAGCCGGAGCGCTAGCTTCGGTGGAGGCGTCGGTGGGATACTACCCTGATGGTGCTGACATTCTAACCTCGACCCGTGATCCGGGTCAGGGACATTGTCAGGTGGGCAGTTTGACTGGGGCGGTCGCCTCCTAAACAGTAACGGAGGCGCCCAAAGGTTCCCTCAGAATGGTTGGAAATCATTCGTAGAGTGCAAAGGCATAAGGGAGCTTGACTGCGAGACCTACAAGTCGAGCAGGGACGAAAGTCGGGCTTAGTGATCCGGCGGTGCCGTATGGAAGGGCCGTCGCTCAACGGATAAAAGCTACCCTGGGGATAACAGGCTTATCTCCCCCAAGAGTCCACATCGACGGGGAGGTTTGGCACCTCGATGTCGGCTCGTCGCATCCTGGGGCTGAAGTAGGTCCCAAGGGTTGGGCTGTTCGCCCATTAAAGCGGCACGCGAGCTGGGTTCAGAACGTCGTGAGACAGTTCGGTCCCTATCCGTCGCGGGCGTAGGAAATTTGAGAGGAGCTGTCCTTAGTACGAGAGGACCGGGATGGACATACCGCTGGTGTACCAGTTGTTCCGCCAGGAGCATCGCTGGGTAGCTACGTATGGACGGGATAAGTGCTGAAAGCATCTAAGCATGAAGCCCCCCTCAAGATGAGATTTCCCATGGCGTAAGCCAGTAAGACCCCTTAGAGATGATGAGGTTGATAGGTCAGAAGTGGAAGTGTGGCGACACATGGAGCGGACTGATACTAATCGGTCGAGGGCTTATCCTAAATTTCTTGAGTTTGAGTATGATGATTTGATTTAGTTTTGAAAGAATCACCGATTCTTTTTAACAAGAAGGATTTCATTCCTTTGACAAAGAGCAACAAGAAGATCGAGGACTAGAAGTGCTTGAAGGAAGGAGCGTACTTGCGTACGTGACTGACAGAAAGACACAAATAGGACGAAGAGATTCGCCGTTGATCTGACGTCAAAATAAGTCTGGTGGCAATAGCAAAGAGGTCACACCCGTTCCCATGCCGAACACGGTCGTTAAGCTCTTTTGCGCCGATGGTAGTTGGGGGCTTCCCCCTGTGAGAGTAGGACGTTGCCAGGCAATCAGAAAGACACCTGAAAAGGTGTCTTTTTTTGTGTATAAAGAAAGACGCAAAAGAGCTGCGCTTCGACAGAAGCGAGTTAAACAAAGAAAACGGCCGTAAAATACGAGCACGATAAAAAAGAAAAACAAGAAAAAACATCGGAGGGAAGCAGCGTGCATCCCCCGGTGAGACGAAAGGGTTGTTTTCGTAAAAGTTTCATGGGAAGCATCGTGGATCAATCAACGAGAGGAACGTCCTCGAAGAAAACCACCCTGGAGCTAAGGGACATTGCCAGGCAATGAGAAAGACACCTGAAAAGGTGTCTTTTTTTGTGTATAAAGAAAGGCGCAAAAGAGCTGCGCTTCGACAGAAGCGAGCCAAACAAAGAAACAAATTTAAAATGCAAGCATGATAAAAAAGAAAAACAAGAAAAAACATCGGAGGAAAGCAGCGTGCACGCCCCAGTGAGACGAAAGGGTTGTTTTCGTAAAAGCATCGTGGATCAATTAACAAGAGGAACGTCCTCGAAGAAAACCACCCTGAAGCCAAGGGACGTTGCCAGGCAATGAGAAAGACACCTGAAAAGGTGTCTTTTTTTTGCATAGAAAGAAAGGCGTGGAAGAGCTACGCTTCGACAGAAGCGAGTCAAACAAAGAAAATCGCCGTAAAATACGAGCACGATAAAAAAGAAAAACAAGAAAAAACATCGGAGGAAAGCAGCGTGCACCCCCCAGTGAGACGAAAGGGTTGTTTTCGTAAAAGCTTCATGGGAAGCATCGTGGATCAATTAACAAGAGGAACGTCCTCGAAGAAAACCACCCTGAAGCCAAGGGATGTTGCCAGGCTATTGCGTATAAAGGTATATACTGTACAAAATCAAACGTAAAACACCTCCTTGAGTAGAAGGTGTTTTAGATTAGTGACGATTTATTTTCCGAAAAAACCTCTAACGGCAAATGCAATATTTTGTGGTCTTTCTGCTAAGCGCCTCATGAAATACCCGAACCAATCTGTGCCGAACGGTACGTAAGAACGGACTTTATACCCTTCATCAATCAATTCCTTTTGAAGTTGCTCTCTAAAGCCATACAGCATTTGAAATTCGAATTGTTCCTTTGAAATGTTCTGTTCGATAGCGAATGCTTTTACCTTCTCAATAATCGTATGATCATGAGAAGCTATGGCCGTGTAGCTTCCGTTGTTTAAATGGATCTTAATAATGTTCAGATAATTTTTATCGATTGTCGCCTTATCTTGATAGGCAACAGTCTCTGATTCTTTGTAAGCCCCTTTTACCAGACGGAGTGGAACCCCTTTTAGGCTCTTTACATCGTCTTCTGCACGATGGAGGTAGGCTTGAATCACGGTTCCAACGTTGTCAAACTGATGTTCATTTCGTAGAATGGACAAAATACGCAACGTTTGCTCACAATGTGAGTAGTCTTCCATATCAATACGAATAAAAATATTAAATGCTTGGGCGACTTCGCAAATTCGTTTCATATTATATAAACAAAAGCTTTCATCGATATCTAGTCCAAGTTGTGTCATCTTTAATGATAAATTGCACTCAACGTTCGTTTCGTGGATTGCACGTAAAACGGCTAAACAAGCCTCGGTAGATTCAATGGCTTCTTCTCTTTCTGTGACAAATTCTCCTAAATGATCAAGGGTACAGGCGACTCCTTTTTCATTTAATAATTGAACATTTTTAATGGCATCCTCTAAGGTAGCTCCTGCTACAACTTGAGAAGCGCCAAACTTCAGTCCCCATTTTTTTGCGGCCTTATTTAACGATTTATTTTTAGCTAGCTGCATAAATACTGAACGAAGTGGTTGTTCTAGGACCATAATTCATTCCTCCTACAAATGATGTAAACGCTATACACTTCTTAATGCAAAAAGTGTGCCAACTTAAAAAGTGTTAACAGTAGTGTTTTTTCGGTAAATCGTCTAAAATATAGACATTAAGTGACAAATGTGTCTAATGTGTATAATGAATAAGGAGGGTCGCCTTTGCAAACCTCATTAAAAGATGTAGCAGAACCGTACACTGGTAAAACTGAAGAAGACAGCTGGACATTACCAGAGTCAACGTTACTCATGAATTTACCTGCTTTTAGCGATCAAATAACGACGATCTATACAGTAAATGAATTAAACGATGTTGTAGGCAGAGTGAAAAAAGAACTCATCCCCTCACTTCTTCTTTATGAATTAAAGCGGTATCATTCTTTTCACGAAACGTTAGTGACGGCAATGAATGACGCAGTTACAATTGTGAATCATGAAAGTGAGATATTAGCGATTAACCATCGATCTGAAGAACTTTATCATTTAAATAATGAAAACGTTAAAAAGAAACCGTTACAACAGTTTTTTGAAGAAGATGCTCTCGTACTGTGGTCAGTTCTTCGAGATAAGCAGCCGGTTATGAATCAATATAATCAGCCAAAACAAGGTTTACACGTTATTGTGAATACAGTCCCGGTATTCTTAGGTGTAGAGTGTATTGGTGGCATTTCAATAGAACGAGACATAACCGATGTTGTTAAGTTAAACGAAAAACTATCATCGACAACAGCGAGCTTACATGATTTAAACGGGCAAGTAGCTGACGAACCTTTTCAAAAGATCATTGGTAGGAGTAAACCAATAACTCAAGCGATCGATATGGCACGTAAAGTGGCTAAAACAGAAGCTAATCTATTGTTAACTGGAGAAAGTGGTGTAGGAAAAGAACTATTTGCAGAGGGAGTACATCATGCTAGTAAGCGGGATAAAGAGCCATTTGTAGCGATTAACTGTGGCGCGATCCCATCAGCGCTGTTTGAAAGTGAACTATTCGGCTACGTTCCGGGAGCTTTTACAGGGGCCGTTAAAGGCGGAAAGAAAGGAAAGCTAGATGTTGCAAAAGGGGGGACTCTTTTTTTAGATGAAGTAGCAGAGATGCCCCTCGAATTACAGGTGAAACTTTTGCGCGTTTTACAGGAACGGGTATTTTATCGTGTAGGCGATCATAAGCCAATTCCTCTTGATGTTCGTATAATTGCTGCAACGAATCGAAATCTAGATGAAATGATTCAAGAAGGAACCTTCCGAGAAGATCTTTATTATCGCCTGCATGTGATTCAAATTCACGTGCCACCTTTACGTGAACGACTCGATGATTTACCGGAGTTAATGCAACGATTCGCTCACGAGTTTGCCATTCGCTATGATAAAGTTGTCCCAACGTTTGATCCAGAAGTCATGTATATGCTTATGAATCATCGTTGGGAAGGGAATATTCGTCAATTACGTAATCTAGTTGAGCGGGTGATCATTTTAACAAATGATACAGAGGACCGTGTGCATTGGTATCACTTACCCGAATCTTTTCAAAAGCAGATGAATCATGTCTCCTCTGCAAATTATTCAAGAAACGATGAACGAAGCGAGATACTAGCCGCTTTGGAAAAAACGTTCGGCAACAAATCGGCTGCTGCAAAATTGCTTGGTGTTTCTAGAGCGACCTTATACAATAAGCTAAAGCACTATAATCTGTAAAACGAATTGTCTAGTTAGACAGTTTTGTATAGACAAAAAAAGACACGCTTCGGAGCGTGTCTTTTTCATTTTAGTACATTTCCGAGATTGTTTTTGCTTGCATATGAAGGACTAAATAATCTGGGCCGCCTGCTTTTGAATCGGTACCGGACATTTTAAAACCACCAAATGGGTGATAACCAACAATGGCACCTGTACAGTTACGGTTGAAATAAAGGTTTCCAACGTGGAAATCATATTTGGCTTGCTCAATTTTTTCGCGGTTATTTGTAATAACGGCTCCAGTCAACCCATATTCCGTATTATTGGCAATTTCTAACGCCTCATCATAGCTCGTCGCTTTACTAATTGCGAGAACAGGACCAAAGATCTCTTCTTGCATGATTCGCGCTTTAGGATCAACGTCAACGAACACAGTTGGGTGAATAAAGTAGCCTGTTGAATCATCGCTTTGTCCACCTGCTGCAAGCTTTCCTTCTTCTTTGCCTATTTCAATATAACTAGTAATCTTATCAAAAGCAGCTTGATCAATAACTGGTCCCATATAAAGATTTGTTGGTTCTGCAGGGTTTCCAACAGTTAATTCTTTTGTGCGTGCTACGACTTTTTCAACAACTTCATCATAAACATCTTCATGAATAACTGCACGAGAACCTGCTGAACACTTTTGGCCTGAGAAGCCGAAAGCAGAAACGACAATAGCGTCTACAGCTGTCTCAATATCTGCTTCACTGTCAACAACAACAGTATCTTTACCGCCCATCTCTACGATTACACGTTTTAGATGATTTTGCTCTTTTTGAACGATTGCTGCTTTCTCATAAAGACGAACACCTACATCGCGTGAGCCAGTAAAGGAAATAAGAGCTGTTTTCGGATGTTCAATTAGGTAATCACCAATTTCGCTACCGCTACCAGGAACAAAATTAATGACGCCTTTAGGAACACCGGCATCTTCAAGAACCTCAACAAATTTAGCCGCAATAACAGGTGTTGTACTTGCCGGTTTTAAGAGTACCGTATTTCCTGTAACGAGCGGTGCTACCGTTGTACCTGCCATAATGGCAAAAGCGAAATTCCAAGGTGAAATGACAACCGTCACCCCTGTTGGCGTGTAGATGTAGTTATTTTGTTCTCCAACGCGGCTATTAACTGGTTTGCCGTTTGCAAGTTCAATCATTTGACGCGCATAGTATTCAAGAAAATCAATACCTTCTGCCGTATCTCCATCAGCTTCTTTCCAAGGTTTACCACCTTCTTTTACAAGCATAGCAGTAAATTCATGCTTACGGCGGCGAACAATGGCTGCAGCACGAACTAGGATGTTGGCGCGCTCTTGTGGCGTTACTTTTCTCCAAGATTCAAATGCAACACTTGCAGCTTCAATTGCTTGCTCTGCATGTTCTTTAGTCGCTTTTCCAGTTGTTCCAATAATTTCAGCTTTATTGGAAGGGTTATAAGACGTTAATTTGTCGGTAGTATCAACACGCTCACCATTAATAACAAGTGGGTAGTGACCACCAAGCTGAGCTTCGACTTGTTTAATCGCATCTAATAGGTCTTTCTTATTTTCTTCAATTGTAAAATCAGTGAATGGTTCATGTGTGTAAGGTAATAACATCGTAATCCTCCTCAATAATCAGTTTCAGTAATTCTAATGCAAGAAGCGTGCCAAGTCTTTTGAGATTGTAGGAAATCGTGAAAAAAAGGTATACTTTTCTTAAGAGTAGGAGGTTTAGCAATGGAAAAGCAGCGAGTAGCTATCATTGGAACAGGTCGAATGGGAAAAGCGATCGCAACACAGATTCATTCCTATTTTCAGTTAACCCTTTTAAATAGAGGCTCTAAACAAGGTAAGGAATTAGCCGCTTACTTGAAAGTAGCCTATTCAACAGACTTTCGTTGTTTAAACACAATGAATCTTATTTTGTGTTGCGTGCCTCAAGATGCAACAACGTCTGTGCTGAATCGCATTGCGCACTACGCTAGCCCTAACACCATTATTATTAATTGCTCAACAAAAGCATGGGTTGATAAGGAACTTAAACAAGCTTACAGTAAGTTGCATTTCGTAGAAGCGAAAATTATTGGTCATGCGATATCGATTGAGGCTGGAAAACAGGCTGCTATTTTTGCAGATGCGACGAGCAAAAGCGTGCAGGAAGACATTTCCTCCCTTTTTTCTCCGTTTGCAACCGTTGTGTTTGAACATCCTGCAGTAGTTGAAAAGCTAAATCAAGTTGCGACAGAAATTGGCATTCTAGCTGCTGTGACAGTAGAACAAAAGGTGGAAGGGGAAAATCTTTCTCCTTTTATAAAAGAAGTCTTGATTGACAATGTATGCGCCGGTGTGATGAGTGCCTATGTACACAATGATTTAGGGCATTTTGCAAAACAGATAGTAGCTGATTTACAGGGAAGGAAAGATACGAATGAAAGAAATCTATAGCAACATCGTTCAGTTTAAAGGCGATCATGAAACATTTGGGTATGAACAAGGCATGGAAATCAAAGCGTCACTAATCATTAAAAATCGTTCAAATCAATGGAATGTGCGCAAGCAGCGTTTTTCAATTGATGTACACGAAGCGAAGCGGGAAATAAGCGCTATATCGGCTGAAATATGGCAAGAACTTCTCGGAATGCAGCAAGCACTTGAGTGGTCGATGGAAGAGGTGTTGAAAGAGTTTGGTGGCTACAGAGTACCTTATTTAAAGTCGGGGTGTTCCATTGCTACAGGTGATCATTATTTGATTCGCAACTATGATTACCATCCTAAAACATATGAAGGTCGGTATACCTTATTTAAACCGACAGATGGTGGATTAGCGGTTGCAGCTCCCAGTCAGCGTATAAGCGGTCGAATGGATGGAATGAACGAAGCGGGATTGGCAATGGGCTACAATTTTATGAATCGTAAGAAACCTGGTGCTGGATTCATTTGCTGTATGATTGGTCGGTTTATTTTAGAGACATGTGAGACTGTCGACCAAGCTGTTACGCTACTAAAAAAAATCCCACATCGCCATTCGTTTAGCTATATTGTCTATGATCAAAGTGGTCGAACCGTTATTATTGAGGCAACACCTAGGGAAGTAGCCATCCGTTCAAGTATTCGGTGCACGAATCATTTTGAGGAACTTGTTTCTGAAAACCGTCACCATCTCGTTGACTCAACAAGGAGGCTGGATGTCTTAAAAAAGAATCAACAAACGGTTATGTCAGCGAAGGAAGCGTATCACTTATTTAATTCTGCAAATAAAGGCTTATTCTCGGATTTATACGATAGTTGGGCAGGGACGATCCACACATCGGTTTACTTTCCTTCTTCATTACAGGCATGGTTTACTCTTGGACCGGATCAAGAGCCGACTGTAATCGATTTTAAAAAGTGGTTAAATGGAGAGCCTATAGCGTTGGATCGAATAACAGGAACGATTGATACAAATGTGCCTTTTTTACATATGGATGACCCTGCGGATTGGTATCGGTAAAACGTGTGATACAATACTTCATTCTGTACATCCTAATTTAGAAAGAAAGGGTGGAAGGAATGAAGTTTTTACTTAGTATCCAAATCGTTTTTTTAGTGTATTTTCTAATGGGTGAAAATCCTGCCTACGGTGCGGAAGGGGAAATGGTTCGCATCCTACATACAAATGATATTCATGGCAGGATGGTGGAAGGGGAAGGCTTCGGATTTGCAAAATTGAAGACATTGATCGATTCAAACTGTGAAGGAGACTGCCTTCTCGTTGATGCAGGAGATACCTTTCATGGAACACCATTTGTTCAAGCTTCTAAAGGAGAAGTAGCAGTTTCGTTAATGAATGATTTGCATTACGACGCTTTTGTACCAGGTAATCATGATTTTAACTATGGTTTTGGACATCTTCTTCATTTACGTAAGCAAGCAAGGTTTGTCTTTTTAAATGGCAATCTATTTTATAAAGGAAGGAAGGAGCAGCCTTTTTCCCCATTCATAATAAAAACCGTCGCAACTAAAAAAATTGGCCTTTTTGGCTTAACAACAACAGAAGCGATAACCAAAACAAATCCAAACAATGTAAAGGAAATTGAACTAAGAAATCCATTTGAGCAAGCGGCAAACATTGTTGATCAATTAAAGCAGGCGCAAGTGGATCTTATTGTTGCAGTTGTGCATCTTGGTATGGAAGGGAGTCCTGAAACAAGTAAACAATTAGCAGAAAAGGTTCCGGATATTGACGTCATTATTGATGGGCATAGTCATACGTTGTTACCAACTGGTCATGTCGCTGAAAACAACACGTTGCTTGCAAGTACAGGAGCGCATCTTCAAGCCCTTGGCCTTGTGACAATTGAGTATGACAATGATCAGCTTATTAAGAAGGCGCAGCTACTCAAACCGTCTTCCACAACAAGGGAGCATCTCGTTACGAAAAAGAAGCTTCACATTGTAGCTGAGCGTATAAACAAGGATGGGAAGAGAGTGGTTGGATTTACTCCCGTTGCCTTAATAGGCGATCGTCAACATGTTCGCGTGGGCGAAACGAACCTTACTCAATTTCTAACAGACGCCATTCGTAAAAAGACTAATGCAGATATTTCTCTTTTAAATGGTGGAGCCATCCGTTCTTCAATTCCAAAAGGCACTGTGACGAAAGCAGATCTCCAGTCTGCGTTCCCTTTTAATAGTTCAATTGTAACGGTCGATGTCAGTGGTCAAGTGTTAGTAGATATGATTGAACACGGTATTCGTGGTTACCCGTTAGAAAATGGGAAATTTCCACATGTAAGTGGAATGAAGGTAACCGTTAAGTGGGAAGAAGGTACGCCAGTTGTTAACGCAATAAAACTAGATGGTGGTACGTTTAATCCATCATCGTGGTATACGGTTGCTACAAGTGACTTTATTTATAGTGGAGGCGATGGTTACCCAATTCAACCTGGTCGGTTTATTCACAAATACGGTCCTATTCAAGATGGTTTTGTGGATTATATGAAAACGCAAAATCCTATTGCAACGATTCATAATCGGATTGTAGGTCTAGAAACGAACGAAAGCGGGAAGAGAAGGGATTAAGAAAAACGGTTTATAAGCAGGGGGAAGCAAGCGTGAAGAAAAAAACGAAAAGGATGCTCTGGAGTATTGGCGGTGTATCGGTTGTACTTGGTGGGACACTTGTTGCGGCTAGTTATTATTTATTTACTATGGCAATTGCAAGGAGTACAAGCAATGTCGATCTTTATGCGGGAGAGGAAGAAGCGAAAGAAGAGCTCGAGAACATCGCTGAATTAATGAAGCGTGGCGAACAATGGCTAGCCACAAAAGAGGTGGAACGAATCGAACAACAAACGTATGATGGATTAACGCTTTACGGTCGCTATATAACGAATGAAGAACAAACAGGGAAACTGGCTTTGCTTCTCCACGGCTATCGAGGCGGAAGTAGTGAAATGGGACTAGCTGGAGAACTGTATGAAGAAGAGGGCTTTGATCTTTTTTTACCGGATGCACGAGCACATGGTGAAAGTGAAGGCGATTATATAGGCTTTGGCTGGCTTGAGCGCCAGGATCAACTAAACTGGTTAAACAAATTAATTGATGAAAAAGGGCTAAAGCAAATCGTGATTCATGGAGAATCTATGGGTGCTTCAACAGCTTTAATGGTGGCTGGTGAAGTGGATTTACCAAAGGAAGTTAAGGTCATTATTGCAGACAGTCCATATACAGCAGTAGATGAGGAATTGTCGCACCAGATGCAAAACTTGTTTCAAATCCCGAGTTTCCCACTCTTACAGATGGGGAGTGCACTAACGAAACTAGCAGCTGGCTATACCTTTGGAGAAGCTTCAGCCCTTGTGCAAGTGAAAAACGAGACACCACCGCTGCTTTTTATTCATGGTAGTGCAGATGATTTAGTACCCACATACATGTCTAGAGAGTTATACGATGCTGCAGCTACGAAGGAGAAAGACCTTTGGATTGCAGATGGTGCAGACCATGTTGGCGCAAAGTTTACAGAGCCAGCCGTTTATTATAAACAGATATGGTCTTTTGTGAATCGATATATAAAGTAACAAGTTGAACGTGATTGCGTACCCTTTTTTGATTGAAGTAGACACTACCTATTGACGTATGTCGTGAATTCGGTACAATAAGAAATGAGTTAGCACTCGGAGTGATCGAGTGCTAAAATGGTGTTAGATGATAAGGGGTGTACAAAAATGGAAAAGAAACAATTTCAAGCAGAGTCCAAACGCTTGCTAGAGATGATGGTCAATTCGATTTACTCGCAAAAAGAAATTTTCCTTCGTGAGCTAATATCAAACGCCAGCGATGCGATTGATAAAATGTACTACCGCTCACTGACAGACGAAAATCTTCAGTTTGAACAGGACAAGTATGCGATTTACGTCCATGCAGACAAAGAAGCAAGAACGTTAACTCTTCGTGATACCGGGATTGGTATGACGAAAGAAGAGCTTGAAGCAAACCTTGGGACGATTGCCAAAAGTGGCTCCCTCGCCTTTAAGAAAGAAAATGAAATTAAAGATGGTCATGACATTATTGGACAATTCGGCGTTGGTTTTTATGCGGCATTTATGGTGGCAGACCAAGTCGCTGTCGTAAGTCGTTCGGTCGATAGTGATCAAGCCTATTTATGGCAATCAGACGGTACGGACGGCTATACAATTGAGCCAGCCGAAAAAGATGAAGTCGGAACAACTATAACACTTTATTTAAAAGAGAATGGTGAGGAAGAATCATTTGATGAGTATTTAGAGGAATATCGTCTCAAGCAAATCATTAAAAAATACTCTGACTTTATCCGCTATCCAATTAAAATGAATGTGACGGTCAGTAAGCCAAAAGAAGATAATGAAGAAGAGTATACAGAGTTTGAAGAAGAACAAACGCTTAATAGCATGATTCCAATATGGCGCAAAAATAAAAGTGAACTAACGGATGAAGACTATGTTCAATTTTATCAAGATAAGCGCTATGGTTTTGATAAACCGTTGGAGCATATCCATGTTGCGGTTGATGGAGCCGTTCGGTATAATGCCATTTTATTTATCCCTGAAAACACGCCTTATGATTATTATTCGAAGGAATTTGAAAAGGGTCTAGAGTTATACGCAAATGGCGTCTTAATTATGGAAAAGAGCGCTGAACTTGTACCAGATTACTTTAGTTTTGTAAAAGGAATGGTTGATTCAGAGGATTTATCCCTTAATATCTCTCGTGAAATGCTGCAGCATGATCGTCAGCTACAGTTAATTGCAAAAAATATTAAATCGAAAATTAAGAGTCAGCTCAAAACGATGCTAAAGAAAGACCCAGAGAAGTACGACAAGTTCTATCAAGCATTTGGCCGTCAATTAAAATTCGGTGTCTACAACGATTTTGGTGCGAATAAAGATGACCTTCAAGACTTATTGCTATTTCATTCTTCTACAGAGAAAAAGCTGGTTTCGTTAGCAGACTATGTGTCTCGTATGAAAGAAGATCAAACCCAAATTTACTATGCAACGGGTGACTCTGTTGAGAGAATTGCAAAACTACCACAAACGGAAATGGTTGCAGATAAAGGATATGAGATTCTTTATCTTACAGAAGATGTGGATGAGTTTGCGATTAAGATGCTCCGCGAATATGACGGAAAAGAGTTCATTTCGGTTTCAAGTGCTGACTTGAAAATAGATGACGATGAAAAAGCGGAAGAAGAAACAAGCGAAGAAGATACAGCGATGTTTAGCAAGATGAAGGACATCTTAGCTGGAAAAGTAAAAGACGTACGGACATCAAAACGTCTTAAGACGCATCCAGTCTTCTTAGCGGCTGATGGTGACATTACGATTGAAATGGAAAAAGTTCTCCAAGCGATGCCAGATAATCAGCACGTGAAGGCTGAAAAAGTATTAGAGTTAAATGGCAATCATGATGTATTTGCTTCGTTAAAACAGGCGTACGGACAGGATGAAGAGAAGTTTGCGCTCTACACGAATCTTCTTTATAGCCAAGCGCTGTTAATTGAAGGGTTACCGCTAGAAGATCCAGTTGAGTTTACAAAAGACATGTGTAAAGTAATGGTATAACGAATAGATGGAGGATCATTTAGGTGATCCTCTTTTTTTGGCAGGAAAAGTAGATAACAGTTTCGAAATAAATGTAGAGAGGGGTGACGAGTATGTCAATTGTGTTGAATAAAAAAGAATTTCATCAAGAACCATACGAATTTTACAAGGAGATCCGCCCTCATGACGCGTTCGCAAAGGTGAAATTAGTGAGTGGTATTCATGATTCATGGGTTGCATTTACATATGAAGCGGCCGATGCGGTCTTAAAAGATGAACGGTTTGTTAAAAATCCAAGAACGGTTTTTCCAGATGTAAGTGAACACGAATTGATGCCGATTACTCATAGCATGTTGTTTGCTGATCCGCCAGACCATCGACGGTTGCGAAGTCTTGTTCAGCGTGGTTTTACACCGAAAATGATTCAGCGCTTACAAGGCCGAATTGAAGAAATTGCAAAGATACAAGTCGAACAAATGAAGGGGAAGGGAACGGTTGATTTAATTGCTGACTATGCATTCCCCATTCCCATTATTGTTATCTGTGAACTACTTGGTGTCCCTCCAGAAGATCGCTTAGATTTTCAACGATGGTCTAACAGTATGGTTGAAATAAACGATGATCCAAGCTTCTATGAGCAAGTTGAAGTGCATATAAAAGAATTTCAGCTTTACATTGAACAATTATTAGCCGAGAAGCGAATCCATCCTCAAGACGATCTGCTTTCAGAATTGATCCGTGCAGAAGACGATGGGGATAAGCTATCGGTTCAAGAGTTATATGGAGCCATTATGCTCATGATCGTTGCTGGACACGAAACGACTGTTAATTTAATCGCGAATGGAATGCTCGCCTTGTTCACACATCCCGAGCAGTTAAAAAAATTAAAAGAATCACCAAATTTAATTGATGGAGCGATTGAAGAAATTTTACGGTTTAATGGTCCAGTTGAATTTAGTACCGATCGCTATGCAAGAGAATCGTTTACATTTATGGGGAAACAGCTCCAAAAAGGAGATCATGTTCTCGTTTCCCTAGCGTCAGCAGATCATGATCCTACGGTTTTTTCAGGGCCAGACAAACTCGATATCACTCGTGAAAGAAGTCCGCATCTTGCATTTGGAAAAGGAATTCACTATTGCCTAGGTGCGCCACTCGCACGATTAGAAGGGAAAATAGCGATACAAACATTGCTTAACGCCTTTCCAGAGATTCAAATTAATACAGCTCTGGCGAACCTAGAGTGGCGACAAAGCTTCGTCATTCGCGGTTTAAAAGAACTTCCAGTGAAACTGAAATAATGCTTGAGGGGCACTTTCTATCCTCAAAAGCCCACGTGTATGCTTACACATGGGCTCAAACGAACAACGATTAAAAAAATAATAACCCAATTGAAATCGGGACAAATGACCAAATTAATAAGATCAAACAGAAGCCCATGATGTCACGTACTTTTAAGCCAGCGATGGCAAGAACAGGTAATGCCCAAAACGGTTGAATCATATTGGTCCATGCGTCTCCCCATGCAACGGCCATTGCTACCCGAGCCGTATCAGCCCCAAGTTCGATGGCGGCTGGTATCATAATAGGCCCTTGTACTGCCCACTGGCCACCTCCAGAAGGAATGAACATATTAATTAACCCTGCACTGATAAACGTTAAAAAAGGGAGCGTCGTTTCGGTTGAAATATGAACAAACCAGAGCGCAATCTTGTCAGATAGACCAGAAGCGACCATCATGCCCATAATTCCTGCATAAAAAGGAAATTGAATGATAATACCGCCTGCATTTTTTACACCTTCATTAACTGATTGAAGCAGGCGTTTAGGCGTACGATGAAACAGAATCCCAAGAAATAAAATCGTGAAGTTGACGATGTTAATATTTAGATCAAGGCCGTTGTTGGCAAAATGAAATACGACAAAAAGAATCCCAGCGCCTCCTATAACGAATGACAGAATGTGACTATTCTCCAAGCGCTCAGCAGGAGTTGCTGCGCTTTCTTTCGTTACGGCAAGCTCATTTTTTATTTCTGTTTCTAAGAACAGAGGGTCTATGTAGGTTTTATGCTTAATGGATTTCAATGAAAAGTAGTTAATAATGGGCAATGTTACAATTAACGTAGTAACGATAAATATGTTATAAGGACTTAATAAGGTTTGTGTAACAGGAATAATCCCTAAGGACTCTACTAGAAAGTGCTCTTCACTGGCAATCGTTAGTGGGATAGAGGCAGACAAACCACCATGCCATACAAGGAATCCGCTATAAGCAGCTGCAATAAGTAAACGGTAATCAACAGTTGGCACACGTCTAACCACATGCTTAGCAAATAAGGCACCAACAACAAGACCGAAGCCGTAGTTTAGTAAACAGGCGAGAGAGGCGACAACGGTGACAAGAATAACTGCTTGTCCAGGTGTGTGTGCAAGTAGCGCTAAGCGTTTCATTAAGGAGGACATGACGTTTGTACTTGCAAGAATATAACCAGTCACTACGATTAGTGTCATTTGCATTGTGAAGGCGAGCAAATCCCAAAATCCACCTCCCCAGTAATGAATCATGTCAATCGGATCACTACTTGTCAATCCTACACCGAGTACAAAAACAACAATGGTTAACAAAAGAGCAAAAATAAAGGCATCAGGTAAATAACGCTGAACAATGCGGTCAAAAAAACGAATAACAACACCAAACATAGCAAAAAACCACCTTTCTCTTTCTTTCATTCAGTGAAATGTATGCGCTTTCTTATACGTTATAGTAGTTTTGAAAAAGAGTCAATCGATCAAAAAAAGCCCCTCTCAGACGAATGAGAGGGGTGTTGGTTATAGACGAGTATCCTTTGACTAGCGTACTGTACTTGGAACGTTATTAAAACAACGCTCGTAAATCCATACATAATCTTTTTTCGTTAAATCACGAGGATTTCCAATAGTTTGTGGGTCTTTTAAAGCTTCTTCAGCCCAACGATCCACTTGTTTAGGATCAACACCTTGTTCTTCAAGTGTCGGCACTTCTAATTCTTCTACAAGATCATACATGTACTGAACAGCGGCTTTTGCAGCTTCTTCTGTTGTCATGTCTGTTGTGTTAATACCGAACGCTTGCGCAATCCTTGCAAAACGTCCTGGCGCGCCTTTCCAGTTAAACTCCATTACTGGTCCCATCATCGCTGCCACACATTGACCATGGGCAACCGGTACGATACCACCTAGAGACTGACTCATTGCGTGGGCGGCTCCGGCTGACTCACTTCCATAAGATAAGCCTGCTAACATGGCTGCTTGAGCCATACCATAACGTGCCTCTAGGTCATCGCCGTCTGAAAATGCCCGACGGATGTACGTAGCCGCATATTCAATGGCAAGAAGAGCCACAGCATCGGTTACAGGTTGTGCATATTTCATGGTATAACACTCTACGGCATGAGCAATGGCATCAATACCAGTCATTGCCGTTACGTGTGGCGGCATCGATGTGTGAAGTTCAGGGTCAATAATGGTTAAGTGAGCTGCGATTAATGGCCCGCCCGTATTAAACTTATACTCTCTTTTTTCATCCGTAATGACTGCCCACTGAGTTACTTCTGAACCAGTGCCTGCAGTTGTTGGAATGGTTGCTAGTGTAGGAATTCGATGTTCCAGAGGCTTTTTCCCATCTGCTGCCTCATAATCCAAGACACTTCCTTCATGGGATACCTCTACTCCAATTGCTTTAGCCGTATCCATAGAAGAACCTCCTCCTACAGCAACTAGACCATCACATTTATTATCGAGATAAAAAGCAGAGCCACGTGCAATTAATTTCGTCGGTGGGTTTGGTTCAACTTCATTAAAAAGTACCACTTCGACACCTGATTCTTTTAAACTATCTTCAACTGGCTTTGTTACACCAGCTTGATAGATTCCCGGGTCCGTAACAAGAAGTACTCTCTTTGAACCGAATGCTTTTATTTCATCTCCAAGATGTTTAATAGCCCCAATGCCGTGCTTAATAGCAGTTGGTACCTCAAACGTGTGATAGCTTAACATGGATTCCACTTTCATATGCATACTCATAATACATCGCTCCTTTTATTGGTGGTTTTTTAAGATTGAAACCAATTGACTGGTTGTGGCTGCTTATTACGGAAAATGTGTTTTACTTCGGTATATTCTTCTAACCCGATTTTGCCCAACTCACGTCCAAAGCCAGATTGTTTGTAGCCGCCCCAAGGTGCTTGAGCAAAATAAGGATGGAAGTCGTTAATCCAAACAGTCCCCATGCGTAATTTGCTGGCAACATGTTCAGCTTTATCAATATCGGCTGTAAAGACAGCTCCTGCTAAGCCGTAAATCGTATCGTTTGCTTTAGCAATCGCTTCTTCTTTTGACGTAAACGTTTCGACGGTTAACACTGGACCGAAGACTTCTTCTTGCACAATGCGCATATCGTGCTTACAGTTTGTAAAGATCGTTGGTTCTAAAAAGAATCCGTTCTTCAGTTCATCGGCATCTGGTCGTTTACCGCCGACGGCAAGTGTAGCGCCTTCATCTAATCCAATCTGAATGTAGCGCTCTACTTTCGTTCGATGTTCAGCAGAAATCAAGGGGCCGGATTCGGTACTTTCATCAAAACCGTTCCCTAGTTTAATGCGCTTAGCACGTTCAATTAATGCTTGAACAAATCGATCATGAATCGATTCCTCAACGAGCAGTCTAGAGCCAGCAGAACATACTTGCCCAGCATGGAAGAAAACGGCATTTAATGCTTGGTCGACTGCTGTATCGAAGTCTGTATCAGCGAATACTATGTTTGGATTTTTACCGCCTAATTCAAGGGCAATCTTTTTAACATTGCCACTTGCTGCTTGCATAATTTTCTTACCTGTTTCAATTCCTCCTGTAAATGAAACAAGATCGACATCATGGCTTTCGGATAAGACTGAACCAACTTCTGTACCTGTTCCTAGTACAAGGTTAACAACACCTTCTGGGAATCCTACTTCTTCAAAAAACTCAAACACTTTTGCTGTGGTGAGAGGCGTTATTTCACTTGGCTTCATAACAAGTGTATTTCCTGCTACTAAAGCAGGGGCTAGCTTCCATGCTGCCTGTAACAATGGGTAGTTCCACGGTGTAATTTGCGTGCAAACCCCGATCGGTTCACGAACAACTCTACTGGTCGAATCAGGAATTGGACTTTCAATGATTTCACCGCCATCTTTATCGGCAAGTCCGGCAAAGTAGAAAAATACATTTGCAATATCATCCATATCTCCTAAACTTTCTTCGAGAGTCTTGCCAGTATCCAACGTTTCTAAATGAGCGAGTTCCTCGCGATGATCTTTAATTTTTTGACCGACAAGACGAACCATTTCCCCTCGTTCGCTTGCTGGCATGTGCGGCCAATTCCCTTCATCAAATGCGGTTCTCGCAGCAACAATAGCTCGTACCGCATCGTCTTTCGTTCCTTCTGCAGCAGTGGCAATCGTTTCTTGATTGAATGGGTTAATGATCGAGCGAGTCTGTTGGTTTTCTGCATGTACCCACTTTCCATTAATGAATAGCTGGACGTTCATAGCAAATAACCACCTTTCATTTTGTTTAATATATTTTAAACGATTAATACAAAATTAACTCTATCATTGTCTTTTTTGATTGTCAAAGGAAAAGGAATTTCACAATGTGTAGTAGCAAGCGAGCCTTTCTTTTTAACAGGAGTATAAAAAAGATGAACATCCTACAGCCTAGGACATTCATCTTTTACGTACACGAATTGGAGTTGTCTAACGCAGTTAAACTTATTTATTCGCATCTTTATATCTTTCAACAAGTTCTTTTGCTAGATTACCTGTTCGAAATTGGGTGACAAGCATATCAAGAAATTCATAGTAGGCAAGAGAGGAATGAATTTTATCTAACGTAAATGAAGCTTCAGCTTGAATCTCTTCAGGTACCTCTTCGTTCTCAATGAGTGCTTTATAATAGGGAACAGCTTCTTTTATGGCTGCCATGTTCACATCCCGCTCTCGTTCCCAGCGGCGAGTGAAAAAAGAAGTGAAAAACTGGAAGAAGTCTTGTTCTGCTTCATATAAATCCTTTCGTTCCCCTTTGCGATAGACTCGGTGAATAATATTTTCGTCCAATAACTTACGAACACCAATACTCATACTCCCTTTACTCATACCAAGTTCATCTCGAAGTTCGTTCAAATTCATTGGGTCGTCACTCAAATAGAGGGTAGCATATAATTGTCCGATCGAACGATTTACGCCGTAAATGTCCATCGTATCGGCAATGCCGTCTTTAATAATAGCGTGTATACGATCAAGTTCTTCTCGAGCTTGTTCTTTATCCATGTTTTATGTCTCCTTATTAATAGCTACATCTTAGAAAAAAGTGTAAGCGTTTTTGTTTGACAGATCAAGTAGCTATGTTACGATTATATTTAATTCGTTTAAATCGTTCTAAACAAATTTTACAAAAAGAAATGGAGAGATGCAAGTTGAAAAAACGATTTTGGCCAATCATTGCTATTGTACCATTCACGTTAGCCGCGTGTGGAACGAGTGAAAGTCAGTCTTCATCGGACAAGGAAATTGAATTAACATATGTTGCGTGGGATTCAGAACTTGCATCGAATTACGTGATAAAAGAAGCGTTTGAGCAAGCGGGCTACGATGTTACATTAACGGTTGTGGAGCAAGCAATTATGTGGCAAAGTGTGGCTGATGGTAGCGTTGATGCACACGTAGCCGGATGGTTGCCGGACGACATGAAGGCAGATTATGAGCGTTATCAAGAGGAGATTGTCGATTTAGGTGCGAATCTTGAAGGGGCACGAACCGGACTTGCTGTTCCAACATACATGGATGTGACAAGTATTGAGGAATTGAATGCTGATGTTGTGTCGGAAATAACCGGAATTGATGCTGGTGCAGGGATTGCTATCGCAACAGAAGACGTAATTGAAGCGTATAATCTTGATATAGAGCAAACGCTAAGTACAGATGCTTTTATGACGCAACAGTTGCGCAATGCTTACGAGAATGAAGAGCCGATTGTTGTTACAGCTTGGGAGCCTCATTGGAAATTTAATTCGTTTGATTTACGTTTTCTAGATGATCCGGAAGGAATTTATGCAGAAGAGGGTGAAATTCGAACGATTGTACGAGAAGGGTTAGAAGAGGAAGATCCTGATGCCTTCCGCATTCTTGATCAGTTTTACTGGACAGCAGATGATATGAATGAAGTGATGTTGTTAATTGCTGAAGAGGGGATGGACCCAGAGGATGCAGCAAAGCAGTGGGTAGAGGAGAATCAAGAGAAAGTGACTGAATGGCTAGAAGGTGTTGAATAGCAGTAGAAGAACAGCCTCTCCTGAATAGGAGAGGCTGTTTGGTTATTTACAAACGAGGATCAACGGGATCGCTCTCGAGAGCCAATGTAGCAAGAACACATTCGTGCACTCGTTCTACCGATTCGCCGGCAACAAAGCGATTAACTGCTTCGATTCCAAGTGAAAATTCTTTTAAGGCGAGCTTCTGCTTTTTAGCGCTGTTTCGTTTTTTCAATCGCTCAAGGTTTTTTGGTTCTAAATAATCCATCCCGTAAATGATATGAAGGTATTTTTGTCCACGGACTTTTATCGCAGGCTGAATGAGTTTTCCTTTTTGTTTACAAATAAAGGATTCTGGTTTAATAATGATGCCTTCTTGCCCATCGTCGGTTAAGTCTTCCCACCAAGAGATGACTTCAGCCGCAGAAGTATCCGAATCAATTAATTTCCATTCCGTCTGTACAAATAAAGGGGAGAGCTCTGAAAATAACTGATTTTGCTCCATATGCCAAGTATGGGGATGATTAAAGAATGACCGATTACTATGAGCTAACACATGAAAGGGAGCAATTTGGATGCTCTCTAAGTTCTCAACTTCCCAACAATAATGCTGATAAACTTCTTCAAAGATGTCTGCATGATTTAACTTTTTTTCGTATTCACTTACCCAGCTAGCAAGATCATGATCCAAGCTAGTTGATTGCAATTTCGAAAGGAGCTGCATTCGATCCAATCGAGCGTTTTCAGCGACATGCGCATATTGTTTACGAATGAGTTCTTTTGCTTTTAAATTCCAAGGCATAATTTCAGCATCTAAAAGAACAAAATCCGTATGGTGCTCTTCAAAGTAAGGCTGTAAATCCTTGTTAAGCTTTTCAAGAATAGCTTGTTCTGTTGTTCTATCAAAGAATGCCCTACCTTTTCTAGTATAAATAACGCCAAGGCTTGGTCGATCAATATAGGACGATGCGACTTCTTTTGTTTTAAATAAAAGCAAAACAGCACGACTACCCATATGCTTCTTCTGGGCAACCATTCGCGTAATTCCCTTTTGCTTATAGTAGTCAATGGCCTCTTGTGGATGTTCTAAATATCCCTCTAATGACGATGGCATTGGCGTTGGGCTCATTGTTGGAGGGATGTAGACAAGTTCTTCTAACGGCAAAGTGACATGGGATAGGGCGTCAAAAGCTGGTATGACGTGTTCTTCCCCTATATGGATGTTGCCGAGTAACTCAGTCGACGCAGTGTAACCTTGGATGTATTTAGCGATGTTCGGTACAGCAAATCGTGCTTTTTCAAGTTCGTGCAATGGGTTGTGATCCCCATTAGAATAGTCGGTTTCGACGTCCACAGACAATGTGTCTCTTTCCGGGTAACGAAGCGCTGTAAGTTCACCACCAAATACTGCACCTTGATCAATATTAATCGTACCATTTACCACCATTGCTTTTTTTCGCGGATCATGTCCCCAAATAATAAGAGGACTCGTCTTATGGTGAACAGTCCAGTCTTTACGGATAGGTTTATTGGCGTCATCAAAACCGTCTGTTTCCCCATATCTAGCGACATCACTAATTTCATGAGACTGCTTTCCAATCCACTCATCTCGTATACCTGCATGAACGCAGACTGCTGTAGCAACCCCATTTTTCTTTAAAACATAATGAGAAGGAGCTTTTAGTAACAGGTCTTTTAACTGTTTTTTTAATTCGGTTGCTTTCTCTGAACCGTGTGTGTGTTCATAGGTGAGAAATTCCTGTTCAACCTTTTCGTCTCCATGCGTTAGTTGAACATGTTGACCATCGAGCCAGCGGGCGATCTTCCAGCCGTGATTGCTATCCACCATATGCGCTAAGCCGGCCTGAATGTGATTGTGAAAAAACTGAAGGGTTTGGAGCGATTTAGGACCACGACTCATGATGTCTCCTAATGAGAGAAACGTTCTTCCTTCTGGATGAATATAGAAACCGGCTTCATTTTGTTGATAGCCCAATCTATGCAGGAGAGTAAGAAATTCATCAAAACAGCCGTGTATGTCGCCGACAATATCTAGCCCTTTACCAACATCCAATTCAATTGGAGATTCTACAGGACGAATAAGGTGAACAATCTCATCTTCATAAATGGAATAGGATCTCGCGTATCGCTCTTTTTTTAGGAGGCGGAGCTGTTGCTTAAAGGTTTGAAGCTGCTGCTTTACACGTTTTTTCCCCCTAGGCTCATCACGTTCACTATCTCGAAGAAGAAGAGTAGCTTCCTTTGTATGAAAAAGAAGCGTGAGAATAGGCAGGTGGTGTGATCGAGCTATTTTGCGGTAGCGCTCACGGTCATCTGGATGAAGGTGAGTAGCGTCCACAATCGTCAGCTTGTTTAAGCGACATCTTGATTCAATGACTGCATCCATCGTTCGAAAAGCCTCTGCTGATTGGATTTGATACTGTTCCATTAACGAACTTGCCTCATCTCTTGGACGACTTTTCCAATCAAGAAAACGCACATCACCAACACGTTCACGGTAATCATCAGAGCTCACAATTTCAGATGATTTTACTTGTTGGGTTTGCACCCAAGACTCAAGCAACGTCGTTTTGCCACTGTTAGATGGACCGACACATAATACGATTCCAGCATAAGGTACATACACATCCATTTAAACAGACTCCTTTCTTTGGAAGTGACATAGCTGAGTAGGGTGACCAAACTGCCTGTGTTCTTCCCCAATCCCTGTAAACTCTAAGTTGTAAAAGCCAGTATTAACCGCCTGGCACCAAGTTTGAAACTGATCTCTTGTCCACTCAAAGCGATGATCTGGGTGACGATAGCCTTCACCCAGATTGTAGAGTTGGTTGTACTCATAATTCGGGGTCGAAATGAAAAGTGTTTGTGGGCGGTAATCGCTGAGAATCATCTTCATCATTTTTGGCAAGCGGAATTCTTCAATATGTTCAATCACTTCACATAGGATAATGACGTCTTTATTTTGTAAACGATTATCGTAATAAAATAAAGAACTTCTTAAAGGGGTTGGCTGAAGAAATTCCAATTCTTTCGTGCGTTTTGTAAATTGCCTTAACGCCCGAGTCATTGCCATTTCAGACGGTTCTACCGCTAATAGCTCTTTAATCCCTTTTACATAGCCTAATTTGACCGTTAACTTTCCCTCACCAGAACCAAGGTCTACAACACTCGCTTTTTGATGTAAGTCAGAAACTTTCTGAATAATCGTCTCATAGCGCTTATCGTTTAGTCGGATCATTGTCTCTTTCACTGGTTGAACGTCTTTTTGTTGTGTATGTTCATAAATGGCTTTAAATCGTAGGGCTTTTTCGTAAATATAAGCTCGTTCTGGATGATTCTCAAGCCAGCCTTCTCCGTAACGCTTCATTTTATCGACTTCTTTTTCGTCAATAAAATAATGTTTATAGTCATCAAGAACAGGGATGAGAACAAATAGCTGTCTAATTCCTTTTTGTAAGGTGGTGCGTCCTTTTAACGTTATCATTTGAGCCGAGCTTCTATCCTTTATACTTAGCGGCGCCTTCTGTTCCGCAAAAACAGTACTCACGGAGAAGCCGATGGGTTCAAACAGACGCTTGAGAAGAGATAAGCTGGTTGCACTAGCCAATGGTCCAAATGAAAATTCAAACGAAAATGGATGGTCTACCCATGGCAAGTATGGATCCTTTGGTTTTCCATTAAGAGCTGTACCAAGTGCTGAACGAAGAAACGTGCAAAAGATACTGCTCACAGCAAATTCACGATCATTGATATAAGAAGTAATATCAAATGCACGTGCACTATTACGAGACAGTTCAATTGGATCAGGTGCAACAAAGATCGTTGTTTCAACAAAATCTGCGGAAAAATGAGAAAAAAATAACCGAACGAGGTGACCGTTCACATCACGTTCGTATAAGCGGTAAGGGTTTTTGGCAAGTAAATGTGATAAAACGTCAACATGCTCTCCCCTTGCTTTTATTGTTAATTGCACGCCGTTCTCTCCTTTTTTAGTAATCGTATATAGCCCTATCTTACTATGAAAATATGGTAAAAGGGATAAAATTCACAAGAGGAGAACTAAATTGAGGTGAGACGAGGTAAATTCCTGAATGAATAATCAAACAGTGCCTTATTCTGTTAAGACACTGATCTTGTAAAAGGACCCTACTGGAAAAGAAGACTAGTTTAGGTGCACAGAAAAGATTGTTTGAATCCGACCGATCGTTTCTTCATTTTCGTTTAGAAACCGTGTGACAATCGCATACTGAATGTCGCCTTGACCATGGACCTCGAACGTTTCATTCTCTAATTCTTCTTCGGTTGAAGAGGAGCCATCAAAAGAGACAAGTTGGTGCGAAATGGTGTGGGGGGATTCATAATGGAGAGCGATTTCCATTGTTTCGCCTAGTTCAGCTTCATTTGAGGCGTTGCTGTTTTGGACTCTTCCTTCTTCATTTATCGGGGATAAGGTAGCTTCATCACAATAATTCCAACAGATAGCAAATGAAGTCGCTTCCATTTCTTCATTGTTCGAATTGTAAATAGAAACAATGGGAATTTCGTTCATTAAAGGATCGGCTAGAACAACATCATGAGAGAGATCATTATCAGAACAACCTATAAGAAAGAACAGGATAAAAAAAGATAGCCGTTTGTTAATCATTTTTCACCTTCTTTTCAATTATATGGATATACATTTGATTACCCATAATACGTTAGGAGAAAACGTAAATAGGAATCAAAATCTCTAATTAGTGAATGACTGCGCATTGTTTGATAGAGTGTAGGAGAAAGGTGGAATAGTAATGAGGTGGAAACAAAAATCATTTCAACAGCTAACAACGATGGAACTATACGCTATTATCCAAGCGCGAATGGATGTTTTTGTTGTTGAACAGCAAAGTATGTATCAAGATTTAGACGGTATTGATCTACACGCTACGCATTTGTTTTTATCTGACGAAGATGGTTCAGTCCAGGCTTATGCGCGTTTAATTCCAAGTGGAGTCCTATACCGTGAAGCATCGATTGGACGGATCTTGACGAGAAAAGAAAGTCGTGGCAAGGGATTAAGCCATTTATTGATGCAACAAGCCATGACGGTTTTACTAGAGGAACAAAAAGAAACCGCTATACGTTTACAAGCGGAATATTATATACGAGCTTTATATGAACAGTATGGGTTTGTTCAAGTGTCAGAGGTTTTTATAGAAGATGGCATTGAGCACGTGTATATGATTTTAAAAAATGTTCATGCCTATCGTAAGATGAAAAGTTCAGAGAACAACGACAAAGACACAAAGACGAAATTTTTATAACAGATACAAAAATGCAGGTGATGCCTTCAGAAAAAGCGCAGCCAAGAGAGACTTAAAGGGGGCGAGACCATAACTAGGCTTACGGTCTTGCCCGCATCGACTTTCAGTGTAGCTAGTTATTTACACGTTTATCAAACGATGTTTATTAAGAGGCGTGGCTAATGAAAGACATTCCCTCTCTCATCAGTGAAGAGGTGTTCTACAACGGTTCGCTCAAACGGCGTTCCATCCTTTGTGATGCCGTTGTAATCCGTCGTAATCGTTTGTGATGTATTGCTCTTCATTGGCAGGATGAATGTGTGAAGCGCGTCAAGAGCTTCATCTTCTACATAAAGCTCATCATTTATATGAACTGAATAGGTGACATCAGCTGGATTCGTATTTAGTGCGCTCACAACATCTTTTTCAAGCTGAAGCGTATTGGTTAACCCACCGTCAATCGATGCCACAGCGAAGTAGCCGCCTGCTGTTGTGCTGTTCATTTCTACTGTCCACGTTCCGCTTTCTGGTTGATCCAATTCAATAAAATGACTATAAGCGCCAGCAAAAATACTTTGCTCGTGTTCTTTTTCAATTGCTTCGACAAGATGTTCATCGCCATTTGGAGAGATGAGCGTTACGTTTTTTAGTGATTCGTGAGCTAAGACTGAAAACGTAACGGCTTGGATCTCGTCTTCAAGCTGAAAGGTTTGGGTTGCTGTACCATTTAGTTCACCGCCACGAATAATGGTTCCATAGTCTGCTTGTTGTGTTTCAACCTCTTGCTCGTTGGTGGCAAGACGAGGTTGTAAGTAGCGGAATACACGATGACCTTCTGCAATCGCATAATGATCAAGGGAAAGGGATGCCAGTTCGTTTGCATAAGAGAGTCTAGAACTGTCAACTGTAACTGCACCATCGTTTGTTCCATAACTATTTAAATAGACACCACCGAAATAAAGAGATGTTCCAAAAGAGCCCCATGAGCGACCTGATAGTGTTTGAAAGGGAACAGAATGGTCACCTACAAGTCGATCGGTTTGATTTCGAAAAGCAGCCATCGTTCCTGTTCGCAATGAGTCTGTACCAGGAGAGCGCATGCCAATAATGCCTGCGAGCCAGCCAGCCCAGTTACTATATGCTAGATTAGCTAATTGACTTCCATGATGTGGCGTGCCTAAGGTAAAGACTTTTGAAACATAGCGTTCAGCACCGTAATGGAGGAGCGCTGTTTGTGTATCCACGCCACCTTTACTATGACCGACAACGATAATCTTTTCGCCAAAATGGTTATACATTTCGGCTAATTTGCTGGCGAGCATTTGACCATTATCCCAGTATGATTGATCAGGGTAGAGATTAATAAAGGCAGCAGGATGACCAGCATCGCGAGCTTGTCGGTACATATCGTTTGGCTCAAACCATGTTGCTCCTGAGCCAGTTAAACCATGTACAAATAAAATGGGACTGCCTGTTTTTACATGAGGCGCATCACCTATGTACCAAGTGCCGGGCGGTGCAGACGGATCGGGTTTTCCTTTACTGAAACCATAAGATAGATTCGGTTGCATAAAGAAGAAAACAAGGATAACCGTTAAAAAGATCAAACTTATTTTTTTGATCATTTTACTCACCTCTTCCATAGAATTACTAAAAGCGTATGCGTTAGAAAGAGGGAAATGTCTGATTTTCTTACATTGCATTCCTTCAGCGTAGCAAAGAATTTTATGCTATACTAATTTGTTAGAATCGTTAGAAAGGCTTGATGCCACATGTTGGATAAGCTTCCAGTCTTACTTGCTGTCTCTGTGGAGCAAGAAAAAGAAGCATTGGAACAAGGGTTGGGAAAACAATCGACGATCGAAGTGATTGTCTGTGGGGTTGGTTTTGCAGCAGCAGCAGCGAATACAGCAAAGCAACTCTCAACAAAGCCTTACCGAGGTGTGATAAATATTGGTATTGCCGGTGGTTTTCCGAAGCGGGCTGCTATAGGATCGATCGTGGCTGCATCTAGTATTATTGCTCCAGAAATAGGCGCAGAATCCCCAGAGGGGTTTATTTCCATTGATGAATTAGGGTTTGGAACACAAGAGCAACAAGCAAGAATTGATCGTCAGCTTGTTGGGAAATTAAGCCATTCTCATCACGTACATGAAGGGATTATTTTATCTGTGCTAACAGCAACAGGAACAGAAAAGACATACTTGGAAAGAGAGAAGTTAGGTGCCATTGCTGAAGCGATGGAAGGGTACGGAGTCGCAGCCGCGGCCAAATCATTTAATCTACCTTTCTCAGAATTACGGACCATTTCAAACGAAGTAGGTGTTCGTGACAAGTCAAAATGGAATTTCCCACTTGCTTTTAAAGGGATTAAAGAAATTGGTCAAACGATTAAGGAGGTTGAACAAGATGAATATTGCCTTTTCTCCATGTCCGAATGATACATTTGTTTTTTATGCGTGGGTACATGGGAAAATTAAAGGTGCACCACCATTAGAAGTGACATATGCAGATATTGATAAAACCAATTATTGGGCAATCGATCAAACTGGACCTGACGTGATGAAAATATCGTACGCGGCGTTACCATATGTATTAGATCACTATCAACTTATTCCAAGTGGTGGCGCTTTAGGAAGAGGATGCGGTCCACTTGTGTTAACAAAAGAAAAGCAATCCATTAAGTCGCTTGAAGGTAAAACGGTAGCAGTGCCAAGTGATCGTTCAACAGCATACTTATTGTTCCGTCTTTGGACTGCACAAGCATTGACAAACAATACGATTACAATTAAAGTGATGCCGTTTGAAAAGATCATGCCAGCTGTAAAGGATGGTATTGTTGATGCTGGATTGGTCATTCATGAAGCACGGTTCACCTATCAAGAATATGATTTGTGTTTATTGCAAGATTTAGGAGAATGGTGGGAAGAAGATACTGGTTTTCCGATTCCGTTAGGCGCTATTATTGCAAAACGTTCATTAAGTAAAGAGCAATTTACGCATTGGGCAACTGCATCAGTAGAATATGCCTGGCAGACACCAGAAGAAACGAAGGATTATGTGATGAGTCATGCACAGGAGCTTTCAAGTGAAGTTGCTCAAGCTCACATTGATTTATACGTGAATGAATTTACTAGAAACCTTGGTGATCGTGGCTATGAAGCAATAGAAAACTTGTTAGGACGAGCGATGGAGCAAGGGCTTATTCCTACGTTTGATCTAGAGAAAATTAGAAACTAACGAAAAGGGAGAATCAAAGTGGCGTATAAACAACTGGCATTAGCAATGTTTCGAACAGGTGTATTAGGGTTTGGCGGTGGTCCTTCTGTTATGCCGCTTTTTAGGCATGAAGCAGTTCAGACATATAAATGGATGAGTCATGATGACTTTGGGGAGACCTTAGCGATTGCAAACACGCTTCCTGGACCGATTGCCACAAAAATGTCTGCTTATTTAGGCTATCAACAAAAAGGATGGCTAGGAGCCATATGGGCAACCCTTTGGCACATTCTTCCGACAAGTATTGCCATGATCTTGTTGTTTTCGGTAGTGGATTTAATAAGTGACTCACCAGTTATTGCAGGGATGATTGGCGCTGTTACACCAGTTATTGCCGTGCTGCTCGGGCAAATGGCGTATGACTTTGGTAAAAAAGCAGTGCAGGGCTTCGGTTGGCTCATGGGAATTGGTACGTTTGTTTTAGCATTTGTACTCCTTCAAGGACTAAATATTCACCCTGGGTTTGTTATTATTGCCTTCATTATCTATGGCTTATTTCACTATCGATTGGTTGATAAATGGCGTAAGCGGCAGCAAGGAGAGTCAGAATGATTTATGTCTATCTATTTTTTGCTTTCTTCATTGCCAATTTATTAGGGTACGGTGGTGGACCAGCATCCATTCCACTTATGTTTGAAGAAGTCGTTAACCGTTTTGGATGGTTATCGAGTGAAGAATTTAATAATGTACTTGCTTTAGGAAATGCACTTCCTGGCCCCATTGCAACAAAGATTGCCGCATATGTTGGTTTCAGTATAACCGGTTGGGGAGGGGTGGCTGTAGCGCTTGCTGCAACCATTGTTCCATCTAGTGTTGCCGTCATTTTATTAATGAAGGTTTTGCAAAAATATCGTCAATCTCCTGTTGTTAAAGGACTTTCTTTAGCAGTACAGCCTGTCATCTGTATGTTAATGTTGCTTTTAACTGTAACGATCTTTAATGATGCGCTCCAGTCGATTGGGTGGATTCAGTCCATTGTTATTGCGGCAGTCGCTTTTCTGCTATTAACAAAGCTAAAGGTGCATCCAGCCCTTGTGATTGTAATAGCATTTGCATACGGAGGAATCGTCATTCCATTTTTATAATGCTAAAAATCGACATTCAGGAGAATGTCGATTTATTTTGTGTAAACGTCGAGTGAAATAACACGTAAATGCATGTATCGGCATACCCAGTTGTGACGGTAGCGCGCTCATTTTCTTTTAAAATGGCTTCTAATGAAAAGCCTAATTTTTCTGCTAAAGCACGGCTTTTTTTGTTTGAAGGATCACAACGTAGTTCTAGTCGATGAACACTTAATTGGTGAAAGGCAAAAGAAAGTAAAGGTTGTATGGCTTCAAACATATAGCCCTTTCCTTGAAATCGTACATCAAGCCAGTAGCCAATTTCCATACGTGGGACATGCCATTTAATTTCGTGAAATCCGACAGAACCAACAAAAGAAAGTGTGTCTTTTTCAAATAAGTGAAACCGTAAATCCGTTAAATCAATAAATTGTTGATGAGCATATTGCACTGCATCTTCTGCTTGAGAAGACGACACCATTTGATTCACCCACGGTAACCATGTAGATAAATTTTGTTTAGAAAACTGTACAGACTCATATAGTTTATCCCCGTCTCCTTTCATGGGAGGACGAATAAACAGTCGTTCCGTTTGAAAAGATGGTAAGGACGGAGGGTATACATTCATCATTTCTAGCCTCCATTATCATCAACGTCCTTAAACATATGCTGGAGGCTACTTGACTTATGAATGACTCTTCTTATGGAGCTAGCGTGTTACGAATCGCAGTTCGTAAAATGGATGCCGCATTTGATGCAATTGCATCGTAATAGCGCTTAAAGCGCTCATCCTCAACATATAAATCTGCTAAGCCAATATGTGCTTGTTCACTGTACGTAGACCATGAGAACATAATCCACTTTTTGTGAAGCTGAGTAATCTCCTGCTCTGTTTCTTTCGTGATAACCAAGGAATTGGATGCCTCACGCAATCGCTCGGTTAGTGCATTTTCTATTTTTTGTCTCTGTAGATAGTCAGATTCTGTTAGCTGTAAGAGGTGGTTATTGGTTTCATTAACCGTGTCTTCTCCATATTCTTTACGTATTTCTTTTCCGTAAAGCCTTTCATTTTCCTTGATTTGTTGCCGTTTAAAAGCAGCGAATTTACTCTGATTGGACATAGGTTCTCCTCCTTTTGTAGAAGCGATGGTTTGCTCGAGGGTTTGAAGAAGCTGATTTAAACGATCTCGCTTTTGTTCTAAATGAGCTTTATGCTGTAGCAAAGCCTTTTCAACGTGAAACGTATCCTCATTCATCAACGTCATGATCGCGTCTAGACCGACATCAAGCTCGCGATAGAATAGAATATGTTGCAAGCGATCTATTTCTTTTTGACCGTAGATTCGATAGCTAGCTGAATTAATTCGTTTCGGTTTAAGCAGACCGATCTCATCGTAATAACGGAGCGTTCGGCTACTGATTCCAGCAAGTTCTGCTAATTGTTTTACTGTGTACTCCATAATCGCACCTCCTTTAGTGGAATCGTAAAGGGTAACGTAACGGTAAGGTCAAGAGCCCTTTTAAAATAAAATTATTCTGCTTCAGTTTCCGGCGTTACATTGATTTCATCAATTGTGCCGGTCTCTAGCTCATAGCGATGTAAGGAGAATGCATTGCCGCCACGATAAGCTTGTGTTCGATTGACATAATAGAGAATGTCATTCCCAGGAGCACGAAGATATTCTATACCATTTTCGTTTAAACCAAGGCGCTTGCCTTCTTCTCGATTTACTAATGAAAAAGGGACGAGATCATAGTCGAAGACGTCATCATAGTCTTCATAATTGAGGATTGTTTGATAAAGCAGTCCATCTTCAACTTGCACAAAATCAGTAATAGGTTCGATTTTATCCGGGTTAGACACAAGTTCGAGTTGCAATGGCTGCTCTGTCGGGTCAGTCTCGTATATGCGCTCAACTGCTTCATACATTGTATCAACTGTCCAGTTGCTTTGGTCGTCAGGTAAAATCAGCATCAGTGTGCCATCTTCTGTTGCTTGCATGGATGAGGGCGTCATATATGAGCCGTTGTAAATCTCTTCAAGCTGTCCGTCTTCTATCAGATAAAGTGCAGAATGGCTACCACTTTCCACTTTTTGAGGTTCTACATTTTGACTAATATCTTCTCCTGTTGCGATAAATTGCTCTTTTGCTGGAATATAGACTAAGTCGAGGAGCACACCGCGGGCTTTGGCAATCACTGTTCGTTCATTTGTAATCAGATCAAGCGAATAAATCGTACTATAGGCGAACTCGGCAATCCTATCATACTGATTGTCTCTATATTCATAGCCAGTTGTTTCAATAAAAGCAGCCGTATGGTCATCGACAAAAATGGGGCTATATAAATAAGCGTCTAGATCAGAGTCAAATAAAGTGACGTTATGATCATTATTTTTTTGAAAAGATAATGTTTCAACGTTATCTTTTTTCGTTACAACTAACAAATCTTCTTTTGCATTCACATCGTATGCGCCTGTAAAAGCAGGTTCGGTTTCTTGAGACGACGTAACAAAAAAGCCGACCGTCATAAAAAGGAAACAAGAACCAATAAGTGCGGTTAAAGAGAGGAGAAGCATTTTTTTATTTGTCATAGGAAAACACCTCCATTAGTCAAAAATCTGAATAGGATAGATCACTCTAAGAAGCAGATCATTTAAATCACTCGCTAACAGCTCTGGAAAATAAATTGGGAATATAAGAGCAGCAAGATAGAGCAGCGCGTAAATCCATAGGAAATAGCAAATGTTTAACCATTTAGAGCTTTTATTGGCCAACCGTATTTGAATCGCGTAAACGATCCCCCAAATGATAAACGGAAAAGACATGTTTAATAGCAAAATTGGATGTAAATCACCGAATAGTAAGAAAGCAAACAGAATAAATCCGATTCCTATTAACAATAGAAATCCAATCGTGATATTGACAGTATGAATGATTCTTTTTTTTATCATGCTGCTGTTACTAAAAGAGTAAGTTAAGGCAGTTCTGTATATTAAGAAAATCGTTCCGCCGAGAATAGTATAAAACACAATATGCCAGGAAAGTCCGTCATTGAAATGTGGAAAAGCAAAAACAAACATCAGGAGTAAATGTAGGACAAGAGAAAGGTTAAGCCACAGTTTTCGATTCACAATATAAGTTTTATTTAACGAGAAAAAGAGAATAAGCGCATGCGCGATCGCCGGCATAAATAGCCAGTAATTGGCGACATTTTCTACGAAAAGAATAGAAAAGTACTGCACACAAACAAATAAGTATGAGCCGAGGGCTAATATAAGCAAAAGCTCTCTTCGGTAGGGGAACATTGCTTGTTGAAGACCATCTCCAATTGTTGCTTCATGACCGAATTCTTTCATCGCCATTTCCTCCGCTTCTTTTTTTGTATAACCTTGCTCAACATACGTTTGTTTGATAAGCGTTAAATGATCGTACATTTCATCAAACATATCTTGACGTTCTTCTTTTGTACAATCAGTTTGGTTGACAATCCGCAGCAGATAGGTATTCATTTTAGCGCTCATAAGAGGCTCCCGTGCGCTTGATAAGCTGGCTTAACGTTGCCCAATCTTTTTGCTTACGTTGTAATTCTTTTCTACCATCTTCTGTGATCGTGTAATACTTTCTACGCGAACCAGCACTGTCGTTCCAATACGATGAAATCCATTCTTTCTTTTCCATTCGTTTTAGCGCTGGGTAGAGCGTACCTTCACTCATGTTATATGTTTCATCACTAAGCGTCTTTAATTTTTTCGTCATTTCATAGCCATATAAGTCTTTCGCTTCAATCAGTGAGAGAAGAAGAAAGTCGATGCTACCTTTCATCATTTCTTTATCCATTTCGTATCCACCCTTTCAACCACTATGCATCGTATAACAAGGTATCGTACGTACATCGTATAACAATGGTGTTGGAAAGACAACCCAATTATTAATGAAAAGTGTGTAATGGGAAAACGATTTTTATTTGGAAAAAGTAGTCATACTGCTCATACATTGTCAGCCTTTGGATAATCTAATAAGACTATATTGAGGAGGACTACATATGCCCGCTATATTGTCTGTTGCCACTGCTGATCTACCACACGAGTTACCACAACATCAAACAATGGAATTCGCAAAAGAGTTATTTTCGGAGAGCTTTCATGATATTGAACGTTTATTAAAGGTGTTCGCAAATGGGGAAATACGCAAACGTCATTTCTCCCAGCCAATGGAATGGTTCAAAGAGGATCACCCTTTAGGGGATCGCAATCGTTGTTATATTGAAGATGCTACGACATATAGTGCAATGGCAATTGAGTCATGTTTAGAAATGGGGACATTCTTAAAGAAAAGTATACAACCTAGTGAAATTGATGCAATCGTTTTTGTATCAAGTACAGGCATGTCTACTCCCTCATTAGATGCACGGGTTATGAACAGACTTCCATTCCGTGCAGATACAAAGCGAATACCGTTATGGGGACTTGGCTGCGCAGGTGGAGCCGCAGGGTTGAGTCGGGGCTATGAGTATTGTTTGGCTTATCCTGAATCAGCAGTGCTCGTCGTCTGTGTTGAGCTTTGCGGGTTAACTTTTCAAAAGGATGATCATTCTAAAAGCAATCTTATTGGCACATCCCTGTTTGCTGATGGAGTAGCTTGCGCATTGCTAGCAGGCGATGAATCACCACTTCTGAAAGAACGGAAACAAAAACAGTATGTAGCCATTCAGTCCACTCAATCAACGTTAATGCCAGATTCTGAAGATGTAATGGGGTGGGATGTACAGAATAACGGTTTAAACGTTGTTTTTTCAAGAAGCATTCCATCTATTGTTTCAAATTGGCTAGAACCCATTGTCACAGACTACTTGCAACAAGAAAATGTAGACCTTGAGGACATTGACGCTTTCATTGCTCATCCTGGTGGAAAAAAGGTGCTTGAAGCCTATGAGAAGGCTCTTAAATTTTCGTCTGAGAAAACCGCGCTCTCACGTCTCGTATTGAGTGAATATGGAAACATGTCATCGCCAACTGTTTTATATGTTTTAAAAGCGTGTATGGAGCAGGAACATGAACGAGGAGAAAAGGGATTAATAGCTGCACTAGGGCCTGGCTTTTGTTCAGAAATGCTTTTAGTAGAATGGAGGGGTGAGGGATCTTGATATGGGTATATGGTATGATATCCGTTATCATAGCGCAACGATTGATTGAAGTTGTTGTAGCAAAAAGAAACGAACGTTGGATGAAAAGAAATGGCGGTATTGAAGTAGGTAAAACGCATTATCATTGGATGGTTGCTCTTCATGTCAGTTTTTTTATTGCCTTACTTTTAGAAGTGACCTTTACTACGCCAAGCTTTACGAGTATTAGTGTGGTGGCACTATTAATCGTTATTATAGCGCAATGTATTCGTATTTGGGCGTTAACTTCTTTAGGACGGTATTGGAATACAAAAATTATCGTATTGCCCGATGCACCTGCCGTCGAGAAAGGTCCGTATCGCTTTCTTCGACATCCGAATTATGTAGTCGTCATGACCGAAATAGCGTTTGTCCCTCTTATCTTTCAAGCGTATTGGACAGCAATCCTCTTTACAGTGTTGAACGCGTGGATGTTAAGTGTGCGCATTCGAGTAGAGGAGAAAGCTCTTTATCAAATGACAGGTGATTATACGGAGAGGTTTGAGCGGAAAAAGCGGTTTTGGTTTGTTTAGTTTAATGATCAGTTGATTGTGCAAAAATGCTAAAAAACAATAGAGGGAAAGAGTTTTCTTTTTATCAATGAGCGTTGTTTCGGCATAGCTTCGTTGATGGAGAAGGCTCTTTTTTAATGAGGTAAAAGTCATAAAATTAAATCTTCTATATACTTATTTGAGTTTTTAGATTAGTATACTTTATAAACTAACTTTTATAACTATGCGTCGATAAAAGACAAAATTTCCTTGTTTTATAAAAAGAAGATTTTTTTACTCTATCTTTTTAAAGGAATATTGATAAGTCAAAGCGTACTGTACGTATAACTCTTTTATTAAGAAATTACGTGAAACCATTAACAATCAACTGAACGCAAGAAGCAACTACCCTTATATGACTCAGGTGAAAAAGGAGAGGAACGATAATGAAAATAGGGATTAGTTCGTATAGTTTGTACCAAGCGATGCAAGCTGGGGAAATGACGATTTTGGATGTGATTGATTATGTAGCCGATGCAGGTGCAGATCATATTGAGATTGTACCGGTTGGATTTGACCTGCTCAATAACATTGAGTTAGTAAATGATATAAAAAACAGAGCGAATGATAGAGGATTAGAGATTTCAAATTATGCAGTAGGCGCAAATTTCATTCAACATTCTAAAGAAGCATACGAAGAAGCCATTGACATAGTCAAGCATCATGTCGATATAGCCGCACGACTGGGTGCAACGCGAATGCGTCATGATGTAGCAAGTCGTAGTCTTCATGAAACATCGTATGCTTTTTTCGAAAAGGATTTGCCATTGCTTATTGATGCTTGTCGAGAAATAGCAGACTACGCAAAGCAATATAGCGTCATTACAAGTGTTGAAAATCATGGCTTTTATATTCAAGCAAGTGAACGAGTGCTACGGCTTGTTCGAGCCGTTGACCGAGACAATTTTAAAACAACCCTTGATGTAGGGAATTTTCTCTGTGTAGATGAGGATCCAATCGTTGGTGTAGCGAATAATCTCCCCTATGCGTCAATGGTTCATTTTAAAGACTTCTATTATCGAAAGGCAGACGAATTGCCAATTAAAGAAGGATGGCTACAAACAACCTCAGGTCGATACTTGCGAGGTGCCATTGTTGGACAAGGTGACATTCCGATTCGAGAAATTGTTACGCATATGCAAGAAAACAACTATGAAGGTTACGTCTCTATTGAATTTGAAGGCATGGAAGCGTGCCGTAAAGGAGCAAAGTTGGGGCTGGATACAATTAAGCATTTATGGAAAGAGGGCGTAAAGTCGTAGCATGAAAACAGACCGTCTTGTCAGTGAAGCGAGCTAGCCCAAAAGAGCCTAATTGGGTTCAGCTCTTTTTTTTGATTGTCGTAAAATCCCCCCTTAACTGGAGTTGAAATAAATTATGATACACTACATGTAAGTACGTGAAAAAGGTAGGGCATTAAAATGAAGAAAAAGCAGCGGTTTGAAGTGAAGGAAGGCGAATCAATTGACGAGTGCTTGCAGCGAATGCAGCAGCTTGGTTATCAACCAATAAAACGAATGGAAAAACCTGTTTTTACAGAAGTAAAAGGAAAAGAGCCAGTCTGGAAAAAACAACAAATTATGTTTGAGGGTATTCTCATTGATAACCAACAGGAAAAGAGCTAGCTAAACTTGTAAAGCCCTACTGTCGTTCATTTGCAGTAGGGCTTTTTCGTATTAACTTCTTCTTTTGATAAATGCTTGAGTGAAATAATGTGGAAAGACTGCATGAGCAAGCATGACGATACCGTTTAGCATGAGCAGCAAAGCGAAAAAGACAACGAGCATATCGTTATGCGTAAAAAGCAACGTCAATAAATAAAGGAAAAAACCATTTAAGATCATTGATGGTAGTAGCGATTTAGTTAAACCTATTAGAAACGTAGATGGAGCAGCAATGAGTAAAAAAAAGAACATAAAGGCTAATAAATGCAGGTCATTTATTCCAAAAAACACAACAAGAATAGGTGTGGCCCAACATGCCATAAGCACGCCAATCGTTATAGATGAAAGCCAAAATGAATCAACCTCCAACTCTTTCTGGAAGAACCCTCGCCAACCAATCTCTAATAACGCAGTAATGAAGAAGAGATAAAACCACCATTGATGAAACAGTCCGAATTCACTTGGAAAAGAGATGCGATATATTCCAATAAAAGCGAGTGGAATGATTAGGCTCAGCAGCCACGCTAGCGTTGGTTTTGCTGTTAAAAATAGAGAGTGAGCTAAAGAGCGGTTTGTAGTCGACTCGTGCACAATGACAGCAGATACAGCTGGTGCAAGACAAGCAAAAAATAAAAAATATTGAGGAGGCAGATCAGGTCTCGCTAACAGTAACGCAACCATACTCCAAGATAAGCCGAAAGCAATAAACAAAAATGACCGTTTAATTCGTTGTTCAAAGGAGCGCACCCTATTTCCTCCTTATATAGGCATTTACCATAGCTTATGCAAATGTAGAGAGAAAGTGAGTCTTTTTCCTTTTGTGTTAAAAGCGAACATTGTGAAAAGACATTTGTATAAATGTTCGACTATATGTTGACATGAGACAGATTCCTGCGTAAACTGAAAGTGCGAATTGGAATGAAAACGAATATATCACCTCATATAATCTCAGGAATAAGGCCTGAACGTTTCTACCTAACGACCGTAAATTGTTAGACTATGGGGAAAGACAAAAGCGCTTATTTAGGCTTTAACGACACAGTAGTCGTCTTTTCTCTTATGTAGATTATGGACGAACTGTGTTTTTTCTTTTTTTAGAAAAAGGTATCGGGGGATGAAGATGAACCAACCACGAATTGGCGTCATAATGGGAAGCACGTCAGATTGGCCGACGATGAAACATGCATGTGATGTGTTAGATGAATTAGGCGTAGCGTATGAAAAAGAAGTTGTTTCTGCTCATCGAACGCCAGATTTAATGTTTGAATATGCAGAGCAAGCCCTTCATAAAGGACTAAACGTGATAATTGCTGGAGCGGGAGGCGCAGCTCACTTACCTGGTATGGTAGCCGCTAAAACGACAGTACCTGTCATAGGTGTGCCCATTCAATCGAAGGCATTAAATGGATTGGATTCTCTTCTTTCGATTGTACAAATGCCTGGAGGTGTCCCGGTTGCTACTGTTGCAATTGGAAAAGCAGGAGCAACGAATGCAGGACTTTTGGCAGCACAAATTCTTGGAATAGAAGATACACGTATACAGGAACGCTTACAGGCAAGAAGAGAAAAAATTAGACAGACGGTGATGGATCATCGGGGTGATTTACAATGACCATTGTTCAACCAGGAAGCACGATTGGCATTATTGGTGGTGGTCAGCTAGGGAGAATGATGGCGTTGTCTGCAAAAGCAATGGGGTATCGAATTGCTGTGCTTGATCCGACTCCGGACGCACCTTGTGCTCAAGTGGCAGATCATGTCATTACGGCTTCTTACGATGATTATGAAGCTTGCAAAGAACTGGCAGCAATGAGTGATGTCATTACGTATGAATTTGAAAATATTGATGAACAAGCAGCCGCGCAATTATTGGCGGTTAGTGACTTTCCACAAGGATATCAAGTGCTGGCGACAACACAGCATCGATTAAAGGAAAAACAGGCATTACGTCAACTTCATGTGCCTGTTGCTCCGTTTGCTTCTATTCAATCTCTTCATGATCTAGAAGAAGCCGTTGCGATAACGAACTTTCCGGCGGTATTGAAAACGTGCCGAGGTGGTTACGATGGAAAAGGACAGAAAGTGGTTCATACATGGGATGAACTGACAGAGGCCGCAGAGAACCTCCTTACTTATGGTGAGCTTGTTTTAGAAGCTTTTGTTCCCTTTACTTGTGAAGTTTCAGTGATTGCAACAAAATCTCGTCATGGTGAGATTGCGATTTTTCCAGTAGTGGAAAACGAACACCAAGACAGTATTTTGCATCGTACGATTGTGCCAGCTCGTGTTAGTGAATTAGTGGAAAAGAAAGCAAAACAAATTGCCATGCAGATTGTTGATGGACTCGAAGTGGTTGGGACGTTAGCGGTTGAGATGTTTGTAACAGTTGAGAACAAATTAGTTGTGAATGAACTTGCCCCTAGACCGCACAATTCTGGGCATTATACAATAGAGGCTTGTAAGACCTCTCAATTTGAACAGCATATCCGTGCCATTTGTGGGTTACCACTAGGGGAAACGACGTTGCTAACTCCTGCTGTTATGGAAAATCTACTCGGAGAGCATGTTGCACCGCTTATGGAACGTTTGAATGAACTGAACAGCATTTCCCTTCATTTATATGGAAAGAAAGAAGCCAAATGGAAGCGGAAAATGGGTCATTTAACAGTGCTCGGAGAAGATACAACAAGGTGTTTGCAAACCCTTGATGCCTTTTGGGAGAAAAAAATGAAAGTCTTGGAGGAAATAGAATGATTGAACGTTATACTCGTCCTGAAATGGGTGCCATTTGGACCGATGAAAACCGTTATCAAGCGTGGCTAGAAGTGGAAATTGTTGCGTGTGAGGCGTGGGCGGAGCTTGGCGAAATTCCGGAAGAAGATGTGAAAAAAATTCGTGAAAATGCGAGCTTCGATGTGAACCGAATCTTAGAAATTGAAGAGGAAACGCGCCATGATGTTGTTGCATTTACTCGAGCCGTTTCAGAAACATTGGGTGAAGAACGCAAGTGGGTGCACTACGGTCTTACATCAACAGATGTTGTTGATACAGCGTTATCCTACTTACTGAAGCAAGCAAATGATATTCTTGCAGCTGATCTTAATCGATTCTTAGACATTATTAAACAAAAAGCAAACGAACATAAATTTACCATTATGATGGGCCGTACTCACGGTGTCCATGCTGAACCAACGACGTTCGGTTTAAAGCTTGCTCTATGGTATGAAGAAATGAAACGTAATATTGAACGTTTTGAACATGCTGCAGAAGGTGTTCGTTTTGGAAAACTATCTGGAGCTGTCGGAACCTATGCAAATATTGATCCACGTGTAGAAGAAATTGTTTGTAAGAAACTTGGGCTAAATCCAGCGCCAATTTCTACACAAACGCTACAGCGTGACCGTCATGCGGAATATATGGCGAGTTTAGCTCTTATCGCTACGTCGATTGAAAAATTCGCTGTTGAAATTCGTGGACTTCAAAAAAGCGAACTTCGAGAAGTAGAAGAGTTTTTTGCCAAAGGGCAAAAAGGCTCATCAGCAATGCCACATAAACGAAATCCCATTGGCTCTGAAAATATGACCGGCTTGGCTCGACTCATTCGCGGCTATATGAATACTGCTTATGACAATGTTGTACTTTGGCATGAGCGTGACATTTCTCACTCGTCAGCTGAGCGTGTTATTTTACCAGATGCAACCATTACATTAAATTACATGTTAAATCGTTTCGGAAACATTGTGAAGAATTTAACGGTGTTTCCTGAGAATATGAAGCGAAATATGACACGTACGTACGGATTAATTTATTCCCAGCGTGTATTGCTCAGTTTAATTGATAAAGGGATGGTACGTGAAGAAGCGTATGATTTGGTTCAGCCAAAAGCGACTCAAGCTTGGGAAGAAGGCGTGCAATTCCGCGAACTCATTGAAAATGAGCCGAAAATTACCGACGTGCTTTCGAATGAAGAATTAGATGAGTGCTTTAATTATGAACACCATATGAAACACGTGGATACCATTTTTAATCGTTTAGGAATAAACGAGTAAAATTCGTTAACGAAGGGCTGATGACAACGTGACAAAACAAGACTTGCTCTATGAAGGTAAGGCAAAACGCATTTATCGGACAGAAGAAGCAGACACACTTTGGGTGGAGTACAAAGATGAAGCAACAGCATTCAATGGTGAAAAGAAAGATACAGTTCTAGGCAAAGCAAAGCTAAATAACGAGATTTCTTCGCATCTTTTTATGCGTCTTGCCGAGCAGGGGATTCCGTCTCACTTTGTTCGGAGATTATCTGACACAGAACAGCTTGTCAAACAAGTAACAATTATCCCGTTAGAAGTGGTTGTCCGTAATGTGGTAGCAGGCAGTATGGCAAAACGTCTTGGTATAGAAGAAGGAACAGCCCTTCCAAGACCCATTGTTGAATTTTACTATAAAGACGATGCCCTCGGTGATCCTTTGATCACTGAGGACCATATCGGTCTTTTAGCAGCAGCAAGTCAAAATGAAGTAGAAACGTTAAAAAGGATGGCATTAGCGGTCAATGAACAGTTGAGTGAATTATTTGACGGTATTAACGTTCGTTTAATTGATTTCAAACTTGAATTCGGACGCACAAAAGAAGGAACGATCCTTTTAGCGGATGAAATCTCGCCTGATACATGTCGATTGTGGGATAAAGATACGAACCAACGACTTGATAAAGATTTGTTTCGACGTAATATTGGTAATCTTCAAGAAGGTTATCAAGAGATTTTAAATCGACTCACCGTTTAAAACAAGCAAACTATTAATCTACCTATGGGGGTAACGACATGTATAAAGTAAAGGTGTATGTAACATTACGTGAAAGTGTTTTAGATCCACAAGGAGTTGCTGTAAAAGATGCACTCCACACAATGAACTATGCAGAAGTAGCAGATGTTCGAATTGGGAAGTATTTAGAACTACAGCTTGAAGATGTGGCAAATGTAGATGAGCGAGTAAAAGAAATGTGTGAAAAGCTACTTGCGAATACGGTTATTGAAGATTATCGCTTTGATGTGGAGGAGGTTGTCCCATCATGAAGTTTGCAGTCATTGTCTTTCCCGGTTCCAACTGTGATGCCGACATGTACCATGCTATTAAAGATGGATTAGGTGAAGAGGTAGAGTATGTATTTCATACTGAGACATCATTAGATGGTTATGATGCTGTGTTATTGCCAGGTGGATTCTCCCACGGAGACTATTTGCGTTCGGGTGCAATTGCTCGGTTCGCTCCTATTATGCCGGCTGTTGTGGAGGCAGCGAACGCTGGAAAGCCGGTGCTAGGTGTATGTAACGGATTTCAAATTCTACTAGAGTCAGGCTTATTGCCAGGAGCAATGAAGCGTAACATTGACTTAAAATTTATTTGTCGTAATGTCGAGCTTCGAGTTGAAAACAATGAGACAGTATTCACATCTTCTTACAAGCAAGGCGAAACCGTCCTTATTCCAGTTGCCCATGGTGAAGGGAATTATGAGTGTGATGATGAAACGTATGAGAAAATGCTAGCCAACAAGCAAATCGTTTTTCGCTACAACGAGCATGTAAATGGTTCAAAAGCGCAAATTGCCGGAATTGTAAATGAACAAGGGAATGTGCTCGGTATGATGCCACACCCTGAGCGAGCTGTCGATTCACTACTCGGAAATCAGCAAGGTCTGGCGCTATTTACATCGATTTTATCCAACTGGAGGGAATCTTATGTCACTACTTCTTGAGCCAAGTGCAGAAACAATTAAAGAGAAAAAACTTTATAAAGAAATGGGATTAACGGATGAAGAATTTACGTTAGCGGAAAGCATTGTCGGGCGCCCTTTAAATTTCACGGAGACTGGTTTATTCTCTGTCATGTGGTCCGAGCATTGTAGCTATAAAAATTCGAAAGTTTTGTTGAAAAAATTTCCTATAGATGGTGAAAAAGTACTGCAAGGACCAGGTGAAGGTGCTGGTATTATCGATATTGAAGACGAGCAAGCGGTTGTATTCAAAATTGAAAGTCACAATCACCCATCAGCGATTGAACCATATCAAGGCGCGGCAACAGGTGTTGGTGGAATTTTACGTGATGTGTTTTCAATGGGTGCTCGTCCAATTGCCTTGTTAAATTCTCTACGATTTGGAGAGCTACAGTCACCTAAAGTAAAGTACTTGTTTGAAGAAGTAGTAGCGGGTATTGCTGGCTATGGCAATTGTATAGGCGTGCCGACTGTGGGCGGAGAAGTCCAATTTGATCCTTGTTATGAAGCGAATCCGCTCGTGAATGCGATGTGTGTCGGTTTAATTGATCACAAGGATATTCAAAAAGGACAGGCTAAAGGTATCGGCAACACAGTTATGTATGTAGGTGCAAGTACTGGTAGAGATGGCATTCATGGCGCCACGTTTGCGTCAGAAGAATTAAGTGATTCATCCGATGAAAAGCGGCCAGCTGTGCAAGTGGGGGATCCATTTATGGAGAAGCTGCTTCTTGAGGCATGCCTTGAAGTGGTGAAATGTGACGCATTAATTGGAATTCAAGATATGGGTGCAGCAGGACTAACGTCTTCATCAGCAGAAATGGCGAGTAAGGCAGGTTCTGGTATTGAAATGAATTTAGATCTTGTTCCTCAGCGTGAAACAGGCATGACGCCTTACGAAATGATGTTATCTGAATCACAAGAACGAATGCTATTAGTCGTAGAAAAAGGGCGAGAAGACGAAATTAAAGCCATTTTTGAACACTGGAATCTCCATGCTGTTGAAGTTGGTGTTGTAACGGATGATCGTCGCTTACGTCTTCTTCACAACGGAGAAGTGGTTGCGGACGTGCCTGTAGATGCACTTGCGGAAGATGCCCCGGTTTATCACAAACCATCCCAGGTGCCAGCTTATTTTGAGGAATTTCAAGCAGAAGCACCATTTGTACCAACTATTTCTGATGCAAAAGAAACGCTTGTTCACTTGCTTGCACAACCAACGATTGCAAGCAAAGAGTGGGTTTACCAGCAGTATGATCATATGGTGCAGACGAATACGGTTGTGTCGCCTGGATCAGATGCTGCGGTTGTAAGAATTCGTGGAACAAAGAAAGCACTTGCCATGACAACAGATTGCAACTCACGCTACTTATACTTAGATCCTGAAGTCGGTGGAAAAATTGCGATCGCAGAAGCAGCAAGAAACATTGTTTGTTCAGGTGCAATACCACTTGGAGTGACGGATTGCTTAAACTATGGGAATCCAGAAAGACCAGAGATTTTTTGGCAACTAGAAAAATCAACAGACGGCTTGAGTGAAGCGTGTCGAGTGCTTGATACACCTGTAATTGGAGGGAATGTTTCGCTCTATAATGAACGCTCTGGAGGTGCAGTCTACCCAACGCCAGTTATTGGTATGGTTGGTCTCGTTGAAGATGTGTCATACATTACAACGCAAACGGTAAAAGAGGCTGGAGACATTTTATACGTCATTGGTGAAACGAAGCCAGAGTTTGGTGGGAGCGAGATCCAAAAAGTAATCCAAGGCAATTTATCCGGAAAAGCACCAACCATTGATTTAGAAGTGGAAAAAGATCGTCAACAGCAATTATTATCTGCGATTCGAGCAGGCATCGTTGCTTCTGCACATGATGTTGCTGAGGGTGGAATGGCTGTCGCCATTGCAGAAAAGCTATTCGGAACATCATTTGGCGCACAAGTGAATTGGACGAATGATGTAGCCGACTTATTTGCTGAAAGTCAGTCACGCTTTGTTGTAACAGTAAAAGAAGCGCACAGACAGCAGTTTGAACAAGTCGTTCGCGATGCAAAGCGTATTGGAACTGTAACAGCAGAGGAAACGCTTCAAATAACGACGGATGGAGAAACCATTCTGTCTGCTGCGGTAAAAGAACTTGAGTCAGCTTGGAAAGGGGCTATCCCATGTTTGCTGAAATCAAAGGATTAAATGAAGAGTGTGGTGTGTTTGCTGTATTTGGCCATAAAGATGCCGCGCAAATAACGTACTACGGCTTGCACAGTTTACAACATCGTGGGCAGGAGGGAGCTGGTATCGTCGTTTCTGACGGCGAAAAACTCTCTGCTCACAAAGGGCTTGGTCTCGTAAATGATGTCTTTAATCCAGATATTTTAGCGGGCTTGCACGGAAAAGCAGCGATTGGGCATGTTCGCTATGCAACAGCAGGTGGGGGTGGCTATGCGAACGTTCAGCCATTGTTTTTCAACTCGCAAAAAGGCGGCCTAGCTATTGCTCATAACGGAAACTTGGTTAACGCGAATCATCTTAAACATCAACTTGAAGCACAGGGGTCGATCTTTCAATCGACGTCTGATACGGAAGTGCTTGCTCACTTAATAAAACGTAGCGGCTATTATAGTTTAGAAGATCAAATGAAAAATGCGCTCTCCTCTTTAAAAGGTGCTTATGCATTTGCCGTATTAAATGAACGCCAATTAATGGTTGCGTTAGACCCAAATGGATTACGTCCACTATCGATTGGACGGTTAGGTGATGCTTATGTGGTTGCGTCTGAAACATGTGCGTTTGATATTGTAGGGGCATCGTTTGAGCGTGAAGTATTGCCTGGAGAACTATTAGTCATTGATGATACAGGGATGCGAAGCGAGCGCTTTGTTTCCCCTGGCAATCGTGCTATTTGCAGTATGGAATATGTGTATTTTGCAAGACCTGATTCGAATGTGGATCACATCAACGTTCATACGGCTCGAAAAAGTTTAGGAAAGCAGTTAGCAATTGAGTCTCCAATTGAAGCCGATGTGGTGACAGGTGTCCCAGATTCGAGTATTTCGGCAGCCATTGGCTATGCAGAACAAGCGGGCATTCCTTATGAACTTGGCATGATTAAGAACCGGTATGTCGGAAGAACGTTCATTCAACCATCACAAGAGTTAAGAGAGCAAGGCGTTAAAATGAAACTTTCCCCTGTTCGTGGTGTGGTAGAAGGAAAACGTGTCGTTATGATTGATGACTCTATTGTGCGTGGGACGACGAGTAGACGAATTGTCAACATGTTACGAGAAGCCGGTGCCGTTGAAGTTCATGTCCGTATTTCATCACCACCAATAAAGAATCCGTGCTTTTATGGCATTGATACATCAACAACAGAAGAACTCATTGCTTCTTCTCATTCAATCGAAGAAATGAGAGAAATGATGGGTGCCGATAGCTTGGCATTTTTATCAACGGAAGGGTTAAAAGTAGGAATTGGTCGCTCAGAAGCGATGCATAACTGCGGACAATGTTTAGCTTGCTTTACAGGAGAGTACCCAACGGAAATTTATGCGGATACGCTACATCCACATGCAAAACTTTAAGAGAAGAAGTGGAGGAATTCAATGTGTCACAAGCATATAAACAAGCAGGCGTTGACATAGAAGCTGGTTACGAAGCTGTAAAACGTATGAAAGCCCATGTAGAACGGACAAAACGACAAGGTGTATTAGGTGGTTTAGGTGGATTTGGTGGGAATTTCGACTTATCCCATCTAGGGCTGAAAGAACCTGTTCTTGTTTCGGGGACAGATGGTGTGGGAACGAAGCTTATGCTTGCCTTTATGGCGAATCAGCATGATACAATCGGCCAAGATGCAGTTGCCATGTGTGTGAATGACATCGTTGTTCAAGGAGCAGAGCCGCTGTTCTTTTTAGATTATTTAGCTCTTGGCAAAGCCGATCCTGCTAAAATTGAAGCAATTGTCAAGGGTGTTGCAGACGGATGCGAATTAGCAGGTTGTGCTCTCATTGGCGGAGAAACGGCGGAAATGCCTGGGATGTACAGTGAAGAAGAATATGATTTAGCTGGTTTTTCTGTCGGTGCCGTTGAGAAAAGCCAGATGATCACTGGACAGTCTATCGAGGCTGGTGACGTACTTATTGGTTTGGCTTCAAGTGGACTTCATTCAAATGGTTTTTCGCTTGTCCGTAAGCTATTGCTTGAACAGGCCGGTCTTTCGTTGGAGAGTGTTCCTAAAGAGCTAGGAAAGCCGCTTGTGGAGGAACTGCTTACACCGACTAAAATTTACGTCAAACCTGTTCTTGAAGCTGTCCGGTCGCAGCTTGTAAAAGGGGCAGCACATATTACGGGTGGTGGGTTTTATGAAAACATCCCAAGAATGCTTCCAGAAGGTTTAGGCGCAGAAATTGATTATGGATCATGGCCAATTCCTGCGATTTTTTCATTTATAAAAGATCAAGGATCGTTGTCGGATCAGGATCTGTTCTCAACATTTAATATGGGTATTGGTATGGTGCTTACAGTAACAGAAGAACGCCTTCATGAAGCAATTCGCTGTCTAGAAGACGCTGGAGAGAAAGCCTATATTATTGGTAGAGTGACTGGCCAATCAGGTATTACAATTGGAAGTATTCAGCCATGAGGCTAGCGATCTTTGCCTCTGGCTCTGGTACAAATGCGGAGAATCTGATTAAACAAACACAAAATGGATCAGCTAAAGGAGACGTTGTACTCGTTGTCAGCGATAAACGACAGGCGCCTGTTCTTAAAAAAGCAAGTCAATTAGGAGTAGAGACTGCAGAAGTCATTCCGAACAGCTTTGTAAATAAACAAGCATATGAAGGACACTTGATTGAACGATTAAACGCAGCTAAAGTAGAGCTGATCCTATTAGCTGGCTATATGCGTCTGATTGGATCTGTACTCTTGCAAGCGTATGAAGGAAGAATCGTAAACATCCATCCTTCTTTGCTGCCGCATTTCCCAGGTCTTGATGCAGTTGGACAAGCACTTGAAGCAAAAGCAAAGGAAACTGGTGTTACCATCCATTATGTCGATGCAGGCATGGATACAGGTCCGGTGATCGCCCAAGAAAAAATAGCGATTGCGTTAGATGAAAATCATGCTTCATTAACAAAAAAAATTCAAGCAGTCGAGCACCAACTTTACCCACAGGTTGTCAATCAGCTTGTGGCAGAAAAGACTAGGGGAGAAAACGAATGAAAAAACGTGCACTCGTAAGCGTATCAAATAAAGATGGACTGATACCATTTGTTAATGGGCTAGTAGAAAAGGATATCGAGATTCTTTCAACGGGTGGAACAAAGCGCTCGTTAGAAGAAGCAGGAATTCCAGTAAAGAATGTATCGGACGTCACAGCTTTCCCAGAAATTTTAGATGGGCGAGTGAAAACGTTACACCCTTCCATCCATGGCGGATTACTTGCTAGACGTGATAAAACCGAACATATGGAACAAATTGACGAATTAGCGATTACACCGATAGATTACGTAATTGTCAATCTTTACCCATTTGCCGAAACGATTGCAAAGCCAGATGCTTCTTTTGACGATGCAATTGAAAACATCGATATTGGTGGGCCAAGTATGCTACGTTCTGCAGCGAAAAATCATGCGGATGTGACAGTTATTGTGGATCCAGCTGATTACGAGGCCGTTCTTGCTAGCTTAGAAGAAAGCGATGAGCAACAACGTTCTTTTCGTAAAAAGCTAGCTGCTAAAGTATTTCGCCATACCGCTGCTTACGATGCTCTAATTGCTTCTTATTTAACAGGAGCGGTGGGCGAGCGTCATCCAGAATCGTTTACTGTTACATACACTCATAAGCAAGCCTTACGTTATGGTGAAAATCCCCATCAAAAAGCGGCATTTTACGAGAAAAGCACTGGATCAGCCTCTTCTATTGCAAAAGCGAAACAGCTACATGGAAAAGAGCTTTCTTACAATAATATTAATGATGCAAACGCGGCACTTGAAGTCATAAAAGAATTTACAGAACCAGCTGCTGTTGCCATTAAGCATATGAATCCATGTGGTGTAGCAACTGGCGAGTCAATTGCTACCGCCTTTAATCGCGCTTATGAAGCAGATTCAAAATCAATATTTGGTGGCATTGTAGCCCTTAACCGTGAAGTGGATAAAGAAACAGCACAGACAATGAGTGAGATTTTCTTAGAGGTCATTCTTGCTCCACAATTTAGCCCAGAAGCGAAAGCGATTTTGACGAAGAAAAAAAACATTCGCTTACTAGAAGTAGCAGTAGATAAAGGCGAAACAGAAGATAAGCTGACGTCCATTCACGGTGGCTTATTGTTACAAGAAGAAGATACGCTAGGGTTGGATGATGCGGAACTTCATGTTGTGACAAAGCGCGAGCCGACTGAAGAAGAGTGGACAGCGTTATCTTTAGGATGGAAAGTCGTCAAGCATGTCAAATCAAATGCCATCGTTTTAGCTAATGGTGAGATGACAGTCGGTGTTGGTGCTGGACAAATGAATCGTGTTGGTTCTGCAGCAATAGCCATTGAACAGGCAGGCGAGCGAGCAAAAGGGGCGGTGCTTGCATCTGATGCGTTTTTCCCTTACGGTGATACAGTAGAAACAGCAGCGAAAGCAGGCATAACAGCGATTATTCAACCTGGAGGATCTGTTCGAGATGATGAATCGATCCAAAAGGCAGATGAATATGGCATTGCGATGGTGTTTACTGGATTACGTCATTTTAAACATTAAGGGGGACACGATTCATGAATGTATTAATCATTGGAAACGGTGGAAGAGAGCATGCGATTGCTTGGAGTGCAGCAAACAGCACGCTTGTTGAAACGGTCTATATAGCGCCAGGTAATGATGGCATGGCTGACCTTGGGGTTTGCCTTGGGCTTGAATCAACCGATCACGATGCACTTGTGCAGTTTGCCATACAAAGTGACATTGGCTTAGTTATTGTCGGACCAGAGATTCCTTTATTAGAAGGGTTAGTCGACCGATTTGAGCTTGAAGAGATACCTGTATTTGGTCCAAGGAAAGAGGCGGCCATACTTGAAGGATCTAAGTCGTTTGCAAAAGAATTAATGCATCAGTACAGTATACCCACAGCAGTATCAAAAACGTTTACTGAGTTTGAAGCCGCAGCAAGTTATGTAAGGGCAGAGGGAGCACCAATTGTTATAAAAGCAGATGGTCTTGCGGCAGGAAAAGGCGTAACTGTTGCATTAACTGAAGAAGAAGCCATTGGTGCACTTCATCATATTCTAGTCGATCATGGGTTTGGCGAAGCTGGTGCCAAAGTCGTCATTGAAGAATACCTTGAAGGGGAAGAACTATCATTAATGGCATTCGTTAAGGGGACAACTGTCATTCCACTGGTTCCGGCGCAAGATCATAAGCGAGCATATGATGGAGATAAAGGTCCAAACACAGGTGGCATGGGCGCATACTCACCCGTACCTCAGTTTTCAGACCATGACGTTGAAGAGGCTGTAAGAAAAATTCTACAACCAACAGCCGATGCGATGGTGGAGGAGGGGCGCTCTTTTACTGGCGTTCTTTATGCAGGCTTAATGATGACTGCTCATGGCCCAAAAGTCATCGAATTTAATGCGCGCTTTGGTGACCCAGAAACACAAGTAGTCTTGCCACGTTTAGAATCGGACTTAATTGACGTGATGCTACGTGTTCTAAACGAACAACCGGTTCAGTTAAAATGGAAAAAAGAAGCGGTGGTGGGTGTTGTTCATGCAAGTGTAGGATATCCACAGGGCTATGCAAAAGGTGTTGTCATAGAAGGAATAGAAGAAGCAGCTAAGGCAGGGCTTGTTTTCCATGCTGGTACAAAACAGTCTTCGACAAATTGGAAAACAAACGGTGGTAGAGTCCTACTCGTCGCTGGTACAGGAGAAACCATTGAAAAGGCGCAGCAACACGCGTACCAAGTAAGCGAATATGTTACGAGTGAAGGCTTATTTTACCGTAAAGATATCGCGCATAAAGCGTTACAGTCTATTTAACACGAAACCAAGATAGCCAGGGGATGGGTTATCTTGGTTTTTTTAGGGAAAGGTTACTAGTAATTAACAAAATTGAATGGCAGTCCTAGATAAAGCAAGACCAAAATTGCCTAGAGAAGAGGCGATTTTGGTTTTTTGTATGGAAGAAACATAAAAAAACCTATTTGTGGCATTCCTAAATGAAGGTGATGTCATTTTAGCCGAAAAAGGGGAGGGATTCGTTTGGGGAAAATGGATATACAGACAACGATTGCGACTCTGTCGAAGTCAGCGGACTTTGTCGTTGACAAGACGCACTCTAATCAGTCATTGCGTTATTATTACCTCTCTTCTCTTATGAGAGACAAGCACTCCTTTCACAAAGTGATTGAATACATAAAGACGAATAAACATGTTCCCATTGAAGAACTAGGAGCTCATTTACCAATTGAACGAGTAGAATCTGTGCATACAGGTGAAGAGTTTAGCACGCAAATTATGCGCGGGGCTCTATTAATTGGAAATCCAGACAAGCTCAATTCCTTTATCGCCCTACCATTAAAAAAGCATGATGGTCGTGAAGTAACGATTACCGAAAATGAGTACACCGTAGCCGGTCCAAAAGAAGGCCTTATTGAAGATCTTGATGTGAATTTAAACTTAATTCGGAAACGAATTGCGGTTCCTGAATTAATTGTAGATGAAATGACGGTAGGTAGGTTAAGCAAGAGTAGGTTGGCGATGATTTATATAGAAGATGTTGCTGATAATCAACTTGTTCAAACGGTAAAGCAGCGACTTGCAGACATGGATTACGATGAATTCGTTGACATTACACAAGTAAGCCAGCTTATAACGGATAATCCCAATTCTCCCTTTGCCCAATTATTAGAAACAGAACGACCTGATCGGGTTGCTTCAAGTATTACAGAAGGAAAAGTCGTTCTAGTTCTGGACGGCTCGCCTCTTGCTTTAATTGGTCCAACCAATTTAATTGAATTCTTTTCTTCACCGGATGATTACTATGATCAATGGCCAGTAGGAATGTTTATTCGTTTATTAAGAATTTGTGCGGTTATTTTTTCAGTCATTGCCACTTCTTTCTATATTGCAATTACAACATTTCACCATGAACTCATACCAGATGACTTGCTAATTACAATGGTGGCGACAAGGATAGAAGTTCCGTATCCACCGATTGTTGAAGTGCTTATTTTAGAGCTGACGATTGAATTGTTACGGGAAGCAGGAGCAAGACTCCCTGAAAGAATCGGTCAAACAATCGGAATCGTTGGGGGTATCGTAATCGGTACTGCCATTGTTGAAGCATCGCTTGCCAGTAGTGTTCTTTTAATTATCGTGGCGTTAACGGCCCTTGCATCCTTTACCACACCGATTTATCAAATGGGAAATACCATTCGACTCCTACGTTTTCCGTTTATCTTGCTTGCGCAGCTCTATGGGTTTATCGGCATTTCCATTTGTCTATTGCTTTGTATCTATCATTTACTAACCTTGAAATCTTTTGGCCACCCTTATTTAACACCTGTGTACCCATTACGTATTAAGGACTTTAAAGACTCTTTTTTTCGATTGCCTATTTGGTTTCAGGGAAAGCGACCTGAGACATTACGGACAAAGAAGCAAGATCGATTTACACGCCATAAAAAAGTAAAAGCGAAGCAAGATATTGAAGAATTATAAGCATGTGAAGACGGAAGGAGGTTCACCATGAATATAAAGAACCATCAAGTCTCATCTTTTTTTGCGCTTTTCCTTGTGTTCTTTATGCAAATTGGTGTTGGTATCTTTACGTTTCAAAAAAGTATAGCAGGAATTGTTGGAAATGATGGATGGATCGCCATTATGTTTTCAGCGGCAAGCGTTTTGGTGGTTATTCGTCTCATTTATTACATCATGGATGATGGAATGACAATTGCAGACATTCATACTCGTTTTTTTGGTAAGTATGTCGGAAAGATAGTCGACGTTTTCTTTATTCTCTATTTTTGTTTGTTCGCTTCTACCATCGTTGTTATTTATGTGGATATGGTCATCATTTGGGTATTTCCTGACATGTATCATGGAATTTTAATTTTTATTATGCTAGCACTAGCTTTGCTGTTCACACGTTCAGGCTTTCGAACCATTATGGGCTTGAGTGTGTTAACCATTTTTATGACAGTCCCGTTATTGCTGTACTCTAATTATCCTCAAGGCCTATTGCAAGTCCATAATCTTACCCCTGTTTGGAATCATTCCATACGTGACGTAATGAGTGCATCAAGAGAGATGACGTTTCAATTTCTAGGATTTGAAGTGTTGTTAGTAGCGTTCCCTTTTATTAAAAATGCAAAGCATTCTGCTAAGTGGGCACAATTGGGTGTTATATTGAGCATGTGTGTTTATTTATTCACGTATATTCTCGTTTACCTTGTATTCACAGAAAATCACTTAGTTAATATCATATGGCCTACGTTATCCGTTTGGAGAATGGAGTATCTAGGTATTTCAATTTGGCTTCTTATCTTGCTGCCAAATATTTGTATGTATTTATGGGCCGCAAGCTATCTTGGGAAACGAACAATCGGTTGGAAGCAAAAGCATTGGCTATTGGTACTTGTCATCCTTGTTTTTACGAGTGCTTTGCTTGGAAGGCGTTTTTTTAGCTTAACTGAGGTGCAGCATGTCATTAATGAATTAGGCTTTTACACCTTGTATTTTTACATCCCCTTTCTCGCGGTTCTAACGTTTATTTTTAAAAAAAGGATGAGACGCCATGCAAAAAAGAAGCATACTTAGTGCGGTGTTCATTGCTTTATTACTTTTATCTTCGTGCACACCCCATATGCAACTAAATGAAGATATTCAGTATTTACAAGCACTCGCTCATGATTTGAAAGACAACGGAGATGTGGAAACGACCGGAATTACAACCATCATTGTGCCTGCGGATGAAAAGCTACCTGAGAGTGAATTAATAAAAATAGAAAACCCTCATCTCGCTGGATTGTTTCAAGGTTTACAAGCTGAAACCCCTCGTCTTGTTGATACAAGTCGAACAAGGCTTCATATATTTAGCGAGAAATTTGCAAAAGAAGAAGGGCTATTTAGCACGTTAGATTCAATTCAGCGAAATCCTACCATTGAGCAAAATTTAAAGCTGCTGATTAGTAGAGGCAATGCAAGTGATCTCTTTAATGCTGAGTTTCCATTCCAATCAACGGCTCAACAACACATACTCAATCTTATTGATAAAAATGAAATTGAACAGTTACCTAAAACGAGCATGCATGAGTTTTTATACCGCTATTATGCGTCAGGCACTGATCCTTTTTTGCCTATCATTGACCACATTGACAATCGTGTAAAGGTAACGGGGCTTGCTTTTTTTAAAGAGGATCAGTATAAAACTGAAATAAACTTGGAACAAAGCAGCTATTTTAGAAAATTATTTGAAAAGACCACACAGGGAAATGCGTACGTTCCCCTAGGAGAAGATAGAGGGATTGTGTACCGCTATTTAAAGTCTAAACCAAAGTGGCAAGTGAATGTCATGGATGATGACCAAATAAACATTTCCGTAGAAATAAAGATTGAAGGTACTCTTAGACAAAAAAAAGAAATCGGAATTGAAGAATTTAGTACAAGCGATCTCGAAGAAAAATCTAAAAAGCATTTCCAAGAGGCGTTTCAAGAAATGATCACGTTTTTACAAGAAAACAAGCTCGACCCAATTGGTGTCACAGAAGTTGTAAGGCAACATGTTCGCGGAATAGATAGTGAAAAGTGGAAGGAAGAGGAATACCCTTTCACTACTATCGATGTGGATGTTCAATTCCAAATTAATAATATGGGTGCCGTTAAATAAAGAAAACAAATGTCACTCTATTCGTTTACTCTGGTCAATTAGCAACATTTCAGGTACGATTACAGAGTTACTTGATAACCGGAGGAATGAATGTGCAACGCTTTTACTACGGAATGATTTTATTACTTGTTTTTATTGGGCTAGCCCTTCAAGCGAGTCTATTACTGTGGATAGGCGGTTTATTGACACTCCCAATGCTCGTCTATTCCTTTTTTCGCTCAAATCGTTTATTTCAAGGTATGGGATTGGCCTTTTTATCTGGTGGCGCATTGTTCGTTCCTTTTAGCAATGTATCTTTACAAGACATCCCGCCATTATTCTCAAACAATTTAACCCTTGTTGTTTTTGTGGCGATTGTGCCTCTTATGCAAGCGGCAATTGAAACCCTCCATTACGATAAGCAAGTACAGACATGGTTATTTAAAGGGGCAACTACAAATGGGAAATTACATACACGTTCTCTCCTAACGACATATGGATTTGTTCCTTTTATGAACTTGTCAGTTCTCCCCTTGTTGCAACATACGTTAAAGGAAAAATTAACTGCCATTACTAAAAAAGAGCGTGATGTATTAATAAGCCAAACGACGTTACGTGGCTATGCACTAGCGCTTGTTTGGATGCCAATGGAAATTATGGTTGTGACAGCAATTGGCTTAACAGGAGAGAGTTACTTTTCTCTTATACCGTACTTACTTCTCCTGTCAGTATTGATGACGTTCGTTGAAATAGGAAAGCGTGCTATGCGGCAGAATGAACGACTCTCTATTGTTTTCCAAGAAGAAGGTGGTCGCTCGAAATGGTCGCTCATTAGCGCAGTGATCGTTTTCTTAATACTTGTTATGGCACTAGGAGAATGGCTAGATCTTTCCTTTATTTTAACTGTCGTCCTGCTTATACCACTTTTTTCTTTAGCGTGGACATCCATGTTAGGGAAAGGGAGGGCTTTTCTTAAAGAAGGTCTTTTTTCCTTAGGGAAACAGCTACAAACGGGCATTCATCCCTTTATTGTGTTATTTGTCTCACTTGGTTGGTTTACCGGAATGCTTAATCAAACAGAAGTGCTTCGTTATGTGCAAGAACCCCTTTATCAATTAGGCGAACAGCCGGTACTATTACTTGCAATCATCCCGTTGAGCTTTTATTTACTTGCAATGATTGGGATTCATCCCATAGCTTCAATGGTACTTGTCCATGAAGTCATTGGACCCATCCTTATGCCAATTATGCCAATACCGTTAACGGTGATGTACATTGTCAGCGCCCTAGCAACATTCACGATGTCTCCATATGGCATTATTGTGACGATGACAGCACGTCATACAGAGCAAAATCCTTATCGCATTATGATGACAAACGTACCCTTTGCTTTACTTTTTGCCGCAATTTCCATTAGTATCATGCTATTATTTTATTAAAAGCAATCACCTATGAGCCTACTCGTAGGTTCTTCCTTTTAGAAAAGGATGTCAGAAAAATATGAATGTATGAAAGTAGTGATAAGAGTGAGCAAACAAAAAGAGATGCTACATATGTTAAAAGAATTAGTGATGATGGATAGTGGTTCATATGATAAGGCAGGAGTGGACAAGGTTGGTTCCTATTTAATAAATGCCTTTAAAGAACTAGGATTTGTAGAAACCATGTTCAAGCAAGAGGAGTATGGTCACCATATCTTGTTGAAACAAGAGAAAACAAATAAACAACCCTCCATCTTGCTCATGCTCCATATGGATACGGTCTTTCCAATGGGAACTTCGGCTGCTCGCCCTTTTGTGGTGAAAGAGGATAAAGCTTATGGACCGGGTGTAGCAGATATGAAAGGAAGCCATGTCACTACTTACTTTGCGCTTAAAACGCTTCATGAAACCGATCCTGCGATTCTAAACCAAATCGAAGTATTGTTAACAAGCGATGAAGAAATTGGTGCACCATCTGGACGTAGCATCATTGAGGAACAGGCAATCGGGAAGAAGGCTGTTCTTGTTATGGAGCCAGCACGAAAAGACGGATCGGTGGTGACGTTTCGTCGTGGTGGAGGACGATATGTTATGCGTGTTGAAGGGATTGCCGCCCATTCTGGCAATGACCCTGAAAAGGGGGCAAGCGCGGTAGAAGAATTAGCCTACAAAATTATCGCTTTACATCAGCTATCTGATGCTACAGCAGGAACTCATGTGAACGTTGGGGTTATAAGAGGCGGAACAGCGGTTAATACAGTTGCAGATTACGCAGAAGCTGACATAGACATTCGTATTTCAAAAATGGAACAAGCAAGAGAACTTGAAGCAGCTATCCAGACAATTGCGAATGAAACGAGAATCAAAGGCACATCAACGTCTGTTAAAGGAGGGATTACGAGACCGCCAATGATACGATCGAATAAAACGATTCAGCTGTACGAACTTGTGCGAGAACAAGCCCGCTTAGAAGGGATTGAAGTAGGAGAAACGTCTTCAGGTGGAGGATCCGATGCTTCATACACATCAGCACTCGGTATTCCAACAATCGATGGAATGGGTCCAGTGGGTAGTGGCTTTCATAGTGAAGAAGAATGTTTACAAGTCTCTTCATTAGAAGAACGAACAACGCTACTTGTTAACGTCATTCAACGGGTTCTGTCTAAAGAAGTGGTGTTTAAGTAAATGAAGCAAATTCCCTTTTATATAGTAGATGTGTTTACTGATCAAGCATTTTCAGGCAATCAACTCGCAGTTTTTATTTTGGATGATAATCTTGAAGTCTCTATTCGACAACAGCTGGCAAAAGAACTTCATTTTTCAGAGACGATTTTTCTTCAGTTAACGGAAAATCACATAATTGATGCATGGATTCATACACCTGAAGAAGAGATTCCATTTGGAGGGCACCCTCTAATAGGGGCTGCTTTTATATGGCATTCACGCTACGGGAGTACTTCAAATAAGATGGTGTTCCGAACAAAAAGTGGTCTTGTGCCTGTTTTAATCGATAATCAGACCTCGATTTATTGGATGACTCAGCAAACACCTCAATTCAGCCAAGTCATACCACCTTATGAAGCTGCTAAAGTATTAGGTTTAAAAGAGGTTGATTTTCACCCATTTTGGCCTGTTCAAGAAATTTCTACAGGGCTTCCTGTTGTAGTTGCACCGGTGAAATCTGTAGAAGTCCTGAAGCGAACAAAACTGAACCATTCAGCTTACGAAGCGTTAATTAGCCGCATTGAAGCAAAAGGAATTTGTGTTTTTGCGATGGAAGGGGATCGATCAGATCTTTCTGTTCGAGATTTTGCACCATACTACGGCATTCCAGAAGACGTGGCAACAGGTTCTTCAAATGGTGCCATTTTAGCTTTTATAATGAAACATGAAGCTGTGTCACGTTTGTCGCTTGTATCTGAACAAGGAGTATTCATGAATAGGCCCTCCACCCTTCATTTAAAAGGGGAGAAAAAAGTCAATTCTTTTGACATACATGTTGGTGGACAGGCTGTGCTGCTTGCTTCGGGTACGTGGAATGTATAGAAAAGGAGCCTACTCATGATCAAACAAATTTACCATTTAACAGCGTATAAAAAAGAGTTGAGTCAGTTGTTAACAGAATGTGTTAACGAAGGAGCCTCTATAAATTTTTTAGCACCAATATCAATAGAAAAAGCAGAAGCTTACTGGGATACGGTTGAGATAAAAGATACGTTAATGGTATTTATAGCGATGGAACAAGGGAAACTGGTTGGTACTGTACAACTTGCTTGTAGTGAAAAAGAGAATGGTCGACACCGTGCAGAAATTGCAAAAGTAATGGTTCATCCAACGTTTCGCGGACGCGGGTACGCAATGCAATTATTGAAGGAAGTAGAGGTAGCGGCAGTTGCTAAAGGAATAACGTTACTTGTACTTGATACGGAGAAGGGATCATCGGCAAATGAACTCTATAAAAAATTGGGCTACACGTTTGCGGGGACGATTCCTCAGTTTGCAAAATCCGCACGATCCCATCAATTAGAAGCAACGAATTACTATTATAAAGAGATTGGTTCTGTATGAATGGCTGGCTTCCAATATGCTTTATCGTTATTGCGAATGGCGTAGTCGTTTTTCTTGACCCTTCGCTATTGGCGAATGCTTTTTTTTGGATTCTATTAGGCATAATGATAGGTGGAGTATGTTCTGAGCCATTATGGTCCAATGGCGTCTATCTTTATATTCTTTTAGCACTCGTGACAATGATTACTTTTCCTGGAGAACAAACGTGGTTGATCGTGTTACTACTTTTATTGCTGCCTTACTTTTCACAAATTGTCGCTAAACGCTACAATTTCGCTTTTGGCGCAATCCTTCTCTGTTCGGTTCTGCTAAGTGAAGGTACGTTATCAATGACTACGATAGCGCTTTTCTTATCTTTTATAAGCCTTTACTGTGCGGTTTATCTTAACAAACAAATACAACTGAATCATGTAAATCAGGAACAAGTGAATACACTTTTGTATGAAAAACGTTTACTTAAAAGGCAGCTTGTTGAAGAGGAAGATACCGTTAAACAAGCAGAACGGACAAGGATTGCACGAGACGTCCATGATTCTGTCGGTCATCAACTGACGGCGCTTGGAATGCAGCTGCAGATGGCTGAACTGCAAAATGGGATCGAAAATCCTTATTTAAGTGAGGCAAAACAGACTGCTCGGCAAGCGCTAGATGAAATGCGCAAAGCGGTGCGCGCTCTTGAGATGGAGGAAATTCGCGGTGTGGCCATGATTCTTCGATTGATTCGGAAGCTTGAAGCAGAGAGCCACGTACACGTTCGCTTAACGACCGAGGCAGGGGCTCTATCAAAAGGGTTAACAAATGAGCAAAGCACGGCTCTTTACCGATTTGTACAAGAAGGATTAACCAATGCAATGCGCCATGCTTATGCAAAACAAGTAAATGTAACGTTATCAGTCTATGCAGACTATATGTACGTAGCCATTTTAGAAAACGAAGCTGAAAAGAAAAGGTTTCATGAAGGATTCGGGCTCACTCAACTTCGAAATCGATTTGAAGAATTAGATGGGCAATTTTATGCACATTTTAATGAAGACACTTTTTACATGAAAGGGGTGTTTCCTATTGATTCAAAAACAAATTCTGCTCGCTGAAGACCAGCTCATTGTTAGACAAGGATTAAAAATGATGCTCGAATTTGATGGTATGTATAAAACGTTGGAAGCAAATAATGGGTTAGAAGCGGTTCAACTAACTATGACCCATCATGTTGATTTAATACTAATGGACGTCCGTATGCCGATGATGAATGGAATTGAAGCAGTAAAAGAAATTCGTAATACAAACAAGGAAGTAAGAATTGTCATGCTCACAACCTTTGCTGATGAAGAATATGCACTTGAATCATTGAAGTTAGGAGCGAACGGATACATATTAAAAGATGCAGATCGAGAAAACCTTCTCATGTCAATTGAAAAAGCGTTAAAGGGTGAGTTTATTCTCGACGGACAAGTAGCGGCGAAAGTTATTCCGACTTTGCTTGAACGGAAGCAATCAAGTCGTACAGAGATTCCTTTTTTAAGTGAACGAGAAATAGAAATTACTAGAATGGTAGGAGAAGGGCTAAGCAACGCCGAGATTTCCGAAGCTTTATTTTTAACGATTGGGACTGTCAAAAATTACGTTAGTCAACTATTCACGAAACTAGATGTCCGGGACCGTACACAGCTTGCGATCTATGCAGTTAAACACAACATATGACTCCAGTCATATAAAACAAGACAAAAGAGTGACTCTAGTGAATCGCGAGCGCTCTTTTTTTCGTTTACACTTGTCGTAATGAGTAGGAGGTGACCGATTTTGATAGAAGCAGAGCAACTTACAAAATCGTTTGGATCGGTTCATGCGGTCAATGGAATTGGTCTTTATTTAAAGAAAGGTGAATCCGTAGGCTTACTGGGACCGAATGGAGCGGGAAAGTCGACGTTAATCGAGATGTTATCGAGCTTAAGCAAGCCAACGAAAGGAAAGATCTTTTTTAATGGAAAGTCTATTCATTCACAATTAAAATCATTTCGAGAAAAAATCGGTGTCGTTCCACAAGATATTGCGCTTTATGGTGAATTAACCGCTCGCGAAAATCTACAATTCTTCGGAAAAGCTTACAAATTAAAAGGAGGAGCATTAACAGAACGTGTCAATGAATTATTAGACTTAGTGGAGCTAGAAGAACGAAAGAATCATCAAGTTAAAACCTTTTCAGGAGGAATGAAACGACGCTTAAATTTAGCCGTTGCCCTTATTCATCAGCCAGAATTCCTTATATTAGATGAACCGACTGTTGGGATTGACCCGCATTCAAGAAGGCACTTGCTTGATTTAATCCGTAAATTACAACAAGAAGAAGGAAAAACCATTCTGTATACCAGTCATTACATGGAAGAAGTTGAATTCTTGTGCGACCGTATCTACATTATGGATCGTGGATCCATTATCGCATCGGGTACAAAGAATGAACTAAAGCAAATTCTAAGTGTGGAACGTACGTATGAATTAATCGTCCGCGTACAGAAGAAAACATTGGAACAACAGTTACAAGCATTGGAGGATGTGAAATCTGTCGTTGAGATAGAGAGCGGTTATCGAGTCGTTTCTTACAAAAAAGAATTATTTAAAGAATTGTTACAAGTGGCGCAAGGAGAGAATGTTGAAGTGCGTGCTATAAAAGTAGAAGAGTCGACTTTAGAAGATGTATTTCTTCATTTAACAGGTCGTACTTTACGCGATTAAAGGAGCGTTATCATGAGTATTTTTCAAAAAGAATTAAAACAACTCGTTCATGATAAGGGAGCGCTTTTATCAACATTGTTGCTACCTTTTGTATCTACTATGATTTTAGGATTTGCATTAACGAATTCGTTTTCCTCAGAGGTGAGTTTTGAGGACGTCTCAATTGCTGTAATCGAGACATCCACACTTGAAGAAGATCTACAGATAGCATCTGAAAGGTTTTCTGTTCATGAAGACGAATTAAAGCCGTTAGCTGTGCCTGACTCTCTTTTTGCTTACATGGATGGTGACATAAGCGTCGATTATTATTCACCTGATAGTAATGTGGTGCATGAAGATTACACTGCTGTCATAGAAATTCCGTCAGAGTATCGACTGATGCTTTGGCATGAGCAGCTTGTAGGAGGTTGGTCAGAACAGGTAGAGTCTTTTCAATTATACGTAAATCAAGAACAAAGGCAGCATGCGATGATGGTTGAAACGATGATGAATTCGTACATGGAGCAAGTGTATGCACATACAGAACTCGCTGAAAATGATGAGGGGATAATTGATTTCGGGAACGTTGTGGTTCAAGGGACATCACCTCTTACATCATTTGAATATTACACATATGGAATGGGTGTTTTGTATGTTTTTTTTACTGCCGGACTTATGGCGAATTTCGCATTTTCCGAGAAAAAAGGAAAAATTTATGGGCGACTAGTCATAGCAAATGTTCAACCTGCAAACTATTTACTGGCGAAATTTGCGACTTCATGCGTAATTGTCTTTCTTCAATTATTGGTTTTGTTTGGTCTATCTATGCTGATTTTTCAAATTACAATCACAAATTGGCTAAGCTTTATGGCTGTTGCTATTGTGCTTTGTTTAGCAGTAGGAAGTGTTGCCTCACTCCTTGTTGCAATCCAGTTTCGAGCAAATACAGAAAAAGTAGCGAACGTTTTTATGCTTCTTGTTGTGTCTATTTTAGGGTTTTTAGGTGGGAGTTTTTTTCCGTCATCTAACTTATCACCATTACTTAATGAAATCGGACAGTTTACACCAAATGGACGGGCGCTTCAAGCGTTCATCCAAGCCGGTCAAGGTGAATCGATTGCACAACTTTCGAACTCACTTCTTTACTTATCCATCTTTTCACTTGTGTTGTTTGTCGTTGCGTGGGTTGTGTTTCCATCTAAAGGAGGCATAGAGTCATGACAGCTATTTTTTATCAATACACGAAAGAAATTATACGTTCTCCATTTACCTTGCTTCTTATGATCGGTATGACTGTGTTTTTTACGCTTATCATGAGTAGCGCAGGATCTTCTCACATACATGTGACGGTTTACTCGGATTCGTTAGGAGAAGATGTACTAAATGAACGAGTGTCTTTATTAAATCGCAATTATGAAGAGTATGTATTTGAAGCGACAAGCAAACAAGAAGCAAATCGGCTTTTAAGTGCACAAGGCGTGGAGGCGGTTGTGGAGTTAAAAGCATCATCCTACGTGATTCATAGTGCTTTTGAAAATGCTCCTCTTATGTACATGGTTCAACCAGTACTTGAGTCTCATTACTTACTACACTATGTGGAACAGGTAGGTACGGCGGAAACGAATGACGATGTATTTGCATTTGAATCACAGGCAATGGAGCAAAAAACAAAGGTAGATGAGCAGCTTCGAAGTTTATTTGGCTTTACGCTTTTCTTTTCCTTTTTCACTATGGGTTTTACAATTTTAACGATTCTTGAATTAAAAGAGGACGGTGTATGGAATCGATTAATTTTAACATCGACTACAAAAACGGAGCTCTATCTGAGCAACTTGCTTGTGGCATTTATGCTTTCCTTTGCGCAAATTACCATTGTACTCGTTTTGTTTGCAACGGTATTTAATGTAGATTTCTATGGAGGGTTTTGGTCACTCTTTCTTGTCATGGTGCCTTATTTATTTGCAACGATGGCGTTTGGGATTTTTATGAGTGGGATTGTCACATCTTCACAACAGTTAACGGCAGTCATTCCATTATTCGGAACAAGCTTTGCTATGTTAGGTGGAGTTTTTTGGCCATTAGACATTGTGGATTCAGAATGGATGCTCGCATTGTCCTATGGTAGTCCACTTCGGTATGGGTTAGAGATGATGGCGGGTGCAACATATGGTAATTGGTCGATAGACGAATTTCTATTCCCGAGTGCGGTACTTATTTTCATGGGTCTCGCATTTACTGGAATTGGTATTCGTTTAATGGAGAGAAAGTCTGTTTAGAAGAGAACCTGAACTTCATAAAGTTCAGGTTTGTTTGGATTTCTGCACGCTTCAAAGAATAATATGTACACGGTGCGAGGCGAAGACACGGTCACAGTCTCACGCTCTCGCCTCACTCGCGCATTACTTCTTTGGTAATGTTTTGAAAATTTCCCCGCTTTCAAGGGTGGTAACAAAGTCATCGATCCAATCATAATAGCCGTTTGCGTGCTGGAGTTTTATTAAATCAATTTTAATTTGATCTGTTAAGTGAGGGGCTTCCTCTAGAAGAGACTGTAACTCCTGCTCCATTTCTAGACTGGCTTTACGATTGCGTTCTATAGCCGTTCGCCATTGCTTTGTAAAAATCGCTATAAAGGAATTATACCAATCGTCTTCTGACGTATAGAGGTCTTTTCGTACACCCTTCTGCCATACCTTTCTGGCCATATTCGCTTCCGTTAGCTGACGAATACTCGTGCTCATACTTGTCTTGCTCATACCTAAATGATCACTCATTTGGTCGAGGGTTAGGGCGTTTTCTTCAAATAGGAGTGCTCCGTAAAGACGACCAGTTGATTCATTCATGCCGTATAGATGAAGGTTTGTGGATAGCTCATGGATGAATGTTTCACGTATATGTTGGAGTCGTTCATCTAAAGATGGATCATAGTTTGTTGTCTCCATAATATTCCTCCAAAAGATTGATAAATAAAGTGTAACAAAATACAAAAAAAGAGAACACTAAGAGAAATGAGAGGATTTATTAGGATAATGGAGCATTTCAAAGGAAAGGTACGATTAAATTCGTTTAATAAAAACTGTACAAACAATACTAACGGATAGAATGCTTTATTCAGTTTGATTACATTTTGATTTATAGGGTATAGTTACATAGTCATAAAGACGCAGGAATTGTATAAAGAGGTGGAAGATTTGTCGAAAATAAAGGTTGAAGGTTTAACTAAAGTGTTTGGCAAAAAACCTAAACGAGCCTTAGATATGCTAAAAGAAGGTAAGAAAAAACCTGAGATATTAGAGAAAACAGGATTGACCGTTGGGGTTGATCGGGCGAGTTTCGAAGTTGAAGATGGCGAAATTTTCGTAATAATGGGACTTTCTGGTAGTGGGAAGTCAACGCTAGTTCGACTTCTAAATCGCTTAATTAATCCAACAGTCGGAAGCGTTATGGTCGATGGGGAAGATTTAGCGAAAATGGACCAAAAAAACCTTCGCGAAGTTCGACGTAAAAAAATGAGCATGGTGTTTCAAAAGTTTGGTTTGTTTCCAAACCGTACCATTTTAAGCAATGTCGAATATGGGCTTGAAATTCAAGGTATTCCGAAAGAAAAAAGAAAAGAGACAGCTCAAACATCATTAGAACTTGTTGGATTAAAAGGATATGAAACAAGTTATCCTGATCAACTCTCTGGTGGTATGCAGCAACGTGTTGGTTTAGCACGAGCGCTTGCAAATGATCCGGACATTCTTTTGATGGATGAAGCATTTTCGGCACTTGATCCACTTATTCGTAAAGATATGCAAGATGAATTACTTGATCTACAAGAAAAAATGAATCGCACGATTATCTTTATTACGCATGATTTGGATGAGGCGCTTAGAATTGGTGATCGCATCATGATCATGAAAGACGGTTCTGTTGTTCAAATTGGGACGCCCGAGGAAATTTTAACAAAGCCGGAAAACGAATATGTTGAGCGCTTTGTTGAAGATGTGGATCGTTCGAAAGTTTTTACTGCTGAAAACGTCATGATTCGTCCAGAGACGATTAATCTTGAAAAAGATGGTCCTCGTGTGGCGCTGCAACGAATGAAAGATGCAGGCATCTCTAGTATTTACGTGACAAAGCGTAATCGAGACCTTGTTGGTATTATTCATGCTACAGATGTTTCTGAACTGATCAAGCAAAATGTTAACAGTGTAGAATCCATTATTATTGAAGATATTCCAAGTGTAGAAAAGGATACGCCTTTAAATGAATTAATGGACCGTCTAGCAGTGAGCGCTGTACCGCTTGTTGTTAAAGAAGAAAATAGATTAAAAGGTATTATTGTACGAAGCGCAGTTCTAGGTGCGTTATCAGGAAGTGAGGTCGATTTTAATGGATTTTCTACCCCGTCTGGAAGTAGGTGAATGGGTTGAGGTCATTGCCGACTGGTTAAATCGAAATGCAGATTGGTTTTTTAGTGCGATTGTCTTTTTAATTGGTCAATTAATTGATGGAATTTATTGGGTTATATCATTACCGCCTAGTTGGCTGTTTATTATCCTTATTGCTATTGCAACGTATTTGTTAAATCGTGGTAAATGGGGACTTGTTGCCTTTGTAACCATCGGTTTAGTCTTTATTGATAGCTTGAATTTTTGGAATGGAATGCTTGATACATTGTCCATCGTTCTCTCGGCAGGTGTCATTTCGGTCATTTTAGGGGTGCCGTTAGGGATTTGGATGGCCAAAAAAGATGGTGTTGAAGCGTTTTTCAAGCCTATACTTGATTTCATGCAAACGATGCCCGCATTTGTATACTTAATACCAGCCGTAACATTCTTTGGTGTTGGAATGGTACCAGGGGTTGTGGCATCTGTAATATTCGCGATGCCTCCAACTGTCCGAATGACTAATTTAGGGATTCGTCAAGTATCCACTGAACTTATTGAAGCGTCAGAAGCGTTCGGGTCAACGAGTACACAAAAATTATTTAAAGTCCAATTGCCACTTGCAAAAGGAACGATTATGGCTGGAATTAACCAGACTGTAATGCTCGCTCTTTCAATGGTCGTTATTGCTGCGATGATTGGTGCATCGGGTATTGGCCGTGATGTGTATCGTGCTGTTGGTCAAAACGATATTGGAGCTGGATTCGAATCAGGGATTGCTATCGTAATCGTAGCTATTATTCTTGACCGATTAACACAAAGCTTTAATAAAAAGCAAGAAGCACGAGGTTGATGCGTAGGGGGAGGTTTCCCCCTTCACATAAATAGAGAAAACAAATATGGAGGTCGATTGACGTATGAATTGGAAGCATATAGGAACGACAACAAGTCTTGCACTAGTTGTAACATTAGCTGCATGTGGTAGTGACGACAATGGTGATGGTAATACAGGTTCAGTTGAAGATGAAGCAGATATGTTGTCTCAAGAAGAGATTGCAGAGAACTTAACAGCTATTACGGGGATTGAACCTGGAGCAGGTATCATGACTGCAACAGAAGATGCGATTGAGCATTACAATTTAGATTTAGAGTTAGATGTTTCAAGTAGTGCGGTTATGACACAGCAACTTGCGAATCATATTGAAAATCATGATCCAATTGTTGTGACAGGTTGGTCACCACACTGGAAGTTCGAATCATTTGATTTAAAATACTTAGACGATCCAGATAATATTTATGGCGACGCAGAGAATATTCATACGATTGCACGTCTTGGTTTAGAAGAGGACATGCCAGAAGCGCATCAAATTTTAACGAATTTCTTCTGGACACCAGAAGATATGGAAACCGTCATGCTAGAAATTGAAGAAGGCGCAAGTCCTGAAGAAGCTGCGCGTAACTGGGTGGATGATAACCAAGATACAGTTAGCGAATGGACTAATGGTGTCGAGGAAGTAGATGGCCAATCTATTACGTTATCCCTTGTGAACTGGGATTCAGAAATTGCCTCTACTAATGTGATCGCGACAGTTCTTACTGATATGGGCTTTGAACCGAATTTAATGGACATGGAAGCACCATATATGTGGCAATCTCTTGCAACTGGTGATTCAGACGCGAGTGTAGCGGCTTGGTTACCATTAACACACGGACATTTCATTGAAGATTATGAAGGTGACTTAGAAGATCTAGGTGCAAATCTTGAAGGTACTAAAATCGGTCTTGTTGTGCCTGAATACATGGATATTGACTCTATTACAGATTTACCAACAAATGAATAAGTAAACATATAAGAAGGCTATGCTTAAACAAGAAGCATAGCCTTTTTTCTGTCTGCTCTTTTTTATGAATTCGTTTTTCTTTTGCCATACGTTGGTAGTGTATAGCGATGTAAACAGCATTATTCTTCCTACCTTTAGATGAACGGTATAGATAAAGTGATAAATGAAGAAACTATCAAAAAGCCGTTTTTGTATACGAATCTTACGTAAGAAGGAGGAATGGTTCATGTTCTTATTTATTGTTTTGTTAACGGTCATACCAGCTGCAATCGTTATTGTAGTGAGGCAATCGATTATTGCCGAAAAAGTAATGGCCTTTTTAGCAGTGATTAGCACAATCGTTTTTGCTGCGATAACGATGTCCGCCATTCAACAAATTCTTCTCGATCAAACTGTCTTTATGACGTCTATACATGGTGTGTTCTTAGACCCCCTCTTTTTAACCTCTGGTGGCTATGTTTTGTTTTTCTTTGTGTATCGGTTAATGTATCATTTGTTGGAATGGTAATGGTGTTACTTTTTTAGAAAAGAAAAGAAGGCTACGACATATTACCTAGCCTTTTTCTCTTTTCCGAGTATTTTTATTTGTATTAAAGAACGTTCTTTGGTACAGTAAAGCTAAGACGGATTTATTACATTTGGTTGTATATGGTTTTTCTTTTTTTCTAAGCATAGTTCCATCCATTTAATGATACCAAAGAAAATGAGGATACACCGGATGACTGTCAATTGTTTAATGGGTTTTGCCGACAGTAAAAGGAATACGACTGTTAAGAAAAATGAAATGAGTGTAAATGGTTGATTTAATCTGTTGATCATAGTGAAAACCTCCAAAAAAAGTTGTGATAAAATGTCACAATTCAACATAAATTTTACCCAGATATATGGTAAGATAAGTGAAAGATTGACAGACGAAATGAGTGATATAATGACGACTGAGCGAATACAGCGATGGACGAAGACTAGGCTAAGAGAGCATCTAAGTGTTATTCGTGGTGAACGACCACCAACCTTAGTACTCAAACATGCCACTTATTTAAACTTTGCAAGAAGAAAATGGCTCGAAGCCAATATATGGATTGCTGATGATCAGATTGTTTATGTTGGACAGGAGATGCCTGAGACGTTAGGCGATGCCGAAGTAGTAGACTGTACAGGTCAATTTATTGTTCCAGGTTATATTGAACATCACGCCCATCCATTTCAATTATATAATCCCCTTAGTTTAGCTCAATATGCATCTGAGCGCGGGACTACCACATTGATTAATGACAATCTAGTTTATTTTTTAAACTTAGAAAAAAAGAAAGCGCTTTCTTTGATTGAAAAATTGGAAGAGCTACCGACAACGATGTATTGGTGGACGAGATATGATTCTCAATCAGAATTGCTTAAAGATGATATGTTTTCTAATTCGAAAATTAAAGCATGGCTGGAGCATCATCTCGTCGTTCAAGGTGGAGAGCTTACTTCTTGGCCGCGAGTTTTACAAGGTGACGACACAACTTTACATTGGATGCAAGAGACGACCCGTCTAAGAAAACCAATAGAAGGGCATCTGCCGGGAGCATCTGAGAAAACGCTCTCGCAAATGGCGTTATTAGGTGTTACTTGTGATCATGAGGCCATTACAGGGGAAGAAGTTGTTCGGAGACTCGATGTTGGTTATACAGTGTCACTCCGTCATTCTTCTATACGACCAGATTTACCACGGCTATTTAAAGAATTAAAAGAGCTCGGTGTTGATTATTTTGGGCGCTGTTTGATGACAACAGATGGCTCACCCCCTTCATTTTACGAAGAGGGCATCATGAATAAATGCATACAGATTGCCATTGATTCTGGAATTGATCCAATCGATGCTTACGGGATGGCAACATATTATGTAGCGCGCTACTATAATATTGACCATAAATTAGGAATGATTGGACCTGGTCGCACTGCTCACCTGAACTTCTTGTCTGCAAAAGATTCGCCTACCCCTGTTAGTGTGCTTGCAAAAGGTCAGTGGATTTTACGCGATGGAGAAGCTGTTACGAAAGAAGCGAGTTTCCCATGGTCTGATTATGGTATTGCACCCATTGAATTTAATTGGACGCTTTCAGAAAACGAACTTCATTTTTCGATGCCAATGGGCATCGAAATGACAAATGCTGTTATCCTAAAGCCGTACCAAACTATGTTAGAAACAGCATCAACCGCCCTATCAACGGATCACGATGAATCCTTTTTCGCCATGATTGATAAGAAAGGTAAATGGCTAGTGACGACAACGCTTAAAGGATTTTCTACGTCTGTGATGGGATTGGCAAGTTCCTACTCATATACTGGGGATGTTATTTTAATTGGTAAGTCTCTTAAGGCGATGGTGCAAGCCTTTAACGAATTGAAAAAGCAAGGTGGAGGATTAATCCTTGTAGAAGAAGATCAAGTTATTGACCGAATTGAGCTCCCCTTACTTGGCATGATGTCGGATAAACCGATGGAAGTCATTATGAACCAAGAACAAAGCTTTACGAAGAAACTAAGAGAACGTGGCTATAAACATGAAGATCCGATGTATAGTTTGCAATTCTTTTCATCCACTCACTTACCTTATATTCGGGTAACACAGAAAGGGATTTACGATGTTCGAAAGAAAAGAATTTTATTTCCGGCAATAATGAGGTAAAATGAAACTACTTTGGTGCTTTACCACTTTAAAAAATAAGCGCATCGTAGAGAAGCACTTAACTCGAAAGGTGTGACGGTTGTTGCAAATTAATAAACTTAGAGGAAAAGAATTGGATCAGTTGTTTCAAGCGATTCTTTCTTTAAAAGACGTTGAAGAAGCGTACGAGTTTTTTGATGATCTTTGTACGATTAATGAAATACAATCACTTGCTCAGCGTCTTGAAGTAGCACGTATGCTAAGAGACGGTTACACGTATCATAAGATTGAAACCGAAACAGGCGCAAGTACTGCAACGATTTCCCGAGTCAAGCGTTGTTTAAACTATGGGAACGATGGCTATCGAATGACGTTAGATCGGATTGACGCCCAGGAGCTTGAAGAAACACAGGATGTATAACGATTAAACCGCAGGCTCTTGCCTGCGGTTTTTTTATGCAACAATAATCTTGCTAATTAGATTTCTAAAAAAGGATGGTACTAAGCGTCGAGATTCGCTACAATAGTCGTTAAAAACAAAAGGAGCCCTTTATGAGTGAACCTACGTCTTTAAAAAACCAATTACGTGCGGCAAGTGGAGAGCAAGCATGTGATCTGCTTTTACAAAATGCAACAATTGTTGATGTATACACATGTTCAACGTTTCAAGGGAATATTGCGATCACAGATGGCATAATTGTTGGAATTGGTGCGTATACGAGTGGCAAAAAAGTAGTGGACGTTAAAGGGAAGTGGATTTGCCCTAGTCTTATAGACGGGCATGTACATATTGAATCAGGGATGGTTCGTCCAGAAGAGCTTGCTCGCGTTCTCATACCTAGAGGAGTAACAACAATTATTGCGGATCCTCATGAAATCGCGAATGTTGGTGGAGCAGATGCGGTGCGTTACATGATTGAAGCTTCAAAAGATATGCCACTAGACATAAAGATGATGGTACCATCGAGTGTCCCTGCTGCATCGTTTGAAGAAAACGGCGCAACTCTTTCTAGTAAGGATGCGGACGCCCTTTTTAAAGAAGGCAACGTCTATGGGCTAGGAGAAGTGATGGATTATCCGGCAGTATGTTCAGGGGACGACGAAATGTTGAGAAAGATATCCCTAGCAAAAACAGCAGGCCACCCAATTGATGGTCATGGTTCTGGCTTAGGTGAAAAAGCGCTTAATGCATATCGAGTTGTTGGGATTGAAAATGATCACGAAGCGATTACTGCTGAAGAGGCACTTGAACGAGTGAGAAAAGGCTTTTATGTCCTCATGCGAGAAGGAACGGCAACACGAGATATGGAAGCCATTATACCATCTGTAACGCCATTCAATTGTAGACGTTTTGCTTTTGCTACAGACGATAAGCACTTAGACGATTTAATAGAAGAGGGCAGCATTGACTTTAATGTTCGTAAAGCGATTGAGCTTGGTCTTAATCCTTTGCAGGCGATTCAGCTAGGAAGTTTAAACGCCGCAGAATGCTTTCGATTACAGGATCGGGGTGCCATAGCCCCTGGAAAGAAAGCGACTTTTCTTGTTGTAAATGATTTGAATACGTTTGAGGTAGATAGTGTGTATGTTGAAGGTGAGAAAGTAGCTGAAAAAGGGACATTGCTGTCATCTTTGCGTTCACACGTAGAAGTACCATTACAATTGCTAAACAGCGTTCGTGTGAAGCCATTTACAAAAGAGAACCTTCAGCTCCCACTAAAAAATAGTGACAAGGCAACCATTATTGAAGCGTCTTTAACCTCTATTGTGACGAAGAAAGCAGTCGAAAAAGTAGAAATAGAAAACAACTGCTTTAAACCAAACAAAAACCAGTTAAAGTTAGTTGTGATGGAACGTCACCATCAAAAAGGAACAATCGGAGTTGGGATCTGTAAAGGCATACCTATTAAAAAGGGGGCAATTGTTTCGACAGTTGCACATGATTCACATAATATTATTGCCTGCGGTGTCGATGATGACAGTCTTTACCATGCAATAAATCATGTAGTGGAAATCGGTGGCGGAATGGCAGTAGTAGACGGCGACCGTGTTATTGCAACCCTTCCACTCGCAATCGGAGGATTGATGTCCACACAGTCGACTAGTCAAGTGAAAACGGCGTTAAATAAACTTCAAGAAGCGTTAAAAGTAATAGGCTATCATGAGGAGATTGACCCTTTTCTGACGTTAGCTTTTCTAGCGTTACCTGTTATTCCTTCTATTAAGTTAACTTCAAAAGGGTTATTCGATGTTGAAGCGTTTTCCTTTATTGAACAATAAGTTGATAGAAAAAATAGTTCTCATTTTATGAGAACTATTTTTTGTTTTATTGCGGTATTAATGTAAGGTGCCGATCTGTTGGTTGATAAATCGTTGGATCAATTGATGTCACGTGGTAGTCTCCGTGGACCCAAGCTTCTCGCTGGTTATGATACGAATCGCTAAAGACATGGCCAGATTGACCGGGACCAACAAGGTGATGTGTATTCTCTAGATCCGACAAATCCATTACACCACGCCAGCCAGCTCCATTGGTTACTACGCCGGTATCCGTATTGTAGCTTGCTGCTTTGACGGTTATACGGCTTCCATCAACGGGTAAAGGAGAACCGTTAAATAAATAATTTAAAGGAGATATGGCAGCAAGTGGGTGATTGAAAACAACTTTGTGAAACGCCCCCCACTCCCAGTCATTAGGAGTTGCCCCTTGAAGTTCTGATGCCCGTTCAACGGCTTGTTGAAAACTTTTGTAAGCAAGGGTATCCAATCCACCTGCTTTTTCTATCCAAGGTCCAGGTTGCCCTTGACTCGCTGCCCGAATCATTTCATCAACAATGTTTGCTCTTCCTTCAAAGAGTCCGTAAAGGTCAGTTGGGATGTCGTCTTCGAAAAGTTGCTTTGTCAGGCCATCCATCCAAAAATGGAACAAGAGTGGTCCTGGTTCTTCTTTTCGATCTTCACGATTCCATGACTGAAGCATGGTTACTGCTTGTTGTTCGACGTCCGTTAACTCGCTCATTTCAAGTGCTTCAATAAGAATAGGGACAAATTCTTCTGCCTGCAAATTCACCACATCCATTTGCAGATTCATCATGTCTTCTGCTGTATGATCATTTGAAGCATAGAGCACGTCAATAATTCGTTGATGTCGATAAGGTTGTGCCCATGTATGTGTAATGTGGTAAGGGTAGTCTTCCCCAACAATCTGATTATTTGCTGTTGAAATAATGCCTGATTCAGGGTTAATAATAGTTGGAAGTTCGTCCCAAGGAATGTAGCCTTTCCACTGATATTTAGGGTCCCAACCTGGAACTGGTACTAATGCATCGTCTTCATCGGGGCGAATGGGGATGAGTCCGTTTGCTCGATAGGCAATCGTTCCATCCTTACTAGCAAACACAAAATTTTGCGCCGGAGCTTGAAAAGACGTCAGCGCATCGGCAAATGTATCCCAGTTATCGGCCCGATTAAAATCGAGAACAGCTTGTAATTCTGTTGTTGCCTCATGAGCTGTCCAGCGCATGGAGAGCGCATATTCCGCCTCTTCTTCAAAAGATGCATACTCTGATAAGAGAGGACCGTTTTTTGTAATCGTAATTTCATGTTCGTATGGCTCTTGATCTGCAACGAGGATGGTTTCTGTTATCACTTCCGCTTCATACCACTCATCGTCATACAGAAACATTGATGCATTATCAGGATGACGCTGCTCAAAATAAAGTTGCTGAACATCAGGCCCTACATTTGTTACGCCCCAAGCAATATCTTCATTTGATCCGAGGATAATTCCAGGAACACCCGCAAAAATCACCCCTGTTACATTTACAGATGGAGACGTTAGATGGGTTTCGTACCAAATGCTTGGTGTCGCTAACCCTAAATGCGGATCATCAGCAAGGAGAGGCTCACCGGAAGCTGTTCTTTCGCCAGCTAAAACCCAATTGTTACTACCTGAAAAAGGGTGTGGCAAGTAATTTGTCGTTGTTGCAAAAGCGGTTTCAATGTCGATCGGAACCGACTTGGCTAAATCTAGTATGACAGGCCCATCATTCGGGTAGGCAGGCATTAAATCAAGAGCCTCTTCTTCTGTCACATGTTGCGCCAGCCAATGTCTGAACGCCTGGCCTTGCCAATTCCCGCTTAAGTCATAGGCCATATATTTGCCGATTGTTAAAGAATCTAACGGTTCCCACGGGGTGGGTTCGTATCCAGCTAGCCGAAACTCAATGGGAAGTTCTCCATTATCAATAGCGCGTTCCATAAACGCATTAACCCCAGCCGCATACGCTTCTAAATAACCGTATGTTTCTTCATCATATGCTGCCTCTGATGCTTCTGCTGCTCGTCGTAATCCAAATGTACGGAAGTAACGGTCTTGATCAAGCATGCTCTCACCAATGACTTCTGCTAATTGACCAGATGCTTGTCTGCGACTGAGATCCATTTGAAACAAACGATCTTGAGCCGTAACAAAACCTTGTGCGAAATAAAGGTCATAGTCGTTATTTGCTTCAATATGCGGAACCCCTTGATCATCTCGATAGACAGATACTTCCGCTGATAATCCATTCAGCTCTAACGTTCCTAACTCTTGTGGAATGGGCTTTTGAATTTGCAGATAAGCCCAAACGAGGACTGCTAGAACGATAAAGATCAACCCGCCTAGTGTAATAAAGATCGTTTTTTTCCAAGGAAACTGTTTTGGTTGTTTCGTTTTTATCGTTTCCATTTGACCCTCCCTTTTTTAAAGAAAACGCTTTCGAATAGTCATTTCGAATCATTTTAGCAAACTCCTGCATATTCGTTGCGTTTTTTTTAGACTCCTTCATACTAAAGATACACTATGCTTGAATGAGGAGGAATACATATTATTATTATTGAAAATGACTTGTTGCAAGTTGAAATTGCTCATAAAGGTGCAGAAGTTCAGAAGGTTACTCATAAAAGCATGGCTCAAAATAGAATGTGGTCGGGTGATCCAGCTTACTGGGGAAGAGTATCCCCCATTTTATTTCCTATTGTGGGTGGGTTAAAAAATGAAACGTATTCGTATAAGGGAAAGTCATATACACTTCCTCGTCACGGGTTTTTACGGGATCAAATATTTGTAACCGATTCACTATCAAAAACGAAAGCAAGCTTTCATTTTGAATCCTCTGGGCAGTTTGCACATGTGTATCCATTTGAATTTACTATTTATATCCAATATGAATTGCATGAAAACGCCTTACATGTTCATTGGCAGGTAGTCAATGATTCCAACGAAGACATGTTGTTTTCAATTGGAGGACATCCAGCTTTTTCCCTCCCAATGAAAGAAGGCGCCAAAGCAGAAGACCATATCCTTACATTGCAATCAGAGAAAGAGGTAACGTCGTTTCAAGTAACGAACAACTTGCTGAAAAAGGTAGAGTCATTACCACAGTCGTTTTCCCTTGCACCACATTGGTTTAAAGACGATGCCCTCGTATATAAAGGAATCGATACTGTGGAAATTGTTGTGAAGGAAGAAACCAAACTACGTGTTGATCTTCACGGTGCGCCTTATGTTGGCATCTGGTCACCATATAAAGAAGAAGAGGAAGAACTTGCATTTGTTTGTATTGAGCCTTGGTACGGGATTGCTGATAAGTGGGATGCTACTGGAAACTTAGAAGATAAAGAAGGAATCCAGAGGATTAATGCCAAAGAAACATTTAACGGCGGCTATACCATCCATTTTTGAAGCTAAAATAAGGAATGAAAAAAAGCTTCTCGCTTTATGAGAAGCTTCCTCCGTTAGCGTTGTTCTGTTAATGCACTTGTTTTACCTGCTTTCATAACCATACCAGGCAGGGGCTGAGGGAACCAGTTTTGGATCATCTGAGCCGTTTGAATAAGACGATCAAGGTCTACACCTGTTTCTACATCCATCTCGTGAAACATATGTACCATATCTTCGGTACAGACATTTCCTACTGCGAGTGGTGCGTATGGACACCCTCCTAAACCACCAACTGATGCATCAAAATGGCGAACGCCAGCCTCGTAGCCAGCAAGGGTGTTGGCTAGAGCTAAACCACGCGTATTATGAAAATGGAGACCAAGTTTTAATTCGCTTCCAAACTCATCATATAATGAAGCGACTCGTTCTTTTACCATAGAAGGGTTTGCCATGCCAGTTGTATCTCCGAGGACAATCTTACTTGCACCTGCTGTTAAGAAGCTCTCAACCATTTTCAAGAGAGAAGAAGAAGGAATCATCCCCGTAAACGGGCAACCAAAGGACGTAGCAAGAATTGCTGTCACTGGCTTCAGTTGTTGTGCTTCTTTAATATGGGGCAGGAGGTCTTCCAAGCCTTCCTGAACAGATCGCTTTGCGTTTTTTAAGTTAAACGCATCGCTGACAGCAATAGATGTGTGTAAATGGGTGATGGAGGTCATCATGGCACGATCGATACCGCGACTATTAAGAGCAAGTCCGGCTACTTGGATATGAGACGGGCGGTTCCATTGGGCCAAAATTGCTTCAGCATCAGCCATCGCAGGAACCAGTTTTGGATGGACAAAAGAGACCGCTTCCAATTTTTCGAGACCAGAATGGACTAGATGTTCAAGCATCTCAATCTTTTGTTCCGTCGTTAATAGAGTCTTTTCATTTTGTAATCCGTCACGAACACCTACTTCAAAGATTTCAATCATATAAGCAGCTCCTTCATGAATAGACTAGAATACAAAGAGGGCTATAGGCAATCGTGACTATAGCCTTCCGGTTAAGCTTGCATAAACAGGTAACGAAAAAAAGTGACAGCTGCGATAAACCCAATTCCGATTAAATAAATAATCGCCAGCCGGCGTTCACGTGAATCTGACGTTTTAAGCGCATGTAAAATTAAAAGAGCAGCTAAAACGATATTTAAGAGCGATACAATGAAAAAAGGGAAAATACTTTGATAAAGGTTTTGTGAAGCGATCCCTACTAGATTTACAAGTGCAACAAGAATAAAAATCCACATGTAAATCATCATAACGAGGGAAGGTCTTTCTTTCTTTTGTTTAGTCGTCATAGGAGTCTTCCTTTCAATACATGACCGTCGTATGAACGTACGACCTAATGGGTATAGAGAAATAATAAAAGAGGGAAAAAGGAAATGGCATGTTCAAACGAGAAAAGAATAAGGAAGAATAAATGTTTCTTATTAACAAATTTTTTCTCAACAGGCACCCCTCTCCTGCAAGTGTAGCATATGCTACTACTTTTATGCCTGTATTTTCAAGTGTTAATCCTTACAAAATCTTAACCTTTTATTAAACTGAACAACAAGGTTGGCTCATATACTAAAAGTAAGAAAGATAAAGGAGGGTTAAACGATGGAAGAAAAAATGCAAAATGAAACAGGCGAAAATTTAGTTGTTGGTGCTTTATGGGCTCTGCTAATGAGTATACCACTATGGATTGGTATTGCGTACGTCAGTTACAAGCTTTTTCTTTCGTTTTCATAATGAATGTTCAGAAAAAAATACTAAATAAAATGAATCAATCACCTTAAAAGGGTAAACAAAGACGAGATTTCTTGTTTTTTGTTTACCCTTTTCTCATAATGATGTATGATAATGATTATCAATAGAATGTAGCAAGTGGAAGAGGAAAATGATCGTATGGGGAGACAATCAGCAGTAACAACTTTAGAAAAAGCAAAAGCGCGCTCAAAACCTAGTCACGCTATTCTTGTGATCGGTTTTGGTTTTGTTCTTTTAACTGCTGCACTGGTTTTATCCATTTCGTTCGGTGCTGCTAACATTAGTGTCGGAACGATTTGGGATGCTATTACAGCATTTAACCCAACATTAACGGAACATCAGATTATTTATGATATTCGTATACCGAGAGCGTTAGGAGCAGCATTAGTTGGGAGCTTCTTGGCTGTATCTGGAGCTATAATGCAGGGCATGACGCGAAATCCTTTAGGAGAACCTTCCATCATGGGTGTAATGGATGGCGCTGCCCTTGCTATTGCCATTATGTTCGCATTTAGTGCAAGTATTTCTGGCACGAGCTTAATGGTGGCCGCGTTTATAGGAGCTGGTGCTGGGGCAGCATTTGTCTTTTTCATTGGGTCCTTTGCCCGAGGTGGACTGACTCCGGCTAAGCTTGCGCTAGCTGGTGTTACGGTGGGAGCTTTTTTAAGCGCAATCTCTTCTGGTATTGCGATTCACTTTAATGTCGCTCAAGATATTAGTTTTTGGTTTGCTGGTGGTTTAGCTGGCATGTCGTGGTCAAACTTGCAAATGATTGTGCCGGTCGCCATTGGCGGATTGACACTTGCTATTATACTCTCTCGCTCTGTAACCGTATTAAGTCTAGGAGAAGATGTAGCAAAAGGATTGGGGCAACGCATTCTTCTCATTAAGACCCTTGGTGTCATTGTGGTGTTATTGCTCACAGGCGCTGGCGTAGCAGTAGCAGGTGCGATTGGTTTTATAGGGTTAGTTATACCGCATATAACAAGAGGTTTAGTAGGCGTTGATTATCGCTATATAATCCCTTGCTCTGCAGTTCTTGGCGCATTGTTACTCGTGTTAGCGGATTTAGCTGCACGAATAATTAATGCACCGTTTGAAACACCAGTCGGGGCAATGACAGCTTTAATCGGCGTTCCGTTCTTCCTGTATCTCGCTAGACGTGACGGGAGGAAATTATAAATGAATGCATTAATAAAAAAGCCAGCCTTTAAAATCGTTACCCTTATCTTACTCATTCTTTTAACGTTTATCGTCTCTTTACAAACAGGAGCCATTCAAATTCAACCTGTAGATGTGCTGCGTACATTAGTCGGACTTGGTTCCGAACGAGATGCCCTAATTTTATTCGAATTTCGACTACCACGAATGGTTATTGCACTTCTTGTCGGTGCAGCCTTAGCCGTTTCAGGAGCTATACTACAAAGTATCTCTCAAAATGAATTAGCTGACCCTGGAATTCTTGGAATTAATACAGGAGCAGGTCTCGCTGTTGTCATTTTTATTTACTTTTTTCAAGGCTCTTTAACAGGAGTGAGTCAACTTTCCATTTTCATTATGCCGCTCTTCGCTTTTATTGGCGCGGCATTTGCCGCCTTTTTAATTTATATATTTGCCTGGAAAAAAGGCATTACACCAGTTCGGCTTATTTTAGTTGGTATTGCCGTCAACGCTGCATTTAGTGCTCTTCTTATCGTTATACAATTAAGAATGGCACCAAATGATTTTATGCAAGCAACGATTTGGCTTACCGGTAGTATTTGGGGGTCAACGTGGTCTTATGTAGTAACGATTTTACCTTGGTTACTCATTTTGGTCCCTCTCGCGATCTATAAAGCGAGAACATTAAATGTGATGCAGGTCGGAACCGAATCTGCCATATCATTAGGGGTATCAATGGAAAAAGAAAGACGTTTCTTGCTTATCCTTGCAGTAGCACTAGCAGCCATTTCTGTTGCAGTAGCAGGTGGAATCGCCTTTCTAGGATTAGTTGCCCCACATATTGCTCGTAAGTTAGTTGGACCGCAGCACCAAATTATGATTCCAACAGCGACCCTTGTTGGAGCGTTCATTTTATTGGCAGCTGATATGATTGGGCGAAATGTGTTAGCACCTTCCGAAATTCCAGTTGGCATTGTCATTGCGATTATTGGTGCACCGTACTTTTTATATCTATTAATGAGAACACCTTAGGAGGGGAAAACGATTGTCACGATTAACTACTGAACAGCTTTCCATTGGATACGAGAAACGAGAAATTGTACGTGATCTACATTTGAATATACCAGATGGGAAAATAACAACGATTATTGGACCAAATGGTTGTGGGAAATCAACCATTTTAAAAACAATTGCTCGCATTTTACAAGCTTCAAAAGGGGCTGTGTATTTAGATGGAAAGTCCATTCATAAGCAGTCCACAAAAGAGATTGCGAAGAAGATGGCCGTGTTACCTCAGTCACCTGAAGCGCCAAGTGGATTAACGGTAGAAGAATTAGTGGCTTATGGTCGTTATCCCCATCAAAAAGGTTTCGGTCAATTAACAGATTACGATAAAGAGTTAATTCGTTGGTCGCTAGAGCAAACAAACATGGAAGAGTTCGCAGACCGTTCCATTGAAGCACTGTCTGGAGGACAACGTCAGCGTGTGTGGATCGCGATGGCGCTCGCTCAAGAGACAGATATCCTCCTTTTAGATGAACCAACGACTTATTTGGATTTAGCTCATCAGCTTGAAGTATTGCAGGTATTGGAGCGTTTAAATCAAGAGCAAAATCGGACAATCGTTATGGTTATTCATGATTTAAATCATGCGGCTCGTTTTGCAGATTATATGGTTAGTATTCGTTCAGGTGAAATTATAAAAGAAGGAACGCCTGAAGAGGTAATGAACGCGAAAGTATTAAAAGATGTTTTTCAGATTGATGCAAGTATTGTCGCAGATCCACGCACAGGGAAACCAGTTTGTCTGACATACGATCTTCTTCAAAAAGAAGTCACTCTAAGACAAGAAGAAAAAATACCAGCGTATGCATAAACCGCTTTATTGACAGCTTATCAATCATGTTGGTAGGCTGTTTTTCCTACATTATGCTTGCGGTTTCCTTTGTCATATTGTTTATCCTCTACTTTTCTTAGGCTGTTCATTGCAAACTGCACGCTTCATGACTAAAAAATGAAGATTGATAATTGAAAAAAATCAATTTGGATGCTAAGCTCAAATAAGTAAAGGGGGAGAGCAGAATGATTCGTTTTCAAATGTGAAAAGGCTAATTGAATGTGTTTAAAAAGGCCATGTTGCTTGCTAAAAAACACATTCAGGAGGAATAAAAATGAATAAACAAATGAACTGGACTAATCTTACTGAAAAACAAAAGGAACTGCAGTTCTCTGGGAGTATCTATGTACGCAAGAATGGTATTGAACTAATCTCAGATGGCTTCGGTCATGCAATCCGTTCAGAAAAAATAAAAAATCAACCACAAACTCGTTTTTCCATTGCGTCTGGTAGCAAAATCTTTACGTCTGTTGCCATTTGTAAGCTAGTGGAAGAAGGGAAACTCACATTCGACACGACTCTTAAAAACTGCTTACGTGTGGATCTCCCGTATTTTGACAACTCGATTACGATCCATCATCTCTTAACCCATACATCAGGAATTCCAGACTACTTTGATGAGGAGAAAATGGATGACTATGAGGAGCTCTGGGAGACTTTCCCTATGTATCAAGTCCGTTCTGCAAAAGACTTCCTGCCAATGTTTCGGTTAGAAAAAATGCAAGATAAGGTTGGTCGGTCTTTTAAGTACAATAATACAGGCTATATTCTTTTAGGACTCGTTATTGAGGCAATAAGTGGAATGGATTTCGATGCCTATATTGATAAAACGATCTTTACGAAGATTGGTATGACGAATTCAGGCTATTTTTCAGTGGATGAACTTCCTGGGAATGTTGCATGTGGCTATATTGAAAAACCAGATGGAACAGTGAAAACAAATGTGTTTTCACTACCTGCAAAAGGCGGACCAGATGGCGGTGCTTATGTGACTGCACTTGATATAGGTATTTTCTGGGAAGCGCTTATGAATGGTAAACTTTTGTCTGCTGAAATGACGCGAAACTTTATGGCTCCTCAAGAACATGTTGATGAAGACATATTCTATGGGTATATCGGATATATGGAGTCAAATGAACAGGGCGTCGTAAAATTTATACAAATGGGCTATGATCCAGGCGTTAATTATCGTTCTGTCTATTACCCCGAGCAAGGTCTTACGATCGTTGTTTGTTCAAATCAATCAAATGGTGCTTATGAAATTCTTAAAGAATTGGAACGAGTAACCGTAAATAAATAATGAGAGAATAAGGGCAAATCCTTTAGATTTGCTCTTTTTTTCTTCAAATTAGAACTTGTGCAAGCCGTTTCGCCTTTAGTGACAAAAAAGAAAGAGAAACCCATTGACATTGATAATGATATTCGTTATCATTTAGAAAGAACGTGACACATACACGTCTAGTTAATAGACCCCTTTTGGACCCTTGCAAAGCCTAATGCAGGGGTTTTTTTGTTATTTGGAGTGACGATTCTTAGTTGACACATGAAAGGTGTAACTGTGGGTAATCCTAATCGTATGATGCTAGAAAAGGGGCTAAACTGATGATTACGGATGACGAACGACTTATTTTTGAGAGAGAATTAGTGCAGCTTGAAATGGAAAAGCAAAGCAACCAACTCAATAAACGCTATAAAATGTACATAGAGGAACAGATTGAGCTGCTAGAGAGTGTTATATATGGAGATAAACAAGAATAAGTAGAGGCTGTTTCCAATTCTAGAAATATCATATAAAACGTAAAAGCTCTTCTAATGCTTAAGTGCAAAAAAGATAGAGCTTTTTTGAGTGAATTTCCGTTAATTTCACGCAATGGATACACGACATGCGTGGCTAACTTTGTTATAATAATGTGCAGAACGAACGTGCGTATATGTGCTCGTTAAAGGGAGGCACGCGTGAAAACCGATGATGAATAACATAAATGAGTGGTCGCATGTATTTAAGCTCGACCCTAATAAAGAATTAACAATAGATCAACTAGAACGTTTATGCGAATCAGGAACCGACGCGGTGATTGTTGGTGGAACTGATGGTGTGACGTTAGATAATACATTAGAACTACTTGTACAAGTGCGACGATACCCCATAACCGTTGCGCTGGAAGTCTCGAATATGGATTCCATTACACCTGGATTTGATTATTATTTAATTCCAACGGTTTTAAATAGCCGCAACCCTAACTGGATTATTGGTCAACATCACCAGGCAATGAAGGAGTATGGCGAATTAATTGATTGGGATACGTTCATTCCTGAGGGCTATTGTGTGTTGAATCCCAATGCAAAGGTAGCAGAGTTGACGGATGCTACCACTGACTTGTCAGTTGAAGATGTAACGGCTTATGCAAGACTGGCAGAAAACATGTTACACTTGCCGTTCTTCTATATTGAATATAGTGGACAGAAAGGTTCTGTTGATGTGGTGAAGGAAGCGAAAGCTGTCCTCTCTTCAACAAAACTAATTTATGGTGGTGGAATTGAAACGGCAGAAGAGGCAAAGCAATATGCGCAGTATGCTGATGTGACAGTTGTCGGTAATGCTATTTATACAAATTTTAAAGAAGCAGTGAAGACAGTAAAAGCAGTAAAAGGTGGTGCCTATTAAATGCAAGATACAATCATAGAACGAATGTTAGAAGGTCTAAACCCAGAGCAACGAAAAGCGGTTGTACACACAGATGGTCCAGTCTTACTTATGGCTGGAGCTGGTAGCGGAAAGACGCGTGTTTTAACACACCGAATTAGCTATTTGTTACGTCATAATCAAACGCCTCCATGGGCAGTGCTTGCCTTGACGTTTACAAATAAAGCAGCACGAGAAATGAAAGATCGAGTTGCGCAATTAGTTGGTCCAATCGCTGAAGATATTTGGATTTCCACTTTCCACTCCATGTGCGTTCGTATTTTAAGAAGAGACATTGATCGAATTGGCTACAATCGTAATTTCTCCATTCTAGATTCGGCAGATCAACTTTCCGTTATTAAGCAAATTTTAAAAGCACAAAACATTGATACAAAAAAGTTTGATCCTAAAGCAATACTTAGCATGATTTCTAGTGCGAAAAACGAACTTAGATCTGCGAAAGCTTTCGCGAAAACAGCTGAAGGCATGTTTGATCAAGTAGCCGCAGATGTGTATTTAGAATTTGAGAAGCGTTTAAAAGTAAACAATGCGTTAGACTTTGATGATTTAATCATGAAGACGATTGAATTGTTCAGTGATGTGCCGGAAGTCCTCGAATTTTATCAACGCAAATTTCAATACATTCATGTCGATGAGTATCAAGATACAAATAAAGCGCAATATAAGCTTATAAAGCTAATGGGCGACCGTCTACAAAATATTTGTGTTGTAGGTGATTCCGATCAGTCGATATACAAATGGCGAGGAGCGGATATTCAGAATATCCTCTCGTTTGAAAAAGACTATCCAGATGCAACAGTCATTATGCTAGAGCAAAACTATCGTTCCACAAAAACGATCTTGCAAGCTGCTAATAAAGTGATTGGAAATAACGGGAACCGGAAGCCGAAAAATCTTTGGACAGAAAATGACCAAGGGAAAAAGATAACCGTTTATGAAGCGGCATCAGAGCAAGCTGAGGCACAATTTGTTGTGGAAAAAATAAAAGAAACAGCTGCAAAAGAGTCAAGTTTTTCCTATGCTGATGTGGCTATTCTTTACCGGACGAATGCCCAATCTCGAATCATTGAGGAATTCTTTATTAAATCGAATCTAGAATACACGATTGTTGGCGGCACAAAGTTCTACGATCGTAAAGAAATTAAAGATGTTCTTGCTTATCTGCGATTAGTGTCCAATCCAGAAGACGACATTAGTTTAGCACGAATCGTTAATGTTCCAAAAAGAGGAATAGGAGCCACAACGGTAGATAAAATCGCTGCATACGCCACTCAAAATGGTCTGTCGATGTACCGGGCTTTAGCTGAAATTGATCATATTGGTGTGACAGCTCGAGCTAAAACAAAACTTATTGAATTTCGTGATCAAGTTAGCGGGTGGGTTCAACAACAAGATTATTTATCGGTAACAGAGCTTGTTGAAGAGCTTCTAGACAAGGTAGGTTACCGAGATATGTTAAAAGCAGAACAAACGATAGAAGCCCAATCACGCTTAGAAAATATTGATGAATTTATTTCTGTTACGCAGGAATTTGAAAAGCGTAGTGAGGAAAAGGACTTAGTTTCTTTCCTAACAGATTTAGCTTTAGTTGCAGATATTGACCAACTTGATGATGATAAGGTGGAAGCACCTAAAGAGGCTATCACACTTATGACCCTTCATTCAGCTAAAGGATTAGAGTTTCCTTACGTGTTTCTAATTGGGATGGAAGAAGGTATTTTCCCTCACAATCGTTCATTATTTGATGATGAAGAAATGGAAGAAGAGCGACGTTTAGCATATGTTGGTATAACAAGAGCTGAAAAAGAGTTGTATGTAACGAGTGCAAAAATGAGAACATTATACGGACGAACCAATACGAATCCATCGTCACGTTTTATTGCAGAAATTCCAGAAGACTGTAGGGAAGAGCACGGTGTTCCGGTTTGGAGTAGAGGGAGTAAACAAGGAAATAGCGCAGCTTCAATGGCAGCAAAGCGAACAAGCGCCATGTCTTCAAGGATGACCAATACAGGTGGAGACAGCTTTGAATGGGCGGTTGGCGATAAAGCGTCTCACAAAAAATGGGGCGTCGGTACAGTTGTTAGTATAAAAGGAGAAGGGGATTCAGTCGAACTTGATATTGCGTTTACGCCACCAACAGGGATTAAACGATTGTTCGCTAAGTTTGCCCCGATTACGAAAGTATAAGGTAAAGGAGATACATGAATGGACAAGCAACAAGCTGAGGGCAAGATGAAAGAGTTGAAAGAGCAATTAGAGGATTACGGCTACCATTACTATGTCCTTGATCAACCGAAAGTTCCTGATGCAGAATATGATCGCTTACTGCAGGAGTTAGTTCACTTAGAGGAAGCGTTTCCTGAGTTAGCAACAGACGATTCTCCGACGATGCGTATTGGCGGGGAACCTGCATCTGCATTTAAAAAAGTAACCCATCGTGTCCCGATGATGAGCTTGTCTAACGCTTTTTCAGCCGATGATTTACGTAGTTTTGACCGTCGCGTGCGCCAAGCAGTTGGTGATCAGGTTTCGTATGTGTGCGAGCTGAAGTTTGATGGTTTAGCCATCTCCTTAACGTATGAAAACGGTTCGCTTGTACGAGGCGCGACAAGAGGAGATGGAACTACGGGAGAAGAGATTACAAGCAATTTGCGCACAATCCCTTCTATCCCATTACGCTTGAAAAAGCCTGTTTCTATTGAAGTTCGCGGCGAAGCCTATATGCCAAAACAATCGTTTGAGCGGTTAAATGAAGCGAAGGAACAAGCTGGGGAAGAGAAATTTGCGAATCCTAGAAATGCGGCAGCTGGTTCATTACGACAGCTTGACCCTAAGATTGCAGCTAAACGGAATTTAGCTATGTTTGCTTATTCAATTGGTGAATTAAGCGGTCAGACCATTACCAGTCATCATCAAGGATTGGCGTTGTTAGATGATTTAGGTTTTAAAGTAAACAAAGAAGCGACAGTGTGCCAGGACATCGATGAAGTCATTGCTTTTACGGAAAAGTGGGTGGAAAATCGTCATGAACTCCCTTACGAAATTGATGGAATCGTAATTAAAGTGAATGATCTTGCTCAACACGAAACGTTGGGCTTTACAGCTAAAAGTCCACGATGGGCGACAGCATATAAATTTCCCGCTGAGGAAGTAGTGACAACATTATACGATATTGAATTAAACGTAGGACGAACAGGTGTTGTGACGCCAACCGCTATTCTCGAACCAGTTGTTGTTGCAGGGACAACCGTAAAGCGAGCATCCCTACACAACGAAGATTTAATTCGAGAAAAAGATGTTAAGCTTGGCGATACGGTGATCGTTAAAAAAGCAGGCGACATTATTCCTGAAGTCGTTGGTGTCATTATAGAAAAGCGCACTGGAAAAGAAATTGATTTTCATATGCCAACGGAATGTCCAGAATGTAGGAGCGAACTAGACCGGATTGAAGGCGAAGTAGCATTACGCTGTTTGAATCCGAAATGCCCAGCACAAATTCGAGAAGGGCTGATTCATTTTGTTTCAAGAAACGCGATGAATATTGATGGATTAGGTGAAAAAGTCATTAGCCAGCTGTTCTCTCATCAATTAATAGCCGATGTAGCCGATCTTTATACGTTAGACCGTGATGAACTGCTTGCACTCGAACGGATGGGGGAAAAATCCGTAGACAATTTGCTCGATGCAATCCAACGATCAAAAGACAATTCACTTGAGCGTTTATTGTTTGGCTTAGGGATTCGTTTTGTTGGCGCTAAAGCGGCAAAAACCCTCGCATTGGCGTTTGATTCGATGGGTAACCTTCGTCAAGCATCTGTAGATGAGCTGCTGAGTGTAAATGAAATCGGCGAAAAAATGGCAGATTCGATTGTGTCTTATTTCGATAAACCGGAAGTAGATGAGTTACTTGATAAATTGAAGCAAGCGGAAGTGAATATGCAGTATAGAGGTGCAAGACCAGTCATAGAGCAAAGCGATCTTGAGTCGCCTTTCGTTGGGAAAACAATTGTATTAACAGGAAAATTAAGTCATTGGAACCGTAAAGAAGCCCAAGAAAAAATCGAAGCACTTGGTGGAACTGTAACAGGTAGCGTCAGTAAGAAAACCGATATTGTTATTGCTGGAGAAGATGCCGGCTCAAAGCAGAAAAAAGCGGAGAGTCTTGGAATTACGATTTGGACAGAAGCGAAATTTGTTCAAACAATGGAAGATTTAGATTAAGAGAGGGGTACGTTCAATGAAACGTTGGGGGATCATTGGGCTAAGCACCATGCTTTTGGCAGGGTGTTCGATTTTTGGAGGAAATGATGATGGCGAGCAAGATGTACCAGAAGTGGAGATAACAGATGATTCTCTTAGCGTTATTCCGTCTGTTGCTTCCGAAGAAAATCATTATTCAAGTGTGTTGAAAGACGGAGCCTATCTACATGGAGAAACACGAGGCTACGGTGTAAACACAATGAATCGCAGTAATTTAGACTGGTTTGAATTAGGACTAGAAGAAATTGCAAAGGATACGTTTGAACCAGGCTCCTATTATTTTCAGGAGGGGCAACATCTAACAAGAGGAACGGTCGTTAACTGGATTAATCGTTATAGTGAGACAAATCCAGATGGTTTAAATCCAGAACTAGGAGTGGATGATGAGGAGGTGGATCTACAAGAATCCATTGATGCTCGTAAGCAAGATCCACTTATTTTAAGAAATATCTTGGAACATAATTATATGCAGCCAAGCGAGAATGGTACGTATGAGACAGAGGGCATTGTTATTGGGTTAGCGCTCTATAGTGTCTATTCCTTTACGTACGAAGGCACACCGGATTCTCAAGAGATCTCTGCAAACCAACAGGAGCAAGCTGGGAGAGAAGCGGCGGAGAAGATCGTGGAGCGTTTGCGTGATGGTGCAAGTGCGTTAGAAGAAGATATTAGTGATGTCCCAATTGTTGTTGCTTTATTTGACGATAAGCCAAGCAACGATCTTAATGCTGGGAATTTCTTTATGAAAGGTGTATTTGAACCTGGACAAGGGGGAGAATGGACAGACATTAATGAAACACATATCCACTTCCCATCTTCAGACGCTAACAATGATTACCAATATGATGCTGACCGGTTTTCTAAGTTTCAATCAGACATTCAAGGCTTCTTTGAGAATCACGTCGGGGTTGTCGGTAAAGCTCGCTATGAAGAAAATCGTTTAGCAAAATTAGCGGTTACGATTAATATTCAATACAAAGGAAAAGCAGAGGTTGTAGCACTGACCCAGTTTGCAGCTTCTAAAGCAGAAGAATACTTTGAAGAAGTACCGGTAGACATTGAAATATCTTCGATGTCAGGTGTGATTGAAGGCATTGTGTCTTATTACCCTGATCGAGATCCGTTTATTTACGTAACGAATTAAAAGCTGGCCAGTTCTTAGACGAGCTGGCTACCTATCTGCATTTTATTTTCAAAATGTTCATTTTTTATTTTGGGGGTATGAATATGGATCCGATATTACGTCACTTACCAGAAGAAATAAATACAGATCGATTACGAATTCGCGTTCCAAAAAAAGGAGACGGTGAAGCGGTTTATACAAGTATCCAGCGTTCAAAAGAAGAGTTGAAAAAATGGCTTCCTTTTGCTACGAAGGAACAGACAGCGGCAGAGGTGGAACAAAATTTACGCGAAGCATATGCAAAATTCCTTTTAAGGCAAGACATTCGATTACTCTTATTCGAAAAAAGCAATGGGGAATTCGTGGGATCTTCTGGGCTACATAATTTGGATTGGGAAGTACCAAAATGTGAGATTGGCTATTGGATTGATTCTCGTAAAAGTGGATATGGGTTCGTGACAGAAGCAGTAGAGGCAATTACAGCATATGCTTTTACTCACATTCAAGCAAAACGGGTGTATATTCGCTGTGATTCAGCGAATCAAAACAGTCGTGCAGTTGCAATGCGAGCAGGCTTTCAACTGGAAGGCATATTAAAAAATGATGAGTGGTCTGTTGACAAAACAATGCTAACGGATACGGCTATTTATGCTAAAACGGTAGAGTAGGGGGGGCAACCATCAATGAAATTGCTTTTTCACTATAATTGGCAAGTTCGTGAAGAGTGGATAAATTGGTGTGAACAATTAAGCCAAGAAGCCTTTTTAAAAGAACGAATTGGAGGTGTTGGTAGTTTTGCCAAAACGTTACACCATATTATTGATGTAGAGTGGAGCTGGATTAGACGATTGGAATGTAAGCCAGATCCAGAAGCAACGTTGTCACAGGAAACAACACTTCTAGACATACGGCAGCTTCATCAAACCTACCATTATGACGTGCAACTGTTTATTGAGCGTTGGACGCCTTCGTATGAGGATCGTATATACGATGATGGCCATCCACCTTACGATACGTGGGGAGTTATTATGCGGCATATCATCGCCCATGAAATTCATCATATTGGACAATTGTCTATATGGGCAAGAGAGCTCGACTTAAAGCCCGTTTCAGCAAATGTCATTGGAAGAAAGCTTAGCTAATCATATGTAAAGCTCTTTATATAAGCCTATATTGGGTGAAGCGATGTTGTGGTTTGGGAAGGGTATCACCAGAGTGAATAGAGGTTAATGATACGGCTTTACTTCCCAAGGTGGGGGTTTGGTAAGATGCACATTGAGTTTGTAGGCAAAAGCTTGCGCCGTTTCATAGGAATCGAAAATGAGCGGTTGTTGATCACTAGATTTTAATAGAACCGTGACCGAGTTGTTTGTCGTTCGTTCCAATCGGTACATACATACCTCCTTTTCCATGCTTTTCTACTTAACGTTACTCTCATAAAGTATCGCAGAAAAGCGGGCAGAAAGATAGCGTTTTCAGAAATATTGTGAAATTATTAAATTGATGCTTTGTTGCTTGAGTGTGTTGAATTTGGTATTATTAATCATATTGTCAAAAGTTCGTTTTGGAGGTGCCATTATGTCTAGAATTTCACAAGAACAAGTTAAACACGTCGCTCACCTTGCGCGTTTATCCATAACAGAAGAAGAAGCAGAACGTTTTCAGGGGCAGTTAGAAGCCATTATTACTGCCGCAGAGCAATTAAACGAAGTTGATACAGAAGGGGTTATCCCGACAACTCATGTGCTAACGATGCAAAATGTTATGCGTGAAGATAAGCCAGTTGAAGGTTTGAAAGTAGAAGAAGTGTTAAAAAACGCGCCAGATCACGAAGGCGGACAAGTCCGTGTTCCTTCAGTGTTTTAATGGTTGTTTAAGAGGAGGACTAGCATGTCATTATTTGATCATTCGATAAAAGAGCTGCACCATAAGTTAGCAGCAAAAGAAATTAATGTGAGTGACCTTGTTGATACGTCGTATAAGCGTATTGGAGAAGTAGACGATAAGGTTAAAGCGTTTCTAACATTAGATGAAGAACGAGCTCGTACTTTAGCGAAGCAATTAGATGAAGTGGATGCATCTGCAAAAGATGTATTGTTCGGAATGCCAATTGGGATTAAGGATAATATTGTTACAAAAGACTTACGTACAACATGTTCAAGTAAAATGCTAGAAAACTTTAATCCGATTTACGATGCGACAGTCATGAACAAGCTAAGAGCGGCTGAGACAATTACAATCGGGAAAATTAATATGGATGAGTTTGCGATGGGTTCTTCAAATGAAAACTCAGCGTTCCAAACAACAGCAAATCCATGGAATACAGACTACGTTCCTGGTGGATCGAGTGGTGGTTCTGCGGCTGCGGTTGCTGCTGGCGAAGTACCATTTTCTCTCGGTTCTGATACAGGTGGTTCCATTCGTCAGCCTGCAGCGTACTGTGGAGTTGTTGGTTTAAAACCTACATATGGTCGTGTATCAAGATATGGTTTAGTTGCGTTTGCATCTTCCCTTGATCAAATTGGTCCAATTACGCGCTCTGTAGAAGACAATGCGTATCTTTTTGAAGCAATTGCTGGTCACTGCCCGTCTGATTCTACGTCAGCACAATTACCGGTT